>JAAXHJ010000026.1:42647-73075 GCA_012270965.1 Candidatus Palauibacter poriticola
CTACCAGACTGCTCCACCCCGCAGCGTGACCCGGAGGATACGAACGCACGGGACATGTGTCAACCTCGATGCGTCCGGCACGCGGGGCTATGCCGTGGCCGATCCTCCGCCCCAGCCTCGGGGGTCCGGCCCCCCCGTCATCCGCCCGCTGTCCGGGTCGATGCCAACCGCGTGGAGCTGCGCGACGAACGCGTCGTTCGCAACGTCGAGACCGCGTCCCTCCAACTCCTCCCTCAGGTGATGGTACAGCTGCGGCTCCAGCTCGAGCAGATGATCCTCCCAGTGCCAGCGGGGGACGGAGACGGCTTCTAGCGCCGACATGCCGAAATCCACCGTATTGCTGATCGTGTGCCCGACGGCGCCCAGGATGCGCGTTCCGCCCGCCGCGCCCGTCACCAGGATGGGTCGGCCGCCGCGGAGGACGATCGCCGGCGAGATCCCCGTGATGCGCGCCTTTCCGGGCTCGATGCTGTTCGGACGCCCGGCCACGGGGTTGAACTGGAACATGCAGTTGTTCCACGTGAAGCCGAGCCCTTCGGTCACGACCCCCGACGCGGAGCCGAGCGTGTGCGTGAGCGCCACGCAGTTCCCGGCCTCGTCAGCCGTCGAGAGGTGCGTCGTGCCGGGTCCCTCCGGCGGCTCCTCCACGACATCGGGCGGGAGTTCGCGACGGTCGATGAAGCCCCGCAGTTCGGCGGCGCGGTCCTTCGACACGAGGATGTCCGTCGGGTCGTCGATGAACTTCGGATCGCCGTGGTACCGGCGCCGGTCGATGAAGGAGAGGATCTGGGCGCGGCCCAGGAGTTCCACATGATCTGCCTTGCCGTGTTCGAGACCCGGAACGTCGTAGCCCTCGAGGAGGTTCAGGATCTCGATGACCTGGGCACCGCTGCCCGGCAGGGCGTTGGAGAACACATCGTGTCCGCGGTAGGTGCCGTGTACGGAGTCGTAGACATCGGGCGTGTACGCCTCGAGATCGGCCATCGTGATGAGACCGCCGTGGCGCTCGAAGTCCGCCGCGATGCGTTCGGCGATCTCGCCCCGGTAGACCGCGTCGGCGCCACCCTCGGCGATGAGTTCGAGCGTGCGGCCGTAGTCCCGCTGCACAAGCCGTTCTCCGGCCCGCCACGGCACTCCGTCGTTGAGAAAGATGCGCGCGGAGGCGTCGGTCGTCCGGACCTTGGTGAAGAACGGCACGACGCCCGAGGACGACTCCGTCCGGGTCGTGAAGCCGCGCGCCAGAGCGCCGGGGATCTCGAACCCGTCGTATGCGAGCCGAATCGCGGGCTCGATCAGTTCGGCCCACGGCCGGGTCCCGAACCGGCTCCATGCCTCCCACAGACCGGCGATCGTGCCCGGCGTGACGACCGCCTTGTAGCCGAGCTGGTTGATGTCGCCGCGCACCTTCCAGCGATCCGCGTGTCCGTAGATCCGCCCCTCGAGCGCACTCCGGTAGATGTCGGGCGCGGCCCTGCTCCCCGCGCGCCCGTGGAAGTCGATGGACGTGGCGCGCCGGGTGCTCACGTCGTACACGACCATGCAGCCGAAGCCGCCCACCCCGGCCGAGAAGGGCGTCGTGATGAACTGTGCGAACGCCGTCGCGATCGCCGCGTCGATCGCGTTGCCGCCGCGCCTGAGAGCGCCCACTCCGGCCTCCACGGCGATCGGCCCGCGCGCGACGACGATCCCGCCGCCGGCGTCCCGCGTTCCGTGGTCCGATGCGCTCGCGGGTGCCTCCTCACCATTCGGACGGCACGCAGCGAGCGAACCCGCCGCGACGGCGCCAACCCCGGCCGCGGTCGTCGCGATGAAGGCCCTTCGTGACTGAACATCCGCGGGGCGGAAGCCGGTTTCGTTGGTCTTCACGTCACGACTCCTTGTTGGCGGCATCAGTTGGCGGCGTCAGTTGGCGGCGTCCCGGCACCCGGCCTCTCGATGCAGCGCCAAGTGGCGGCGTTTCGCCGCAGGCTGTTAAGGTTCGCCCATCAGCGTGGCGCCCGGCGCGCGCCACGCGGCCAAACCCGATGATGGCCGATCCCGATTGAAGATATACACGAAAGGCGGGGACGGAGGGGAGACCACGCTCCTCGGCGGCGCGCGCGTCCCGAAAGACGAAGCGCGGGTCGCGGCGTACGGCACCGTCGATGAACTCAACGCCGCCCTCGGGGCGGTGCTCGCCCTCGATCCGGACGCCGCGGCGCTCGCCCTCGACCCTGACGACGCGGCGCTCGGCGAAGCCGGGCCGGCGCAGCTCCGAGCCGTCCAAGAGGATCTATTCATGATCGGGGCCCGCCTCGCCGCCGCCAATCCCGACCGGTTGCTGCGGAAGGGGACGATTCCCGCGCTCTCCGCCGACCGGATCGATGCGCTCGAGGCCTGGATCGACGCGCTGGACGCCGAGCTTCCCGCGCTCGATGCCTTCGTCCTGCCCGGCGGGTCGCCCCTCGCGGCCCAGCTGCACGTCGCGCGCACCGTCTGTCGGCGGGCGGAGCGGAGCGTCACCGCTCTCCTCGGCGAGCAGCCGGACCTCGCCGAAGTCGTCGTCCCCTATATCAACCGTCTCTCCGACTTGCTGTTCACCCTCGCGCGGATCGCGAACCGGCGGACCGGGCGCGAGGACGCAATGTGGCGGCCGCGGCGGCGGCGGGACGAAGGCGGGAGATGAAGACATGCCGCAGATCGTGACGCGCACTCCCTTCCGATTCACGCCGCCGGGCGCGGACCTCCGCGGAGACTACTGGCGTGACGCTTCTCCCCCCGAGGGCACATCTCCCGCACACGACGCGGCGATCGTCGTCTGCCACGGCTTCAAGGGGTTCAAGGACTGGGGATTCTTCCCCCATCTCTGCGGACAACTCGCGGAGCGAACCGGCATCCCGGTCGTCTCCTTCAACTTCGACGGCTCCGGCGTGCGCGACTCGGACTTCGATGATCTGGAGGCCTTCAGCCACAACACGTTTTCCCGCGAGCTGTGGGATCTCGAGGCCATCCTCGACGGGCTCGCGACGGGCCGGCTCGGACACGTCGAGGTCACGCCGGCCACGCGCTTCGGCCTGCTCGGACACAGCCGAGGCGGCGCCACCTGCATCCTGAAGGCGGGTCTCCGGTTGCAGGTGCGGGGGGTCGTCACGTGGGCCTCGATCTCGTCGGTCGCCCGCTACGAGGGCTTCGCCGACCGCTGGGACGCCGGAGAAACCGTGATCATCCCGAACGCGCGCACAAAGCAGGACATGCCGCTCGAGCGAAACGTGCTCGACGACATGCGCGCGAACCGGGAGCGCCTCGACGTGCTCGCCAGCGCCGCCAGCCTGCGGATTCCGGTCACCGTGGTGCACGGGACGGCCGACGAGTCCGTGCCCTTCAGCGACGCCTGGCGGATCGCGGACGCCGTGGGCGACCTCGCTCGGCTCGTCGGGGTAGAGGGGGGGACGCACACGTTCCAGGCGGGACACCCGTTCGCGGGGACTACGCCGGAACTCGAAGAGGCGATCGACGCCTCGGTCGAACTATTCACGCGCGCACTCAAGTGAGACGAATGACCCGAGACCGATCGAGCAGGAGGGGAGGCTCGCGGCCCGCGGCGGCGGCGGTTGCCCGAGCGGCGGCGGTCGCCCGAGCGGCGGCGGCGGTCGCTCTGGTCGCCGGCCTCGCGACGGGGGGCTGCCGCCTCCAACGGCTGGATGGCAACGGCTCGCCGGTGGCGGACGAGGGGCCCGATCTTGCCGAGCAGGTCGGCTCCCTACTCGACCGGCAGGCCGCGGCGTGGAACGCGGGCGATCTCGAGGAGTTCATGAGCGCCTACTCCCCCTCTCCGACGACGACCTATATCGGGTCGACGGGACTCATCGAAGGCTACGACGGGATTCGGGCGCGATACGCCCCGGGATTCGCGGAGGGCGCGGCGCGGGACAGCCTCCGCTTCGAGGGCCTGCGGGTGCGGGAAGTGGATGAGCGGGTCGGCGTCGCGACGGCGCGCTACGTACTCGAACGCGAGGGGACGGTCACATCGACGGGACCATTCACGCTCGTCCTGCTGAACGTGGAAGGGGCTTGGCTCATCGTTCACGACCAGTCGGCCGAAGACGGCGGAGGCTGACGACCGGTGCGGACCTTCGACTACGTCATCGTGGGGGGCGGCCTCGCGGCGGTCTCGGCGGTAGACGGGATTCGGGAGATCGATCGCCAAGGCTCGATCGCCCTGTTCGCGGAGGAGCCGGACCCTCCCTATCACCGGCCTCCACTGTCGAAGGAGTTCCTGCAGGCGGAGGGGGCGCCGCGGGAGCTGCTGCACGTGAAGCCCGCGCGCTGGTTCGAGGAGCGGGCGGACGGGCTCACGCTGTTCACGGACGAGCCGGTGAAGCGTCTGGACGCCCGCTCCATGACCGTCCACACGGCCGCGGGCGACGCGATTCGAGGCGGCCGCATTCTGATGGCCACGGGCGGGCGGGCGAAGCGGCTCGAGGTGCCGGGAAGCCGTCTCCCCGGCGTGTCGACGCTCCGCACCGCCGCCGACTCCGAGCACCTGCGCGAGATGGCCCGCGGCGCGTCGCGCGTCGTGCTCGTCGGTGCCGGCTTCATCGGGATGGAACTCGCCTCATCGCTATCGAAGTTCGACGTCGATGCCGTTGTCGCGGAGGTGGAGCCGCGCGTGTGGGCGCGGGTCTTCCCCGAGTCGATCGCGGGTTTCCTCCGCCGCTACTTCGAGGAGCGCGGCGTGCGATTCATGCTGGGCTCGGGCGTGGCCGCCTTCGAAGGCGAGGGTCGCCTTGCCCGGGTCGTGCTCGACAGCGGCGAGGAGATCCCCGCCGACCTTGCGATCGTGGGCGTCGGGATGTCGCCGAACGATGAACTCGGCGCCCAAGCGGGCCTCGCGGTCCAAGACGGGATCGTCGTGGATGGGTTCGCGGAGACGACGGCGGCGCACATCTACGCGGCGGGCGACGTGGCCCGCTTCCCGGATCCCCTGGGGGGCGGACTGTTGCGCCTCGAGCACTGGGACCACGCCCGCGCGCACGGGCGCCACGCGGGGCGCAACATGGCCGGTGGGAGGGAGGCGTTCGACCACCTCTCCTATTTCTTCACGCACGTCTTCGACCTCAGCATCAACGTGTTCGGAGAGACGGCGGAAGTGGACCGCACGATCGTCTCCGGCGAACTCGGCTCCGGCCGCTCGATCATCTATTGCGTGACGGACAACCGGCTCACCGGCACGATCCTCATCAACGCGACCGGCGCGATGGACGACTGCCGGGCGCTGGTGCGCGCGCGCCCCACGGTGGAGGATCTGTTGAAGGAATTCGAGAAGCCGGGCGTGCCTCCCGGCGAGTTGGTCGGTTAGGAGGCCGTGGCGAAACCCCGCGTCGGCACCGAGAGCGTCCGGGGCCGGACACGATCAAGAGGGGACGCATACGATGGAATCGAAGGATACGAGGGATCCGATGGACGGCATGGGTTCGGCGGAACCGGCACCGGCGGAGGCGGAGACGTCGTCCTCGGAGGCGACCGGCGGCGTGACGCCCGAGATCGAGGAGAAGGTGCGGACCGCGCTGCGCTCCGTGACGGATCCCGAACTCGGGATCAACATCGTGGATCTCGGGCTCGTGTACGATGTCGAGGTCGAGGAGGGCGAGGCGAAGGTTACGATGACGCTGACGAGCCCGGGCTGCCCGGCGGGTGGTCAGATTCTCGGGGGCGCGAAGGACGCGGCGGAGTCGGTGGACGGCGTGGAGGAGGCGGTCGTGAGCCTCGTGTGGAAGCCGTTTTGGACGCCCGAGAGGATCGACCCGGCCGTGCGGGCGATGATGGGCTTCTGACGGTGCCCGGGTTCTGACGGGCGTCCGGATGCGCACGGCCCCGCGGTTCTGACCATGCTCCTGCGGCTCTTCCTGCTGTTTACGATCGTCCCCGTCGTGGAGCTTGCGCTCCTCATTCAAATCGGAGGTCTGCTGGGGCTCGGGCCGACGCTCCTCCTCGTCATGGGGACTGGGTTCGCCGGCGCGTGGCTCGCGCGGCGCGAAGGGCTGCGGGGCTGGCTGGCCGTCCGTGACGAACTCCAGGGCGGCGCCCTTCCGGGCGAATCGCTCGTCCATGCGCTGCTGATTTTCGCCGCGGGAGTCGTCCTCATCACGCCCGGCATCCTCACGGATATCGCCGGCATTCTGCTCCTGGTCCCGCCCGTGAGGCGGCGCCTCATCGCCCGCGTCCGGGACTGGCTGGGCCGGCAGATCGAGGGGGGCGCGATCCGTGTCGTGCGCGGCCCCGGCACCCGCTTCACCGGCCTTCACGGCGACTTCGGAACCCGCCCCGGGACCGGCGAATCGGGCCGTGGCGGTGGGCCGCGGACGTCGCGGCGCGAGATCATCATCGAGGAGAGCAATCCGGACGGCGACTGACGCCCGGGAACCCAGACGGCCTGGAGGTGCGGCGATGGAGCACGAGCACACTGAGCGGGGTCGGGTACTGACGCGGCGCGAGGCTCTCGCCGCCCTCGGCGTCGGCGGCGGGGCGCTGGCCGCGGGCCGGTGGATCCTTGGCACGGGCGCCCCTCTCGCCGCCCAGGCGGACGGGATCGCCCGCACACTGCCGGCCTGCGTGGCGAAGCCCGAACAGACCGAAGGGCCCTTCTTCGTTGACGTGCGGCTCGAACGCTCGGACATCCGATCCGATCCTTCGACCGGGACGGTGAGCGAGGGCATCCCGCTGACGCTCAGGTTCAACCTCTCGCAGATCTCCGGCGGCGACTGTTCGGCGCTTCCCGGCGCGCTGATCGACGTGTGGCAGTGCGACGCCGATGGCGTGTACTCGGGCGTAGAGGACGACGGAGCCCCCGCATCGGCGAGGGAACGGCATTTTCTGCGGGGCTACCAGCGCACGGACGAGGACGGGCTGGCCCACTTCACGACGATCTATCCGGGCTGGTACCGCGGGCGCGCCGTCCACATCCACTTCAAGGCGCGCACCGACGTCTCCGGGCAGCCGTACGAGTTCACCTCGCAGCTCTACTTCGACGAGGCGCTCACGGACAGAGCCCACGCACAGGCACCGTACGCGGCGCGTGGACGGCGTCCCACGACGAACGCGGAGGACCGTATCTTTCGCCGCGACGGTGGCGAGAGCCTGATGGCCCAGGTGAGCGAGACGGAGCACGGATACGCCGCCACCTTCGACCTCGGCCTCGATCTCACGGATGCCGAGACCGGCCGGCCCGACGGCAGACGCGGGAGAGCCGGGTGGCCCGAGTTGGACTGAGGGTCCATCGCGCGACGCGCGCACCCGGCCGCGCCCACCGCCCGGCCGCGCCCACCGCCCGGCCGCGCCGCCGTCATCGGTGGGCCACAGCTCGGCCCCCGGCGCTTGCAAGGCGGCGCGTCGGAATCGACCTTTCGAGCATGAAGAGCATGAAACAGCTTGCCGGCGTGATCGGCGCCGCGTTCGGCTTCGCGATCATCCTCGGGTTCGCGATCACCCTCGGCTCGCTCGTGTCGGGCGAGGCGCGTGCCGCCGGGCCGAGCGAAGTTCCGGCTCCGGCGGGGCCGGTGCCGTGGGCAGACGCGGCGTCGCGGGTCGGCACGATGCCCCGGGCCGGCACCTGCCTCGTCACGCCCGAAGTGGTTCCGCTCTCAGGCACGCAGAGCGCGCCCGGCAGCCGCGGGTCGATGACGCTCACGCAGCCCGGCTCTCCGTTCGAGATCACGGTGGACGACGGCGGTTTCCAGACCTTCGACCTCGAGATCCAGGTCGATCAGCTGCGCCACCGCCGCGGAGCCGTCTACGTCGCGTGGGCCGCGAAGCCCGAACTCGACGAGTGGGTGCGGCTCGGCACGCTCGACGAGGAAAACCGGCTCACGGGACGGGTCGCGTGGAACCAGTTCCTCGTCTTCGTGAGCGAGGAGGCGTCGGCCGATGTCGAGCGCTGGCAGGGGCCGATCATGCTCACCGGCCTCTCCCCCTCCGGCCGGCTGCACACTATGGCCGGGCACGGCCCGTTCGAGGCCATGAACTGCCAGCTCTACTTCTAGTGGTCACGGGCTGCTAGGCGGACGGGGCGTGCGGGCGGCCCGCTACCTTGCGGCCATGGCGGTCCTCACGGCCGCGGCGGGGCCGGGCGGCGCACCGGCATCGGGGCAGCAGCACGAGGGCCACATGATGGCGACGGACAGCATGGGGCCCGTGTGGCGCATGCCGCCGCAGCCGATCCCGATGCCGATGATGCTGCCGGGCCTGATGGGCGCCGTCCCCGGCGTGACCCCGTACCTGCCCGACCCCGGGCACGATCCCGCGATGCTCCCGGAGGCGGTCTTCCGCGGGGTCGTCGAGATGGCCGACGGCGACACGCTCCGCCTCGAGGCCGGGTTCGTGCGGCGCACGATCGGGATGCGGACGTTCACGATGTACGGCTTCAACGGGCAGTATCCCGGGCCCCTCATCCGCGTCCCGCAGGGCGCGGAGATCATCGTCCTGTTCACGAACCACATCGACCTCCCAACGGCCGTCCACTGGCACGGCGTCAGGCTCGAGAACGAGTTCGACGGTGTCCCCGGCGTCACCCAGGATCCGGTCGAACCCGGCGAGTCGTTCGTGTACCGGGTCTACTTCCGGGACGCCGGCCTCTACTGGTACCACCCCCATCACCGCGAGGACATCCAGCAGGACCTCGGCCTGTACGGGAACATGCTCGTCGACGCGTCCGCCGCGGATTACTACGGTCCCGCGAACGGCGAGGACTTTCTCATGTTCGACGACCTGCTCGTCGACGAAGGGGGACTCTTCCCCTGGGGACGCGAAGCCGCCGTGCAGACGCTCATGGGCCGCTTCGGGAACCAGTTGCTCGTGAACGGCGAGCCGCGCTGGGAGGCGACGGTCCGCCGCGGCGAGGTCCGTCGGCTCTATCTCACCAACGTCGCGAACACACGCACCTTCAATCTCGTCCCGGAGGGTGCGGAGATGAAGCTCGTGGGCGCCGACGTGAGCAAGTTCGAGCGCGAGAGCTTCATCTCGAACGTCGTGCTCGCCCCGGCCCAGCGGTACATCGTCGACGCCCGCTTCGACGAGCCCGGCACGTACGCGCTCCTCAACCCGATCCAGGCCATTGACCACTTCAACGGCCGCTTCTATCCGCAGACCGACACGCTCGGGATCGTCACGGTGCTCGACGAACCGGTGGCGGAGGACCACGGGGACGCGTTCTCCACCCTGCGCGAACACGCGGACGTCATCGAGGACATCGACCGCTACCGTCCCGAGTTCGACCGGCCCGTCGACCACGAACTCGAACTCACGGTGCGGGTGGGGGACCTTCCCAGCGACATCGTCGCGGTGATGGCGATCGACACCCTCTACTTCCCGCCCGTCGAGTGGACCGACGCAATGCCGATGATGAACTTTCTCTCGACATCGGAGAACCTGACTTGGATCCTGCGCGACGTCCGGACGGGGAAGGAGAACCGGGACATCGATTGGCGCTTTGCGGTGGGAGACGTGCGGAAGATCCGCATCCACAACCAGCGCCGCTCGTTTCACCCGATGCAGCACCCGATCCATATCCACGGCCAGCGTTTCCTCGTGCTCTCAAAGGACGGAGTGCCGTCGGACAATCTCGCCTGGAAGGACACGGTCGTAATCCCGGTTGGATCGACGTTCGACATCCTGCTCGAGGCCTCCAACTCTGGCCGCTGGATGGCGCACTGCCATATTGCGGAGCACCTGGAGGCCGGCATGTCCATGGTGTTCACGGTGGACCCCGGCTAGCAGGCGGGACTTTGCCACGGCCTGCCACCCCGGGGGCTGTCAGCTCTGAACGGAGGAAAGAATGAAGGTTGGAAATCGGACCCCGACACTCTCCGCGGTCGCCGTGCTCGGCGCGGCTCTCGTCGCCCCGGCGGGCCTTGGCGGCCAAGCGATCGATGTCGTGGAGCGCGGCAGCCGGAACATGGAAGTGCTCGGACACGTTCCGCTCGGCCCGCGGCTCAGCATCGCGGACATGGACATCGAGCAGGAGCTGCACCGGCCCTACGCGTACGTGGCGCGCATGCAGTACGGGCCGGTTGGTCCGAAGGGGCTGGACATCGTCTCGATCGAGGATCCGGAGAACCCCGAGGTGCTCTACGAGTGGCGGATCGAGGACCAGGATCTGCACCTGCGCACCGGCGGGATGGACGTGAAGCACTTCAAGTGGGGAGACCGCTACTACGTCGTGCAGTCGCTGCAGTTCGGGCAGGGCGGCCCGGACTCCGACATGGGGGCCGTCGTCCTCGACGTCACCGGACTGCCGGACGCCTCGACGGTGCGTGAGGTGGCCCGCATCAGGGAGCCCGAGCTGCCGGGCGGCTTCCACAACATCTTCATCTACAAGCACTCCAACATGAACGTCTACCTCGTCGCGACCGTCTCCGGACCTTACGCGGCCGTCTACGACCTCGGCGCGCTCGTCGAGGGACGGGGCGATGAGATGGTGGCGCAGATCCCGGTCCCGGATCAGGGGATGGCGGGGAACCGGCGGCGGGGATACCACGATTTCTATCTCGGCTATCACCCGGAAACGGGGACGGATCGCTTCTACGGCGGCGGCACCGGCGGCTACTACATCTACGACGTGACGGACCTCGGAAATCCCGAGCTTCTGACGCAGATCGTCGGAGTCTCCGGGGTTCGCAGCGGCCACACCTTCACGCCGACGCCGGACGGTAACTTCGCGATCGCGGAGACGGAGTATCAGTACGCGCCGCTCCGGATCTTCGACCTCCGGCCCGGGCTGAACGGCGAGGTGTCCGCCATCAACCGCCCAATCGCGGCGTGGACGGCGAACTGGAAGAACCTCGTTCACAACCACGAGGTGCGTTGGCCACTCGTGTTCGTGTCGGGCTACCTGGACGGGCTCGTGGTGTTCAACATGATGGACCCGGAGAACCCGATCACGGTGGGCCACTACGACACCTATCTGGGGCCGCCGAACGTGGATCGGACGGCCGTCTTCAACGGCACGTTCGGGGTCGATGTCCGGAACGAGGACGGACTCATCGTGGTGAGCGACATGACGACGGGTCTGTGGACCTTCCGGATGGAGGGCTTCCAAGGGTGGAACGGCGATGACTGGGGCGTGCCGAACATCTCCAGCGCCCAGGACTGGGACAATGGGCCCGCCGGCGCCGCCGGGCGCATCACTACGGATCAGCAGCAGGGCGGCTGACGCCGGCGGCATGAGCACCCGGCCACGGCTCCTCGTGGTCGGGAGCCCCTCGCTCGACCTCCTGCGCTTCGGCCGCCGCTCCGTGCGGTCCGCCGGGGGCGCGGGACTCTACACCGCGCTCGCGGCGCAACGGGCCGGGGCCGAAGTCACGCTCGTCGCGCCCCGGCCGGATCCAATGCCGGCGGAACTCGAACGGGCGGACGGCCTCCTCGACTGGCGCGGGCCGACGGTTCCGCCCTCGGCGCTCCCGCACTTCGAGATCGAGTACTTCCCCGATGGCCGGACCGTCTATCGCCGGGCGGTGCGGGGTTCGGAGGGGGACATCCGCAACGGCGACATCCCCGACGCGGGGCCGGGGTCCTTCGCGTACGTCGTCCCCCTCCTCGATCCGGAGCTGCAACTGACGTTCGCACGGCGGTTGTCCGCGGCGGGCGTGCGCGTGGGGTGCGGGACGTACGCGCCGGGGATCCGCGCGCATCGGGAGGTCGTTGCGCGGGTCGTGGAGGCATCCGACTACTTCTTCTGCAACGAGGAGGAGGCCGGACTCCTCTTCGGGTCGCTCGACGAGGTGGCGGTCCCGGCGGGGGGCGTGGTCTTCGTCACCCGGGGGTCGCGCGGGGCTCGCGTGGTCCTGGGCGACCACCAGATCAACGTCCCCGCCCCCGAGGTCGAGGAGGTGGATCCGACGGGCGCCGGCGACACCTTCTGCGGGACGGCGCTGGCCAGGCTCGCGGCCGGAGACCACCCCGCCATCGCCGCCCGCGTGGCGGCGGACCGTGCCGCTCAGACGGTGACGGGCATCGGTCCGGCGCCCCTTCTCGCGGACGGCCCGCCGCCGGTGGCGCCGCCAGATGCGCGGGTCCGCCTCGACGGAGATCGCATCCGCCGCGTGGCCGGGGTCATCGCGACGGCCCCGGCGGCGGCGGCGTTCGACTTCACCGGCCCGCGTTTTCCCGAACCCGGCGATCCGGTGGCGCTCGACTCTTTCTTCGCCGCGACCGTGCAGCAGTTCGGCTTTTGGCGCGAGGGCGCGGGCCGCTACGAGGCACCCATGATCGCCTCTCTGGGCGGCCGGGCCCTCAAGGGCAGCGACTACCTGTGGGCCGCCTACCTGCGCTGGGCCCGCGAGGCCCCCGGCCAACTCACGCCCGCGGGCCACGCCGTCCTCGACGACGCGGACTTCGATCATCGCCTGCGAGACGACCGAGGACGCAACCCGCTCTCCGCGGGCACCCTCCATCCGGCGTGCGCTCGGGCTTACGGACGCGACATGCTGGGCCTAGGCCTGACTCCGGCGTCGCTCTTGGCCGAAGCCAACGCCGCGGAGCGACCCCTCGCCCGCTTTCTCGCTCGCCTCGATGCGGTCGGCGGCTACAAGGAGGATCCGTGGCGGAAGAAGTCCGCCCTCCTCGCCGCGATCCTCAGCCAGCGCCCGGAGCGATTCCTGCGGCTGGGGGCGGGGGAGGACGTGCCGCCGATCGTCGACTACCACTGCCAGCGCAGCTGCCTCCGGCTCGGCGTCGTCTCGGTAACCGACGAGACGCTGGCCGCGAGGCTCGCGAAGCGGGAGGTTGTGAGCGCGGGGGAGGAGGAGGCCGTGCGCGCCGCCTGCCACGAGGCGGTCGGGGAGATCCGGCACCTGAGCGGGCGCTCCATGGGGGCCGTGGACTGGTTCTTCTTTCAGAACCGGACGCGTTGCCCCGAGATGACGGAGCCCGACTGCGCGGCGTGCCCGGCGGACAGCGCCTGCGCGCATCGAACCCGGCTCTTCCAGCCAGTGTTTCGCACGATCGCGTATTGATGCCGGGACGACTTACGACGACCGACCACGAGAATCGGGAGAGCCTCATGAGACAGCTCGGAGCGACGTTGCTTCTCGCCGCAGCCATCCTCGTCACGCCCGCGGTGGGCGCCGGGCAGGCGGACGCCGAAGCGGGGGCGGTGGCCGCCGTGCAGGCGCTATTCGACGCGATGGCCGCCCGCGACGGCGATGCGATCCGCAACCTGCTGACCGAAGGCGCCACCTTCGTGGCCACGGCGGAGACCCCGGACGGGGTGCAGGTCCGGGAGAGCACCGGCGCCGAGTTCGCCGCCTCCATCGGTCAGCCGGGCCCCGCGCTCCTCGAACGGATGTGGGATCCGCATGTGATGACCCGGGGTCCGATCGCCGTGGTGTGGACACCCTACGACTTCCACGTGGACGGCGAGTTCAGCCACTGCGGAATCGACGCGGTGAGCCTCGTGCGGACGGGAGACGGCTGGAAGATCTCAAGCATCGCCTACACCCGCGAAACGGAGAACTGCGAGCCAAGCCCGCTCGGCCCCCCGGGCGACTGACGCCGGCGGTCAGGACCGGCGGGGCGTTCCCCCGCGACGTCTTCAGTCGAGGACGACCTCGACGTCCCTCACGAAGCGGCTCTTGATCGTCGCGATCCCCGATCCGGCCAAGACGATGGTCAGCAGGGCGGCGATCAGGAGCAGGTTGAACTCGTAGCCCCCCCGGCCCGGGCCCACGACGTAGAAGCCGTTGGGCAAGTGCACGAGGAAGATCCCCGCCAGCATGTGTGCGGCGAGAAGCAGGGCGAGGGGCGTCACGAGCAGGCCCGCGATCAGGCATGCGCCGCCCAAGGTCTCGGCCAGCGCGATCCCCCACGCCATGATCCCGGAGAACGGGATTCCGAGCGACCCGAGGAAGGCCGCGGTTCCCTCGATGCCGCCGGCCAGCTTGGGCCCGCCGTGCATCACGAAGATCAGTCCGGTCACGACGCGGAGGATGGCCAGTCCGAGGCCGGGGTTTCTGCCGCCGAGCATCGTGCCTCCTTCAGGTTTGCGCCGCCAAGCTAAGCGGTCACCATCAGCGCGGTGCCGTACATTACCACGAGGCCGAGGAGGAGGCCCGTGGCGTTGAGGGGGGTGAACAGGCCCTGCGGCCAGCTCTTCCGGATCAGCCGCGTGACCTCGACGATGACCTGCAGGATGGCTCCGGCGCCGAGCGCGAGGAAGAGGGTCGCCAGCGTCGGCGAATAGGAGAATCCGCCCGCCCACGCCCCCAGGACGGTCGGGAGTCCGGCGATTCCGCCCATGAACGCGAAGTGTCGGAGCGCCGGCCGCTTCGCCGCCACCGGCGCGACGATCGCCAGCCCCTCCGTCGTGTTGTGGAGTGCGAATCCGATGACGAGGAAGCTCCCGAGCGCGATCTCGCCCAGCGAGAAGGCCGCCCCGATGGCGAGCCCCTCGCCGAGGTTGTGCAGCCCGATGCTGATGGCGATCAGGTAGGCCACCGTGAGCCCGCTGCTCGCCCCGCCCGCGCCGGCGGAGGCTCCGCCGCCCCGGCCGCGTCCGACGTTCCCCAAGGCTCTGAGACCGACGATGGCGCCGATCACGCCGACGGCGATCAGCCCGGCGGCTTGGAATCCCTCCGGAACCAGAGCCGACGCCTCGAGCGTGTCCTCGAACGCATCGACGACGAGGAAGGCCAGGAGGCCCACGGTGAGGCTGAGGTAGAAGTGGATCCACTTGCGGTCGATCCGGCGCAGAAAGGGATACCACAGCAGGCCCACGAGAACCGGGATCACGCCGGCGTAGAGTCCGAGGAGGCCGAAGGTCGTCAGGTAAAGGGTGTTGGGGCGCGGCGAGAGCGTCGCCACCGCCACCTCGCGGTCGAAGGTGAGACCGGTGGAGGTCACCAGCCGGATGACGTGGAGTTCCCCCTCCACCCAGGGGTAGTCCAGCTCGAGCGTGGCCCGCGCCAGACGCGGCAGCGTCGGATCGCCATCGATCGCGAACCGCCAATAGGCAGCGTCGACGATCACCTGCGCGATGGTGGCCGCCTCGGGACCGCCGTTCACGACGTGCACGCGCATGACGCCGCTCTCCGGGAAGCTCACGCGCTCGATCGTGAGATCCTCCACGGGCGGGAACGCGTCCCGGAAGGGAGCCGTGGGATCGGCGCCGAGGAAGAACGCGACGAGCCCGGCCAGCAGTGCGAGCGGGAAGAGACCCAAGATCCAGCGCACCGGACCGCCCCGGCGCGGAGCGTCGCCGGACGGCTTGTCAGACATCGCGGGACGCGGGGCGCATGGGCGCGCCTTCGTCGGCGGCGAGCCGCTCGACCGCCTCGAAGAAACCCATCCACCCCAGTTCCGCGAACTCGCTCTGGTGCGCGTGGAACATGTGCATGCCGGGATTCTCGAGCCGGAACTCGAGGACGTGCCGTTCGCCCTGGCACATCATGATCGTGTCCGTGAGTTCGTACTGGTCCGACCGGGTTCCGGTCCGGAACACCTTGAACATGCCCGCATGCAGGTGGAACGAGTTGATGAGGTCGAACTCGGTCGTGTTGACGAGATAGACGCGGCACAGGTCGTTGACGCCCACGCGCACCGGATGGTGGTGGTAGTGGAACGCCGAAGTGTTGACCGCGTACACCTCGTTGTCGCCGTCCAGGTTGCTGTCGAATGCGTTCATCACCATGACCATCTCCCGCGCCGGTTCCCGGCCTTCGGGCGGATCCACGATGAACGTCCCGTACAGACCCTTATGGATGTGCCGCTTGAGCGGCATCGTGTGGCAGTGGTACAGGTGGAGCCCGAACGGCTTCGCCTCGAACTCGTATGTGAAGCGCCGCCCCGGTTCCACGACCGGCTCGAAGCCGTCCATCTCCGGCGGGTGCGCGCCGTGAAAGTGGATGGTGTGGGGGTGCGAACCCGCGTTTGTGAACTCGACTTGCAGGATATCCCCCTCCGTGCAGCGCAGGGTCGGGCCCGGCACCTGCCCGTTGTAGGTCCACGCCGGGAAGAAGACGCCGGGGGCGATCTCGATGTCACGGTCGAGCGCCACCACCCGCCAGCTCCGGACGACGCGGCCGTCGGCACGCGTCGTGACCTCGCCGTAGTCGAAATCCGTCAGGAAGGCGGCGGGATCGAAGGTGCCGTCGGGCCCGGGAATGCCGACGATCCCCATCGCCTCCTGGTGCTCCGCGCCCGGGCCCGCCGCGGCGCCGTCCGCTCCCGGCTCGCGCGGCATGGCGCCGCTGGCCGCCAGCGCCTCTCGCGCGCCGCCCCGGGAGGCCAGCTCCAGCACCGTCGCGCCCGATACGCCGGCAACCCCCGCGGCGCCAAGCCTCAGCCAGTCCCGTCGACTCAGCTTCTCCGGCTTCACCTCTCCTCCGATCTCCCGCGAACACGGGTCCGGGCCGCAGCCCCGGGCCGATGTTTAGCCTAGACTAAAAATGATCTTCGGAAGATGCGTGGGCAGATGGCTTTCGTCAACCGATTTGCGCCAACGTTCGCTCTTGCATAGCCTCGGGAGTGAGTCCCGGGAGTGACCAAACCCGGGAGCGACCAAACCCGGGAGCGACCAAACCCGGGAGGATCCAATGCGCGGCTCCAAGCTTTCCGTCTTCACTCTTTTTCTCCTCGCGTGTATCCTGCTCACGGCACCTGCGCGTGCCGTCAAACTGCCCGTGGCAGCCGAGACGGGAGGCGAAGCCGCATCCGCATCCACGGCGGTTAAGAGCACCGACGCGGGTGCCTGTACGACGGCTGGCGTCGGGGTAGGCGGGACAGCATCCCCGAACGGGGCGGCCAACCAGTGCAGCGGCGAGGCCATCGATAGTGCTTTCAAGAGCTTGGTGGACACCTGCGAGAGGCCGCACAAGAGCAATTTCCACCTCGTGTGCAACGCCGACGGTTCCACGAAGGCGCTCTTGATCATATGCGATATCTGGTAGGTCATCCGATCCTGTTCTCTAAGGCTCCCACGGGCGGGCTCGGGTGTCGGCTCATCTCGGGGCTCGTGGTCGCAATCCTGCTGGCACCCCTGGCTGGCCTATCCGGCCAAGTTGCGGGACCGGAGCCCACACGACCCGAACCATCGGAGCCCTTCAGAGGTGTCGCGTACGACCCCTATCCCGGCGGACTCCAAGATCTCTTCGATCAGAATGGGGAACTCGTCTGGCCGCCCGTGTCCGAACAGCCCCATCCCGTAATCGTCCTGGTTCGTCCGTGCTCGCCGGGAGATGAGGCTGGTCTTCGCGCCGGAGACGTGATGCTCGAGATCAACGGGCGGGATGCTCGGGAGAAGCCCCCGCCATGGCGGGAGTCGCGGGTCGGCGTCGTGCAGGAGATGGTGGTGCGCCGGGGCGAGGAGGTGATCGCCACATCCCTCACGGAGATCGCGTTCGGAGACTGGGACGAGGAATGCACGCCCGACCCGGCCTTACGAAGGTAGGGGTTGGGTTCACGCTGGGGCCGAGCCGGTCATCACGACCGATTCCGATCGTCCTCGCCCTACCCGTGCTGCTGATCGCTTGCACGAGTTCCGGGGAGGCGGGGGGCCTAGCAGTCGTGGACACCCTCGCGACCGGAAGGATTGTGGTCAGAAACCCCGATCCCCGTGGCCCGCGTGGGGCGGTCCCGCTCCGCTTGGTCGAAGAGCTGAGGATCGGGTCGGCCGTGGACACCGGACCTGACGCCTTCGGCGATGTGGGATCGCTCGCGCTGGACGGGACCGGGTCGATATATGTGGGCGACTACATGGCGGAGGAAGTGCGCTCTTTCGCCGCGGATGGGGCATTCCTCCGCGTGGTCGCCCGCCACGGCCCCGGTCCGGGGGAGATTCCGACATCCGTTTTTTTCTTCAACCTTCTGTGGCAGGAACCGAACCGCCTCTGGATCGGCGCCCCGCCCAAGCTCTTCTTCGTGGATTCACTGGGGAATGTTGGCGATGCGACATACCCGCTACCCAGCCACTGGAAATGGGCAGCTCACGCCGATACGGTCGGCGGCATGTACCGCCTGTTCTCCAACCCGGTCACCGTGGAGCCTTCGCGCCTCGTGTATGAATCTTGGGTGGAGAAGTTGACGTTGTCGGTCGGTGGCACCCTCTCCCCGGCGGAGAGGCTGCCGCTTGACCGGGTCGAGTATCGAGTGGGACGGACGGTCGTTCGGGAGGGCGCACGCGGCAGCATCATGGTGACCCGACCCATGCAGGAAGACATGCCGTGGACGGTCGATCCCGCAGGCGACATATGGCTGGCGAGGCCCTCGGAGTACGCGCTCCACCGGGTCACGCTCGGCGGCGACACCGTGAGAACCGTCTGGTTGACCCGAGAGCCGGTTCCGCTGGCGAGGCGTGATCGCGATAGCCTCGCGGAATCCTCCCCCTTCTCGGCCGGGGAACTTCCGCTAAACAAGCCACTCATCCGAGACCTCAAGGCGGGCCCCGATGGCTGGCTGTGGGTGAGGCTCTGGAATCCCGACCCGGACGATGACTCGTGGGACTTGTTCGACCCCTGCGGGCGCCACCTCGGGGTGGCCAAGCCTCCCGTGCCCCTGGACGCCACGCCGTGGCTGCCGGGTGCCGGGGCTCGTCTCCTCGCCGTCGCGAGAGACGCTTTCGACGTGGAGAGCGTCGTGCGGTTCCGCGTTGAGACGGAGACCGGCGCTGCCGTCGCCGCATCTGATTGCGCGTCGTAAGTAGACCCATCAGCACAAGGACAGCGTGATGATCGCGCTGCGCCGGGCGGATGTGCGGGAGCCGACGCTGGTGAGGCTGGGCTCCGCCTTCAACTCCGCCAGCCGCCGTTCCGTCTCGTCCAACGGGCACCCGGCAGCGAGGCGGTGTCGCCGCCGTCCATCGTCGGCACCGTCACCCGGGCGACCGCGCCGGTCTCCATGTTCACCCCACCTCGAGCTTGTGGGCCAGGCGCGTGCGACCGATCCTCGCCGTCGCGGTCATCGCGTCGATGCCCATCGACGCGGCGGCCCAGCTCTAATCTCCGTTCGGGGTCGCCCTCGACTCCGAGACTGTCCACGCTTTCGAGCTCGACTCGTTCGCTGGCGTGCATCCCGGCGGCGATGTGGCGAGCGGATCACGGAGTCCCGCCTCGGTCGGCACCGACGAGTTTCTGGAGGAGTTCTGCGGTGACGCCGAGCTCCCCCGAGACCTCGCCGGGATCAAGGCCCGCGAACGACGGCGACTTCCGATCGACTGCGCCGACTACATCCACAGTTACAGCTTCGACGATGATGGTGTCTCCATCACCGCCTGTCGGCTCACCAAGCAGTGGACTCGTACACTGAACCTCGGGATCGTCAGCATCAGTTCGGTCCGCTGCCACTACTCGGGGTGCGGGGCACACAACATCGGGGCCGCCGAGTCCCAGTTCTACATCTTCTAGGAGATCAAGACCGTGAACGCGAAGCTGACGGTGGGACTGGCCCTGCTCCTGGCGGGACCTGCGGATGCGCGAGCGCAGGAACGTCTGCGGATCGACCACGAAGCCAGACGGGAGATCGTAAACGACTGGACGCGCGCTTTCCTCGGCCATGTGTTCGACATCGATCACGAGGCTGGGTTGGTCTACACCGTCGACTTCGCGGATCCCCTCGCCGTGACGGTGTTCTCCCGCGCGCGCTTCCACACCGTCGGGGTCAGTCGGTCGCGGGCCGGCTCTCGAAGGTGATCGCTTCCACGGCGCACAGAATTCGGGCGCGGGCGGCCTGCCGGGCACGGTCCAGCTCGAGGCGGGCCTCGTCCTTTGCCTCGGCGACGCGTTTTAACTTCCCGGGACGGATCCGACCCAGTCGGGACCGGGCTCTGGCCGCGGCGCGGTCGAGACGCACGAGGCACTGTTCCTCGCGGGCGCGTTCGATCCGAAGGAGACCGGCCTCCCGGGTTCTCTGGATCCGTGACAGCGCCCGGTCGAGGCGCCGGTTCACGCGGTCCGTGGAATCGCGGTAGAATCTCGCCGCGAATTCTCGGGGGGTCGCCGTGCGCGCGTAGAGCACGTTGGCGAGTCGCAGGAGACTCAGGATCCGGATGTAGAACCAGCCGATGTCGAACTCCCACCAGTGCGCCTTGAACTTGGCCGAGCGTGGATCAGCGTGGTGGTTGTTGTGGAGTTCCTCGCCAAGAATCCAGATCCCCCAGGGATATAGATTGCGGCTGTCGTCGCGCGTCCCGAAGGTCCGATAGCCGAGCGCGTGTCCGAGACCGTTGATGATGTTCCCCATCACCGGCATCCAGAACACCATGCACGTCCAGACGATGAGGCCCGGGATGACCCCGAACAGGAACAGGTCGAGGACGAGCATGACCCGGAGCCCCAGGATCCGGTGCTTCGTGTAGACGTTGCGCTCGACCCAATCGTCCGGCGTCCCCTTACCGTACTTCTCCAGGAGGGCGTCGTCCCGCGCCGCCTTCCGATAGAAGAAGAGCCCGCCGAAGGCGATGTTTGCGAGGCCCTCCAGCGTGGGCGAATGGGGGTCGCCCTCGCGGTCCGCGTAGGCGTGGTGCTTCCTGTGGACCGCAACCCACTCCTTCGTCACGATCCCGGTCGTGAGCCAGGACCAGAAACGCATCGCGTGCTCGACGACGGGATGGAACACGACGCCGCCGTGCGTCGCCGAGCGGTGCAGGTAGAGGGTGTTGACCATGTTCGTGACGTGGCCGGCGACAAGGATCCACACGAGGGCGATCCACCACGGTTCTCCCAGGACCGCATAACCCGGCATGCGTTCTTCTCCTCAGTCTTCCACGGTTCGCTGCGGCCGCCCAACCTAACCCGAGCAGCCCGTGGCGAAACCCCGCGTCAGCACCTAGAGCGGCGAGGCAGCACGTCGAGCGCCCATTGGGCGTGCTCGCGGACGAGCGGGGATCGATCCGCCCGCAGCCGTTCGAGGATGGGGCGCGCCCCGGGTCCGCCGGAGTTGCCGAGGCCGACCGCCAGATTCCGGAGCAGCCCGTCGCGGCCGGGGCGGCTGAACGCCGTACCCCGGTAGCGCGTGCGGAACTCGGCGGCGTCGAGGGGGGCGAGTTCCTCCGCCCACGCAACCATGTCCCCCGGCGGCACCGGTTGGCCGGGCTGAGCCGCGAACGGCGCCTCGTCGGGCGGGGGCGCGTCCGAGTTCCAGGGACACACCTCCTGGCAGATGTCGCAGCCGAACACCCGGTTGCCGATCGCGGGGCGCAGCGCCTCGGGGATGGGGCCTCCGAGTTCGATCGTGAGATAGGAGATGCAGAGCCGCGCATCGAGGAGCCGGCCATCCAGAATCGCGTTCGTCGGGCAAGCGTCGATGCAGCGGCGGCAGGTGCCGCAGCGGTCGGGGACGAAGGGGAGATCGGGTTCGATTTCGAGGTCCGTGAGCAGCTCTCCCAGCATGAGATAGGACCCGAGGCCGGGATGGATGAGCATCGTGTTCTTGCCGACCCAGCCCAGGCCCGCACGCTGCGCGTGGTCCCGCTCGAGGACGGGGCCGTAGTCCACGTAGCGCTTCGTGCGGGCACCGGGAGAAAGCTCCTCGATGGCGGCGGAGAGGGCGTCGAGCCGCTCCTCGAACACGTCGTGGTAGTCGCGGCCCCGCGCGTAACGGGCGACAACCGGCAGCCGGCGGTCGGGCACCGGCGATCGGACCGGTGGGGGGCCGACGGAACCCTCGCGTGCGGCGGACGCCTCGCGCCTAGCGGACGCCTCGTGCATCGAGGACTCCTCGGGCGTGGTTGACTCCTCGGGCGCGGCGGACCCTTCGGGCGCGGCGGGGGCTACCGGATCCGAACCGTACAGCAGGCTGACGACGATGAGCGTCCGGCAGCCGGTAAGAGCCTCCCGCGGGTCCAGGCGGCGGCGAACCGCGTCCTCGCGCGCCATGTAGGCCATCTCGCCATGGTAGCCGCTTGCGAGCCAAGCCTCGTACGCATCCCCGTGCGCCGGGGGCGCCGCCGGAGCGAACCCCACCTGGTCGAAGCCGGCGGCCCGCGCGGCGGCGCGCACGTCCCGCTTCAGCGCGGCGGCATCGCGGGCGACCCTCACGTCACCCGAACTTCCCGGCGCTCGCGCATAGACCGGCCACCGGGCACTCGGCGCAACGCGGCTTCCGCGCGCGGCAGACGGTGCGGCCATGGAGGATCGACCGCCACGCGAAGGGGTGCCACTCCTCGCGCGGCAGCACCCTCATGAGATCCTTCTCCACTTTCGGGGGATCGACCTCGTTGGTGAGCCCGAAGCGGTGCGCGACCCGCTTCACGTGCGTGTCCACGACCACGCCCTCGTGAATCCCGAACGCGTTGGAGAGTACGACGTTCGCGGTCTTCCGGGCGACGCCGGGGAGCGTGAGCAGCTCCTCCATCGTCCGCGGCACCTCCCCGCCGTACGCGTCGACTAGACGGCGGCCCAGCCCCTTCAGGTGGCGCGCCTTGTTGTTGAAGAATCCGGTCGGACGCACGGCCTCCCGCAACTCCTCCAGCGGCGCGTCGGCGTACGCGCGCACGTCGGGATAGGCCGGGAAGAGGGTGCGCGTGACCCGGTTCACGCGCTCGTCCGTGCACTGGGCCGAGAGCACCGTCGCCACGATGAGCTGGAGCGGCGTCTCCCAGTCCAGCGAGACGGTGAGGTCCGGATAGAGGGCGGCAAGCCGCGGGGACAAGGCCGCGGCCAGCTCGGAACGAGCCTTCCACGAACGAGGCCGGGGCACGGGGTCAGGCGCTCCCCGCGGGCGTCGGCCCGACGAGCCCCAGCCGCTGCAGCCGCTGCACTCGCGCGCTGACCTCCCGCGGGTCGAGCGCGCCGACGACGAACCCGTTGTCGATCACGAGCAGGTACGACACCTGGATTCGAATCCGGAACAGGGCATCGGCGAGAGATTCGTCGGGACGGGCCGAGGGGAACTCCTCGGCGGGTCGCGTGACCGCCGCCACGGGCGTCGTCGCGCGAGCATCCTCCGGCACCGCCGAGACCGCCCGCGTTTCGACGACCCCGATCAAAGCGCCATCGCGCGCCACCGGATACGCCTCCTCCCGCCCGCGCAGGAAGTAGTCGGAAATGGCCCGCTCCACGGGCGTTTCCGCCTCGATCATGCGGGGCCGGGGGTTCATGACCGTCGCGACCGGGATCCGGCGCAGGAGCGTGCGGAGTTCGAAGTGTCGCAGGCTCGATGAGGCCGCGTTGACCACGAACCACCCGATGAAGGCGGCCCACAGGCCGGAGATGAACTGCCCGCGGCTCAGGTTGAAGAGCCCGAGGACGATGAGCGCGCCGCCGAACAGTCGTCCCCCCCGCGCCGCCCAGCGGGTGGCCTTGACGAGGTCTCCGGTGACCGCCCACACGACGGAGCGGAAGATCCGGCCTCCGTCGAGCGGAAAGCCGGGGATCATGTTGAAGACGGCGAGCACGAAGTTGAGGAGCGCGAGGAACCCGAGCACCGTGACCACCGGCGCCGGGGCCGCCCAGGCTTCCGCCGCCACCCGCCCTCCGTGGAACGCGCCGGCCAGGGCGAGGCTTGCGAGGGGACCCGCCGCGGTGAGCAGGAACTCGTCCAGCGGACGCCGCGCCTCGTCCCGCGCCTGCGCGATGCCGCCGAAGATGAAGAGCGTGATGTGCTCGACTTCCACGCCCCGCGCCCGGCCGGCCAGGGCGTGGCCAAGTTCGTGCAGGAGGACGGAGAGGAAGAAGAGGAACGCCGCCGCCGTTCCCATCGCGAGGTACGTGGACGAGGGATAGAAGGGCAGCGCACGCGGGAATTCGCGCGTGGTGAAGGTCCAGATCACGAGCGCCGCGATCGGGAACCACGAATAGTCGATCCGGATGGGGAAGCCGAACCAGCGTCCGATCCGGAAGCTGCCGAACAGCGGCACGGCCTGCTAGCCGTCCTGCGCGGGCAAGGGGTAGGCCCGGTGGGAGAGCTCCACGGGCCGGCGGTTACGACGCCCGAGACGCCACCACGGACGGCGGCGGCGCACGACGACGCACAGGCGCCCCGCCGCGAGGTTCGACACCTCCACGAACGCGCGGGTCGCGAGGGCCGGCGCCTCCACCGCGTAGCGTCGCCCACGCCATTCGAAGACGGCTTCCTCCGCGCGTTCCGAGACGGTCGCCTCGACGAACAGCTCCGATTCGAGCCTCACGGCGCCGTCCGGGCCGGACGGCACCGCCCGGCAGAAGTCCGGGTCGAAGGTCTCTCCGGCGAGCCGGCGCAGATTCTGTTCATGCGCCCAGTCCACCTCATCCAGACCCGCCTCTCCGGCGGCGGATTCCCGGTGGTGCAGCAGCTCGTGCAGGATCGTCTCCCACAGCTCGCCCTCCCAGTCGAAGTCGGGATCCTCCTCGGCGAGCGCCCGGAAGGAACCGTGATAGAGGACGAGTTCCGAACGCACCTCGCCTTCCCCGCCGGCCCCGCTCGGCCACGCCTCCGTGAGGCACTCCCCCATCGTGTACACCCAGTCGAAATCGGGGTGGCTTGCGGCCCCCGGCTCGATCGTCAGCCCGTCCACCCCTTCCCGCGCCTCGGAGGGGATCTCGTGCCACATGCGGCGGGCCGCCGTCTCGAATCGGTCGAAGTTCACCGCGCGGTCGAACGGCCGCCGCCCCCGTCAGGCGTCGTCCACCGCAGCCGGGGAGCCCGCGGCGTTCGCGGCCAGCCAGCGGTTGAGGCCCAGGAAGGCGGCGATCGCGATACCCCACTGGATGAGCACCGTCCCCACGTTGAATTGTGAGAACAGCGTGAACGAACCAGCGAGGTCGTTCAGGTCGACCGACTGCCACAGCCACCACACCGTGATCACGACGGCCTGCACGGCGACGAGTCGAATCACGACGTTCCACCACTTCCCGACCACGACATCGCTGCCCTCGCTGTTCACGAGCCGGGTGCGGAAGCGGTCCACGCCGTGGCGCATGATCATGATCGCGAAGAAGAGGCCGCTCACCATCAGCCCGACGCCCCACACCCAGTCCTGATTGCGGAAGACCTCGATCCAGATCGCCGACGGCAGTCCGAGGATGAACCCGAGGCTCCCGATCGTCAGCACGGCCTTCCGGCGCGCGATCCCGGCATCGGCGAGGACGCGCGTCGCCATCTCGATCATCGCGATCAGGCTGCTCCAAGCCGCGAACACGAGTGCCAGGAAGAAGAGGACCATGAACACGGAGCCGCCCGGCATGAGCCCGAAGAGTTGGGGCACCCAGATGAACGTCAGGCCCTCGTTCCCCGCCCCCACGATCTGGTCGGCCGCGTTGGGCAGGATCGCGAACACCGTGCACAGCACCATGATCCCGGCCAGCAGCGACACGGAGTTGTTCCCGAACCCGAGCATGAAGGCGTTCAGCGTCGTGTCCTCGCGCTTCTTCATATAGACGGCGTACGCGGTGATCAGCCCCCAGCCCGCGCCTGTGTCCCAGGCGTTCTGCGTGAGGGCCTCGAGCCAGATCGTGGGGTCGCCCAGCTTCGCCCAGTCAGGCGTGAAGAGAAACGCCAAGCCCGCGCTCGCCCCCGGGAGCGTGACCGCCCGGATCGCCAGCGCGACCACGAGCAGCAGCAGGCTCGGGATGAGGAAGCGCGCGGCGCGCTCGATCCCCTTTACGCCGCGCAGCACCACCAACACCGCAAGCGTGATCGCGATCGCGTGCGTGAGGATGGGCCACGCAGAGCCGATGAAGCTGTCCCAGTACTCCTGCGGCCCGACGCACGCCGCCGCCCCGGCGCCGCAGGGAGCCGTCGGCACGGTTCCGGTCACGGCCCCGAAGAGGTATCGGATCGTCCACCCCATCACGACCGTGTAGTAGAACATGATCGCGGTCGAGACGAAGGCGACCCAGGTGCCCATCCAGGCGGTCTTCCTCCCCCCCAGCTTCGTGAACGCTCCGATCGGTCCCGACCGCGCCGCCTTGCCGGCGGCGAACTCCGCGAGAATCAGAGGCACCGACCAGAGGAGGAGGAAGACGACCCACGCGACGAGGAAGGAACCGCCCCCGTTGGAGGCCGCGATGCGCGGAAAGCGCCAGATGTTGCCGGTTCCGACGGCCATCCCGAGCATGGCCAGCATCATCGCGGCCCGGGAACTGAAGACGGGATTCGTCATGCGTCGCCTCTTTCGACGGACTCTTCTTCCTCTTCCTCGCGCGCCGGGAGCCGCTGGAGCCAATTGCGCAGCGTCTCGTTGAAGGCGCCGGGGCGCGAGATATGCGAGCAGTGCCCGGTGCCGCGAATCGGGACGTACTCGGCGTCGGGGAGCAGTTCGGCGATTTCGCGCGCCCAGTCCACCGGACAATACTCGTCGCGTGGGCCCTTCACCACGAGCGCGGGCACCCCGATACCCGCCAGATCCGTTCGCAGATCGATCCTCCGCAGGCCCGACACGCGGCGGTCGGAAACCGAGGGGCGGACGGTGCGCGGCCCGGTGAAGAGCGCGTACTCGATCAGGGCATCCCGACCCGGCGAGTCGTCGTAGATCCAGACGCCGAGACGGCTCCAAACTCGGCCCAGACCGCGAGAGAGTTCCGTGGGGAGGTATCGCGTCGTCACCATGGCAAGAGCGATGAGCGCGCCCCGGTTTAAGCCGATGTGCTGGTAGGAGACGTGCGCCAGGGGGTTGCACAGTACGATCCCCCGCAGCCGCTCCGGAAACCGGCTCGCGAAGCGCATCGCGATCGCGCTCCCGAGGCTTGTTCCGATGAGCACGAAGCGCTCGACATCGAGCGCCTCGACGAGTTCGGCCACGTCGTCGACCAGGCGGTCGAAGTTGCCCGTCTCCGCAAACTCACGCCGTAGATCCGCGCACACGACGCGATGGCGGCGGGCGAAGCTCGGCAGCTGATAGCGGAACGTCTCCTTCGGCCCGTCGGCGCCGGGGATCCAGACGAGCGCATCCCCCGAGCCGGCGTCAACGTACTCGACCCTCTCGCCGTCGGAGTACTCGATGGCACCGCCGGGGAGCCCCTCGCCGAAGCCGTCCCGGATGGGCGGCCGCACGAGCGCCTCGTTGCGGCGCGTCATGGCCAGCCACCACGCGACGCCCGCGAGCCCGGCCGCCGCGCCCAGCGCGAACCTGCCGGGCCAGCGCGGCCCGCTCACCGCCGTCCGCTCACTGCCAGCGCTCGACGCGCAGGAGCAGCGTCTCGGGCGTCAGCCCCTCCACGCCGAACTGTGGCGCGACCTGCGCGGCGTTTTCGCGCCGGCCCGTCGACAGGACCTCGAGCAGGAACTTTCCCGCCGCGCGGCTGCGGTGCCATTCGGCCCCGAAGCGCTTGTTCAGGCGGTCGATGATGATGGAGCTGAGCATCCAGCCCCGAAGGCGGCGCGCGGCCTGGAAGCCTCGGCGATGATCCGTGAGGTAGGTGCCCGGATGGTGGGCGAACCCGGTCGCTTCGCTCAGCAGTTCGGCGTATCGGTCGGCCCGCTCGCCGGGCCGCTCCGCCCGCGCCAGCTCCAGCTCCCAAAGGAGCCCCGCGGCATCCCGGCGCAGACGGTAGAGCCTGAGGAAACCCGCGAGTTGCCGGTAGCCCTCGAGCGCGGCGCCCTCGAGTCCCGTCGCGGCTTCGACCCAGCCGCGGTCCAGCGTCAGCGAGTCGAACACCAGACCAAAGGACTCGCCGATCGAATCGTCGCCCAGCACTCGCTCCTCCCACGAGAGCGCGGCGGACGCGTGCGTGTAGTGGAGGGCGTGTCCCGTTTCGTGGAGGAGGCGGCGCGCGTCGATCCAACCGCCGAGCGGACACACGACGAGCCGCACGTCGCCGGGCACGTCGATGACCGCCGTGAACGACCGTTCGTCCTTGAGCGATCTCCGGTCGATGTCGACGCGCACGGAACGGTCGAACACGCGGCCCAGTCCCATCGCCTCCATGGCGCGGTGAAGGCGCGCGGCGAACGGCTCGATCTCGAAGTACCGCCCGAGCCAGCGCATCCCCATCAGCCACCGCGCATCGGCTCGCGAAGGCGGCCCCCCGCTCAGATCAAGGCGAGACTCCGCCTCCGCCGCGAACATCTGCCGGTAACGCACTTCCGTCCCCTCCAGGATCGCCGCCGCATCGCGCTCCACGCGCTGCAGGTCCAAGCCGGCCAGCCGTTCCCGCGCCTCCGTGTCCGCCCCGAGACCGAGTTGAACCAAGGCCTCGCGGCCCCGATGCACGACATCGAGCCGGAGCGCCGCGGCCTCCTCGATGCGCCGGTGGCGCGCCGCTTCCCACCCCAACCGCTCGCCCCGGTCCTCCGCGCGCACGATCCAGTCCGGGACGCGTCTCAGCGGAATCTCCCGCTCGGCGAGCGTGACGGTCGCCCCCGCCTCCCACGACCGCAGCTCGTCTTCCAGCGGGGCCAGTTCGGCCTCGATCTGCTGGCCCGCGACCCAGTTGAAGAGCGTCTTCAGGCATCGCCGCTCCTCTCCCTGCGCCTCGGACAGGTCGCGCTGGATCGCTTGAAGCACGCCGGGACTGAGGAGAAGTCGGTGTTGCCGGTACAGCGACGCGAGCGACGACCGCTCGTCCAGTCCGCTGCGAATCCGATAGGAGGCGCGCGCGAGGGCGCTCTGCAGGCGTTGGGCCCGGTCACGGATCTCCGCTACGCGAAACGGCACGCGCGGCCCGCCCGATCAGGCTCCGCCGACCGCGGCGCCGAGCCACGCCGCGACGCCCGACAGCGGCACGCGCGCCTGCTCGAGCGAATCCCGGTCGCGCACCGTGCACGTCTCATCCTCGAGCGTCTGGCCGTCAATCGTGAGACAGAAGGGCGTCCCCGCCTCGTCCTGCCTCCGGTATCGCCGGCCGATCGACCCCGCGATGTCGTGGAACACGTTGAACGTGCCGCGCAAATCGTCCGCCAACTTCTCGGCGATCTCCGGCATCCCTCCCTTCTTCACGAGTGGGAAGACCGCCGCGTGGAAGGGCGCCAGCGCCGGCTTGAGCCGCAGCACGACGCGCTTCTGGCCGCCCACTTCCTCCTCGTCGTAGGCATCCGCGAGCACGACGAGAAGGGTACGGCTGAGTCCCGCCGACGTCTCGACCACGTACGGCACGTACTTCCGGTTCGCCGGCTGATCGAAGTACTCCAGCTTCTTCCCGGAGCGTTCCTGGTGGCGCCCGAGGTCGTAGTCCGTCCGGTTGTGGATGCCCTCGAACTCCTGCCACCCGAACGGGAACCGGTATTGGATGTCGGACGCGTCCTTGCAGTAGTGCGCGAGTTCGTCGGGCCCGTGTCGGTGGAAGCGCAGCCGCTCCCGACGGATGCCCAGCGTCTCGACCCACGCCATGCGGCGTTCCTTCCACCTCTCGAACCACTCGTCCTCCGTCCCGGGCGCGACGAAGAACTGCATCTCCATCTGCTCGAACTCGCGGGTGCGGAAGATGAAGTTCCCCGGCGTGATCTCGTTCCGGAACGCTTTCCCCACCTGCGCGATCCCGAACGGGACCTTCTGGCGCACGGACTCCTGCACGTTCCGGAAGTTGACGAAGATCCCCTGCGCCGTCTCCGGCCGCAGGTAGACGGTAGAGGCTTCGTCCTCCACCACCCCCATGAACGTCTTGAACATGAGGTTGAACTGACGCGGGTCCGTCCACTGGCCGGTCGTCCCGCACACCGCACACTGCTGCGCCGCGGCGTCTCCCGCCTCCAGCCGCGGCAGATCGTCCGCGCGGAAGCGGCGGTGGCAGCTCCGGCACTCGACGAGCGGGTCCGTGAAGGCGCCCACGTGCCCGCTGGCGACCCACACCTCCGGGTTCATGAGGATCCCCGCATCGAGCCCGACGATGTTCGGGTGGCGGTACACCATCTCGCGCCACCACAGATCCTGGATGCGGTTCTTGAGCTCGATGCCGAGCGGGCCGTAATCGTAGACCGACCCGACGCCTCCGTAGATCTCGGAGGATTGGAAGATGAACCCGCGCCGCTTGGCGAGGGACACGAGCTTTTCCATCAGGCCGGGCGGATGGCCCGAGTCGGCGGCGGAATCCGTGTTCGCGTGGTCGTTCATGGTCATCGGCGGCGGCCGCTCCCGGCGGGCGCGGCGGCGGAATCGGCTGGAGTCTCCGGAGCCCCCGGAATCGCAACGGTTGGCCCCGGCCGCGAGCGCGGCAACGATAGCCGTGCCCGGCCGTCGGTGGCAAAACGTGACGCAGTCGCGCCGGCCTCCGGATGACAGCCGGCGGGGTACACGAGTGCGAGAACGGAGCTCGACGGCGTTCCCGGCGAGCAGCATGCCACCGCCGACGGAGACCTCGGGCGCGATGGGAGGGCGGGCGCGGTCCGACCCCTTGCGCACCGATCCACGAAGCGTTAGGGGTCTTTCGGTGCGAATCCCGGGCAAACCAATAGCTTGGGAGGAGCGCTCCATTGGGGCTGCCCCGCTTTCACGGACGGTTGGTTGTTGGGGTTGATGGTGTCTGATGTTTCTTCTCTGTCCCCTCCCACGGTGGAGAGGGGCTACGAGCAAGCCGGACGAAGCGAGCGGGCCGGAGAAGCCCGGAGAGCTTCGG
>JAAXHJ010000034.1 GCA_012270965.1 Candidatus Palauibacter poriticola
CGGGAAGTCTCATGAGGTTCACCGTCGCGAACAAAGACTAGGCGTAGCCGGCCACCTCCGTCCTTCCAAGCTCCGAGGCCGCCTCACCCATCGCGCCACCCGCCCACCGTACGCCGACCCGTTGCGTCCCGGGAAACGTCCGGTCACGATGAAGTGTTAATCTGCCGGCCGGATCCCGAGTACGGCCGAAGCGACGACAGCAAGGGGCGGACGGATGACGAAAAACCACTGGAGTCGGCGACCCCGGCGATTCTCCTCCCTCTTTCTCCCGCTCCTGTTCGGAACCGCCGCGGGCGGCGCGCTCGCCGCTCAGGGTCCCGGCGTGGAGGGCGCCGCGTGGACCTACCTCGGCGGCGACGCCTGGCACACCCGCTACACGCCGGCGACGCAGATCGATGCCTCCAACTTCGAGAGCCTCGAGGTCGCGTGGCGCTGGGACGCTTCGAGCTTCGGGCCGAGCACGGCGCGGGCCACGCCGTCCTACGTGGACGGGAAGATGATTACGGTGACGGGCGAGAACCGGCATGTCATCGCCCTCGACCCCTCCACGGGAAGGCTCCTGTGGAGCTTCGCCGAACCCATGACCTGGCGGCACGAGTACTCGATGCGGAAGGCTTACGGCAAGGGCGTCGCCTACGCCGAGATCGATGGACGCGGCGTCGTCTACATCATCAGCCCCGGGTTCTTCCTCTACGCGCTCGACGCCGACACGGGACAGCCGCTCGAGAACTGGGGCGAGGCGGTGCCGCTGCCGGGGTTCCCGTCGTCGGGGACGGTGGACCTGGTGGCGGACCTCATCGAGGGCTGGGGGCCGTGGGAGAACCTGAACCGGGAGTACGATCCGGATCAGGGGATGCCGCTCGAGATCGGCTACATCACCGCCTCCTCCCCGCCGATCGTCGTCAACGACGTGGTCGTGATCGGAAACTCCGCGCAGCAGGGGTACAACCAGACGCGGAAGGAGATGGTTCCGGGCGACATTCTGGGTTATGACGCGCGCACCGGCGAGTTCAAGTGGAAGTTCCACATCATCCCGCGGCCGGGCGAGTTCGGGCACGAGACGTGGGAGAACGACGCCTGGCGGTGGACCGGAGATGTTTCGGCCTGGGCACCCCTCTCGGCGGACCCGGAACTCGGGCTCGTCTACGTCGCCACGAACGGTGCCACGATCGACTACTACGGCGGCTTCCACCCCGGCGACAACCTGTTCAGCACGAGCATCGTCGCGCTCGACGCGGAGACGGGCGAACGGCGTTGGCACTACCAGTTCGTCCACCACGACATCTGGAACTACGACACGCCGACCGCGCCCATCCTCATGGACGTGGTCGTGGACGGCCGGCCAATCAAGGGCGTCTTCCAAGCCACGAAGCAGTCGTGGCTGTACGCGCTCGACCGCGAGACGGGCGAGCCGATCTGGCCCATCGAGGAACGTCCGGTTCCGGCCTCCAAGGTGCCGGGTGAGAAGCTCTCCCCGACGCAGCCGCACCCGACGTGGCCCCTGCCCTACGACCTGCAGGGCCGCACGGAGCGGGACCTCATCGACTACACGCCCGAACTGCGCGCGATGGCGCTCGAGTACGCGCGGGAGAACGACCTCTTCGTGCCGCTCTTCAACCCGCCCACGCACGTCGGGAACCCCGATGGCGAGGGGGCGGCGCTCATCTGCCCCGGCGGGGGCGGGGGCGCAAACATCACCGGGCCGCCCGTCGCCGACCCGGTGAACGGGATCGTCTTCGTCACTTCGACCAGCGGGTGCTCGCCGGTCATGGTGGCGCCGGGCATCGAATCCGAACTCGACGGACCCGACCAGACGGGCGTGACCCACTCCGAGTTCTCGCGCGCGACGGGCGTCGTGACGGAGAACACCGCGGACCAGGCGACGGTCGAGGGGCTGAGGATCTGGAAGGGGCCGGTGGGGAGGATTACGGCGATCGACGTGAACACGGGCGAACACCTGTGGATGACCCCGCACGGCGACGCGCCGGAGCGACAGCAGGCCATCATCCGCGACCACCCCATGCTGCAGGGCGTGGACGTGAACCCGAACCAGGGTCGCCGGGGTCATTCCGCCATGGTTGCAACCCCGACGCTCCTGCTTGCGTCTGGACAGACGAGTGACGGAACGCCGCACCTCTTCGCCATCGACAAGCGTTCGGGCGAGCGCGTGGGCCAGGTGGAGTTGCCCGGCAACACGCGCTACGGGATGTCGAGCTGGGTCCACGAGGGAAGACAGTATGTGATCATCCAGCTGACCGACGGACTTGCGGCGCTGGCCGTGCCCTGACCGCCACTCGGGCCGGACGGGCTGAACCCTCTTAGAGAGAATCGAGGAAAGAAAGAAAATGCTGCGTGAACATCTGAAATCCGGACGAACGGGCCTCTCCGTCGCCGTGGCGCTGTCCATACTCGTCGCTGCGGCATGCATCGAGAGCGGGGACCCGATGGAGCCCACTCCCGCGAACGAGGCGCCGGTCGCGGTGGGCGTCGTGCCGCCCGTGACCGTGGCGGCGGGCGACCATGTGAGCGTGGACGTGTCGGGCTTCTTCCAGGATCCGGACGGCGATCCGCTCGTGTACGGCGCGGGGACGTCGAACGCCCTCGTGGCCGGAGTCTCCGTCTCGGGCAGCGTGATGACCGTGGTCGGGGTCGGGACCGGCCAGGCGAACGGGGTGCTCTTCGCTCGCGATGAAGCCGGCGGCGAAGCCGTGCAGCCCTTCTTGGTCACGGTGCCGAACCAGCCGCCGGTCGCCACGCAATCCCTCCCGGCGCTGAGCCTCACCCCGGGGCAGGTGCGACAGTTCGACCTGAAGGAGTACTTCGCCGACCCCGAGGAGGACGACTTGGAATTCGGCGTGACGACGGGGAACACCCTCGTGGCCGTGGCGGCCGTTTCGTCCTCGACCGGCACGCTGACGGTCGTCGGCGTCGCGGCCGGAAGCACGACGCTCACCGTCACGGCGCGGGATTCGGACGGCGGCGAGGTCGAGCAGGAAACGCCGGTGGTCGTGACGAGCGGCTAGCCGTGGCAGTCCGTGGGAACCCCCGCGTCAGCGCCGGGCGCGGGCGCGGTGCCGCCTTCGGGGTGGTTGCGGGCGGATGGCCGGTGAGGATGTGACCCGTCCGGGAATTGCTTCGTGTTAGGAGTGGCACACCGACAACCCTGTTGGCGCGAGTGAACGAAGTTCCGCTCAGGCACCTTGAAGGAGGCAATGTGAAGTACCGATTCAGACAGTCCTCGATGGCGGCCGTCCTCGCCGTCATCGGGGGAACATGGGCGGCCGAAGCCCTCGCGGCGCAGGACTTTCTCTTCGGGCGTCCTTCCGTCACGTTCGGCGCCCGAATCGGGTACACGATCCCCCGCGCCGACAGCGAGATCTTCGATTTCACGCGCGAGGAATTGACGGTCGAGAAGGGGGATTTCAACGCGGTGGCGTTGGCCGCCGACCTCGGCATCCGGCTCTCCGGCCGCATCGATCTCGCGCTGGGTCTCGGGTACGAGAACAGCGAGATCGACTCCGAGTCCCGGGACTTCATCGGCACGGACGATCTGCCGATCCTGCAGACGACGGATTTTCGCCGCGTCCCGTTCACCGTCGGCCTGAAGGCATACCTCACGGAGCGGGGACGGCGGATCAGCGATCTCGCGTGGATTCCGGGCAAGTTCGCTCCCTTCGTCGGAGGCGGCGTCGGCTTCATGTGGTACGAATTCGAGCAGGAGGGCGAATTCGTCGACTACGAAACGCTGGATATCTTCTACGACTACTTCTCGTCCAGCGACGGATCCGCGCTCGCCTACGTGACGGCCGGATTCGACTACTCGCTCGGGCTGCGGTGGATTTTGACCGCCGAAGCGCGTTATTCTTGGGCCAGCGCGGATATGGGCCAGGCCTTCCTCGGGTTTGACAGGATCGACCTGAACGGCCTTCGCGCCGCGTTCGGCTTCTCGGTACGGCTGTAAACACATCGAGGTAGGGTCACATGATGGAACAGCGAACTGCTGGAATCGGCTCCGCCCTCTTCGTGGCGGCCGGCATGATGCTCGCGGCCGGGCCGCTGTCGACTGCGGCGGCGCAGGAGATGGACGACCGCTGGCTCGCCTGGATGGGTTGCTGGCAACCCGTTCGTACTTCGACGAGCGCGGACGCGCCCGAATCGATGCTCTGCTTCCGGCCGAGCGCGGAAGGGGCCGGTGTCGAGATGATCGCGGTCGAAGACGGCGAGATCGCGGCGCGGGAAGTCGTGCGGGCGGATGGACGGCCCCACGAGGCGACGCTGGAGGGCTGTAGCGGATCGCGCCGCGCGGTCTTCGCCTCGCGTCCAGGCCGGGTGTTCATGGATGTGGATCAGGTCTGCGAGGGCGGGGTCGACCGATCGTCGAGCGGGATGTTCGCGATGATCTCATCCGATTCTTGGATCGACGCGCGGGTCGTCGCGGTCGGCGACGAGAAGCTGACCTGGGTGACGCGATACCGGTTGGCCACGCAGAGCCAAGCCGAGGCCGTCGGCCTCGGTGAGATCGCGGCCGACCGGAGCCTTGCCGTGCGCTCGTTGCGACTCGCGGCGTCCGGACGGTATTCGGTCGACGACATCATCGAGGCGCAGGCTCACGTGGATCCCGATGCCGTGGAGGCTTGGATCGTCGAACACGAGACGCCTCTCGAGGTCGACGCCGACCGGCTCGTCCAGCTCGCCGATGCCGGCGTGTCGGAAGGGGTCATCGACATGATGATCGCACGGAGCTATCCGGAGCGCTTCGCGGTGTCCGCGGGCGGCGACGGCGGGGCACAGCCGTGGCGCGGCGTTGCCGGATACTACGACCCGATCTACGGTTACGGTTACCCCTACTACGGCCGCTTCGGCTGGTCCAGATACGGCTACTCGCCCTTCGGCTACGGGTACGGCTACCCCGGTTACGGTTACGGCTACGGGTATGGGTACGGCTATGGCTACGGTCCGGTGATCATCCGCACCGACCGCCAGAACAGCGGCGGCCGGGTGATCAACGGGCGGGGCTACAGCAGCGGAAGCTCCAGAGTCGGAACCCGGTCCGCCGGGACGTCGAGGGGGGCCGCGTCGATCGGGTCGTCGAGGTCGAGTGGAACCTCGACGGTCGGTTCCTCGGGAGCCCGCTCGACGGGACGGAGCGCAACGGGGCGTACGGCGCGTCGGCGCGGTGGAGGCCTCTGACTTTCGCGCGGGTCACGCCTGACTTGCTCCACGAAGGGCCCGGTCTTCCGGGCCCTTTCGCGTTTGACCAACCCCTTCGCGTTTCACGTCTCGCGCCCGGAGGTCCGGAGCCGCAGATTGGCGATGCGGCCGATTCCGATGCCGGCACCGAGGAGGAACGATGAACGTGGATCACCCCGCCGCGCGCCCCTTCACCTATGTCGCGATCGGCGTCCTCGGGCTCGCTGCCGCCGCCGCAGTACTCATTCAGCCGGACGCGGCCCGCACGCAGACCACGTCCGGCGACTGGGAGCCCCCGCTCACCGCGCACGGCCACCCAGATCTCCAAGGGAACTGGACCAACCAGACGCTGACGCCCTTCGAGCGCCCCGAAGGCCGGGGACCCGTGCTGAGCGCGGACGAAGTCGCCGCCATGGAAGGTGGACAGGCGCAAACCGTTGCCGAACGGACAGCTCCCGTAGATCCCGACCGGCCGCTGCCACCGGGGGGTGAGCACCGGGTCTGCATCGATGGAGCCACGACCTGTTACGACGAGTTCTACCGCGAGCCCGGCGAACGCGTGGCGATCGTGAACGGCGAGCCGCGCAGCTCCCTCGTCACCGACCCGCCGGATGGGCGGATCCCGGATCTCACGCCGGAGGTTCGGCGGCGGTTGGAGGAGGCGGCCGAGTTCCGCCGCGGATTCGGCCAGTACGACCACCCCGAGCTTCGCCCGCTCGCGGAACGGTGCATCGTGTCGTTCGGATCGAGCGCCGGACCGCCGATGCTCCCAAATTACTGGTACAACAACAGCTATACGATCGCGCAGAACGAGGACTTCGTCGTGATCATGGCCGAGATGGTGCACGACGCGCGGATCATCCCCATCCGTGACCCGCGCGAGCAACTCGAGAGCCGGCCCGAACCGGACCACGTGACCCCGTGGTTCGGCAGCTCGTGGGGGCATTGGGAGGACCGCACCCTCGTGGTCGAGACGACGAATCTGAACCCCGAACACGCGTTCCGAGGGGTGCCGCCATCGAAGGACCGCAGGGTGATCGAGCGCTTCACGCGCGTGGACGAGGAGACGATCCTCTACGAGTTCACGATCGACGATCCCGCAGTGTACACGAGCCCCTGGGGCGGGCAGGTCCCCTTCAAGCGCTTCGACCATCTGCTCTACGAATACGCGTGCCACGAGGGCAACTACGCCATGTTCAACGTGCTGAGCGGCGCGCGCTATCAGGAGCGGATGGGGGGGAATCCGTAGCTCATTCGCCGCGTCGCCTGTGGTCGCTGTTCGCCGCGCTGGCGCTCGCGGGCTGCGCCGCCGATCGTCCGCCGGAGAGCGCGGCCGAAGCGGAGCGCGCCCCGGCCGGGGTGCTCGGCCTGCGTCCGGGCCCCTCGCCCGATCGATCCTCTCCCAACTGGAGGGCGCCCGTGAAAGTCGTCGTCGCCGATCTGTGGCCCGGCCGCACGGCCGAACTCGCGGAGGTCGCCCCGGGCGTGGACCTCGTCGTCGTCGGAGACGGGCAGGCCGCGGCGGCCGAAGCGCACGACGCCGACGCGGTCCTCGGCGTGCTGAACGCGGACATCCTCGCCGCCGGCGACCGGCTCCGCTGGGTGCAACTCGCCTCGGCGGGCGTCGAGCGCTACCTCGCGTTGCCCGGACTCTCCGACGCCGAGGACCTCGTCATCACGAACGCCCAGCGGATCTTCGCCCCCGGCGGCGCGGAGCACGCGCTCGGCATGGCGCTCATGCTGGCGCGACGGCTCCACACGGCGCTCGACCTGCAGCGGGAGCGGCGCTGGGACATCCGGCCGCTGACCGGGCCCTCCCCCTACCGGGGAGAGGGAAGCGAACTGGTCGAACTCCGCGGTCGAACGATGCTCGTCATCGGACTCGGCGGGATCGGGACGGAAACCGCCCGGATTGCGCACGGGATCGGCATGAGGGTTCTCGCGACGCGGAACAGCAGCCGGGCGGGGCCCGAATTCGTGGAGCGCGTCGGGCTGGCGTCGGAGCTGCTGGATCTGGTTCCCGAGGCCGACGTCATCGTGAACGCCCTACCCCTCACGCCGGAAACGGAAGGCCTCATCGATGAGACCTTCTTCCAAGCGACGCGGCCGACCGCGCTCTACATCACGCTGGGACGCGGACGCACGACGAACACGGCGGCGCTCGTCCAAGCGCTGAGGGAGGGCCGGGTCGCGGGCGCGGGCCTGGACGTGGTGGACCCCGAGCCGCTCCCGCCGGACCACGTCCTCTGGTCGATGCCGAATGTGATCATCACGCCGCACCTCGGCGGCGACTCCGATGGACACATGGAGCGGATGTGGATCCTCTTCCGCGAGAACCTACGCCGCTTCGCGGCGGGCGAGCGGCTCTTGGCCGTCGTCGACCGGGAGCGCGGCTACTAGGCAGCCCGTGGTGGGAGGGCCCGCAGCGTTCGAGCGGCGCTGACGCCGGGTTTTGCCCCGGACTGCAAGCAGCCCGCGGCGGCTGGCACCGGCGCCGGGCCCCCCTCGTTACCGGACTTGGAACGTGAGCGTCGCCCAGTTCGACTCGTAATCGATGTCCGCCTCCGACGGCGTCTCCACCATGTGGATCGTCCTGATGTACCACCGTCCCCCGACGAGGAGCGGGATCGTCGCGACGCCGTCCCCGTTCGTGCGGGCCTCCACGGCCTCGACGTGCCCCCCCGCGTCGTCGTGCCCGTGGTTGAACTCATGGTTCGCATAGAGAAGCTGGTTCTCCACCGGCTCGCCCGCGCGTAGGAATCGCACCTCGAGTTCGTCGCCGATGCCGAGATCGTACGGATTCTGTAGCGGGATCAACTCCACCGGATAGCCGAGTTCCGTCGTCCACTCGCCGCTTCGGTCGTCGCCCACCTGGATGATCGCCTTAACGTGCTTGCTGTAGCGCTCGGCCGCGTCGTCGTTCGTCTCTCCGGCCGCTTCGCGCTGCGCGATCTCGTCGACCAGACCCTCGTGAACCAGGTATTCGTTGAACTCCGCCCCCGTAAGCGGGATCACGCGCGCCGCCGTCGACACGCCGATCGTGTACGTCCCGGGCGAGCCCGTCTCGAAGGTCAGCAGCGCCGTGTCGACGCTGTCCGCGTGCCAGTGGAACATCGCCGTGTCGCGCCACGCCTCGGTCGGCGGGTGCACGACCCCGTCCGGCCCCACGATACTGACGTCGAGCATGCGGTCGCGGGTGATGTGGTTCTCACTCTCGTCGAAGTCACCGTTGAAGAGCGCGACGACATTCGTCGAATTCGGCTCCAGGAAGAAACTCTCGAGCTTCAGATACATCGTGTGCGCCCGCGCCGTCGCGACGATGGCGACGGCGAGCACGGCGGTCGTCAACAGGACGCGGCGTCCGTTCTTCATCGGGGATCCTCCGGGGTTTCCAGCTCCTCAAGTTCGGTAGCACATCGCCGAGGAACATGCGCCGATTCAGGCGAGTTCGGCCATAGTCGGGGACGAGCCGAACGTTGTCGCCGTGGCGGGAAAGGCCGATCATGGGCTTCGTTGCCGGTAGCGGTGATCCGGCGACCACCTCGAAACGGGGAGTAGGGATGACGCTTCGCATCAACGATACGGCGCCGGATTTCACGGCGGACACGACGCAGGGCAGAATCAGCTTTCACGACTGGATCGGGGACGGATGGGTCCTCCTCTTCTCCCATCCCAAGGACTTCACGCCCGTATGCACGACGGAACTGGGGGCGGTGGCGGCCCTGGAGGAGGCGTTCGCGGCGCGCAATTGCAAGATCATCGGGATCAGCGTCGACGGCGTGAGCGACCACGAGGCGTGGTCGAAGGACATCGAGGCCTCGCAGGGGCACGCCGTCGGCTACCCGCTGATCGGCGACCCGCGGCTCGAGATCGTCAGGGCGTACGACATGCTCCCGGCCGACGCCGGCGACACCTCCGAGGGACGGACGCCGATGGACAACGCCACGGCGCGCTCGGTGTTCGTCATCGGCCCCGACAAGAAGATCAAGGCCACCCTCACGTATCCGATGAGCACGGGCCGCAACTTCGCCGAGATCCTCCGGCTGCTCGATTCGTGCCAGCTCACGGCCGAGAAGCAGCTCGCCACCCCGGCCAACTGGGAGCAGGGTGACGACGTGATCATCGCGCCCGCCGTCTCCGACGACGAAGCGCGGAGGCGGTTTCCGGACGGATGGGAGCAGCCTCTGCCCTACATTCGGATCGTTCCGCAGCCGCAGGACGGCTAGTCCTTGTCGCACGCGGTGACACAGACCATCGCCCGAGCCGGCGGGCGTCTCGTCGGCGGCGGGGGGCGCGTCCTGGCCGGCGGGGGGGGCCTCCTCGCCGTCTTGTTCCTGTCCGGGTGCTCGGCCGGCTCCGGCGCCGCCGACGTGGGCTCGGAGGACGGTCGGCTCCTGATCGATGGCGGCACGGTCGTCGTCATGGACGACGCGGGCACCGTCCTCGAGGGGGGCGCGGTGCTCGTGGAGGGGGACCGGATTGCCCGCCTCCTCGACGGCGACGCTCCCCGCCCAGCCGGCGTGCCGGTTCTCGACGCGACCGGGCATCTCGTGATCCCCGGACTCGTGAACACTCATGGCCACGCCGCCATGTCGCTTCTCCGGGGACTCGCCGACGACATGCCGCTCATGACCTGGCTGGACGAGCACATCTTCCCGGCCGAGGCCGAACTGGTCGATCCCGAGTTCGTCTATTGGGGCACGCTGCTCTCGTCCGTCGAGATGCTGAAGAGCGGGACCACGACGTTCGCGGACATGTACTACTTCCGGGACGACGCGGCGCGCGCGGTCATCGATGCGGGCATCCGGGCCGTCATGGGCCCGCACGTCATTGGCTTCCCCGCCCCCGACTTCGCGTCACCGGCCGCGACGCTGGCCGACGCCGCCGAGTTCATGGAAACGTATCGCGATCACCCCACGCTGGTTCCGGGAACGGCCGCACACTCGCTCTACACGACATCCCTCGACGACGTGCGCGCAGCCCTGCGTTTGGCGATCAGCCACGGGGCCCCGTTTCAGATCCATGCGGCCGAAGACGCAAGCGAGTTCGCGACGGCGACGGAACGGACCGGGATGGGCGTCGTGGAAGCGCTTGAGTCCATCGGCGCGCTCCGCCCGGGGGACGGTGCTCGCCCACTCCATCTACCTTTCGGACGAGGACATCGAACGCATCGCGGCGGGGGGCGCGGGGGTCTCACACAACCCGCAGAGCAACCTCAAACTGGGAATCCCGCAGGCGGCACCGGTCGTGGAACTGCTCGCCGCCGGAATCCCCGTGGGACTCGGCACCGACGGCCCGGCGAGCAACAACGACCTCGACCTGTTCGACGAGATGGACGCCGCCGCCAAGCTCCACAAGTTCACGAACGCCGATCCGACGGCGCTGCCGGCCGAAACGGTCTTCCGCATGGCGACGCGGGGCGGCGCCCGCGTACTCAACCTTCACGATCGGATCGGCTCGCTCGAGCCGGGCAAGCGCGCCGACATCGTGCTGCTCGACACGCGGCGCGCCGGGCTCGCGCCTCTCTACAATGTCTATTCCCACGTCGTGTACGCGGCGCGCGGGAGCGACGTATCCACCGTGCTCGTGAACGGGCGGGTCGTCGTCAGGGACGGCCGGGTGCTCACGGTCGACGAAGCGAAAATCATCGAACGGGCGTACACCTTCCGCGACCGGATACGGGAGGTGGTGGCGCGAGTGGCCTCGGAAGCCCGCTAACGCGTGCGGCGGAACCGCCTCGCCTAGGCGCTCCCGGCGTGTCCCGGCTGCGGAGGCGGCTCCCAGCCCGTCGCGGCCCGGCGCTCCTGTACGCAGCGCTTGAAGCGGAAGGCGTTCTCGGGCAGGGCGAAGTCCATTCCGTAGTTGTCGGGACCCACGGCGTCGACCCGGGCCACGATGACGCCGAGGTCGTCACGTTCCATCGCTTCGACGAAGGCTTCCCCGAACGCCAGCGGCGAGTCCACGGCCGCCGCGTGCTCGATCCCCGCCCCGCGCGCGATCGCGGCGAGATCCGTGACGCCCGACGTCGTGTGCGACTCGAACCCTCCCGTCGAGAGGAGGCTTCCGTTGTCGAAGATGATGTGGAGGAGGTTGCGGGGCCGGTAGCGCGCGAGGGTGGTGAAGGTGCCGAGGTTCATCAGCGCCGATCCGTCCCCGTCCAGCACGATCACCTTCTCGTGTGGCAGATGGCTCGCGAGGCCGAGACCGATCGACGAGGCGAGTCCCATCGCGTGCTGCAGGTAGAAGAAGTTTTCGCGGTGGCCGAGGTCGTACAATTCCTGGGCGCAGGCCCCCATGATCGTGACGACCAACTTGTCCTCGATCTCGGGGTAGATCAGTTCGAGGCACTGCACCCGTTCCATCGGTTCCGTTCCTGCTCAGACTTCCATAAGGTCGCGCGTCAGCAGCAGCGCGACCGGCGAGAGCGAACTCTGCGACAGCGTGTACGCCTCGGCGATCTCCCTCGCGACGAGCGCCGGATCTCTCGCGTGGTGGTAGGGGATGTTCAGCGCCTGAAGCAAACCCTCCGTCACGATCCCGCCACGAGTGTGCCACGGATACGGCTCTCCCCAGTGGCCCCGGACCGCGATGAGCATGCAGAGCGGGACGGAGTAGAGCTGGGCGAGGGAGATGATCCCGTTCATCGCCGCGAAGAAGCCGTGGTTCTGCATGAGCAGGATGTGCGGCTCGCCGGCAAAGTACGCTCCGGCCGCGATTCCGACCGCCTCCTCCTCCTTCGCGACCTGGATGAGATCGACCTCGGGATCGTCCTCGGCGCGCTGCAGGAGCAGGCCGAGCCACGTCTCCGGCAGGGCGGAGATGCTCCGGATGCCGGCGGCCTTGATCCCGTCGAAGACGGCCTTCGAGTTCTCGTAGGAGACGGTCATGCGCGAAGGGTGCGGGGACGGCTCGGGCCGCGCAATCCCGTTCGCGTGAGCGACCCGTCCCGCCAAAAACGGCGGACAGGTTGCGCCACGCGGCGACCCGTGAACACCATGAACGGAGCAAGGAGCGCGTATGGACGAATCGGAAGGGCGGCCGGTCGACCGGCGCGGGTTCATCAGGGACGCGGCGGTGGGTGCGGCCGCATTCGCCGCCCCGGGAAAGCTGATGGCCGACCAGACCGAGTCTCACGACCACGCCCGTGATCACGGCCACGGCCACGATCACGACCATCAGGAGGTGCCGGCGGACGTCGCCCTGCGGGTGCGGGCGCTGGAGTCCGTCCTCGTGGAGAAGGGGATGGTGGACTCCGCGGCGCTGGACGAGATTGTCGACACGTACGAGAACCGGATTGGTCCCCGGAACGGAGCCGAGGTCGTCGCGAGGGCCTGGGTCGACTCCGCGTACCGCGACCGTCTGCTCGCGGATGGGACCGCGGCGATCGGCGAACTCGGCTATCTGGGCGGCCAAGGCGAGCACATGAAGGTGGTCGAGAACACGCCGGAGGTGCACAACCTCGTCGTCTGCACCCTCTGCTCGTGCTACCCGTGGCCGACGCTGGGCCTGCCCCCCGTGTGGTACAAGTCGGCCCCCTTCCGGGCGCGGGCGGTCATCGAACCTCGCGCCGTGCTGAGCGAGCTCGGCCTCGATGTGCCCGAGGATGTCGAGATCCGCGTCTGGGACAGCACTGCGGAGGTTCGTTACCTCGTGCTCCCCGAGCGGCCCGCCGGCACCGAGGACATGACCGAAGAGGAATTGGCGCAGATCGTCAGCCGGGATTCGATGATCGGAGTGGCCAGGGTCGAACCACCGTCGGAAGGCCCAGCGGGAGGAGGCCGGTGAACACGATCCACGACATGGGCGGCATGGACGGCTTCGGCCCGGTCGAGCCCGAGGAGAACGAACCCGTCTTCCACCACCGGTGGGAGGGGCGCGTGTACGCCCTAACGCGGGCGGTGGGCCGGTGGGGCCGGGGTCGCGACTGGCCCTCCTTCCGCTTCACGCTCGAGAGCATCCCGCCGGTCGAATACCTGAGCATGTCCTACTACGAGCGCTGGCTTCGCATGATGACGACCCGCCTGCTCGTAAGCGGCCTCATCTCCGAGACCGAACTGGAGACCGGCTATCCGGATCCGGGGGCGCTGCGGCCGGAGCTTCTCCCGGCATCGAACACCGGGACGCCGGGGGCCGAGCTCCTCGACGTGGACTTGCCGGCGCGCTTCGGACCCAACGACCGGGTACGCGCCCGCAACCTCCACCCGCGCGGTCACACCCGGCAGCCGCGCTACGTCCGCGGGCGGGGGGGGACCGTAGTCGAGGACCACGGCGTGTACGCGCTGCAGGATACGGACGAGGACGGACGGCGTCCCTCCGACCGCCGCCCGCAACACGTGTACTCGGTGCGCTTCGAGTCGCGGGAACTGTGGGGCGAGCGGGGCGGGGCTAGGGACGCGGTGTACGTCGACCTGTGGGAAGACTACCTAGAGCCGGCGTGACGCGCGGGGCCAGACCCGGGGACGCCGAACGCGGCGGTACCCGACGCGTCGATGCCGAACGTCTCGCGGCGCTCCCTCCCCTGCCCGCCGACGAGGAGGGCCCGGTGTTCCAGGCGCCGTGGCAGGCGCAGGCGTTCGCGCTCGCCGTGACACTCTCCGAGGAAGGGCACTTCACTTGGAGGGAGTGGGCCGGGACGCTCGCCGATGAACTCGCGGCGGCCGAGGCGCGCGGCGAACCGGATGACGGGACCCGCTACTACCACCACTGGGTCGCCGCCCTCGAACGCCTCGTCGTGGACCGCCGGCTGAGCACCGCCCGGGCCTTGGACGACCGCAAGGAGGCGTGGGCGGACGCCTACCGCCACACACCCCATGGCCAGCCTGTGGAACTCCGCCGAAAGAACCGAGGTTGAGCACGATGATCCCGACGACTCGGGCGCGGCCGGGACGCGATTCGCACTGTGGCTGGCTGCGGGCAGCCACGCTCACTCGAGACAGACTGCGTCAATCCGCCTAGTGTTCTGTCCCGTAAGTACTGTGGACATAATGCCGAGACCATATTGATCTTATGACTACCGCGTCGATTTCGGCCCTCAAGGCCAATCTCTCGCGTTACCTCCGCCACGTTCGGAGGGGCGGCGAGGTTCAGATCCTCGACCGCGGCGTGCCGGTCGCCAAGTTGATGGCACCGGGGCCGGGGGGGGGCGGGGGACGACGCCTTCCGTGATCGGTTGGTTCGCGATGGTCTTCTCCGGCCCCGCGCGGGACCGGCCACCTCGATTCTCGACGACCCTCCCGTGAAATTGTCGACGCACATATCGCAGATCTTGGCAGAGGAGCTGTTCCTTTGCCTCGATCAGCGCCTCTGCGACGCCGCCGAGCGGGAAGGCCTCGGCGTGCCCGACACCGGCGATTGAAGGCGACCGGCCCGGTCCGTGGCTAGCGCCGCCAGACCCCGACGCCGTTCTCGTATGTGATTTCCGTCCCGTAGGGGCGCGACAGCGCGGCGAGGTGCTCGATGATCCTGCGGCCCAGTTCCTCCGGCGCGATCCGGGGCGTGCCCCGTCGGCCCCTCGGCGCCTTCCAGCTCAGTTCGATCGGGTGGAAGATGATCTCGACCACCTCTTCGCCCTCGAAGGTCGCAACCGGTACGACGCTCTCATACCACTCCGATCCAATAGGGAAGCCCCGCGTGGGGTTGCCCTCCTCGTCCACTTCGAAACGCGTGTCGTAGATGTCCGACGCGAGCCGGTCGAGCGGGATCCCGTAGCGGTCGCGCTGGTCGGAGGGCATGGGGTCGATCGTCTCGTTCTGGAAGATGAAGTTCGCTAGCGAGTAGAAGATCGGCCGGCCCCTGTAGATCTCGACGCCGCGGAGCTGATGCGGCCCGTGGATGATGAACGTGTTCGCTCCCGCGTCGATCGTCTGCCGCGCGAACTCCTCCATCCACGCCGGCGCCGTCACGAAGGCGTTGCCGGGCTCGTGCGAGTGGCTGTTGACGACGACGTAATCGGCCTGATCCGTCGCATTCCGCACCTCGCGCAGGACGCGCTCGCGGTCCACGTCGCTGAGAGACACGGTCGCGCGGTCCTCGTCGCCAGGGAACACCGTGGAACCGAACACGCGGACGGGCGCGGTCGGGTCGTCCGACACGGTCGCGCCCTGCCGCCGGGCCACATCCCTCAGCGCGGCCATCGTCTCGGGCGATCCCTCGTAGCGCGTGCTCAGCCGCAGGGGATTCAGCCCCGGCCGTCCCTGGACCGTGGGCCCGGCCCGGCCCGCCCGCGACATCGGGGTGAAGGTCGAGGCCATCCCGATGAGCGCGATCCGGCCCTTCGGCGTCTCCAGATAGCCGGGGCGGCTCGCCCAGCCCAGATTCTCGCCGGTCCCCGAGTGGATGAGGCCCCACTCGTCCATCAGCCGGTTTGTGAGGCGCATGCCCTCGACCCCGTAGTCCGTCGAGTGGTTGTTCGCCCGGTTGTAAAGGTTGAACCCCATGTCCACGAGATCCTTCAGCGTCTCGGGCGAACCCACCTCGTAGTTGCCTCCGTTCTCCGCGGCCGGCCAGCCCGTGAACTCCTGCAGGCGGAAGACCGACTGCTCGAGGTTCAGGAAGGCGGCATCGGTCGCCCGGATGATGTTGGCGAGGTCGTGGAAGCCCGGGTCGCCGGGGTGATCGAACGGCGCGGTGCGGCGGTTCATGATCACGTCCCCCACCGCGGCGAGCGTCCAGCGAGTCTCGGCGTCGATGGGCGAACGGCTCTGCCCCTGGACCCCGGACCCGATGGCGGGCGCCAGGCCGGCGAGGGATAGAACGAAACAGCGAGCGAGAAGAGCGGGACGGCGCATGGGGTCCTCCTGGTGACGTGCCGGGGCCGGTCATCCGTGCTTGGGCAACGTACGGAGAGGATCGCCGCCCGCGCATGAGCACCGGCATGAACACCGGCGGACGGACACGTCCGCCCGGGCGCGAACCGGGGATCGAGAGTGGATTGGTCAGATATGTGTTATCATGTCTTATCTGGCGCGTAAAATTGACGTTGAGCGGCTATAGCGCCAAATATGGCGCTATGGACACGTGGCACTCTCGCGCTTACGTTCGTCGGATCGTGGAACGTCGAGGCGCGTGGAGCCCCGCCGTAACGGAGAGGAGGGCCGGGAGATGGGAGTGATCGTCGCCACAAGCCGTACACCGGATGTGTTGCGGGAACTGGGGGCGCGGCTGAAGACGCTTCGCCTACGCCAGAACCTGCGCGTGAAGGATCTCGCCGCCCGCGCCGGCGTAGGCACCCGCACCATCGACCGCGCAGAGGCCGGGCATAGCGTGGGCACCGACACGCTCGTGCGAATCATGCGTGGCCTTGGGCGGATCCAGGCGTTTGAGGCCCTGATTCCACCTCCCGAACCTTCCCCTTACGAGATCGAACAGTTGAGAGGCAAGCCGCGCCAGCGCGCGTCGCGGCGGGTCCCACCGTTGGATCCGGGGTCGTGAACGGATACACGACCGTCCGCGTGCGGCTATGGGGACGCGATGTCGGCATCCTCCTCGAGTCCGAGCGGGGCGGGCGGATTATGTTCGAATACGATCCCGGATTCGCGGGCTCGGGACTCGAAATATCCCCGATCCATTTGCCGCTGGCTCGTTCCGGACCGGTTTCCTTCCCCGAACTTGCCCGCCGGCCCGCGTTCCTGGGACTCCCCGGCGTCTTCGCCGATGCGCTGCCGGACCGGTTCGGCAACGCCGTGATCCGGCGCTATTTCGAGGCGCGGGGGCGTCCCGCGGACGCATGGTCGCCGCTCCAGCGGCTGCTCTACGTGGGAGATCGCGCGATGGGCGCGCTGGAGTTTCGGCCTCCGTACGACCCCGGCCCGGGCACCGAGGAGACGCTGGAGGTGCAAGCGCTGGTCGATCAGGCTCGACGCGTGATCGACGGCGACGTCTCGGTCGCGGTGCCGGAGATGATGCGGGTGGGAGGAAGCGCGGGCGGCGCCCGGCCCAAGGCGCTGATTCTCTGGGATCGCGAAACGGGACGCGTGCGATCGGGCTTCGCTCATCCGGAAGTCGGCGAAGAACTGTGGCTCATCAAGTTCGACGGCGTGAGCCGCGACGCGTCGGGGCTGGGCATGCGCGCCCACCGACACCCCGGTCCCCGGGGTCGCGTCGAATACGCCTATTCCCGCATGGCGCAAGACGCCGGGATCCGGATGGAGAAGACCCACCTGCTGCGCGACGGCGATCTGGCGCACTTCATGACCCGGCGCTTCGACCGCGCGGATTCCGGGCGACTCCACCTGCACAGTCTCGGTGGCTTGCAACACATCGACTTCAACGACCAGTTCGTGTTCAGCTACGAAGGCTGGTTCGACGCGATCCGCGCCCTGGAGATGGGGCAGGCATCGGTGAACGAGGCGTTCCGGCGCATGGTGTTCAACGTGGCGACGGTCAACTTCGACGACCACGTCAAGAACTTCGCGTTTCTCATGGATCCGAGCGGCCGCTGGCGGCTCGCACCCGCCTACGACCTGACCCACGCGGAAAACGACGCGTGGACGCGGCAGCACCAGATGTCGGTCAACGGACGCTTCCGCCGTATCGGGCGGGAGGATCTGTTGCGGGTGGGACGAATGTTCGACGTGCCCGCAGGGGGAAGACGCATCATCGAGCGGGTGATCGAGGCGCTGGAGAGCTGGCGCGCGCACGCCGGGGCAGCGGGAGTCCCGGAGGAGATGACGGCGTTCCTCGAAGGTCGTTTCGAGCGGGAGATCGGCCGTGGCCGCTCATGACGAGGGGGTGGCGGCGCGGGCGCGGGCGAGGATGGCTTGGTAGCGGGCGTCCGCCTCCCGCGCGCGAGGTTCGAGGCGGAGGCGCTGCTGCTCCCATTCCTCTTCGAGAAGGCGGGTCGTCTCCCAGTATTCCAGATCGCCCGCGGGCCGGATCGGCTCGGTGAGCAGTTCCCGCAGCTTGGCCCGATGGCGGGCGACGAGTTCCGGCACCGCCTCCAGCTTCCACCAGGGTTCGTCGTCCACGACGACGAACACCGGGGCGCTGTGCGCGACGGTCATGTCGCGCTCCCCGTCCCGGTCACCGAACGCACGCACGGCGACCCACAGACTCTCGTCCGCCTCGATCTCCGTGGCGAGCCGCAGCCGGTCGCCGTCCCCGGACGCCTGGGTCGCGGTCGCGACGACCTCGCCGTGGACGACGAGTTCCAGCCGGTTCAGGCGATCGATTTCGGGGTTCAGCGACGCGTCAGCCACGATGTCGAGACTCTCCCCGCGCCCGACGCGAAGTTCGGAGCCCATCTCCCGCCCGTTTACGCGGAACTCGAGGAAGGGCCCGTTGCTCACGTAGGTGTGGCCGGAGCGGTAGGCGTTGTACCACTCGCTCGGGGCGAACGGCCCGTCCAGCTTCACGTACGTGCGCTCGACCCCCGGCAGCGTCGGCCCAAAATACGGGTAGTCCGCGCCCGCGATGGGGCGGACGTTGTAGCCGAGGTTGAGGAAACTGTACCAGATGTCGTCGTACAGGCGCCCGCCCTGCAGAACCTCGATGAAGTCGACGAGATCGAAGGGCACGTCGAGCGCCAGCCCCCGCTCGCCGTTGAAGAGTTGTCCCATGTGCGCGTAGCCGGAGATCCCGCCTTGGGCATGCGACTCCTCGAACACCCGGTGATAGAGGAAATAGGACTCGGGATCCGGTCGGATGGGACGCTGCAGGTTGTGGTGGATCGTGTGTCCGCGGTGGACGGTACGCGGGTCTTCCTGTCCCGACACGAGCGCGTGGCCCTCGCGCACGTATTGTCCGGCTCCTCCCCACGCCGGCTGCTTGAAGTGCGTGACGGCGATGTTTCCCATTTCGAGCAGGTTCGCGACGTGGATGTCCTCGCCGGCGATCTGCGCCCACACCTCGTCGTCCTCCGCGTGATCGCGCGCGATGTGGACGTGGGAGTCGCCGGAGTACCAGCCCGCGGCGGGGAGATCCGCGTAGCGCTCGAGCGAGACCGTGAGATCGGTCGTCTCACCCGCACGCACCTCGATGGTGCGCCGGTAGCCGCGGTACTCCGGGCCCCGCGTCGCGACGAGTTCGTAGCTCCCGACCGGGAGGCGGGCCTCGTAGTCGCCGTCGACGTAGAAGGCGAGTCGGTGCTCGGACGGCCACCACGTGCGCGGGTTCACCCACAGGAGCCGGACTTCGTCGACGAAGCGGTGCACGAGCACCGAGCGCTCGGAGGGGAGCGGAGCGCGGCCGGTCTCATCATACAGACCGAACCGCGCGGGGACCGCACGCCCGCTCGCCGCGTCCTCAACCATGAGGCGCAACGTGCCGTAGCCGGCCGGGACGGGCGTGGCGTGGCTGCGCACGGCCTCGAGGTCGCACAGGGCGATCCCCTCCGGGCCGCCGATGGCGAGGTCCGTGTCGCGGATCCCGTGCGCGGCGAAGCGGGCGCGTTCGAGCGTCACGCGGACCGTGGCGAGCATCGAACCGGACGCGGAACCCGCTCCGGGATCGGACTTGGGCTCGATGGTCGCCGACTCGCCGATCCCGTCGCCGCCGTTGTCGTTGAACCCGACGCTGAACGGCCCCGTGAGTTCCGGCGCGTAGGTGACCAAGAGGTCGACGGGCTCATCGATGTCGAACGCGAACGCGTCGTCGATGTCGAGCGCGAAGAGAGGCCCGACGACGCACGTCCGCCCGCCGATTTCGCGCGTCTGGAACGGGTTGCCGCGGGCGTACTTGCCGAGTTCCGAGCGGGCGACGCCGAGCGTGCGGGCGACGTTCTCGCGCGGCCACTCGAGTTCGACGACGAAGCGAGCCTCGCTCCCGTGCGCTGCCGGGCGCCGCCACTCCGGGATGGATCCGGGCGCGGCGGGACCGGCAGCCCCGCTGGCGAGGAGGCCCGTCGCCGCCGGTAGCGCGAGCAGCCACCACCGCGCCGCTGACAAGACTGCGGTCCGCAGAGGCGCGACCTTCGCCATCACGGCGTCCCTCCCGTCTCCCGGCGCAGGAGCCGGCCGGGTTGCGCCTCCGTCAGCGCGCCGTCGTCGATAACGGGCACGCCGTTCACGAACACGTAATCCATCCCCTCGGCGTAGCGCATCGCGTCTCCGAACCGGGCCATGTCCCGCACCTCGCCCGGATCAAAGATGACGATGTCCGCCGCCATCCCCGGCGCGATCAGGCCCCTGTCCGCGAGGCCCAGCCGACGGGCGGCGAGGGAGGTCATGCGCCGGACGGCGTCCTCGAGGGTGAGGATCCCGTCCTCCCTCACATACTTCGCGATCACGCGCGGGAAGGCCCCGAAGGCTCGCGGATGGGAGCTTGCCGTGGTAGCGGGGTTCACCGGTGAGGCGTCGGTGTCGATCATCACGAACTCCGCCCGGAGCGCCTGCCACTTCTGCTCCTCGTTCATGCTCTCCGGGTTCACGCTCACGCCGCCGGCCCGCACGAGATCGAAGAACGCAGCCCACGCATCCGTCCCAAGGATTTCGGCCGCTTCGGCGACGGAGAGATTGATCACCCGCGGGTCCACCTCCTCGGGGGCGGAGACGATGAGAACCTTGTCCCAGTCCATCCCCACGTGGCGGTACCAGTTCTCCCATTCCGCGGTCGTCTCCACCTCGCGGCGGAGTTCGGCCCGCACCACGGAGTCGGAAAGGGTCTCCAGGAAGGGAGCCGTGCCGCCCGAGTAGTGCCGCGGATGGAGGAAGGACCCGAGACCGATCCCGTTCCGGATGTAGGGGTAGATGTCCGCCGTCACGTCGATCCCGGCCACGCGCGCGGAATCGATGAGGGCGAGGGCCTCGGCCATCAGCGGCCAGTTCTCCCGCCCCGCCGCCTTGAGGTGGTAGATGTGGACGGCCGTGCCGGCGCGGACGCCGATCTCGATGGCCTCGCGGATCGCCTCCAGCACCGAGTGCGATTCGTTCCGCATGTGCGTGAAGTAGGTGCCGCCGTATTCGCCCGCGACGCGCGTGAGTTCGACGAGTTCATCCGTCGTCGCGTAGGCGGCGGGGGGATAGATGAGGGACGTTGAAGTACCCACGGCGCCGTCCTCCATCGCCTGCCGGACGAGTGCCTTCATCTCATCGAGTTGCTCGGGCGTCGGCTGCACGTCTCCCTCGCCCAAGACCACGCGGCGCACCTGGGTGAGTCCGACGTTGTGGACGACGTTGATCGGGATCCCGATGCGCTCGACGTGCGCAAAATACTCCGCATACGTCCGCCAGCGCAGTTCCTCGCCGTTCACGATCAAGCCCCAGGGCTGCGTGGCGTCGCTCTGGGGCGCGGCCGATCCGCCCTCGCCGGAGAGGTAGGTCGTGATCCCCTGCCGGAGCTTGCTCTCGGCACTGGGAGGATCCGTGACCAAGACGACGCTCGACTGGCCCATCATGTCGATGAAGCCGGGGCCGACCACGCGGTCAGCCGCATTGATCGTGCGCGCGGCCGGGTGATCCGAGAGGTTCCCGATGGCCGCGATCCGGTCCCTGCGGAGGCCGACGTCGCCGCGAACCCAGGGGTTGCCCGCCCCGTCCACGATCCGCCCGCCCGTGACGAGCACGTCGAATGGCAGCGCATCCGGAGGTCCCGCCGAGTCGCATCCCCATGGGACTACGCCGATGGAGAGGGCGACGCCCACGCCCGAGACAACGAAAACACGCGACCTGCGCCCGTCCATCCTGGCTCCGCTTCCGAAACGGTCGGCAACGTCTTCCACGCCCTGCCAAGCCAGAAGTCTCGTGGGCTCCGTGACTCCCGGTCAAGATCCGGTTCGACCGCACTTCCCGCCGTCTGGCGCCGGTCGCCACCGCGAAGCACTGTGGAGGCTCGAACCGCGACGAATCCGAGCACCTTGTGCGCCACAAATCGGGAGTTATGGCACACAACACGGCCTACGTGCCACGTATGGCACACAACACGGCCTACGTGCCACGTATGGCACACAAGACCCGCCTAGCGCCACAAATCGTGAAGTGTGGCACAAACTCGGCGCGCTGATGTCGCCGGTTCGCTACGCGGAAGGGGCATTCCCCCCGGAGGATCGGTTGGACTGGCCGAGGCTCATCCCCATGATCGGGCCCGCCTCTGCCGCCTTGGCCCGCTACGATGAGCTACTCGCTACGATGCCCGGTCCGGATGTCCTGCTTTCTCCGTTGACGACCCAGGAAGCGGTCCTCTCCTCACGGATCGAGGGCACCCGCGCCACCATGGGCGAGGTTCTCGAGTTCGTTGCCGGGGAACGAACCTCCTCGTCCCAACGGCAAGGCGACATTCAGGAGGTATTGAACTACCGTGCCGCGATGCGCCGAGCGATCACGCTCCTCGGCGACCTTCCGCTTTGCCAGCGCGTCGTCTTGGAGTCACACCGCGTGCTCCTCACGGGCGTTCGAGGCGCGGGCAAGTCTCCCGGGGCCTATCGGCGGATTCCCAACTGGATCGGGCCGCCGGCATCTCCCGTCGAGAATGCCACCTACGTGCCGATAGGCGCCGATAAGCTGCCCGCCGCCATGGATGCCTGGGAACGCTACCTGCACGCCACGACGCCCGACCCACTCGTCCAGCTCGCCATACTGCATGCCGAGTTCGAGGCGATACACCCCTTCCTGGACGGAAACGGGCGCCTGGGCCGTATGCTGGTGCCGCTGTTCCTGTGGCAGCGCGGGGTAATCCGGCAACCGGTGTTCTACATCAGCGGATATCTGGAGGAGAGGAGGGACGTTTACTTCGAGAGCCTGCTCCGCGTATCCCGCGACGATGACTGGACCGGTTGGTGCGAACTCTTTCTCAACGCCGTGAGATCACAGGCCGAGGACAACCGGGCCAAGGCCAAGGCGATCATGACTCTCTATGCGGAGACCACGCGCTGGTTCGCCTCCGTCACCCGTTCGCCGGGCGCGACCGACTCCCTTCGCTGGTTGTTTGAGAACCCCATCTTCTCGAGTGCCGCTTTCGTCCGCGCCACCGGGGTTCCCCGGCGGACGGCCCTGCGCTGGATCAGCGCGTTCGCAGAGAGGGGAATGCTGCGGGAGGTCACGAACGGCAACGGCCGCCGACCGCGGATACTGGTCTTCGCGGAGCTGCTGAACATCGCCGAGGACCGAGAGGTGTTCTAAGTGTTGAGTCGAATCGCGAACCGCAACGCTCCTTTTGCCCAGCTTTCGTCGTTGGCGTGCCACATCTACGGAGTTATGGCACACAACACGGCCTGCGTGCCACGTGTGGCACACAAGACCCGCCTAGCGCCACAAATCGTGAATTGTGGCACGAAGTGGCCGCACGTCTCGCGGGTGTGTTCTCTTCTCCCGCTCCTCCTTTGGATTTGGAGCCCCTGGAACTCGGTGCCGCTCGCGGGCCAAGACGCGGAGCGGTATCCGGGGCCGTTCCCCGGCGGGTATCCGGCGATGAGCGGGATCGGCGGGTCGGGGAAGATGTACATGGAGAGCTATTTCCCGCCCCCCGTCACGGCGTCGCCGACCTATCCGGCGTTCTCACCGGATGGCGCGTCGATCGCCTTCGCCTACCAAGGTCGGATCTGGGCGGTCCCGGCCGAAGGGGGCGTGGCGCGGCAGTTGACGTCCGGGGCCGGCTATCACTCGCAGCCGAGCTGGTCTGCGGACGGCCGTCACATCGCCTACGCCGCGGACATCGGCCTCAACCTCGACATTTTCCTGCTCGACCTCGAGAGCGGGGAATCCCGTCGGCTGACGGAAGATCCGGCGATCGACATGCGGCCGCGGTTCTCCCCCGGTGGTTCCAAGATCCTGTTCACGACCGGACGGGACGGGACGTTCGATCTCTGGGCGTACGACCTGGGGACGGAGGCGGCGGAGTCCGTCATCGCCCACCCGAGGGCGAACGACATGGCCGGCGACTGGATCGGCGACACGGGCGATATCGTCTTTGTCTCCAAGCGCGGCGAGGCGGCGCTCGGCTCGGGCTCCCTGTGGCGGTGGAGCGCGGACACCGGCGAGGCGGAACTCCTCATCCGCATCGAGACGAACTACCAAGCCTCGCCGGTCGTGGCCCCGCACGGCGGCTCGGTGGCCTACGTGACGGACGCCTCCGGGAACAACGACATCTACCAGGTTCCGACCTACCCGGCGTCCGCGGCGCAGGACCGGTCCAGCCCCGGAATCCAGCAGGTCCGGCTCACGCACACCCGTACGGACGAGTACTTCCCCTCCTGGTCCCCGGACGGGGAGCGTCTCGTCTACGCGCGAAACGGCGGCATCCACGGCCAGGAGCGGACGACCGACGGCGGCATGGGATTCGGGCTTTACACGACGGGGCGCGGCGGCGGCGAGCCGGTCCCGGTGAGCATCGAGGACTACGCGTGGTCCGAACCCACGGGCCAGGTGCAGGTCCGCGTCACCGACGGGAGCGGACGGCGGATCCCCTCCCGCATCTATCTGGATGCGTCGGACGGGCGGAGCTACTTCCCCGACGGCAGCTTTCCCCGCGTCCTGAGCGGGCCCGAGGACTACTACTTCCACACGGACGGCAGCTTCGCCGTCACCCTCCCGGTCGGGACGGCCAACCTCGAAGTGTGGCGGGGCTTCGAATACGAGCCCGCCATGCGCACCGTGGAGGTGCGCGCCGGGGAGTGGACGAACGTGGATGTGCGGCTGGAGCGCTGGATCGACATGGCCGCGGACGGTTGGTATTCGGGTGACAATCACATTCACCCGAACTATGGCGGCCATTACTTCGTCACGCCGGTCGACCTCGGGAACAAGGCGCTGGCGGAAGACCTCAATGTGGCGAACGGCATGATCGCCAACTATTGGGCGAACAGCCGCGTGGAGGATCTGGAACACTTCCTCGGCCACCCGCATCCGCACCCGGACCCGCGCACGATCGTCTACTACAATGAGGAGTACCGGCCGAACTTCTTCGCCCACATGTCGCTGCTGAACCTCGTCCAGCTCATCACGCCGTTCTACATCGGCTACGAAGGGACGGCGTTCCGCGAACTCTATCCCGACAACGCGGCGGTGCTCAGGCGCGTACACGAACAGGGCGGCATCGGCGGCTACGTCCACCCCTTCGGGCTCAGCCACCGCGGGCCGGACCCGGCACCCGGCGGGGCACGCGAACTGCCCGTCGACGCGATCCTGGGGCTGGCCGACTTCGTGGACGTCTCCTGCATCTGGAGCGACGAACTGGGGACGGCCGCGATCTGGTACCGCCTTCTCAACACCGGGTCGCGGATCCCGGCCACGGCGGGGACGGACGCGATGACCGACATGTGGCGGCATCCGGCCGTGGGGACGACGCGCTCATACGTCTACACGGGCGAGGAGGAGCTCGACTACGACGAGTGGGCGGACGCGATGGCCGCGGGCCACGCCTTCGTGACGAGCGGGCCTATCCTCACGCTCGACGTGGACGGCATGGGAATGGGCGAGGAGCTGACGGTCTCACGCGGCGAGAGCGTGACGGTCGCGGTCACCGCGCGGTCGCTGTTCGAGATGGATCGCCTCGACATCATCCGGAACGGCGAGATCATCCACACGGTCGAGGCAGGCGGCGACGGCCGAACCCTCGAGGCGGAGATCGACGTCGGCATGGACGGGAGCGGCTGGATCGCCGCGCGAATCCTGGGACCCGGGCAGCACGGCGCCATGGACAGCTATCTGTTCGCCCACACGAACCCGGTGTTCGTCATCGCCGATGGGGAGCCGATCCGGTCGCGGGAGGACGCCGAGTTCTTCGTGCGCTGGATCGAACGGACGCTCGCGGACCTCCGTTCAATGGACCGCTGGGACGACCCGGCCCACAAGGACGAAGTCATCGCGACGTTCGAGGAGGGTCTCCGCCTGTACCAAGCCCAGGCGAACGATGGTCGCTGAGGAACGCGGGCCGGCCACGCCGGCACCCCCGGGACTCGAAGCACCCGGCAACTTCGTCAACCCCGAAATACCGCTCGACGCCCTGCCCGGCGCCGAGACCGTCGACTGGATGCCGCTGCATCCCCGTTTCGCGAGGCGTCTCCAAGTCGGGGCCTTCCTCCGGTCCGTCGCCTACGCCGCGGCCGCCGGAGGTCTCCACATCACGGTACTCGTCCGCAACCCCGGCACTTTCACGGCGTCGCCACCATGGCTCCCGGCGTTCCTCTGGACTCTTCTGGGCACCTTCTGTGCGTGGTCCGTCATCTGGCCGCTCATCGCCGTCACGCGGCGCGGCTACGTCGTCCGCGAGAACGACCTCCTGTACAAATCCGGCGTCCTCTGGCGCTCCGTGAAGGCGTTCCCCTTCAACCGCGTGCAGCACACGAAGCTCGACAGCACCCCGCTGGACCGCCGGTTCGATCTGGCGGGCCTGTCGGTCTTCCCGGCGGGGGGCGGCAGGGGTAACCGGATCCGCGGCCTGGGACGGGAGACCGCCGAGCGGCTGCGCGCGTACATCTCGGAGCGAATAGAGTCGGGGGCGGAAACGGCGGAGCAGTCCCGGCCCGCCGCGGAGTCGGTGTCCGCAGAGGCGGCCCCCGTTGCGATGCCCACGCCGGCCGCGGATGCGGCCGACCATGCCGAACCGGCCGCGAACGGCGGACAGTGAACCCGTCGGCTACCGGCGATTGGTGGCGTTCGTCGCCCTTCGCGATCGTATTCTTCGCTGGGAACATCGTCAGGACCGCGGGGCGAGCCCTGATTCAGGGAGCCCTGCTACCCCTGATCGCAACCGTGCCGCTGGTGCGTGACAACCCCGGCATCATCGGTGCCCTGCCCCTCGTGTTCGGGGCGGTTCTCCTGCTGCCCCTCGTCGCAGCTATCGTCCAATGGGCCTGCTTCAGGTTCAGGATTGCCGAAGACCGGCTTCTCATCCGCCATGGTGTCTTCAAGAAGACCGCGCTTGACCTACCGTACGAGCGCGTACAGGGCATCAACGCCAGACGGTCCCTCGTCGACCGCCTGTTCGGGCTGGTCACGGTCACACTGGATACGTCGGGCTCGGTCCAGACCGAGGGCAGGCTGCCGTCGATCGGGATGGAGGTGGCTGATCGGCTGCAGCGCCGCGTCACGGCCCTTCGCCCCGGCCTCGGGGGCCTCGCCGCGGGCGGGGGAAGCTCGGCCGGAACGGCGCGCGGCCGCGGGCTCGGCGCGACGCGCGACGGCCGCATGCTGCTGAAGCTCGGCCCGGCCGACATGGTGCGCATCGGGCTCGCGAACCGGAACTTCATTTTCGTGGCGGCGCTGATCGGCGTACTGGGCGATCTGCTCCGGCCCGGTGATCTCCTGGATCCCATCCTGGCAGCGGTCGAGGCGGGCCTCGACAGCGCCGCGAGCGCGTTCACCGGGCTCGGGACACTCGCCCAGCTGGCTCTCGCGGCCATGGTGACCGCCTCCATCGCGGGCGTGGCGCTCCTCCTCACGGTGACTTCGGCGTTCCTGCGACACCACGACTTCACACTCCGGTACGACGGCGGTAGGTTCCGTTCGCGCGCCGGCCTGCTCACGCAGCGCGAGGTCTTGGTCGAAGCCCCGAAGATCCAGCAGCTGACCGTGAGCCAAGGTCTCGTGCTGCGCGGGTTCCGGCGGTACCGGCTCCGCGCCCTCCCCGCCGCAGCCCTCCTTTCTCCCGATGCCGTCCCCGCGGGAGTCGAAGTGCCCGATGTGCTGGACGTGCCGCTCCTGGGCGGGCGGCTCGCCGAACACCTTCGGACGCTTGTGTTCGCCGGGAAGGCGAAGGGAGTCTCCGTGCTTCCGCGCTGTAGGTCGTTCAAACGCGTGTCGCCCTGGTACATTCGTGCGCTCGCCGTCCGGTACTGCCTCGTCGTGGCCCCCGTCTTCGGGCTTCTTCTCTTTCTGGCGTGGGCTCGGGTTCCCGTCCACACGTCCACGATCCTCTGGTGGTGGGCCGGGTCCATCCCCATAATGGTGCTCGCCGCCTGGCAGCGGTGGCGGCGGCAGGGATACGCGTACGACCGTGACGGACTGGCGAGCCGCAGCGGATTCTTGGGAAGCGAGGTCAAGGCGTTCCTCATGCGGAAGGTTCAGTCCGTGACCGTGAAGCAGTCCCCGTTGCAGCGCCGGAAGGATCTGGCGACGCTTCACGTCCAGTTGGCGTGCGGCATCATCACGACCCCCTACCTCGAGCACTCCGCGGCTTGCGCGCTGCGGGACTACATCCTGTACCGGGTGGAGTCCTCGCGCCGGCGCTGGCACTGACCAGGCAACGCCCGCGCCCTGCCGACCCCGGCTACCGGCCCTTGAAGTTCGGCGCTCACTTTTCCGTGAAGGCGCGCGGGCCGTCCGCGTGGTCCTCCGAGACGAGCATGCGCTCGTGTTCAGCGACCCCCTTCGCGGTAGCTCCGCAGGCGGGTGAGGTTCCGGACATCGGCGTCCGCGCCGTCGTCGCCCTTCGGAGTCTCCAGAATCTTGGGGACGCGACGCAGGCGGGCGTCCCGCATCAACCGCCGGAACGGGCTCTCCCCCAGGCTGCCCTCTCCGATCTCCTCGTGACGGTCCCTGCGCGAGGCCAAGGGGTGCTTCGAGTCGTTCACGTGGATGAGACCCAGGCGTTCGAGTCCCAACACCCTGTCGAACGCCTCCCAGACGCCCTCGTAGTCGCCGACCAGATCGTAGCCGGCCGAGTACGCGTGGCACGTATCGAGACAGATGCCGACGCGTTCCCGCTGCGACTCCGGGATCCGGTCGAGGATGGCGCGGAGGTTCTCGAAGCTCGCCCCGACGGTCGTCCCGGCACCGGCCGTGAGTTCGAGGAGAACACGGGTCGGGCCCGCCACGGCTTCCAGCGCTTCGGTCACGCCCCGGGCGTTGCGCGCGAGTCCCTCCTCGAGGTTCCCGTCCGTCGCGTTCCCGGGATGGGTGACGAGGAAATCGAGGCCGAGGCGCACGCAGCGCTGAAGTTCGCCCCGAAAGCACCGTTGCGACATCCGCCACAACCGGCGGTCGGGGGATGAGAGGTTGATGAGATAGGAGTCGTGGGCCCCGGCGACCGCAATCCCGTGCTCGACGCGCGCCGCCTTGAACGACGCCACCGCCTCGTCGCCGATCTTGGGTTCGGCCCAGCGGTTGGGTTGCTTGGTGAAGAGCTGTAGGTTGGCCGCGCCGATCTCCGCCGCGCGCCGCGGTGCGGTCTGCACGCCGCCCGCCACCGAGACGTGGGCGCCGAGCTCGTCGTGGCCGCCCTCTCCCGCGCCCTCCCGCGGTAGGGTCACGCCTTCCAGGGTGGCCGCACCACGACCAGCGGCGCCACGGCCGTGCCGTCGAGCCCCCGCGCCGTGGTCACGCCCTTCGGGGTGGTTGCGACGGTCGCAGTTCGACTCGGCTCACGTGGGCTTCCTTCGGGTAGGAGAGCAACTGCGTGACCGCCGCCGCGCAGTCGTCGACATGCAGTCGCCAGGTCCGCTCCGGCACCTGCTCTCGGCCGTTGAAGTAGGTGTCCACGCTTCCGGGCATCACGATGCTCACCCGTACGTCGTCGTAGCGCACGTCGAGCAGCATCGCCTCGGTGAGTCCGAGCAGACCGTACTTGCTCGCATTGTACCCGGTACCGCCGCGGAAGGAATGACGGCTGGCGAGCGATGCGATGTTCACGATGAAGCCGTCGCCGCTCGCGCTCAGGTGGGGGAGCGCGGCCTTCGAGCAGTAGAAGACGCCGCCCAAGTTCACGTCGATCTGCCGTCGCCACTCCTCGACGGTGAGTTCCGCCAGCGGCTTGAAGATCCCGATTCCGGCGTTGTTCACGAGGATGTCGAGCCGGCCGAAGCGGGCCATCGTGTTCTCGACCATGCGCTCGCAGGCGCGCGCGTCCGCCACGTCGCACACGATGCCGAGGGCACGCCTGCCAAGTTCCGCCTCCGCCGCCCGTACCTCCGCCTCGGTCCGCGCGCAGATGGCGACGGAGGCGCCCGCCGCGAGCAGATGCTCCGCGACCGCGCGCCCGATCCCCTTCGTCCCCCCCGTGACGAGCGCGGCTTTCCCCGCCAAGGGTGGCGTCGTCTCACGGCCTCGGCGGCTCGCCCCCGGCTCAACCCGACCCACGCGCCGCCTCCGCCGCCTCCATGATCGCGTTCACCATGGCGGTTCTTCCTCCCGACCAGCAGAAACGCCACGGAACGCTGCAGTGCTTGCGAATCTGCCTGCCCAGCTGCGTACGCATGAAGCGCATCAGGACGACCGCATCGTGCCCTGGCAGTTTGCCCCGCACGTCCCTCCACGCGACGCTCCAGTTGCTGTCCCATCCCGGGTGGATGAGCGTCGCGACGACCGTGGGATCGCGCCGCCTCAACATGTCGTGCAAGACCCTTTCGCCTTTTGCCTGGCGTTCGTCGCCACCGACCACGAGGATGCGAACCCTGCTCGAAGGACGCTCCGTGGAGGTCTGGCCCCGATCCGGGCGTGTACGCTCCTGCCGCCGCAGGGCCGTCATGCGGTCCGTTTCTATCTTGAGGTATTCCGAGGGCAGTCCGTAGCCCTTCATTCGCTCGAGCACGCCCGCCGCTTCATCGAGCCGCTCAAGGGTCGCGTACTCGTGGAAGAGCGGCTGTAGGAGGCTCATCGCATCGTCGAGCTTGTTGGCGGCCTCGAGACAGCGGGCACGCGCCACGACGGCCTCGTCGGAGGTCCACGGCAGACCTGCGCCGTCCGGTTCGCGAGAAAGAAGTTCTTCAAACTCGGCGCGACCGAATCCGGACACGGCCAAGGTCTCCAGGCGGTCGAGCACTCCTTCCGCAGCCTCGCGCCTGCTCGCCCGCAGATACCCGGGCAGGCAAAGCCGGTAATCCGCCGCTGCCGCCCTGCTACCCCCTCTTCGTTCGGCGCGCGCCGACAGCGCCTCGAGGACGGGAGCACATTCGCGGACGATGCTCTCGCTCCGACTCAGCGCATCCAGCGCTTCGCTGCCCTGGGCATCCAAGAGCACTTCCGCAAGCGACGATAGATCCTCCGCCGCCGCGGTCACATCCAAGGCGGCCACGACGGGTCGGATCAGGTAGGAGGGTAACGCCGCCCCGGCGCGCAGCGCACCCACGATCACGCGCGCCGCGCGCGCCCCATCTGCGGCGCTCTTGATCTGGGCCGCCGCGGCGATTCCGAAGTAGAGGTTCGTTCGCTCGACAAGCTCTTCGCCGTAGCTGCCACGGCGGGATCCGAAGCGGTTGCGCGCCCTGCGGAGGTGGGATTCGGCGGTCGCGTACCGAGACTCGGCCTCGTCATGCGTCTTCGCGCCAGCCGCCCGTGCCAGCGCCGTGACGCCGAGGCAATAGTGCCCGTGGGCCGCATATGGAACATCCTGCGCCGCGGAGTTGACGTAATGGTCTCGTCCCTCGTTTAGTCGATCCTCCATGTCGGGAAGCGCGTCGGCATCGCGAGGGAGGAGGATATCGGCCAAGCGGTTGAACCCGCTCGCGAGTAGACCCAGGTCCGCATGCACCATCGCCTGGTGGTCGGGATCAGGATCGAATTCGAGAAGGTGCTCGAGGTTGCGCCGGGCTCGGTCGTGCTCGTTGGCCCTCTGCAGAGCGTGCGCAAAACGGCGGCGCACATCGAGAAAGCGAGGCGTGGCCGGCGCCTCGCCTTCCTTTTCAAGCCTCCGCACGGCTCTCATCAGTCTTCGGAAGACGGCGCGCGCCGGGCCATCCTCTCCGTCGTGCAGGAGTTTCGTACCGACCTCCAAGGTCTCGTCGAAGAGGGTTCTGGAGCGCTCGAGCGCCGCGACTTGGACGAAGTTGGGCACCTCCGCCTCCCGTCCCTCGTGCCGCAGGGCACCTACCACAAGGGGAGCGGCCCTCTCGGCGGCGAAGTCCCCGCCATCGCCAAGCGCACGCACGTGCGCATGTTGATCGTGTGCGCGCGCGATCTCGTCCCAAGACTCGGATTTCTCCCAAGCCGCGATTGCACCGGCCCAGTACCAGCGAGATTGCTCGCTGCCCGGCACGGGGAGATCCGGCGAGGCGCGACCCTTGAACAGTACATCCCGGAAACCGAGGTGGAAGCACGAATGAGGCCTCTTGCCGTTGAGGCTCACGAATTCGTCCACCGCGTCGTCGATCTGGTCTTCGTCCAGACAACCCTCGATGCCCTGCTTGGCGGCGACCATGGCCTCCTCAAGCAGGTAGTCGAGCGTTGTAAGGGACCGCTGGCGGACCGGATCGCTCTCGTCCTCCCGGGCACCCTCATGCGCCTCCTCGCCCGCGACTTCCACTTCGTCCGGCTCCGCCGCTCGCGTTCGGGGCGGCGCCTCCGGCGGTGCGACTTCGTCCCGGTCACCCTCCGCCCCGGCCACCCCGGCTTCGGAGGGCTCCGCCACTCTCGGAACTTCCGGCGCGTGGACAGCCTCCGCTGCGCCGACCGAGTCCGGGAGCGTCCCGGTCTGTACCGATTCGTCCGCTCCCGGTGGGGTGTCCGCAGCCGCCGTGTCCGATGAGCGCCGCGCGAGCCAAGCAATCAGGTGCTCCGCATATACCTCCTCGAGGATCGCCGCGAAGAGAAAAAACACCACCGCCCGGCGCAGGCCGTGATCGTGCGCGAGCTGGTCCGCAGCGGCCTGCACCTGCGACTCTTCATAATGGAGATCCGCGTAGCCTGGTTCCGGGTCGCCGTCCCGGTGCGGCAGGCCGATCGCATCGAAGAAGGCTCCGAGCATTTCCCCGCGCCCCCCCTTGTGCAGGGCCAAGAGCAGTTCGTAGGCGAGGGCGCGGTTCGGCGTGACGCGCAGGCTGAAGCCGACCAACTTCTCCTCGTCCCAGCCCTGGACGGTCTTCTTTCGCAGGTGACGGACCTCCGCCACGTGTCCCACGAGCAGTTCCCGGGCATGCCGATCCTTGTGGCACGCCTTGAGGGCGGCCTTCTTCTCCCAGTCTTCCAGCGTTTTCCAGAGCCGTAGGGCGCTTAGCCGCTTCGGCCTTTCGATGAGTTCCCGCAGCGATTCGGGCAGTCTTCCGAACTCGGCCGAACCCGGAGGGTCGGCGGGCAGGGACTGCGAAGTAGACACGGCAACCTCCCTTACGCGATTTCCTCACCAGGGCAGCCAGTAGGCGATCTTCAGCAGGAAGACGTGTTGCCCTCGGGCGCGCAGGCTGTCGACGAGGCGGCCGGGGTCGACGAGTTCGCCCGACGCCCGCAGGTCCGAGCGGTCCTGCTGCCAGACGAGGAAGAGCGTGCTGCCCGGCTGCCACTCCCAGCGGAGGACAACGTTACTGCGCAGCGAGAGAATGTTGAAGTCCCCATCGGGGAGCGTAAACGACCGGCCGCCCTCTGTCACGTCCCACGATCCATCTCGCCGGCGCTCGATCCTCGATCCCATTTCGCCATACAGGAGCAGGTGGCGCTGGCCGGGCTCGAGGAGTTCGCCGAGGCCGTGGCGGCGTCCGCTCGCCGCGAACGGCTCAAAGTAGGCCTCGAGCGTGAGATCCGGGCCGAAGGCGTAGGCGCCGCGGAGGCGCAGGGAGAGGGTGCTGCGGTCGATGGCGGAGAAGACGTAGCGCCGGTCGAAGGTGGCCCGCCGTCCGTCGGCCAGCGTCGTTAGGTATTGGCGCGATTCGGTTTCGCGCCGGTAGCCGGGTTCGATCTCGAGTTGCAGCGCGGACCCCGGGCGGAGCGTGAGCGAACCCCGCACGTCGTACGCCCACCCGCCGATCTCATCCCGTCCGTAGGAGGCCAGGAGCCGATAGCCGGTCCGGAAGGAACGATCGGTGGCGAGCGCAAGGCCGGCGCGCCAGCGCGCGAGCGTCTCCATGAGCGGGCCGCCGCGCGTGAGGTGGTCGCTCAGCGCGCGGGGGTGGTATCCGCCCTCGAGCGTCGTGCGCAGGTAGTTGTGCCAGGTGGCGGTCGCCCGGGCCCCGAGCGTGGTCTCGGTGCGCACGCCATCGAAGTTCCACGCGCTCGCCGAGGTGAGGCCGACCTGCCAAGCGCGGGCGAACGCGGTCGGGATCGTCTCGCGGATCGCGATGTCGGCTTCGGCCGTGAGCCGGTCCGCGTTGAACATCTGGCCCACGTCGTTGATCTCGAAGCCGGGAGAGATGGCTTCGCCCCGCACGCGCCACAGCCAGCGCCGCCCTCCCACCTTCTCCATCCCGAGCGCCGCGGTATATCCGGAGAGCGCGGAGCGCGAAGGGTCGAGCCGCGCGGTCTCGCGGTCCGGACGCTGGAAGAAACGCGCGCTCGAGCGCTGGACGCGCAGGATCGCCTCGGAGTTGCCGCGGAGGTGCGAGAACCCCGCGTGTCCCGTGAGTTCGTACTCGCCCCCGCCGAAACGCAGGTTCCAGTCCGTACCTCCCGCATAGGCACTCCAGGGGAGGAGCGCGGCGAGTTCGGGACGACCCTCGCGGCTGAGGGCGGTCCCCGCGAAGCCGAGCGTGGAGCCCTCCTCCCCGAACTCCCGCTCCAGCCTCGCCACGCCGAAGGCACCCAGAGGAGCGACGGCGACGGTGCTCTCGACCGCGTCCGTCCCCGCCGCGTGCCGCGTGAAGTCGAACGTCCGGGCATCCTCGCGCCCGGTGACGGCGAAGAGCGCGCCCACCGAGGTGCCGCCGGGGAGTCGGCCCGTGACCTTCCCGGCCCCGAGAATCGTCGTCCGATCGGGCGCGACGACGCTGTCGGCCACGGCCCGTCCCGGCGGCGGCGCCCCGATGCGGCGTGAGTAGAAGTAGCGCGGACCCCACCCCTCCATGAGTTGGCGACCCTCCGTGAAGAAGGGGCGGCGCTCCTCGAAGACTTCCTCGAACGCGGTCAGGTTCACGACCGCGGGGTCCGCTTCGACCTGTCCGAAGTCCGGGTTGACGGTGGCGTCGAGCGTCAGGCTCGAACCGAGACCGACCTTGAAGTCCGCCCCCACGCGGGAGTCGCTCCGCGTCACGACGCCCGTCAGCGGGCCACCCGTGGGAGTGCGCAGATCGCCCGCCACGTAGGGAAGAAACTCGATCCCGCGGCGCCCCCGCACGCCCTCGAGTCCGGTCAGGTCGCCGAGGCGCGAGGCCCATCCCGGTTCGCTCCGCACCACGAGTTCCCACAGGAGGTTCTCCTGGATGTCGGGCATGTAGCGGTTGATGTTCACGCCCCACGCCGACTCGTCGCCGTTGAAGCGCAGTTGCGAGAACGGCATGCGCATCTCGGCCGTCCAGCCGAGCGAGTCGCGCTGCGCGCGCGCCGACCACACGGGATCCCACGTGTAGTCGCGGTTCGTCACGTTGTCCTCGGGGTGGTACCAGTCCGTGCGGCTCCCCGCCGCGTTCACCCCGAAGGAGACCGCCGTGCGCCGGTTCAGGTAGGGATCGAGCGAGACCAGCAGGCGCTCCGATCCGGTGTTCTGGTCGCGCCGCGTCCGGTAGGCCTGGATGCCCTCGGGATCGTCCGTGTACATGCGCCCGGCGATCCACAGCGCGTCGTCGTCGAACGCGAACGCAACTTCCGTGCGCCGCGTGGCCGGCTCGCCCTCGTCGGGCTCGCGCTGCCAGAACGTAGTTGCGAATTCCGCCCGCGCCCAAACCGCGTCATCCAAGCGGCCATCCAGTTGGAGCGTCCCATCCGTGTCGCGCGTGGCCCTGAGCTGCTGCCGGTCCTCCGGGCCCAGGCCCTGAGCGTCGAGAGCCCCGCCCGCGGGGAACAGAAACGGGATGACGGCGGCGATGGCCGGCGCGCGCGAGCGGAATCTGCGCGAGCCGTCAGCGCTCAAGGAAGATGTCCTTCGGGATGAAGCCCGTCACGACCTGGGTCAGATCGACGACCTCGCTCACTCGGAAATCGACGGCGATGCTGGCGAGGGAAAGCGCCTTGTCGGGCGTCAGTCCCTTTTCCTCGACGAGGAACTCCACCACGAGACGGGTCGCCTCGCGCGCGGCGCGGTCGAGGTCGAGATCGATTCCCATGATCAGGTAGTGGGTCGCCGTCTCCGCTCGGGGCGCGGGGATCGTCACCCCCTTATGGAGGGCGAAGCGGAACACGCCGGTGAGCGACTGCTCAATCGCGGTGCCGCTCACCTCCCCGTCGCCCTGCGCTCCGTGCGGATCGCCCGCGTAGAAAAGCGCCCCCGGATGGAAGACGGGGAGATACAGCGTCGTCCCGGCCGTGAGGTCCTTCACGTCGAGGTTGCCGCCGAAGGCGCCCGGCGGGCGGGATCCCTGAACGCCGGGCACCGTCACCCCCGGCTCACCCGCGACCGGATCGGGGGCGACGGCGAGGATCCCCATGAAGGGCGCCAGCGGCACGTGGATGTCGGGTGAGAAGAAGGTCACTTCTCGACCGTCCGCCTCTCCGGTCCGGATCAAGTGACGGGCGGGCGGGATGTCCAGCGGCTCGTCCTCCTCGCGGGCGCCGGGATAGCTCGGGGAGAAGACCCCACCCCGGCCGCTGGTGGAGTTCACGCCCCATGGCACCCGCGTCTCGATGTCGAGGATCCCGATCTCAAGCATGTCGCCGGGCTCGGCACCCTCGATGTGGATCGGGCCGGTGATCACGTGGCCGCTGCGTCCTTCGCGGGGGCGGCCCTCCCGCGAGGCCCAGAAGTCGATGACATCGTCGAGGATCTCCTCCCGCGGCACGCCGAGCGCGGTCAGGAACTCGACCGGGTCCTCGTCCTGCGTGGCCCCCACGTGGGTCAACGTCTGGATCCGCACGGTCTCGCCGGGGGCGATGCGGAGGACCGGCTCCCTGTTGATCGGGAACCAACCCCAGTTGAGCGTCTCCGGCCGCGACGGGAGGAAGTGGTCCGCTTCGATCTCTCCGGCCATCGCATCATTCGTCCGCTCGTTCGCTGGCGGCGCGCACCCCAGTGCGAGCGCGCATCCAAGTGCCACCGGACCCGGCCTCATTCGACTCGACATGGAACGCTCTCCCACGCTGAGGATGCACGTCTACAGTGGATCTTCCCGTTCCGAGAGGCAACGATCCCGGACGGAACGCGAAGGGAGGCCATGAGAGGCGGCATCCGGCGTGTAATCATCCTCCTTCCGATCCTTCTCTCGCCGTGCTCCAGCCCGGAGGCGTCAGCTCCTGCGCCCGCACGGGATGAGCGCGGATTCGGACGGCAACATCGATGTCGGCGAAGGTTCCACCGGCCAGCGGATGCAGCGCTTCATGCACCACTGAGGCGTTCAGCCGACGAATGCCCTTCGCTCGATGAACCGGAGTTGGGTCCCCTCGGGGTAATTGCGAGCAGAGCGCCCAATGGCCGCTCCTTCGTCCAACAGGCCCGGCAGCGAAGTTTGAATTGAAATGCGCCCTGCTGTCCCTCCGACGATCTGACTTCGATCTCCCCCGACCAAGATTCGTCCGATGAGGCGCGACACTTCGTAGCGGTTGACGCAATCGAGACCGCCCCCCTCGAACAGCCGCAACGCGTGCATGGCCCGCGAATGGTTGATGCAGCGCTCGAGAACCACGTCGACGTCCGGGATCGTCCGGAAGTCGAACGCGAGCTTGCGATCATTCAGAAACACCAGTTCCACATCGCTGCGCCCGCGCAACTCCGCGATCAGCAGCTTCTCGTCCTTGCGGATGAGGGAATGAAGAAGGCCGACCCTCATTCGCCCCAATCCTCCTCGGCGTCCGGCGCCTCACCGAGCGTGACGGGGTCGAGAGCGAGGATCTCCAGCTCGACGCCGCATTCCTCGCATTCGAGCAACTCGCCCTCGACGGGGTCGTCGGAGATCATTGGTTCCGCGCCGCATACGGGGCATTCCGGCATGCCGTCCATCCTCCGTAGGGGTTCTTCTTACAGGGAGAAAACCTGAGTACCGTCAACCGGCAGCCGGGTTCCGGAAGGGAAGCCGCAGCGCCAGCAGGAGCCCGATGGCCACGGGCTCGAGGAGTAGAACGTACCATGGCCAGCCGGGAAAGAAATCGAGGATCGTCGGTCCCGCCGGTTTCTCGATCAGGTAGAGGTAGTTTGACCCGAGGAGCCGGTTTATCGGGAAGACCACCACCGCGTACAGGTTCAGCAGCCCGAAGGCGATCCACGGATCGCGTCTTGCCGGCCGATAGCCTTCCACGGTCGCCGCCCACGCGCCGGCGATGACGACGGCCCCGTGCGATCCCACCGATTCGAAGAACGTGAAGTGCATGGCGCCGAACTCGGCGTCCGGGGTCAGCAGGGCCTGCACCGCCCCCGCCACTCCTAGAAAGTACATAACGCGGAGCACCCACGGATGCCGGGTCCACAGCCCGTAGATCGTCACCCACGCCATGGCGCCGCAAAGGTGCAGCGGTACGTCGTTCTGCACCGACCAAAGCCCCGTCGCGGCCTTCCACAGGTGCCTCCAAAGGAGGAGAAGGAGAATCGTGAGGCACAGCGCGAGGCGGAGTCGGCGGCGACCCCGCTCACCGGTCGCCAACCCGGCGCGAATCAGACAGACGCCGACCACCGCGAGGGCGCCGATCGTTACAAGATGGACCGGGCCGAAGAGATCGAACGGCACGCGTTCCGTCCCGAAGAACCCGTCCATGTCAGCCTGTCACGCCGCCCCGTCCGTCCGGGCGCGTCGCGAGTTCACGCATCGGCGCTCGGCGCGAGTTCATGCATCCGCGTCCGCGAGGGAGGAGGTGGGGACCTCCGCACCCTCGACCCGCCGCCCATCGCGCAGCGTCACGTACGCCTCCATGGCGTAATATGCCGGCAGCCCCAAAGCGGCCAGCCGGTTGGCGGTATCCCGGTTTCGCTCGACGACGCGCTGCCAGAACTCGCGCGGATCCGGTCCCGGGAAGGGGGCCGAATCCTTCTGCGACTCGTGTCGGAAGATCGCCTGGACCTTGCCGCGCAGTTCGCCTTCGGAGAGCGGCACGAGGACGGTGGCCTCGTCCAGACTCCACTCCTGCCACGCGCCGCGGTACAGCCAGAGCCACGGGGGATCGCCGCGGTAACGGGCGAGCGCCGCATCCACCGTATCGAGACACATGCGGTGCGTGCCGTGCGGATCGGACAGGTCTCCGGCGGCGAACACGATCGTCGGCAGCACCTCCTCCAGCAGCCGTGCGACGATGTCCACGTCCTCCGGCGTGATCGGCTTCTTCCTCACCGTGCCCGTCCGATAGAACGGCTGGTTGAGAAAGCGGGCGCGGCCGGCCGAGAGCCCCAGCGATTCGATCGCGGCCGTGGCCTCGGTCTCGCGGATGATCCGTTTGAGTTGCTGCACCACGCCGGGATCGATGTCCCCCGGTTCCTTGCGGGCGAGCCGGTCTTCGAGAGACCGCAGCACCCCCTCGAGGTTTGCGGCGTCGCCAAGGTGGATGATGCCCGCCGCGCGCCGCAGGAAGTCCAGGTACCGGCGCACCTCGTGGTCGAAGACGGCGATGTTCCCCGACGTCTGGTATGCCACCGTGATGTGGTTCCCGTTCTCGACGAGCTTGCGCAGCAGCCCGCCCATCGAGATCACGTCGTCGTCCGGGTGCGGCGAGAAAACGACGATGTTCTGGCCGCGCGGTAGCCTGCTCTTCCCCCGGATCTTCGAGATGAGCGCGTTGAAGACCTGTCCGTTGAGCGGCTCGGCCGAACCGTGCCGCGAAGTGAGCGGGGCGAGATGGTTCGCGCGATAGTCGTCGGTCGCGAGGTGCAGGATCGACTTGTCGGTGCGTTCGCTCAGCCAGATGACGGCCGCGGTCTCGCGCTCCGTCGTCCACTCCACGTCGCCCACGAGCCACGGCGTGCGGATGCGCGTAAGATCGGAAGCGGCGGCCGGGTCGAGATAGACCGTCGCGGCGGCGTGTTGCTGGAGGAAGGTCGCGGCCACGTCGGCGTGGACCCCTCCCTCGACGGCTCGGCGCACGATCCCGGCCTTGTGTTCCCCGGTCGCGAGCAGGACGACTTCCCGCGCTTCGAGGATCGTGGCCACGCCCATGGTGATCGCCTGCGGCGGCACGTTCTCCTCGCCGAAGAAATCGGCCGCGGCATCGCTCCGGGTGACGGTATCCAGATAGAGCCGCCGGGTGCGCGAGCCGCGCTCGGACCCCGGCTCGTTGAAGCCGATGTGACCGCTGCGCCCGATCCCGAGAATCTGGAAGTCGATTCCGCCCGCCTCCCGGATGCGGCCCTCGTAGTCGACGCAGTGCGCCTCGACCTCCGCCTCCGGCACGTCGCCGCGCGGGATGTGACAGTGCTCCGGAGCGATGTTCACATGGTCGAACAGGTGCTCCCGCATGTAGCGGTGATAGCTGTGCAGGCTGCCCGGCCGCATCGGGTAATACTCGTCGAGGTTGAAGGCGACCGCGTTGGAGAAGTCGAGTCCCTCGTCTCGGTGTAGGCGGATGAGTTCCCGATAGACGCCGACGGGAGTCGCGCCCGTCGCAAGGCCGAGCACGGCGGGGCGCCCGTTCTCGGCCCTCTCCCGCAGGAGCGCCGCGATCCGGCCGGCCACTTCGGCGGCGATGCTGTCGTGGTCCGGCATGACGCGGATCGGCAGGCGTTCGCGCCGCGCGTGCGCGGCGGCGCTCAGCCGATCCGCGGAGCGTAGCGAAATAGGCGAGGTGTATTCTTCGCTCGAACGCAGCGGGGCCCGTGCCATGGGCCGCTACGGAACCTTCTGCTCCGGAAGCAGCACGAACCGCGCGTACTGATCGGTTCGGAGGTAACGGAGAGCGGCCTGCCGCACCTGCTCCGCGGTCCAGCTCTCGATCCGCTCGTAGCTCGGGATCTCGCGGATGTCCCAGCCGCCGCGCTCGAAACTCGCCAACTGGCTCAGCCAGTACCGGTTCTCGCGCAGGCTCGTCTCCTTCGCCCGCCGCTGCGTCTCGCGCACCTTCACCACGGTCTCCGCGTCCGGGCCCTCCGTTCTGAGCCGTTCGATCTCTTCGAAGACGACGGAGGAGAGTTCCTCGGCGCGCTCCGGCGCGGAACCAAATCCGATGTTCACTCGGTATTCCTCGTCGGGCCGGTACGTGAGCCCGGCGTTCACCCCCACGCCGTACGTTCCGCCCAGGTCTTCGCGCAGCAGCTCCCGCAGCCGGATCTGGAGGACCTCGGCCATGGCGGAGATCGCGCCCGATTCCTCCCGCGAGTATTCGGCGTCTCCCGCGAAGATGATCTGCGTGCGGCTCTGCGGCTCCAGGCCCTTGTACACGAAGGTTTCGATCACGCCCGCAGGCGGGTCGATGCCGTGATCCACCCAGTCCTCCACTCGTCCCAGATCGGGGAGCGCGCCCAGATAGCGCTCGACGAGGGGACGAATCATCGGGAGATCGAAGGTGCCCGTGAAGTAGAAGGTGAAGTCGCTGGCGTCCGCGAAGCGCTCCCGGAAGATCTCGTAGCCCGCGTCGAGGTCGGCCTGTTGGAGATCATCCGCGAGATGGCTCACGCGCCGGACCCGAGGGTGTCCCTGGGTCATGGTGGCGGAGACCGTGTCGGAAAACGCGACGTTGGGAGAGGCCCCGATGTTCGCGAGCATCCCCATCTGTTGCGCCTTGAGAGCCTCGAACATGGTCTCGTCCCTGCGGGGCGCGGAGAAGTACAGGTAGATGAGCTGGAACGCGGTTTCGATGTCCTGCGGGGACGACGACCCTCCCATCCCCTCCGAGAGCGACCCCACCGAGGCCGAGACGCGAACGGCCTTGCCGGCGAGCTTCTTCCCAAGCTCGGTCTGGTCGAACTCCCCGACCCCGGACTGGGTCACCACGTTGAGGGCAAACGAGACGCTCCGGAGCTGACCATCGGTGAGCAGCGACGTGCCGCCGGGGCTCGTCGCCGAGAAGAGAATCTCGTCGTCCTTGAAGTCCGTGGGCTTGAGGACGACGCGCACGCCGTTCTCCAACGTCCAAATGGAGACGCCCACCTCGTCGAGCGTCTCCTCGGACACGACCGGCGAGCCCTCGGGGACGACGGGGAGGAGAGGGGCATCGGCCGCCGCGTCCTCGTACGCTTCGATCTCCGCGCCCGAGACCGACGCGAAGACGCCGGCCAAGTCCGCCTCCGTGGGGGTATCGAGACCTTCCTTTTCGGGCGCGTTGACTAGAATGATGCGCCCCTCCTCCGCCAGCCACGCTTGGGCGACGGCATTCGTCTCGTCGAGCGTGATCCCCGGCAGGAAGGCGTCCACGAAGGCCATCTGCGTCTCGATGGCCGGGTACGGACTCCCCTGCAGAAACGCCTGCAGGTAGCGGTTCGCGAGCACGATCGACTCCTGGTTCTCGCGCTCCGCGAGCCGGCGCTCGTAGGCGCGTCGCACGTCCGTCTTCCTCCGCTCCAGCTCCGTCGCCGTAAAGCCGCGCCGCACGACGCGTTCCGCTTCCGTGAGCAGAGCTTCGAGCCCGCGCTCGATCCCACCATCCGCGACCAGCGCCGCGAGCTGGTAGGCGTCCACGCCGCGCGCGAACTGGCCCTTCGCCGTGAACCCGAGCAGGAACGGCGGGTCGGCCTGCAGTCGGAGTTCGTCGAGGCGGGCGTTCAGCATGCCCGAGTACAGGCTCTCGACGAGGCTGCGGCGAAAGTCGGCGACCGTGCCGCGCGGGGCCGGGGGCTGCTTGTACAGCACGGCGACCTGGTTCTGGATGGCCTCCGTGTCCGTGGCGATCGCGACGCGGGGAGGATGGTCGACGGGGATGTCGGCGAAGACGCGCGGCCGGGGCTCGGCGGGGGCGGTCAGCCCTCCGAACTGCTCCCGGATCGCGGCCTCGATCTCCCGGCCGTCGAAGTCGCCGACCGCGATGATCGCCATCAGATCCGGCCGGTACCAGTCCTCATAGAAGCTGCGCAGCCGCTCGGCGGGGGCGGTCTCGAGAATCTCCGTCTTTCCGATCGGGAGCCGCTCCGCATAGAGCGACCCCTCGAACATGACCGGGAACTGCTCGTCCTGCATCCGCGCCTGGGCGCCTCGCCGTCCGCGCCATTCCTCGATGACGACGCCGCGCTCCTTGTCGACCTCCTCCGGATCGAAGCGCACGCCCTGGGCCCAGTCTTCGAGGATCTGGAACGCCGTCGCCAACATCTCCGGGTCGTCCATGGGCACTTGGAGGATGTACACCGTCTCGTCGAAGCTGGTGTACGCGTTGATGTCGGGACCGAACTGCATCCCGATCGACTCGAGGTAGTCGACGAGCGCCTGCTTCTCGAAGTTCTCCGTGCCGTTGAACGCCATGTGCTCGACGAAATGCGCCAGGCCGAGCTGGTCCTCGTCCTCGAGGATGGAGCCCGCGTTCACCACGAGGCGCAGTTCGGCCCGGTTCTCCGGCTGATCGTTCTCGTGCACGAAATAGCGCAGGCCGTTGTCCAGCGTCCCGGTGATGACGGCCGGGTCCGACGGAATCGGATCCGTCGGGGCCGGGGTTTGCCCCGCCGCTCCGGGAGCCAGAAGGGCAGAGACGAGGGTGGGGACGATCAACACGAAAGCGAAGCCGGACAAGCGGGGCGTCTTCATCGATGACTCTCGGTAGAGGGAAACCGCCTCCAGTGTGGAAGCCAGCAAGATAGCCGACCCTCCGGAAAGCGGCGAGCGACGGTGGCGCAGATAACTCCGAACCTGTTGGGAACACATATATTATGCCCGAGAAACTCGACCTTGGCGACCTCGACCTGCACTTGGCGGGCCACGCGCTGCGACGGCTGGACGACCCCGAACTGCCCGACCCCACGCTTCTGAAGGCGCCGCTCGAGAAGGAGGTGTCGATCGCGCGCGACGAGCTCTCGTTCACCGTGGGCGGCGAAGCCGTCATCGACGTCTTCAACGCGCCCGGTGACCGAGATCCGGCCGGACTGCTCGGGGAGGCGCCGGCGGAGCGCGCCGTGCCGAAGGATGTCGAACTCCGCACCCCCATCCACTTCGAGGCGGGGTCCGCATGGCTCGCATATCGCACGTCCGCGCGGGCGGGGGCGACGGCGACCCCGAAGGTGCCGAAGTTCGGATTCGCCGCCGCGTTGGACGCCGAGGCGTCCGTGCGCTTCCACGACTATCGGCGGCACCGGGCCGAGGAGCGGGTCGGCCCGTCGGTGGCCCTCGACTTGGCTGCGGCACGCTTCGCTACCTCCCCGGCGGATGTCCGGGCCCTCTCCCCCGGAGAGGCGCTGGCCCTCGAGGTGAACGGGACGCTCGGAGCCAGCGTCAGCCTCCGGTGGTCGGACGTGTTCACGACACACATCGGTGCCCTCGGCACCCTTCTCGCCCCGGGGGAGGACTTCGGCGTGAAGGTCGGGGCCCGGCTGCGCGCAAGCTTTCGAGTCGGGATTGAGGACCGGTTCCTCGTCATCTTCTCGCGGCGGAGGGAGGGCGAGATCGAAGTTCAGGTCCGCAGATCCGACGACGACTCGCGCACCCTGCGGACGGCGGCGCGGATCAACGTTCGCTTCGCCGACCGGAGTCAGGCGGAGGCGGCGATCCGGGCGGCGATCGAGGCTCTGCTCGGCGAGCCCCTGGCCGAGGTGAGGGCGCTCCTCGGGAAACCGAGGGTGGCGGATCTCGGCCCGGGCCAGCGCGCCCTCGCGGAACGGCTCGTCGACCGGCTACGGATCGGGGGCGAGCGCCTGCGGCTCACCGCCCTGCGACGGCGGATCGAGCAACTGGAGTCGGAAGCCGAGGCCGTGATCGTGCAGGTCGCGGAGCAGGAGGCGCGGTTCGCCGTCGACTTCCTCTACCAACGAACGCGCACCGAGGAAGCGCTGATCGAGGCCACGCTCGACGAGGGACGGGTGGGAGACGGGTTCCGAACCGTGCACGGCGCGATCCTCCGCGGTGACTTCGAACGGGTGCTCGCAGGGGGGACCCCTGCGAGTGGGAACGCCGTGACGCTGCGCCGGTTCCTGGAGAAGACGGAGGCGAAGCGGACGAAGTCGTGGGGCGTCTCGCTGAGTCTCGGCGACCTCTTCGCGGTGGGCGGGAAGGCGCGCACCTACGCGCGGGAGACGATGCGGCGGGATCGTCGCTTGGACCGGAGCCGATTCAGCTTCACCGCGATCGAGGACTACGCGGGCAGTTGGGGCCGCGACCGCTGCAAGTGGAAGACGACGCTCACCGCCACGTCCCGGGAATGGACATCGGGGGCCGCGCCGACCGCGGACTCCCTCAAGTACACCCTGCACCTTCTAGTGCAGTACGGAGAACGCCGGCTCTCCGCGCGTGACGCGGCGCGGTTCGCGGACCTCGGCGTTCTATGGGGCAGCGTGACGCCGGGTGGGGTGCCGGCCGTGAGGGAACGGCTCGAACGGGTGGGGCGGGTGCGGGCGGACGTGAAGGTGTCGTTCCACCTCCGGTTCAGGAAGGCGACCTTTCCCGTACTGCTGGGGCTGCTTGCCGAGGCCGACGCCCGGGCCGTCGGGCTCGCCATGGGGCGGGCGGTCCCGTGGCTTGCTGGCGAGCCGGGACGGGAGACGCCCGTCATCCGGCAACTCTTGTACGGCGACCTGTGGCGGCAGTATCTGGAGGATCCGTCGCTGTCGCCCCGAGACTTGGCGGCCGCCGCGTCCGCGGCGGCGCGGGCGGCCGGTCACGCGGGACTCGCCGGTTTCGAGCGTCGGATGCGGCACTGGTGGACGGTGGGAGACTTGGCGGCGAAGAACGGAGAGACGCGGGCGCGCTGGTCGGATCTGGCGCGAGGCGCCGGGCGCCTCCACGAAGCGATCGAGGGTGTCGGACCGTACACGGAAGTCGCGGCGGCCGCCCGATTGATGCGACGCGGCTGGGAGCACGCCTTTCACGTCCGGGCTCTCGGGGCTCACTTGATGGAGGCGTTTCGTACTCGTCCCGAGCTCTCCGATTCGGTGGGCCGCTCCCTGCGGGTCGAATACCGGGAGCGAGGAGAGCGGGTGGTGCTGAACCTTGGCAGGACGTGAATCCGGACATGAAACGGAGCGACGTGCTCACGCTGGTGAAGGTGAGCCTCTGCATCGTGGCGACCGTGGTCGTCATCGCGGCGCTCGCCTCGTGGCGGGCGCAGCCCCCGACCTCGACGGTGGTTGACGAGGCGGCCGTCGCCGCCCGGATGCCGGACCGGGATGGCTCGGGCCCGGGCCCGGCGGCTTGGACGCCGGAGGACTGGTCGATCTTCGAGGAGAAGGTGCGCTTTGGAGACGAGCGGGGCCTCGCCGACATGGCGCTCGGCGAGGCGATCGTACGGCTGGCCGAGTCGTTCGTCGGCGCGACGTACACGCCGGGCACGCTCGAGGTGCCGGGTCGGGAGCGACTCGTCATCAACTTCCGCCAGTTCGACTGCGTGACCCTGGTGGAGAACGTCCTCGCGCTCACCCGGTTCATCCGGGAGGACGGGACCGAAGCGCTCGCCGATCCCGTCGCGGCGCGGGAGAGCTACGAGGCCCACCTGAGGCGGCTACGCTATCGGGACGGCACGCTCGACGGGTATCCGAGCCGCCTCCACTACTTCTCGGAATGGCTGGCGGACAACGCGTCCAGGAGGCTGCTGCGCGTCGTGACCGGAGAGCTGAACCCGGAAACCGATCCGGAGCCGGTCCGCTTCATGTCCGAGCACCCCGAGGCGTACCGGCAACTCGCCGAGCCCGGCGTACTCGACGCCATCTCCGACATGGAGGCGCGGCTCGACGAGGCGCCGGACCGCCTGTACGTGCCGCAGGACCGGATCGCCGAAGTGGCGAGCCGCATCCGAGACGGCGACGTGATCGCGGCCACCTCGACCGTCGAGGGTCTCGACGTCGCCCACACCGGATTCGCCGTGTGGCGCGACGGTGCGCTCCACCTTCTCCACGCCCCCCTGGTCGGCAGGTCCGTGGAGATATCGGAGCGCCCTCTCGCGGAGCGTATCCTCTCGATCGGCTCCCAGGACGGCATCATGGTCGCGCGCCCCCTCGAACCGCCTCGCCGGTAGCCCGAGGCGGTCCCGCCGATGGCCCCGTCCTACGTCAAGGCGGCCGCCGGACACACAAGCGCGAGAACGGTCGTAAGTCCGGTTCCGAACATGCCCCTTCTCTCGATCGTCATGGTCATCGGATCTCCGGGAACCCGTCCGGGGGGCGGCGGTGCCGGGTCGCCTGCTCATACGCGTACGCGAGCCGAAAGAGAACTCCCTCGTCGTACGGTCGCGTGAGAATCTGCAGTCCCGCCGGAAGCGTGCCGCGCGCGTATCCCATCGGGACCGTGATCGCGGGCATGCCGGTGGCGGGGGCCACGCGCTGGCTGTTGTCGCCGCAATATCCCTCGTCGCCCCTGTCGATGCGGGCGGGCACGCAAAGCCACGACGGATATAGGATCGCCTCCACGCGTTCGGCATCCATCGCCTCCACGAGGTTCGCCAGGTAGGCCTGCCGGCCCTCGTTCTCCGCGTAGTCCGGGCAGGGATCGTCCCAGTCGGAGGGATGCACGTCGAGCGGCGCCCCCTCGTTCCGCCGCAACGACGCCTGCGCGTAATCGGAGTAGCGCCCATCCTCCAGTACCTCGAGGACGTCGGTCATCGGCGCGGCCGGGCCGAGCGCCCGCAGATAGACCCACATGTCGTAGCGGAAGCGGCGGCAGAACATCCCCTCCCGCGCCAGCTCCGCCGCGACGTCGAACTCGAAGGGGTCCACGATCTCGGCTCCCAGCGCCGCCAAGTCGTCGATGGCCGCTTCGAAGAGTGCGAGAATCTCTCCGTCGGTGTCCTCCCGATCCGCCAGCGCGCGCAGGACGCCGATCCTCGCGCCCCGCGCTCCGTCGGCGTCCAGGAAGGCCGTGTAGTCCTCCTCCGCGCGGCCACGCCCCGCTTCCGTGTACGGATCGGCCGGATCGTACCCGGCCACGACGTTGAACACGCGCGCCACGTCCTCCACCGTCCGGCCCATCGGACCCGCGATGTCGCGGTCGAAGGAGAGGGGGATGACTCCATCGCGGCTCGTGAGGCCAATGGTCGAGCGGATCCCCACCAGGGCGAGGTGGGAGCTGGGCCCGCGGATCGAGTTGCCGGTGTCGCTGCCCAGCCCGATGACGCCGAACGAGGCGGCGACACCCGAGGCCGTTCCACCGCTGGATCCGGCCGGGACGCGGTCGAGCGCGTAGGCGTTGCGGGTCGTGTCGAAGGAGGAACTGACGGACTGACGCGGGCTGAACGCCCATTCCGCCATGTTCGTCTTGGCGATCACGATCGCGCCGGCCTCGCGGATCCTACGCACCATGAAGGCATCGTCGGGCGGAAAGTTGTCCGCGAGGGCGATGGACCCTCCGGTCGTGACCATGTCGTGCGTATCGAAGTTGTCCTTGACCAGCATCGGGACGCAGGAGAGCGGTCCCGTCGTTTCGCCGGCGGCCAGCGCCGCGTCGAGCCGGTCCGCGCGCTCGAGAGCCAGAGGGTTGAGCACGGTGATCGCGTTGATCGCGTCTTCATAGGCCGCGATCCGGGCGAGATGCCGCTCCACGACCGCGCGGCAGGTCGTCCTACCATCGCCGATCGCCGCCTGCACGTCGTCGATCGTCGCCTCCACGACTTGGAAGGCCGCGCCAGCCTCGGCGTCCGGTTCGGGATTGCACGCGACCCCCGCCATCGCGAGCGTAGCGGACAGCAACGTCGGCAGCGCGTCGCGCTTACGGCGAACTCCGTCGGCGATCCGCGAACGCCAAGGCGTCCGGGGTGCGTTGCTCCTCGGTCGCATGCGCCCAAACTTGCCAAGCCGGGCCGTTATGCCAAGCGCCACGACCGTGAGGTGTCGCCGATGGAACGCAGCATCGAGACCGCCCTCTTCACCCGTCGAGATTTTGTTCGCGCCGCCAGCGTGGGACCCGCCGCGGCTTGGCTCGCCGCCTGCGGCCGCGCGGGAGACGCCGGGTCATCGGGCGAGACGGACGCGGGCATCGGCGCCGGGGGGGAGGCGGAGCGGCCGCCAAGGTGGGTGAAGGACCCATCGCCCTTCATCCAGCGCGTCACGAACTTGGAGACGCGGCTCGAACTCATCGACGGATTCATCACGCCGAACGAGCTGTTCTTCGTCCGAAACCATTCGCCCACGCCGACGATCGACCCGGAGGGCTACTCGCTTCGCGTGGAGGGGAACGGCGCCCAGACCGAATTGCGGCTCGACCTGTCCACCCTCGAGTCGCTGCCGCGGCACACGATCACCGCCTATCTGGAGTGTGCCGGAAACTGGCGGGGCCTGTACCCGGAACTCACGGGCATCCGCGCAAGCGGCGGCCAGTGGACGACCGGAGCCGTGGGGTGCGCGGAGTGGTCCGGTCCATCGCTCGCCACGGTGCTCGACCTGGCCGGTGTGCGGTCGGAAACGGTCGACGTGAACCTCGTGGGGCTGGATGGCTCCGGCTTCGAGCGCGCCATGCCGCTTGCCAAGGCGCGGGATCCCGACACCATCATCGCGCTGCGCATGAACGGCGAGCCGCTCCCCGCCGATCACGGATTCCCGGCGAGATCCGTCGTTCCCGGATGGTCGGGGTCCAACAGCATCAAGTGGCTGGGGTCCATACAGCTCTCCACCGAGCGCGTGTGGAACCGGAACAACACGTCGTCCTACGTCCTCATCGGCGACGATTGGCCGGAAGCGGACTACGCGCCCGCCCAAGGGGGGCCGATCACGGAACTCGTGGTGAAGAGTGCGCTCGCCCTTCCGAGGCCCGCGCGGCTGGCGCCGGGACACCACGTCCTGCACGGGTTCGCGCACGCGCCGGCGGGACCCGTGTCCGCCGTCGAATGGAGTCTGGACGGGGGAGCGACTTGGTTGGAGGCCGAGATCGTGGAACCGATTCTGCCCTTGGCTTGGCAACGCTTCGAGCTCGAATGGGACGCGACCCCGGGGGCGCACACGCTGACCACGCGCGCTACGGACGCGGCGGGGAATACGCAGCCGAACGAGCCTCTAATGAACGAAAAGGGATACCTGCTGAACGTCCCACTCCCGCACCCCGTGCGGGTGGGATGAGCCGGCGTCGGCCGATTTCCTGACGCGCGCCGGATCGCCGTGCCGTACCGGGTGCTCGCGGATCTCGTCCTCGTCGTCCACTTCCTCTTCATCGCCTTCGTCGTCGCCGGCGGGTTCGCGGCGATCCGCTGGCCGAAGGTCGCGTGGGCGCACGTGCCCTGCCTCGCGTGGGGGGCGTTGATAGAGTTCGCCGGCTGGATCTGCCCGCTCACGCCGCTGGAGGTGAGACTGCGGATGGCGAGCGGCGAAGCCGGCTACTCCGGCGGCTTTATCGAACGCTACCTGCTGCCGCTGATCTACCCCGGTGCCTTGACCCGCGAAGTGCAGATTTGGCTCGGGGTCTCAGTGCTGGCGCTGAACGCGGTGGCGTACGGGTGGCTCCTCGCGCGCTTCCGGCGCCGGCGCCCGGCGGTGCACGAAGAGCCCGGAAGGGCGTCCCCTCCAGCCCGTTGCGACGGCCCCGGCGGTTAGGACCAGAGCACGGAAGCGGGGGCGGCGGATAAACGGGGGCCGAAAGGAATGGTCCGGTCGCCGTCGTGCGGGACGAGTCCTCCCGGAACTACTAGTCATTTTATAAATTACTATATAACAACGTGTTATGGGACATCCTGCTAGGTTATGTACCACTTGCGATATGCAGAAATGTACTGGAATACATGAGACCGCATCGGAAGTCGGCGGACGCTCGTTTCGGGACGCTCGACAGGGTCGACAGGTCCAAACGGGATGTCACCGCACCTCGACGGGCAGCCTCCTCACCACCACCACGGCCACGTCGAACTCATCAAACTCGATGAACGCCGCCAGTCCATCCGGGCCGAAGGCGTCCGGCATCGCGGTCGTGTCGGTGGAGTAGGTGCCGACGTACTCGCCATCGGCGGTGACGACATCGATCGGTCCGTCGCTCTCCGGGTGTTCGCCGCGGCGCTGCACCCAAATGCGGCCATTCCATGAAGTGGCGAGGCTGCGGAGCACGGGCACCTCGGGGAAGTACCTCTCCTCGATCTGGAAGGATGCCCGCGTCGGAGGACCAGGATTGGGATTGGCGCCCGTCCCACCCTCGCGCACGACCATCATTCGCGTGCCTGATACCTGCCCCATGTCCGCGTCTCCGCGGCGGGCCGCCCGTCTTTCCTCGTACTCCCTCTCGACCTCGGGCGTCACGGGCTCGGGCCGGAAGGGCCGCCGGAGCCATCGAGGAGTTGGAATGCACGGTAGCCGATGTCGCTCACCACCACGGTTCCGTCCGGCAACACCGCGAAACCGTTTGGCCGGTGGAAATCCCCCGGACCTCCTCCCGAGGAGCCGAACTCGCGCAGGAAGCCTCCGTCGGCGTCGAACGCCAAGACCCGCAGACTCCCGCCCCCGAGCAACCCGGAAGTCCCGTCGAAGACGTACAGGTTGCCGTCGGCGTCGAAGGCCACCTCGGAAACCTCGGCGAACATCTCCCAGGACTCGCCTTCGAGGACACCGACACGGAAGACCTCCTCGAACTCGGCCTTAGTCGATGAGGACGGTTCGGGTGAGCTGGCCGTTGCTCTCCCAGTACGTCCGCTTGTTCACGAGCTGCGGGTCATCCGCCGCAGGCTGCACGTTGCCGTCGGCGTCGATGGCCCGCGATACAATGGCGTGCTCGCCCGGCGCGGCGTCCCAATCGATGCGCCAGAACGTCCATGTGCGGGGGTCGCCGAGGCCCTCACCCAACGTCGCCTCCCGCCACGGGCCGTCGTCGACACGAACCTCGACGCGAGCGATGTCGGCACCCCACGCAGCCCCATGGACTGCGTACCGGTCGCCGCTTCGGATCACCCTCGCGGGCACCGAGTTGATGTTCACGCGGCCCACCGAAGTCTCCGTCCACACGGTGGCGCCGTCGCGCTCCTCCGCCCGCAGCGTCACGTAATCGCGAGCCATGAACTTGCCCATGAAGCGCCGGTCGCGAAGTTCGATCCGCGTCAGCCACTTCACGTTCGCCACCCCGTACCAACCGGGGGCGATGACGCGCAGCGGGAATCCGTGGGCGTTGGGGAGCGGGTCGCCGTTCACCTCGTACGCGAGGATGATGCCGGGATCCATCGCGTCCTCGAGCGACAGGCTGCGTGCGAAGTTCTGCGTCACCGTGTTACCCCGGATCTCCTCCTCTCCCTCGTCCGCGCCGAAGAAGACGACCTCGATCCCCTCCTCCCGGACGCCCGCTTCCGAAAGGACGTCCGCGAGCCGGGCCCCCGCCCAGCGTGCGTTGTGAACGCCGCCGATGAAGGAGGGACGGCCGCGGTTGCCGGCGCACTCGAGCGTGAACACGACTTCCCGGCGGGGTCGCTCCCGGAGGTCGGCGAGGCTGAGGGTGCGGGGCCGGTCGACGAGTCCCCCGATCTCGAGGCTCCAGTCGCTCTCCGCGATGACCGGCGACCCGTAGTGCCCCACGCGGAACATCCGACTGACCGGCGTGATCCAGGAATCCAGTTCCTCCCAGTTCAGGATGTTCATCCGCTCCGTCAGCCCCGGGTGTGGACGCTGAACCCACGGGACCACCGCCTCCTGATCGAATCCGGCGAGCCAGCCGCGGACGATGTCCGTGGGCAGGACCGCAAGACCGGCGGCCGCCGCGCCGCCCCGGATCAGCACCTGTCGTCGTGGAATCGGATGTCGCCCCATCCGGATACCGGATTTCATCTCTACCTCGCACGGAAGAGTGGTTTGCCTCCCTTGGAGTCGGCCTGCCCCCGCATCTGAGCCCCGACCGACCGCGCCGCGCAAGACCGGGTTCGATGGGACCGTGGCCTCGGGATGCCCATGACCCGCTCAGGCCACCGCCGCGTCGCCCCCCGGTGCCACTATCGGCGCGGGCGAGTGGATCGGCCGAGCGGTTGCCTTGGTGCGGGGTCTCGGCAACCTGCCGGGAACGCGGTCGGACGCGGCGCGGGTTTTCCCTCGCCTCAGCGCAGGCGGCGCAGCACGTCGGCCGCTCGCGCGCGCACGTCGTCCGGGATCCACGCCATTCCCGGGTCGCCGGTCCCGCCGGCTATGCGCACAAGTCGAGCCGTCACATCGGGGTCCCGCAACTGCTCCGCCAGAATGATCGCGCCCACAAGGGCGCTGCTCCTCTCCCGGACCGAGCCGAGGCGTCCCGGTACTCCGTCAAGATTCAGTATGGCCGCGCGCCGCATGGATCGGCGTACCGAGGGGGTGAGTCGGGACTCGAACCGCGCCGCCGCGTCGCGAAGAGCCAGCAACGCGCCGCGAACATGGTCGGCATGGGCCTCCGCCGACACGGCGACGTCCGCGAGGTCGGAGATGACGTCGGGTCCGAAGCTCAGGAGTGCATCGCGAACGAGCGTTCCGGTGCCGAGGAGCCGCAGGAGGATGGGGACGGATGCCGGATCTCGCAACGCAACTACGTAGTGCATGAGTTCGATGACCAGTTCCGGGTGCGTATCGGCCAAGACCGTCGCGCCGTCCATGTAGAGGTCCGCCTCGCGTGCGAGGGCGGCGATCAGACCGCTCGACACCTCCGGCGGGACCAGATACTCGTCGGGAAACCCCCACTCGATGTGCGCTGACGGATCGAGTTTGAGCGGTATGTGGGAAAGGGCCGAAGCTATCCGGTCCCGGTCGCCGCTGCGCAGGTCGCGTGCGATGTTGACGGGACTCAGCGTCTGGACGGCCTGCGCCAACGTCGAGTTCGGTGCCGCCTGCAGGGCGGAAACAAACAACAGGATCCAATGTGTCCGTCTCATGTGTCTCCTACCATGCCAGATGATTGTGGTTGCCTGCGGCCGGGGAATAGTTGAAGGATTCGCGGGCCCCGTTCAAGTCGCCCCAGGTTTCTACGTCCTCCTTGAATTTGGGCGTCCAAGCACCCCGTACCCAGAAATCCGCCGCTCTGCCGTGTACGTGGAAGCTGTCGTTCCCCGACGGATTGTGAGCATTCCCCGCCGGACAGCGGTAGCCAGAGGTAAACTCAAGCGTCTGGTCCGTAACCTGCGGGAAGGCAGCCTTGAATTCCGCAAGACCGTCCAACAGGTCGGTGTCAACGTATCCGTAACCCTCGTGCGCGCCATTCTCCGTGTCTCCATCCTGCTTGATCAGTTCCGGATTACTCTTCGAGAAAAACTTGCACGGCCAGCCGGACATTCCGGCGCGGGCGTATTCGGCGGCCAAACCATCCCTCGCATCGCCGCAGTCCTCCGG
>JAAXHJ010000056.1 GCA_012270965.1 Candidatus Palauibacter poriticola
GCGCTCGTACACATGGGTGAAGAACCGCCTTCAGGAGGCTGGGCTGTTGGAGAAAGGGCGTCGCAAGGGCTCGCAGCGGGAGCGTCGGGAGCGGAAGTCGGCGGCGGGCGTGATGCTGCACCAGGAAGCCTCGACGCCCGAGTGGTTGGCGGGGGAGCGCTGGGATCTCGTCGTGACGATGGACGACGCCACGGGCGGGGTGCACTCCGGCTTCCAGAGTCTACTCCATGGCAATTTACACAGAAATCAGCACACTCCCTGACGAAGGAGACCAACTCTTGAACCGCTCCCCCCAACGTAGCTTAGCGACCGGCCTTCTGCTGTTTCTCACCGCCTGTGCGACGCCCTCGACTCGCCCTCCGGAGGTGTCGCCCAGAGCCATCGCCATCGAAGAAGCCAACCAGCGTCGATTCGTGGTCGAGGAATTGGAGCAATCCCAGCGGCGGCTCGACGACATAGGATTCCCGCTGCTGGTCGCCGCAACGCCGTTCTGCGCCGAGCGGATCACCCGGAGGATCGGCGTCCGAGCCGGCACCGTAGCCGATTACGCCGAGGAATTGGCCGAGGCCGTATCGGCCAGCCTGTCCCTTACCGACACGCTGACGATCCTCGGCGTCGCGAGAGGATCTCCGGCCCACGAAGCGGGGCTGGCTTCCGGCGACAGGATCATGCGGGCCGCCGGTCGACCCGTTCCTCGGGGGCGGGGCGCAGCTGGCGCCCTGATGGAGGCGGTCACCAACTCCACATCGGAGACCCTTCGGCTGGAGGTGACGCGCGGCGGACGCTCGTTGACAGTCGACGCAACTCCAGTGCGGATTTGCGATTACGGCCTAGTCGTAACGGCGGGGGGCGACATCAATGCCTACGCTGACGGAGATCGGGTGATCGTGCCATGGGCGATGATGAGATTCGCCACCGATGACGACTTGACGGCCATCGTTGGTCACGAGGTCGCTCATAACGCCATGGGACACATAGAGGCCCGCAAGAAGAACATGTTGCTGGGGGGATTGCTCGGTGCGGCTCTCGATATTGCCGCGGGCGCTGACGTCAACTCCAACCAGAGCGCGACGGCCTCGTTCATGGGCATGGCCGCCGAAGCATACTCGCAGGACTTCGAGCGAGAAGCGGATTATGTGGGCGCGTACATCGCAGCCAGGGCCGGACACTCTCTGGAGGGAACGCCTCTCTTCTGGCGCCGGTTCGCAAGCGTCAATCCGAGCGCGATTTCGTACGCTGGCTCCCATCCCACGACGGCTGAACGCTTTGTGCGCCTCCAGAGGATCATCGAGGAGATTCAGGCCAAGCTTCGCGCCGGGGAGGAGTTGCTTCCTGAGACTGCTCGCCCGTGACCAGCCGGGTCCGCGCCGTTTGGCTTAGAGTGTGGTGACGCGGTGTAGCGGGTGGCATCCGGAAACCATCCGCCGGAACGTGCGGTTACTCCGTGAGTGGTCGTACGCATTTCAAGAGAACGGGCGCGTGGAAGGGGAAGCCTTGGCCTGCATCCAGAAATCCGAACACGACCATCTTGACCGAAGCAAGGCAGATTCTGCGTTCTGGAACGTTGCGGACAGCTGGATAGATCGCTCCCGGCGTGTTCTCCAGAAAGAGCAGTACTTCCCGGCGCTCATCTATTCGTGGATCTCGTTCAACGCTTGGGTTGGGCGTGTCGTCGTAGATCGTGGCAATTCCAACCGCGACAGGTTCCTGGTAGCCTCCGCGGCCATGGATGAGCCGCTCTCGACGCGGTTCTGTAGCCTTCTGCTCGACGGCGGGCAGACCGCCGAAGCGGCTAGCCGGTTCCGCTCGCTCTGGCCCGTGTTCAAGGCTCGAGGTCTCAGCGATCACGAAATCAGTTTCTGGCAGGCTCACTGGGACGACGAATCACGAAATGAGTTCCGGACCCGGTGCTTTCGTTTAGGACTCGGAGGGAGCGACTGCGGGCCTAGCTGCTTCATATACCACCAGCCGAAGGGTACGAAACAGGTCGATTACGACCCCGAGCACGTCCCGTTGGATTGGGCGCACACTCTTCATGCCATCTACATGGTCCGCTGCAATCTCTTCCACGGCGGGAAATCGTATCGCCACGGCGGAGATAGGGAGTTCGTAAAGCTCGCCGCCATGATCCTTGGCGCCGTATGGCTTGATGGTGAGCGCCCGCGTCAACGGAGTGCGAGGCTGTCGCGCTGATCCCTTCCGCGCCCACCTACCTACGGTGAGACGTACGATGCCAAGCGGATCTCGTCCGGCGTCACGACGGCGAAGCTGTTGTGATGGAGCCAGTCCCCGGAGTTGAGGTAGAACCGACCCGGCGCTACGATGGCGATGGCTGCTCCGATCTCGTGGTACTTGAGGGCCGCCAGATACGCATTGCACGAACCTGTTCATACGGCTTCGAGATGGTCTTCCAACGGTGATCAGGCGAATTTACTGTTGCTCACCATCCGCACCTCGGGGTCGCGCCCGCGCCTGTCGGCCCGGTTCGAGTTGGCCGACAGGCGGAGCGAGACCGCCGGTCGAGGCGCACCGCTTTCTCGGTTCGGTCTCCGCCAGATAGCCATGGGCGCGAACGGGGACCGACGCTCAGGGGGACGGCCTCCGCTTTTTCGCCGCGCCGACACCGGCGCGGGAACCCCGGGGGTCGTAGGGGGCGGAGCGCCCCCTCGCCAGCCGCGACGTTGAACGTTGCGTGTGCTGGCTGACGACCAATTACCGGTCGTGAGCCAGCCCTCGGCGGAGCCGCCGAACACGCCTATCCGGGCATCGCCCGGAACAGCCTCGCCCAAGCCGTCGCGGGCAACTTCCCCGGCCACCTGGTCGCCGGTCTCGCGGGCGACGAGGCCGGTCCCTTTCGCCGGGCGCGATTGAGCCGCTCTCCGCCGACAGCAGCGTTCGGCCCTACCCGTACCCTTCGGAGACCCGAGTTCGGCGATCCTGGACCATCCTGTGGCCCGTAGATCACCCGAAACGCCCCCGGAGTGGCCCGAAACGGCTTCCGAGCCCCGGTTGCGGGGTCAGGTCAGGTCTCGGCGGTCGCTCTCCCCGCCAGATACGTCGCCCAATTGTCCATGAGCCGACGCCTCCGCTCGAACAGGTCGGTACGCCGGTACGCCGCCTCCACCTTGTTCTGGACCACGTGCGCCAGCGCCGCCTCGACAACCTCCCGGGGATGGTCCGTTTCCTCGGCGGCCCAGTCCCTGAATGACGACCGGAACCCGTGCGGCACCGCCGCGATCCGGTGCCCGCGGACCAACTGGCGCAACCGCTGTTCGATGAGGGGCTTTCCGGTCAACCGCGTGAACACCAACCGGCTGTCCTCTCCGCCCAGCTTCCGGGCCTTCGCAAGGATCTCCACGGCGCGGCCACAGAGCGGCACCCGATGCTCCCGCTTCGCCTTCATGCGCGTGGAGGGCACCGTCCAGACCGCTTCGCCCAAGTCGATCTCCGACCATTCGGCCCAACGCACCTCGCCCCACCTCGCCGCGGTCAGCACCAGAAACTCGAAGGCCAGCCGGGCCACCGGCATTTCGTCCGTCGTCCGCACCTTCCCGATTGCCGCTCCGACCTCCCGGTGAGGGAGCGTCTTCATGTGCTTCACGACCCGGTTCTGCGGCCCGAGCACCGATCGGACCCGGTCGCACGGGTTGTCGGTCCGGTACTCCATCGCCACCGCCCACTCGAACACCGAGCGCATGCGCTGATGCACCGACTGCGCCGTGGACCCCTTCGAGTGCCAGATCGGGGTCAGGATCTCCAGCACATCGGCCGTCGCCACCTCCGAAACCGCGATGTCGCCGATCTTGGGGAAAGCGTAGCGCCGCAGGGTCGATAGCCACTCCTTTCCGTGCCGCTTGCTGCGCCATCCGGCCTGCTTCGGCTTCAGGACGCGCCCGGTCGCCTCGGCGAAGCTGGGGACGCCCCGCGCCCGTCGCCGTTCGGCGAGCGGATCGCCGCCCTCGCGGGCGAGCTTTCGGTTGGCCCTCGCCTTCTCGCGGGCCTCGGCGAGAGAAACCAAGGCAACGCTGCCGAGTCCGAAGTCGCGGCGGCGGCCGCGAATGACGAGGCGCTGCACCCAGCTGCGCGCACCGCTCGGCTGAACGTAGAGATAGAGTCCATTGCCGTCGCAGTGCCTCCCGGGACGTGCGGAGCGCACGAAGGCGGCCGAGAGCCGCTTGTGGGGGTGGCGGCCCTTGGGCTTGGTCTTCCGGGTCGGCGAGGGTGTGCGGGTTACGTCATCCGTTACCTCATAATATGTGGGATCGGATCGGAAGTCAAGGAACGTGGCGGGAGCCTGGGCGCGGGCATGTGTAGGTATAAATCCATGAACAGCAACGATATAAGATATCTCCCGAAACATCCTTGGACGCTACTGGATGTCGCTATGCTACAGTGACGGTGGCGGGCGATGTGGGCGCCTCGGGAAGTCTGCGGGGAGGAGGTGCTGCGCTCCGACCGCTTCGGGCCGGCCGTCGTGGGGTTGATCCGGTCCCGCATCGTCCTTCCGGCGTGGAGCTTCGGGCTCGGCGAGAAGAAACTCGAGCTGGTCGTGCTGCACGAACGCGAACATGTGCGGGCGCGAGATCCCCTACTCTTGGCGGCGGGGCTCATGCTCGCGGCGCTCTCGCCTTGGAATCCGGCGGTTTGGTGGTTGCTCGCCAGGCTCCGGCTCGCCGTGGAAGGGGACTGCGACCGCCGCGTTCTGGCCCGCGGCACCTCTGCGCGACGCTACGCCCGCCTTCTCTTGACCGTCGCCGCCGGGTGCCGGCGGACCCCGGAGCCGGTGCCGGCCCTCATCCGCGGCGGCCATTCGGCAATCGAAAGGAGACTCATGATGATCAGGACCTCGACGAGGAAACCTCGAATCCGGGCTTCCATCCTGACCGGGGCAGCCGGGTTGGGCCTGTTCGCCCTCGCCTGCGACACCCCGCTCCCGCAGAGCCCGAGCGAGCTTGAGCCTGCCACGCGTTCACGGGCGGTCGTTGTCGCGGAGGCGCTGGCCGACGCCGAGGTGGGTGTCGTCAGAAAAGCCGGAGGCGTGTACGTGGCCGAAGATGGAACCTACCTGGTCCGCCCGGCGGAATGGCAGGCCGATCCGAAAGCCGGCGTCCTGTACGTTGACGAAGACGGGATCTTCCAAGCGCTCGACGACCCGGCAGCCAAGGCCCGCATTCTCAGAACGCTTGAGCAGCACGCGGTTGAGCTCGAGAAGCTTGTCGATAAGCTTGAGGAGCGCCCGCGATCGAGCGAAATCACGGAAGAGAAGATCCTGCAAGATCTGCGGCTGCGTCTGGAAGCCGTGAGGGAGCGCCTCGGGTCGCGCTGATCCGCGACCTCGGGCCCGGCGACCGTTGCGGCCCGGCGTCCCCGGCGACACCGTAACTCAGCTCGGTCGCGCCTCCGGGCCCTGACCCGCGGGTCGCGCTTGGAGGTGCGCGTCGCGGGACACTCGACCCGGGGAAGACACATGATTCCGTCACGCCGCTTCGCGGTTTCGTCCGCCTCCATCCTGGCCCTAACCGCTTTCGCCCCCGCTCCCGCAGTCGACCTCGTCCCCGCCCTCACGTGCGACCAACTGCCTTCCATGTCGTGGAGCGGCTTTGTGTTGGACGAGGTGTTGGAGGTCGAGGCCGGCGCGAACGATCCGGCGCACTGCCGCGTGCGCGGAACGATCGACGAGGAGATCCGCTTCGAACTCCTCCTCCCGCTGGCCGAGGAGTGGAACGGCCGCTTCCTCATGGGTGGCGGGGGCGGGTTCGTGGGGAGCGTCCAGAACCAGGCGCTCCAGTTCGCCGGGCCGGTCTCGGTACTGAGCCGCGGGTTCGCGACGGCGGGGACGGACACGGGACATGAGGGCTTGGGCATCGACGCGAGTTGGGCGCTGAACCGGCCCGACCGCGAGGTGAACTTCGGCTACCGGGCCGTGCACGTCACGGCGGAGGCGGCGAAGACCATCGTGCGGCTCTTCTACGGGCGCGACATCGAGTACTCGTACTTTATCGGCTGCTCGCGCGGCGGCGGCCAGGCGATGATGTCGTCGCAGCGCTACCCGGACGATTTCGACGGCATCGTGTCGGGAGCGCCCGCCTACGACTGGCCCGGCCTCGGCGCCTTCTTCCTCCAGACGCAGCAGGCCCTGTATCCCGACCCCAACGATCTCACGACGCCGGTCATCACGGACGAGGCCGCGGCCATCCTCGAAGCCGCGATTCTCGAGGCGTGCGATGGGAACGACGGTGTGGAGGACGGCTTCATGACGAGCCCCATGGCATGCGACATCGACATCGCCTCGATCCAGGGACTGACCGACGAACAGCGGGCCGCGGCGGCGGTGATCTACGGCGGCGCCCGCGCGGGAGACCGGCTCGTCTATCCGGGGCTTCCCTTCGGCGGCGAGACGGACCAGGGTGGGTGGAGGCGGTGGGTCACGGGGCGCGAGATGCAGTTGGGCCCGGGCGGACCGAATCTCCACTACGCCTTCGGCACCCAGATGTACAAGTACATCATCTTCGACGATCCCGACTTCGACTACTCCACGTACGACTTCGGCGACTACTTCGCGTGGGAGGAGGACACTCGCCGCGCCCGCGCGATCCTCAACGCGACGGACACGGACCTGAGCGGCTTCAAGACGGCGGGCGGTAAGCTGATCCTCTGGACCGGGTGGTCGGACTCCGCGATCCCGGCTAGCGGCACGATCGCGTACTACGAGGGCGTGGCCGCGGGCGATGATGAGGCGGACGACTACACCCGGTTGTTCATGCTGCCCGGCGTGCTGCACTGCGCGGGGGGGCCGGGTCCGGACTTCGTCGACTGGATCGCCGCCATCCGGTCGTGGGTCGAGGAGGACGAGGCCCCGGAGCGGCTCGTGGCGACGAAGTTCGGCGAGAGCGGGGTCGAAATGCACCGGCCCGTGTGTCCGTGGCCGGCCTACGCCGCCTACGACGGCACGGGAGATCCGAAGCGCGAGGAGAGCTTCGAGTGCACGACTCCATGAACCGCGCGCCATGAACCGCACTCCGTGAGCTGAGCATGAACCGCACTCCGTAAGCCGCGGGCGGGGAAGCCGGAAGGAGGGAGTGGATCGATGAGCGAGGTCACGCTCAGGGTGAACGGCAAGACGCATGCGCTGGACGTCGAACCCTCGACGACGCTGCTCTACGTCCTCCGGAACGACTTGGGTCTTCGCGGACCCAGGTTCGGTTGCGGCCTCGGCCAGTGCGGGACGTGCACGGTGCTCATGGACGGCCGCGCGATCCGCTCGTGCATGCGTCCGGTGTCCCGCGCGGAGGGCGAGATCACGACGCTCGAGGGACTGTCGGCCGATGGCGAGCTGGATCCCGTGCAGCAGGCGTGGATCGACGAGCAGGTGCCGCAGTGCGGTTACTGCCAGAATGGCCAGATCCTCACCGCGAAGGCGCTGCTCGCCCGCAATCCCGACCCGAGCGACGAGGAGATCCGGCAGGGGATGAACGGCGCCCTCTGCCGCTGCATGACGTATTACCGCATCCAGTCCGCCGTGAGGCGCGCATCGGAAGCGATGGCGAACCGGGCGGGCGGGACGAACGGGGCAGGCCAGGCGAACGGTGCGGGCCGAGCGAACGGTGTGGGCGGCGCGGGCGGTGCCGACGGTGCGGATGAGGCCGGCGAGAGGGTGGACCGGTGAGGCACCGCGCGGAGTTTCCGGAGGGGATCGACGAGGCCCTGGCCCCGTGGGAGGGAAGCACCTCCCGCCGCGATTTCCTGAAGACCTCGGGATTGTTCGTCCTCGGCTTCGGCGGCGTCGGCGTGGCGCGGGCGGGCCGGTGGGCCTCGACGAGTGGGCCGGGCGCGGACAACCCCTACCCCGACCCCGACTTCCTCCAGCTCGACTCGTGGCTCGTCGTTCACGAGGACGGCACGGCCACCTTCTACGTCGGCAAGACCGACGGCGGGCAGGGGACCGGGACCGCCATGCGGCAGATGATGTGCGACGAACTCGACCTCGCCTACGACCGGGCCACGCTCGTCATGGGCCGCACGGACATGACGGTGGACCAGGGCGGCTCGGGCGGCTCGGATGCGATCGAGCGGGACGCCTTGGCCGCGCGGCGGGTTGCGGCGGAGGCGCGGCGCGTCCTGCTGGAGCTGGCCTCGGAGCACTTCGAGGTCCCGGCCGACGAACTCGCGGTCGGCGACGGCGTCATCTCCATGGCCGCGGACCCCTCGCGAACCACCACATATGGCGAACTGATCGGCGGAAGGCGCTTCGACGTCGCCCTCACCGGGAGAAACGTCAACGAGACGGCGGGCCTCGCGCCCGTGAAGGCGGCGCAGGAGCTGAAGATCGTCGGCCTGTCTATCCCTCGGTACGACATTCCCGCCAAGGTCGACGGGTCGCTCGAGTGGGCCGTCGACGTGCGGCTCCCCGGCATGGTCCACGTGCGCAACGTACGGCCACCCTTCGCGGGCGCGCGGCTCGTCTCCCTCGATGAGTCCTCGGTGCGCGACCTCCCCGGCTTCATCCGCGTCTTCCGGGAGGGCAACTACGTCGCGGTCGTCTGCGAGCGGGAGGAGCAGGCCATCCAGGCGGCGGAGAGCCTCTCCGCCCAGTGGGAGAAGCCGGCGGCGGCGCCCTTCCCGTCGTCCGAGGACCTCTTCGACTACATGCGCGGCGCACCCCCCGTGGGCTCCGGCGCCGGGAGTTCTCCCGGCCCCCGCGTGGAGGGCGATCCCGACGCGGCGCTCGCGGGCGCGGCGACGGTCGTGGAAGCCGGGTACGACATCCCCTTCCAGGGACACACGGCGATCGGACCTGCCCACGCCGTGGCCGATCCCTCGGACGGGCAGATGACGGTCTACACGAACGACATGAAGCCCTACAGCCACCGCACGGGGATCGCCGACTTCCTCGGCATGCCGCCGGAGCGGGTGCGGGTGATCTGGATGGAGGGCCCGCAGCTCTACGGGCGCACGGCGGCGGACGACGCGGGCTTCGAGGCGGCGTACCTGGCGCGGGAGCTGGGCCGTCCCGTCCGCGTGCAATGGATGCGGCACGAAGAGACGGCGTGGGACACGAAAGGACCCGCCTTCGCCATCGACCTGCGCGGGGGCCTGGACGAGGCGGGAAACGTGGTCGCGCTCGATTACCGCTCCCGCATCGCGAACTACGCGCACGTCGGCTACAACCAGGCGGACACCGTGCTCATCGCCCAGCTCATGGGGATCCGGCCCGAGCGGCCGTCCCCCGGCGGCGGCCGGGGCCCGGACGAGATGTACCACATCCCGAACCGGCGGGAGGAGACGCGCGCGGTTCGTTTCCCGCTCGCCTTCGAGACGCCGCTCCGGACCGGCAACCTGCGCGACCCCAACGGGCCGCAGACGACCTTCGCCTCGGAATCGTTCATCGATGAGATGGCGGCGGCCGCGAACGCGGACCCCGTCGAGTTCCGTCTCCGTCTCCTGCGCGGGACGACGGAGGACGATGCGACGTTCCGCCGGGTCCGCTCCATCGCCGTCGTGAGGGCGGCGGCCGAGGCGTTCGGCTGGGAGCCGCGACCCTCGCGCCGCGCGCCGGAGCACGGGCGCATCCTCACCGGGCGCGGCATCTCCTACGCATACCGCATCCAGACGGCCGTGGCCACGGTCGCCGAGGTCGAGGTCGACCGGCAGACCGGGCGCGTGTGGGTGAGGCGCATGGTCTGCGCGCACGACTGCGGCCTCGTGATCAACCCGGACGGCCTCGAGAGCACGATCCAGGGCAACCTCCTCCACGGAATCAGCCGCACCCTGTACGAGGAGGTCGCGTTCGACCGCGAGAGGGTGACGAGCGTGGATTGGCGCACGCACCCGACGCTGACGCACCGCGACGCGCCCGAGCAGATCGATGTCGTGATCGTGAACGGCGACCCGAATCCGGACCGGCCGGACCTGCCGCACTACGGGGCAGGCGAACCGTCGCACCGCACGGTACCGGCGGCCATCGCGAACGCGATCGCCGATGCGACGGGTGTCCGCGTGCGCCGCATCCCCCTGCGCCCCGAACGCGTGCTCGCGGAACTCGCGACGACGGACGCGTAGCAACCCGTGCCAACAGGCCCCGCCGCGCTTCACCGGCTGTCGGCGCTGCCGCGGGGGTTGCCATGGGCTGGTGGGCCGCCACGGGCCTAATGTGCGGGTCCGCGCGGTTCCCTCCCGCGCGGGTCAGATCTTGATGTAGGTGCCGCGTCGGTGGAGGAGCCACATGATGCCCAGCCAGAAGGCGACTTGGGCCAGCGCCATGGCGAGCGAGCCGCCGTAGTCGCCCCCCCAGGATCTGAACGCGTTCTCGTACAGCCACGCGCTCAGCGGCATGCCGCCGTCCCCGATCCGGATGCGGGCGAGATACTTCGCGAACATGCCCGAGGCGACGAACACGGCGATCGAGTTCATCCCGTACACGACGAACGGGGTCACCCACCCGCCGCGCAGACGCTTCGCGTCGATCGCCCAGTACATGGTGCCAAACAGGAAAAGCGCCGTCCCGGCCGTGAAGAGGACGTAGGAACTCGACCACAGGTTCTTGTTGATCGGGAACACCGTGTCCCACGCGAGCCCCAGCACGACGAGCAGAGCGCCGGCACCCCACATCCGGCGCGAGATCTCGCTTCGGGGGCGGTCCGAGCGGAGTCCCTCGCCGCAGAAGACCCCCAGCAGGCACGTCCCGATGGCCGGCAGCGTCGAGAGGAGTCCCTCCGGATCCCACGTCCCCTGCCACAACCGGTCTCCCATGAGGAACCGGTCGATCCGGGCCCCGAGGTTCCCCTCCGGCGACAAGTCCCCTGCGACGAGCGCCCAGTACCCGAGGAGGAGCACGCCCAGCGCGATCCACCGCACGCGCGCGGACCCCCACAGGTAGAGCGCTCCCGCCGTACAGTAGACGAGGCCGATCCGCTGCAGCACGCCGTAGAGGCGCATGTCGAAGAGGTCGAAGTCGGGAATCGCCCGCATCGCGAGCCCGAGCCCGATGAGGATGAGCGAGCGCCGCACCACGTGCCGGAACAGCTGGCCTCGTTCGGCGCCCTCGGCGAGACGGCGCGCGAAGGAGAAGGGGATTGCGACGCCGACGATGAAGAGGAAGTAGGGGAAGATGAGGTCGGTGGGCGTCCACCCGTGCCACTCCGCGTGGGCCAGCGGCGCGTAGACGTAGGCCCAACTGCCGGGATTGTTGACGAGAATCATCCCCGCGATCGTCAGACCCCGGAACGCATCCAGCGATATGAGCCGGCCCCTCGCGGGTTCGGTCACGGGCTCGGTCATGGGAACCCCGTGCTGCATCGAGAGCTGTTGGCTGAGCTACCTGCGGAACCGGTCCCCGCCGCGGCCCCTGCCGCCCCCGCCGGCCATCGACCGGCTCCCGAGGTACCAGGTGAAGTTCAGCATCACGTACTGCGTGAGCGACTCGATGCGACTCTCTTGGATGAAGCCGGGGGAATTCGTGTACCTCACGCCCTGGTTCTGGCCGAGAAGGTCGAAGCCCACGAGTCGGATCTCGGCCCGGTCGTTCAGGATGAGGCGCCGGATGGAGGCTTCCCACAGCGCGACGTTCCGCCCCGGACCGAACAGATCCTGGTCGTAGAGCCGCCACTGGAACTCCGTGCCCAGCGTCCACGGCCCCATATGGAGGTCGGCGATCGCGTACAGCGTGGAGTTGAGGTAATCCTCGTCCAACTCCTGGTTGAGGGAGTAGCTGACGTCGCTGTAGGTCAGCTTGGCCCCGCCGCGCACGTCGTAGTCCTCCTTGGCGCGATTCTCGAGTTCGATCCCGACCGTGTGTGACAACGACCGGCTTCGGTTCTCAAGGTCGTTCACGAACTCGTTCGAACTGGAGTAGGAGAGGTGGTAGTTAAGGTCCACCTGGCCGCCCATCCAGCGCAGCGGCGTCCCGAAGCTCGCGCCGCCGCTCGCCGACCATGCGCTCCCGAGGTTCGCGGGCGAGATCGTCTGGAGCCCCCGCTCCGTCACGGTGCGGGACTGGGAGATGTCGTTCGTCGTGACGCTGACGTTCGCGTAGGTGAACAGGTTGACGAAGCTGAACGTGTCGAAGAAGCGGTATTCCGTCCGCAGGCGGTGCGTGTATTCGGGCTGCAGATCGGGATTCCCCACCCGGATCCGCAGCGGATCGCGGTTGTCGACGAAGGGCTGGAGATCCGTCATGCGCGGTTCGCGCGTGGAGGTCGAGTAACGGAGGTTCAGCGTCCGACTGTCGCTCACCTGCACCCGATACTCGGCGTTCGGCAGAATGTGCGTGTATCCGTTGGTGATCTCCTCGCTCCGGTCGAGGATCGTCCCCTCCAAGTTCGACCCCTGCACGCGCAGCCCGAGCACGAGCCGTCCGGCCTCGCCCGTGCGGTTGAAGCGAAACCCCCCGCGCAGGTAGCTGTACGTCCGCTCGAACCCCGAGGTCAGAAGCGGGTTCACCGTCCGTCCGTCGGGTCCGATGTCGAACACCGACTGGTTCTCGTCCTCGGCGGTCGCGCTCCGCTCGCCGTAGACCTCGAGCATGGACTGCCAGGGCATCGGCTGGGTCATCGAGAGGCGGACCGAGTGCGTCAGCCTCTGGCCGACGTTCGTCTGCTCCTGGAGCACGTCGCCGGCCTGCGCCCGCGGGTTCTCAACGTTGCCCTCGATCGACGAGGTGATGTTCGTCAGGCGGTCGGAATCGCTGAGGTTCACCCGGGCCTCCGCGAAGAGACTCCGCCCGCTGTCGTCGAGCCGCTTCCGCCACGTGAGTCGGGCATCGCCGCCCACGTCGTCGCTGTCCACGTCGTAGTTCGTCGCCGCGGCCGTGAGAAACTGCCCGGTGCCCGAGCGCGTTTCCTGGAAGTCGGCGCGGTCGAGGATGGACATACGCGCGTTCAGGTTCCCGCGAAGCCGCAGTTCGTGGCCCTCGGAGAGCGTGAGCTGGGAGTTCAGGTTGACACGGTGCGAAGAATTGTTCGTATCTGTGCGCGTGGCGCGGTCGACGAGGGATGACGCGCTCGTGCCGAGGAGCTGCTCCCGCCTTTGCGTCTCGTTCTGGAAGTTGTCGAGCGTGCTGAGGCGGTAGCTCGTCCGGATCCAGTTGTCGTCGTTCCCGCCGAAGTCGTGGTTGGCGTTGAGCCCCAGCATGAAGGTCTCGGTGAGCCCGTCGTCGCCCCCCCCCCGCGGCCGAATTCCCATCCGCCGAAGGACATCGCGTCGCCCCACCCGAACCCGGCTTGGTTCACGTTGTTCGCGCTTCCGACCAGGGCAAGCTGCGTGGTCGGGGAAAATCGGTTGACCGACAGGGCGCCCGCGTACGGAATCCCGCCGGCCACCGTCCCGGACTCGGGGTTGGCGGGGAGCCGCGCGGCCACGGCCTCGCCGAATCCGGGCGAAACGGACGCGTTCTCCACGTCCGCCCCGAGTCCGCCCGACGTACGGCCGAAGTAGCCCGACCGCGCCTCTTCCTTGAGTTCCAGGTTGATCGTCCGCTCCTCCTCGCCATCGGCAATGCCCGTGAACTCGGCCATGTCCGATTCCTTGTCGTAGACCTCCACCTTCTCCACGGCCTCGGCGGGCAGATTCTGGGTCGCCATCGTGGGGTCGCCCCCGAAGAACTCCCTCCCGTCGACAAGGACGTTCTCGACCTCTTCGCCCTGCGCCGTAATCGATCCGTCGGTCTCGACCTCGATCCCCGGAAGCTGGCGCAGGAGATCCTCCACCGTGGCGTTGGGCCGCGTCCGGAAGGCGAGCGCGTTGTAGCCGAGCGTGTCCCGCCGGTTCAGAAACGGGACGTGGTCGAGGGTGACGACGAGCGGGTCCACCTCCACCGCCATCACCTCGAGGTTGATGGTGCCGACGTTCACGTCTTCTCCGGCGAGGGAGAGGTCTGTCCGCACCGTGCCGTATCCGAGCAGGGTGACCTGCAGGATGTATTCGCCGGGTCCGAGATCTCCGAGGGCGAAGACGCCGTCGCCGTTGGATGTCGTGAAGCGGGTGAGGACCGAGTCGGGCTTCGCGAGCGCCACCACCATGGCGCCGCCGAGGCCCGCGCCGGCCGCGTCGGCGATGACCCCGCTCACGGCGTATTCCGCCTGGGCTTGGACCGAACGGGGGGAGAGCGCACCGAGCACCAGTCCGCCCGCCAGCAGCGTCAGGATCGGCCCCGGCCGCGCCGGGCACACGGGGGTCCAACCCATCCGTCCGGGCGGCCTCATCGGAGCCCCCCGTCGAAGGGACGACGCCGGTTGCCGCCCCCTCGCGTGGCCCGGATTTCCTCGATCTTCTCCGCCACGATCTCTTCGTATTCCTCGCGCGTGACCATTTCCCCATCCGTCGGCGGGGCGATCTCGACATCGCCGAGACCCTCGAGGTTCACCTCGGTTGCCGAGTAGAGCAGGCGTCCGCCGTCCAGCGAGAGCACGAGGATGAGCCCGGGAAGCCCGCCGTACTGGCCGGGGCCCGCCTGCACCGGAATCTGGGGCGTGAACCAAGCTTCGATCTCCGCCCCGTCGTGGACGGCCGTCGCCTCTTGCACCATGAAGCCGAGGAACTCGCGCTGCTCGGTTCCGAGCTTCCACGCATATGTGGGCCGGTCCCCGGAAATCAGGAACGTGCGCCCCATGAACTCGCGGGTCTCGGTGATCGCGCCGCTCCCGAAGTCCACGTAGGCTTGGATCAGGTCCTCCTGGTCGGTACGGGAGGCCGATCCCATCCTAAGCCGCAGCGCCATGCCGAGGGCGCGGCGATCCATCCGATCCGAGTCGCCGGGCCCGCGCCGGGGTGCCGCCGCCTCCTCGTCCGGGGCCGGCATCATGATCGAGCGGGCATCGTCGAAGCGGAGAACCATGGAGGCCGTGCCCTCCGCCGCGAGGCGGTCGCGCAACGCCGCGAAGCGCTCCGGCACTTCAAAATCGTACTGCACCGAGCGCAGGTAGCGGACACTCCCCGCCTGTGCCTCCGCCGTCGAGGGCGCAAGGCTCCCGAGGGCACCGGGAAGGGTCGCGAGAAGGAAGAGCTGGAACCGTCGCGGGAATCGTCGTCGTGTAGTCATGGAACCCTTCGCTTTGCGTCCGTCATCCGTTAGATGGGACACACGGGGCCATGGTCACGTTGTCGAGTCGATGGCCACGCGCCGCACCTCGCGGCCGAGGACCTGCCGCAGGCGGGCGAAGAGGAGGACCGCCACCGAGGCGAGTCCGGCGGCCAGCCCCCACCACAGGCCGCGCGGGCCCCAGTCGGCGCGGAAGGCCAGGAAGTAGCTCACCGGCACCCCGAGTAGCCAGAAGCCGAGGGCGTTGACGAGGAAGGGCGTGAAGGTGTCTCCGGCGCCGCGCAGCACGCCGGCCGCGACGGTCTGGAGGCCATCGGCGACCTGGAAGACGCCGGCGATCGGGATCAGGGATGCGGCGATCGCGATGACCGCGAGATCATTCGAGTAGAGGCCGGCCCAGAAGCGCGGGAAGGCGAGAAACGCGCCCGCGGTCGCAACCATGAAGACGCCGCTGAGCTGGATGCCCGCGGCGGCGGCCCGGCGCGCCCCCTCCATGTCCTCCCGTCCGACCGCGCGTCCCACGCGTACGGCGGAAGCGGCCGCGATCCCGAACGGCACCATGAAGGAGAGCGCGGCGAGGTTGAGCGCGATCTGGTGCCCGGCCATCGCCTCGGTGCCGAGCCAGCCCATCATGACGCCGATCACGGCGAACGCTCCGAACTCGAGTTGCTGCTGGAAGCCAATCGGCGTGCCGAGCCGCACCATGCGCGCGAGCGCACGCCGGTCGAGCGCCTCACGCCGGAACCGGCCCAGATAGGGGCTAAGGGAAGGCCAGGACAGCCAAAGAAGCGCCGCCGCCATGCACCAGCGCGCGAGGCTCGATCCCCACGCCGAGCCCACGGCCCCCAACCGCGGAACCCCGAGATTGCCGTAGATCAGCACCCAGTTGAGGGAGGCGTTCAGAAGGTTCGCCCCCGCGATCGTCCACACGATCGGCGCCACGCGGTGCATCGCCTGCAGGCTCTGCCGAAGCACGACGAACGCGTAGAAGGGGAGCATCCCGAGGATCGACCCCAGCGCGTATCCCCCGGCCACCGGCACGACATCCGCGGGCTGCCGCAGGAAGGCGAAGATGCGCGCGGCGGGCAGGAAGAGCAGCGAGGTGACCGCCGTCAGAAAGAGAGTGAGAACGAACGCCCGCTGTATCCCTCTGGCGGCGGCTTCATGGTCTCCCGCACCCACTCCCTGGGCGACGATGGGATCGAGGGCCATGAGCACGCCCATCCCGAACACGGCGATCTGGAAGAAGTAGATGTTCCCCAGGCCGACCGCCGCGAGATCGGTTGCCGAGAGGTGGCCGACCATGATCGTGTCCACGACGCCCATCATCATGATGCCGACCTGGACGGTCACGATCGGGAGGGCCAGACGCAGCATGCGGGCGAGGTCCGCGCCGCGGGGGGTGAGGTTCATCGCGCCATCATCGCGGGGCGCCTCGCGGCGCGCAAATCCGCGTGGATCCGCACGATTCTCGTTGCCGCCCCGTGGCGCGGCGGATAGACTCCGCCTCATCCGCTCCGAGGGTCGGAGACGGGCCAAATCGAGGGGGTGAAGATCGAGATTCTCACGTTCACGGGCGGACCATTCGTGCAGAACACGCTGCTCGTGGTCTGCGAGGACGGCCGCACGGGGCTGCTGATCGATCCCGGAGCCGCAACGCCCGACGCGCTTGCCGCGGCGCGCGCCCGCGACCTGGACATCGCGGCGCTCCTCCTCACGCATGCCCACGTGGACCACATCGACGGTCTCAAGGAGGCGAAGGCCGCCACGGAGGTGCCCATCCACCTTCATCCCCTTGACCGGCCGCTCTACGACAACGCGGCCAATCTGGCGCTCGCGTTCGGCGTGTCCTTTGCGGAGCCGCCGCCGCCCGACATTGACTTGGTCCCCGGCACAAGCATCGCCTTCGGCGGCTCGGAATTCGACGTCGTGTTCGTGCCCGGCCACGCACCGGGGCATGTGATGTTCGTCTCCACGGCGCATCCCGTGGCGATCGTGGGTGACGTGATCTTCCGCGGATCGATCGGCCGTACGGATCTTCCGAACGGCAACTACGGCGTGCTTATGGAGTCCATCCGGTCGCAGGTGCTGACGCTACCCCCCGAGACCCGCCTCTACCCCGGTCACGGCCCCGAGACCACCGTGGGACTGGAGCGCGACACCAACCCCTTCGTGCTCGAACTCCACAGCGGCCGCTGGGTCTGACCTCGCCGGAGATAGCTGTCCGACCCGCAGCCGGTTAGGAAGTGGGTCCTTGCAGTGCGAACAGCCGACGGAACCAAGCCACAAAACGTTCTGCCGCTTCGCTATCGTGTCGAAGATACCCGCTCCTGATCGCCGTCCCATACGGTCGGCCGGGCTCTTGCTGCCACGCGAGCCACCCATGCAGCACGGCCTTACTCGTCTTGGCATCAGAAAACGCCGCACCCAGCTCTTTGGCCTCTTGTGTCGCGTTGCGGGCGTGCGGAAGCAACGGGTGGGTTTCGTCAACCAGACCTTCTAGGAAATCCTCGAGTTTCCCGGCCTGCTCATTGTCCGGCATCAGCCACACGCCCACACGTGTCCCGTACTCGCTCGACTCACCCAAGAAGCCTGCCGAATCCAGTCCGGTGACGACGTCCACGCCGACGTTTTGCAATCGGTGAGCTACAGACCTCCAGCGAGCACCGATGTCGTCATCGGCATCAAGTACGAAGCCGAGGGTTCGATCCGTACCGGCGCTGACCGCAGCTTCGATGGCTTCGAGGACACCGTCCCTACCACCGGACGACTCGATCTGAGGGAAGCCGGGGTCTGTCTTGCTGCTGAGGCCGTGGCGCCAGAGAAGATGGAGGATCGCATGCTTATCATCTCTGCCTTCGACGAAGACACAGGGCTTGGTCGTCGGAACTGACGTCACCGAAGTTCGATCCCGTGCTTCACGGCCGCCCTTATTCGATCCGCGTCAAAGGCCACAGCCCGGGCCAGCGACCGTTCGATCTTTTGTATCGAAACCTCCTCGGCAAGATCGGGCCGCGACGCCAAGAGCGACGCGAGGCCCCTGACGCAATCGTAGCTGTGTGTGGTTGCGAATATCTGCGTACGCGACTTTCGCGTCGTCTCAACCACGAGCCGCCACATGTCCTCCATGACGGTCCAATGGAGTCCGGTGTCGATCTCGTCAACGAGCAGGAAGCCATTCGTCAACTGGGTGAGGGAGAGAGAGATGGCAAGCAGACGACGGCTGCCGTCGCCGTGGCTCCCGAGCGGGACGCGCGGCGTCCCCGGTTCGAATCCAAGCAGGATGCCGGAGGACGCCTCTCCGTAGCGTCGCGGGGCCGCGAGAAAGTGTATGGACCCGAGATCGGTCTCCAAGATCCGCAACGCGTCAATCACCTCGGACTCCCGGCCGGCCCGCTGCACGTCATCCCACATTTCGGCGAGGCTGCCCAACCCGGCCGATTCCGTGCTCAAGAAACGGACGAGTTGGGTCTCCTGGGGGGCGCGGGATGCTGCCCTTAGGAGCACTCGTCGGGTCAAGGTCAGGGATCCATCGGCGTTCACGGGGATGTCGATGGGATCGCGGTTACTCCCCCCCAGCCGAAGTACAAGGGTTTGCAGGTCGTCCGTGTCGACTTCGAGCAGGTCTTTGGAGTCGCTCTCCTCAGCTGGCCTGATCATTGCCGAGACATGCCCAAGCCGGTCTTTCGATGAAATGCGAAACTCTGCCCCCACTTGGAGGCGACGGCCAAAAAACTGCTGCGAAACATCGTGTAGCTCGTGCCGTCGAAGACCGTCGGATCGATCGGTGCCTATCTTCGCGGGAATCTCGCCACGTCGCCGCGTCGACTGCACCAGGACGGTCGGATCCCCTTGGGACGCAAGGAGGTGAACCGACTCGAGGATCGACGTCTTGCCGGAGTTGTTCCGGCCAACTAGGAGGTTGACCCGCGTCAAATCCCGTATCGCGTAGGACTCGAAGCTGCGATATGTCTTCAACAGAAGCTGGCGGATCATCTCATGGCCTCCTCCGGGCGGCTCTCCACGAGCGGCTCACTCGTGTTGCCGCGTGGTCAGGATGCCGCTGGAGGCAATGGTTCGCCAGCTCCCGCCATGCGAGCAACCCCATTCCGTCCGGGCCAGTGTGCGACGGGTTCGGGGCTACGGGTTGGTGGCGACGGGATCGAACGCCTTGAGGACCTCGCGCGTCATGTCCCAGCGGTCGAAGCCCTGTCGGCCGTAGTCCAGCCCGCGACGGACGATGACCACGTCGTGTGACGGGACGATGACGACGAACTGGCCTCGGTTGCCGGCGGTGGAGTAGGCGTCGGCAGGCACGTCCGTGCGGTCGTCGGGCACGAGCCAGAACTGGCCGCCGTAGAAGTTGCCGGTCTCGGACGTGGCGGGAGCGGGCGTGCGCACGAAGTCGATCCACTCCTCGGAGATCAGGCGCTCGTCCTTCCACATCCCGTTCCGCGCGTACAGGAGTCCGAAGCGGGCCAGATCCCGGGCCGTCGTGTAAATCTGGCTGCTCATGATGAAATCGCCGAAGCGGTCGGTGCTGAGGAGCGTGTTCCGCATCCCGATCTTGTCGAGGAGGCGTTCCCGCGGGAACTCGAGGTAGGCCTGCGGGTCGCCGATCGCTTGCTTCATCGCGTACACGCCGAGCAGCGTGTCGTAGTTCTCGTAGTCCCAGAACGTGCCGGGTTCGCGCATGAGCGAACGGTTGCGCGCCCCCTCCACCGAACTCGCGCCCGCCCAATAGGAGAAGCCGGACCCGGTCGCGTACTCCATGCCCCAACTGTCCACGGGATAGAGTCCGCTGGACATGTTGAGCGCGTGACGGAGGGTGATCTCCCGGCGGGGATCGGTGTCTGCGGAGCCCGCGTTCTCGGGCAGCCAGGCGAAGGGCAGGGGCTCGTCGAGTGCCAGCTTGCCGTCGTCGACGAGCATGCCGATCAGGGTCGAGGCGATGCTCTTCGCGGTCGACCACGTGCGGGTCTTCGTGAACACGTTGATGCCGGCGGCGTAGCGCTCGTGGATGATCTGCCCGTCGTGGAGGACGATGAGACTGAGCGTCACCTGCTCGGGGGATTCGCGCTCGAAGGTCCAGTCGGACGCGGCCTGGAGGGCCGCCGGGTCGACGCCGGCCGGAAGAGGACGACTCTCGACCAGATCGCCATCGGGCCACGCCATCGCCTCGGGGTCGCCGGCCAGCGGCGGCGCGTCCAGGACCGGCAGGTCGTCGATGTCGTCGAAGGTCTGATCCGGCGACATGATCACGCACCCGATCCCTTCGCGGAACGCCGCCCTCATGGTCGGGATCGCGCCGCGTTCGCCGATGGCGACGGCCTTCCTCTCCCAGTCGACGGCGTAGTCGCCCCCCTCGGCCGTTCCGACCGGGTCGGGAAGGTAGGCGAGTTCCTGGTCGAAGACCTGCTTCAGCGTCCGGTTTCCCGTAAACAGACCGTTGCACTGGAGGACGGCCTGGACGCCGCGCTGGATCATCTCCCGCTGCGGAGCGAAGTAATCGTAGGAGGGCGTCTGCTGGGCAGCGGCGGCTGCCGGTGCGAGGAGGGCGAGTGCGATGGCGGCGAACGTGAGGCGTTTCATGGCTTCCCCCCGGAGTCCGGACGACAGGTTGTCGGAACCTTGCCAACATGCTTGCTGGAACCCTGCCAACATGCGGGACTCGCGCGTTCCCGGCCACGGGTGCGAAGGTCGCGCCGGTGGGCGGGCGGACGTATCGTGTCCCGGTGATCGACCAGATTCTCTACGGCTCCATTGCGCTCATCGCGCTCACCAACCCGCTGGCCGAGCTGCCCTTCTTCTTCGCCGCGACGGACGGATTCTCGCGTGCGGAACTGCGGCGCGCGGCGGTGAAGGTCGCCGTTGGAGTTCTCATCGTGCTTACCGTCGCCGCGCTCGCCGGGGCGCGCATCCTGAACCTGTTCGACGTGAGCTTCGCCGCGTTTCGGACGGCCGGCGGCCTCGTCGTCATCCTCGCCGCGCTCGAAATGCTCCGCGGCGCCCCGTTCGGGATCACCGGCGTACGCCGGGATCCGGGCGAGACGGAGGACCACCTCTGGGTTCCGCTCGTCATGCCTCTGATCGCGGGGCCGGCGTCGATCACCGCCGTGATCACGCTGGCGCTCGACGAGGCCGGGGCGTTGATCGGCATTCCCGTCGCCACGCTCATAGCGGTGTGCGTCGCGGCGGTGGGCGTGCTCGGGGCGCTCCTGGCGGCCGGCTTCCTCTCGCGCGTGCTGAGGCGGCGGGCGGTCCGGATCCTCGAGCGCTTCTCGGGGCTGATCCTGCTCGCCATCGGCTGTCAGATGTGCCTCAGCGGCATCCGGGAGTTCTTCGTCGGCTGACGGGAGTCGGCCTGCGCCATCGCTGTCCCTCCCGGCACCAACGCTGTCGGCCGGCACCAACGCTGTCTGCCTACGCCAACGCTAACGGACCACGTCCACGGTGATGTCCTCGCCCAAGTGCGCGCCGAGGTCCGAGAGGAAGAGCGACGCGGTGGCGTGGTGCCCCATGAGGTAGCGGCTTACGAAGCGGAAGAGCGGGCTGTAGACCTCCGCTTCCTCGGTGATCGTTACGGTCGTTCCGGTGGCGGCAGGTTCAATCTCGTAGATCCAGCGCCCGCCGAAGGGCATGCCCTCCGACAGGATCGTCGTCACGAGCCGGATCGGGGGCTCGCTCTCCGTCAGCTCCATGGGAAGCGGACCGGTGGCCTCGATCACCACCCAGGCGGGGTTTCCGTCGCGGGCCGGAAGTTCCTCGATGCGTTCGACGGAAGGGCGCCACTCGGGGTAGGACCGGTAGTCCGCGATGGTCGCGAAGATCTCCTCGGGCGTCGCGGAAAACTCGGCCCTCACGGCCGCGACATGGTCTTGGGGGAGGGAGAGCCCGACGCCGTAGACGACCGCCAACAGGCTCGCGATGACGACGAGCATGCCGATGATGATGCGTTTCAGCGTGCGATTCATGGGACGGTTTTCGTTTGAGGAGGTGGATGGTCGCGGTGGATGGGGAGTGTGAGGCAGGTTGGGCCGCCCTCGCACGGGATGCAGAGTGCGTCGCCGTCGAAGCACGCGACATCGCAGCCTGCGTCTCTCATCAGCCGGACCGTCTCCGGAAATCCGCCGAGGGCAATACATCGGCGTTCGGCCGTCGCGAGGACGTTGAGGTTCAAGCCGCCGGAGGCGCGGAACTCACCGTCTCCCGCTGCCAGGAGCTGGATGCCGCGCTCCCGCATCAACTCGCGCAGCGCCACCGGAAAGAGTCGGGGATAGAACAGCGCCAAGTCCCGGTCGAGCGGGCTCACGAGCGAGAGCAGGTGGAGGCAGGCGGCGCTTCCGTTCCACATCGGCAGATCGAAGGCGCGGACCTCGATCCCGAGTGGCGCCACAATGGCTTGGATCTGGTCGATGCCCGCCTGGTTGGTGCGGAAGCCGCGCCCCGCCGCGAGCGTGTGTTCGTCCACCCACAGCAGATCCCCGCCTTCCGCGATTCCCGGAGCTTCGATGGTGCCGATCACCGGCACGCCGAGCCTCCGGTAGAGTGCCTCGTGGCTTGCTGTCTCGCCTCGCCGCAACGCCTTGCCCGGCCGCAGAAGGATCGCGCCGCGGGGCGTCATGAAGGATGGATCGAAGGGGAAGATCGCGTCGGCGAGTCCGTCGTCCCCTGCGGCGCCGATCCACTCGATCTCGGCCCGGGAGGCCGCGACGCACTCCGCGAACGCATCGTACTGCCGACGCAGCCGGTCCGGTTCGAGCCGCCCCGCATAGTGCCAGAGCCCCGGATCGGCCTCCAGCGTTGCCCGGCCCGGCCGGCGCATCGCCACGCGCCGAAGCGGCGCCACCATGCTGGAGAGGCCGAACTTCGCTTCGGTGTGCAGTCGCACGTTCATCTGGCTGAAGCTACGGCGGCACCCGTACCTTCGCCTCGCTGGCGGCGGGCGCCGTCGGCATCGCCGACTCCGGGCGTCATCGGCATCGCCGGACCCGGACGTCGTCGGCATCGCCGGACCCGCCGCTCCGGCACCGACCGCCGCGCGAGGCATCCCGAGCTTGAACCGAGGACGATTCCAAGGCGCATCGACGTTCTCCGCCTACTTGGAGACGGTCGAGGAGAACCGCGAACTCTGGCACGCGCTGGCCCGCCGCGCGGCGGTGGACGAGGAGACCCGGCGACGTGCCCGCGCGATCCCCGGCCGGTGGAAGGTGATCGCGCTCACCGAGGACTGGTGCGGAGACGCGATCAACACTCTTCCCGTGTTCGAGCGCTTGGCGGAGGTCGCCGGGAACATCGAGCTGCGCGTCCTCGTGCGAGACGAGAATCCGGACTTGATGGACGCCCATCTGACGAACGGGACGAGCCGGTCCATCCCGGTCCTCATCATCTACGACGAGACGTTCCGGGAGCGCGGGTGGTGGGGCCCCCGGCCCGCCCCGATCCAAGAGTGGGTGATGACGGAGGGGATGAAGCTGGATCCGGCGGACCGGTATCGTGAGGTTCGCCGCTACTACGTGCGGGACAAGGGCCGCACCGCGATGGACGAATTCCTCCGGATTCTGAAACGCGCGGCCACCTCCGACGAATGATCCGGACCCGGTTCCGGGCCCTCCCCCCCCGCACGCATCGCGACCGAGAGGGATTATCGCCTCCTGCATGTTCTCCGCCCGCCTGCCGCCGCGCGCATCGCGACGGATGCGGGCACGCCCGCCACGAGGAGGAGGAAGCCCCGGAACACCGAGAGTTGACACGTCGTGGGACGGCACGTGTACGCTACCGGGTACGGGCCATGGGTGATCGCCGACCTCCTGATCGACCCTCTTGCGACGACCCCCCCGGGGGGATAGCCTGAACGTCAGGGAGGGCTGGCATCCTTACACTATGGAGCACGCTATGCAGCATGCGGCGAGCCAAGGCAGGAATCCTCATCCCGTCCTTCGGTCTGGCAATGCCTGCCCCCGCATCGTACTCGGGTCACGTTGCGGACGTGCCCTTGGTCGGGGCACGGGTCGTTTGTGCTCAGGAGGGGCCGTGCCTTGACTGTGATGACGAGGAGGATCCACCCACGATACTCATCCCCGGATATGATCCGGATGCTTGGGGCGGGTGCGGGCTGGCCGGATGGTTGGAGGCGGCGTCAGCCTGCGCTACCTGCGTCGCCCCCGGCGTTCCCGAACCCGTTCGCGTAGCCGCATGTGCCCGTTGCGCCTACCTTGTAGATCAGTGTTTCTAAGGCTTTATGCCGCTCTGCGCCGATTCGGGCATCCAGCGGCGACAGGGCTCGCCCGACGGCGTCCGGCAAGCATCGCGATCTGCATGTTGGCGGTCAGCTCGGTGGGGTCGGTTGGTGCCCAAGAAGCCGAAGTGCCCTCGGAGAGGGGGCTCGCTGCCGCCCTCCGGGAAGGATCGAAACCTGCGGCGAGCCCGGATCGGTCCGAGCCGTCCTGGCCTCGAATGATTACCAGCGGATTTCTGGATCCCAACGGATACACGCTCGCCGCGGGACGGGGCTACTTCGGCGCAAGCTACGCCGGTACCGATGTTGTAGCTCAGCTCGGCGAGGGAGATGACAGGTCGCTGCCGCTGGTCGTTCACGGAGCCTACGGCGTCACGGACCAGTTCACGCTGGGGTTTGGCGTTGGGATTTGGACCTATGACATCGACTTGGGTCTCTTGGGGCCCGAAGCGGGCACGGAAGTATATCCCTATCTGTCGCCCAAGTTCCGCGTATTTGAATCCGGACCCTTATCCGCCAGCTTGGGAGGCCGTGCCGTTTTTGAGACTTCCGGGGCGCTCGACGGCATCCTGTTCGGGGTCTCGTCGACGATCTCCGCAGGCTTGGGTGGGCGGGCTGCTGGGCATCTTTCGCTGGGTGTTCACGGTCAGACGGGTAACATTGGCGACGCGGGCTACCTGATCGGCGTGGGCGGAGATGTTGAGTTGCCCCTGTCCACCGACGATGAACTCGAGCTCTTCGGCGACGTCCGGGTGTTCGATCTCGAAGGGGAAAGGGCGGAGGTGTTAATCGCGGGTCTCCGGTTCCTCGGCGGCACCTTGGCCAGCGAGGTTGGGATTGCGAACTGGTTCCGGGACGGATTCGAGATTCGGCCCATTGTCAGCCTAGCGTACCGATTCTAACGGCGTACCGCATTCCGTCTCGGCACCGCCCGCGAAGGTGGGAGCCGTGTGCCGCAATTGGATCGCTGAAGAGTGGTCAAGGAAGGTCAGCGATGAGGATTGTCTGTGTGGTGCTGGGTTCAACCCTGGTGCTCGGCGGATGTTCGGCGGTTTTCGTGAACCAGCCGCCTACCGGTGAGGGGCCGTTGCCCGAGGGGGCCTGCACGACATCTCAAGCCATGCCACTTCTCGACGCCGTCGGATCGGTCGCGTACGCGGCCGCCACCGTGCTATCCGACCACGACCTTGAGGACATCGGGTTATCGTCCGGAACCGGCGCGCGTATCACCAGTGCCGGCATGGCGGGCGGCCTTGCGTATTCCGCCTTGATCGGATTCCGGAGCACATCGAAGTGCCGAGAACGTCAACGGCTGAGCCGCCGGGAAATCGCCGCCCACGTTCGGACGCTGGTATCGAGCACTCCCGGTTGGAGCCTTGGGGAGAGCTACGTCCTGTTGGACTGCGGGCGATGCCTCGGTGCTTCCGCCTTTCCCGTCCCGCCTTCAACGGTTGCCCCGATAGCTGCGGACGGGTGGTAGCCGGGCACCGGTTCCGCCGGCCGGCTCCGTCTCGGCCACGACCTCGAGCGTCAGCGTGCCGATGCCGTCGATCGAGGCGCTGACGACCTCGCCCGGCTGCAGGAATCGCGTCTCCCCGCGAACCGCGGTGCCCATGCCGACCCCGCCCGAGGTGCCGTTGTTGATCACATCCCCGGGGAACAACGTCGCGACCGAGGAACCGTACTCGATCAGCTCCCACAGCGTGTGGATCATGTCCCCCGCCGTCGCCTCCTGCATGCGCTCGTCACCCACGTCCAGCGTCTGGCGCAGCTTCTCCATCGGGTCGCCGTAGAACTCCTTCGGCACGATCCACGGACCCATGGGCGCGAACGTGTCGTGGCCCTTCCCGACGAACCAGTCGGACGTCATCGGGTTGCCGCCGGGCGGCCTCCCGCCCCGGTCGGAGACGTCGATCGTCACCGTGTACCCGAACACATGGTCCTGGGCGTTCCGGGCGTCCACGTACTTGGCGGTGCGTCCGATCACGGCCCCTAGTTCCACCTCCCAGTCGGTGCGGTCGCGTCCGAAGGGGATCAGGATCTGATCGTCGGCTCCGATCACCGCGCCGCGCGTCGGCTTGAGGAAGAGGTAGGGCACGCCGCGGTTCTCACGCCGCTGGCGGCGGGCTTCGCGGCGCTCCTCCTCGGTGCCCGCCTCGTTGACGTGGCTGTAGAAGTTGACCGCCGCGTTCAGGATCTTTCCGGGGTACATGATGGGCGGGAGGATCCGCACGGCCTCGAGGTCGTGGACGAAGTCGGCTCTGCCGCCTCCGGACAGCCCGCCCCGGGCCACGAGGTCGTTGACGATTTCGTACAGCCGGAGCCGGATCCCGTACTCGTAGCGGCCGATGAGGTCGATCATGTCGGCCGGCGGCGGGACGGGTGGATAGGCCGGGTTTCGCTCAAGGTCCCGGTTCGCCTCCTCGATGTCGACGACGAGGGCGTCTCGCAGCACGACGGCGACGCGCGGAACGCCGCCGATCTCGAACGTTCCCACCTTGAAGGGTTCGGCGATCTCGATCTCCGGCCCTCCCTGGGCCGCTAGGGGAGCGGAGAACGCCAGGCCTGCGGAGAACGCCAGGGCCGCGGCCGTCAGGAGCGCCCTCACGAGCCGGGATCCCGCCTGTAGGTGCCCACGGGCGGCAAGCGGACGCCTGTTTCGCCGAGAGGCTCCGGTCCCTCCACCACGGGGAGTTGGATCGTGCCGATCCCGTCGATCGTTGCCGTGACGACGTCGCCCGGCTGCAGGAATCGCGCCTCGCCCATGCCGACTCCGCCGGAGGTGCCGAGGTTGATCACGTCGCCCGGGAACAGCGTCAGGATTGAGGACGCGTATTCGATCAACTCCCACAGCGAGTGGATCATGTCTCCCGCCGTCGCCTCCTGCATGCGCTCTCCGCCGACGTCCAGCGTCTGGCGCAGCTGCTCCATGGGATCGCCGTAGAACTCCTTGGGGACGATCCAGGGGCCCATCGGCGCGAAGGTGTCGTGTCCCTTCTCGACCAGCCAGTCCGAGGCCGTGGGGTTGCCGCCCGGAGGACGCCCGCCGCGGTCGGACACGTCGATCGTCACGGTGTACCCGAACACGGTCTCCTGGGCATCCTCGGAGGCGACGTACTTTGCGGCCCGCCCCATGACGACACCCAGCTCCACCTCCCAGTCGATCTGGGTCCGGCCGTGTGGAATCACGATCCGCTCGCTGCCCCCGACCACGGCGCCGCGCGAGGGCTTGAGGTAGAGGTAGGGCACGCCCCGGTTCTCTCGGCGCTGGCGGACCGCTTCCTCCCTCTCCCCCTCGGGCGCGTCCGCGGCGACGCGGCTGTAGAAGTTGCTCGCCGCGTTCAGGATCTTGCCCGGATACGTGATGGGCGGGAGGATCCGGACCTCCTCGACATCGTAGACGTAGTCCGCGCGAGTGGGGCCGGAGAGCCGCTGATAGGCCACCGTCTCGTTGACGATCTCGTACAGGCGCCGCTGGACGCCGTACTCGTAGCGGCCGATGAGGTCGAGCATGTCCGTCGGTGCCGGTATCCTCGGATACGCACGGTTCCGCTCGAGTACTTCGTTCGCCAGCTCGATGTCGACGACGAAGGCGTCGCGCAGCACGAGCCCGACGCGCGGAACGTCTCTGATCGCGAACGTCCCCACCTTGAACGGTTCCACGAGGACGATGCCCGCGACGTCCTGGGCGGCGAGGGAGACCGCGGAGAAGAGGGCCGCGACCATGCCAAGCGGAAGGGCCCGTGCGGTCGAAGTTCGTCTGAGCAGCGCTGTTCTCATGGATCTTTCCTCTCGGTTGGGGACGGTCGGACTCAGGGCACCAGCCCGTCCAGTTGTTCGATCGTGGCCATGGATGGATCGCGTTCGGCTTGGAGCCGGCGCGCGGTCGCTTCGGCGGCCCGCATTACCCGAAGCAGGTTGTCGGCCGCGAGTGCCCGAAGTTCGGATTCGGTCCACCCGCGACGGGAGAGTTCGGCGAACAGGGCGGGGTACGTCGACACGTCCTCCAGCCCGACCGGCCCCCGGTCGATGCCGTCGTAGTCGCCCCCGATCGCGACGTGGTCGATGCCCGCCACGTCGCGGATGTGCTCGATATGCGCCACCACATCGGCCATCGTGGCGCGCGGACGTCCCTCCGATGGGCCGAAGTAGTTGGCGACCTCCTGGTTCACGAAGGACTCGACGAAGGTGACCATGACCACGCCGCCGTTCTCCGGCAGCCGGCGCAACACCTCGTCCGGCACGTTGCGCGGGTGGTCGGTCACGGCCCGCGCGGAGGAATGCGAGAAGATGACGGGCGCCTCGGCCACGTCGAGGGCGTCGTGCATGCTCCCCGGAGACACGTGCGAGATATCGACCAGCATGCCCAGCCAGTTCATCTCGCGCACGACCTCCTCGCCGAAGGCGGAGAGACCCCCGAGTTCGGGCAGCTCGCAGCACGAGTCGGCCCAGGGGAGGTTGGCGCTGTGCGTGAGCGTCATGTACCGGACGCCGAGCGCGTAGAAGGCCCGCAGCGCGCCGAGCGAGTTCTCGATCGCGTGGCCTCCCTCCATGCCAAGCATCGAGGCGACCTTGCCGCGGTGGAACTGGTCCATCACATCGGCGGCGGTGAGCGCGAGCCCCAGATCCTCGCGGTGATCGGAGATGATTTGGAGCGCGATGTCGATCTGCTCCAACTGCATGCGCGCGCCGCCGCCGTCCTCCATGACCGAGGCGGGGACGTAGACGGACCAGAACTGGGCCCCGACGCCGCCGGCCCGGAGGCGGGCGAGATCGGTGTGTCCCGGCGTCGGGCGCGAGATGTCGTAGGCGCGGACATCGCCGGGCGCGTCCGCGTTCCGGATCGCCCAGGGTAGATCGTTGTGTCCGTCGAACAGGGGGACGCTCGACAGCACGCGCTTCGCGATCTCGACATGTTCGTCCTGTGCGTGCGCATCGGCGACCCCGAGCCCGAGGATGAGCGCCGATAGAACCGCCATCGCCGGCGTCCGGGTGAGAATTCGCATCATTTCGCACCGACTCCCGTTGACGGACGCAGTGGTCAAATGACCCACAATGGATTCTCGCGTGGCGGACGGCGCGCCGCCAGCCGTGCCGCCTCGCGTCCGGTGCCCGGTGCCCGTCCCGGGCGGCGTCGCGGTGGTAAGCAGGTGCGGACGCCCTTCGCGTACGGGTATCTTCCCGCATGCTGATCAACTGCGACATGGGGGAGAGCTACGGGCCGTGGGAGAAGGGGACCGACGAAGCGGTGATGCCGCTGATCGACCAGGCCAACATCGCCTGCGGCGGCCATGCCGGGGATCCCGACACGATGGCCCGGACGCTCGAGCTGGCGGCCGAGTACGGGGTGCAGGCGGGGGCGCACCCGGGCTACCCCGACCGGCGCAACTTCGGGCGCCTACGGCTGGACTGGCCGCTCGACTCGCTGGTGCTCGAGATCCAGGCGCAGATCGGGGCGCTCCGGGGCGTGGCGTCGGCGCTGGGCGTCCGGCTGCGGCACGTGAAGCCCCACGGAGCGCTGTACCTCGCCATGATGAGGGATAACCGGCTCCTCGCGCGGCTGGCGGAGGGCGTGGCCGCCCTGGATCCGTCGCTCTGCTTCGTGCTGCAGGCGACGCCGGAGCGCGAGCGGCACGCGGCGATGCTGGCGCACACGGAGCTGACGCTCGCCTTCGAGGCCTTCGCGGATCGCGCCTACGCGCCGGACGGGCGTCTGCAGGCGCGCGGGACCGACGGGGCCGTCCTCTCCGAGGCGGACGCCGTGGCCGACCACGTGGCGAACCTCCTCGACGGATTCGTGGAGACGCCCGAGGGTCCCCTGCCCGTGGTAGCCGAAACGCTCTGCGTTCACGGCGACAACCCTTCCGCTACGGTGGTGCTCCGCCGCATCCGCGAACTCGTGCCGCGACAGAAGTAGATAGCCGGTGATCACTTTCCCGGGGCCGGTGAGCGTCTTGGTCGCTCTTCCGGTGGCGCCCGACCGGGACGGCATCGCCCGCGTTCTCCGTCTCGAACGCGTCGCGCGCGAGACGTTGCCGGACCTCCGCACGACGATTCCGGCCTTCAACCGGCTCCTCGTCGAGGGCTCGCCCCACAGTTGGAACGCGACGGATGTCGAGTCCAAGCTGGCCGCCGCCGCCGAGGAGTGCCTCGCGGAGACGCCTCGGATCGACGCCGGAGACCCCGTCTCGCTGCCGGTGTGCTACGACCCGGAACTCGCACCCGACCTTGAGGCCGTAGCGGCGAACGCGGGGGTGGGGGTGGCGGACGTGGCGCGGCTGCACAGCGGTACGACGTACGCCGTACTCGCGACCGGGTTCGCGCCGGGGTTCGCATACATGGGTGACGTGGACGCGCGGATCGCCATGCCGCGTCTCGCGACGCCTCGCCCGCGCGTCGAACCGGGGTCGGTAGGAATCGCGGACCGGCGCACCGGCATCTATCCGGCGGCGGGGCCGGGCGGGTGGCGTCTGATCGGCCGCGTGCCCGCGGCGCTCTTCGCCGATGCCGCCGAGCGGATCGCGCGCTTTCGGCCGGGCGGCTCGGTCCAGTTCCGTCCGATCGGGAGGGAAGAGTACGACGCCGCGGACGGCGGATGAGCCCGCACGGCGTCGTGGAACGCCCCGGCCCGTTCTGCACGATCCAGGATCTGGGCCGGCGGACCGGCCGCCGCGCCGGACTCGCTCCCGGAGGCGCGATGGATCAGCGCGCGTACCTCTGGGCCAACCGCCTCCTCGGTAACGACCCGGCGGCGGCCGCACTCGAGGTCACCCTGGGCGGCTTCGCCCTGCGCTTCGCCGTCGAGACGGCCGTGGCGCTGACGGGGGCGGACTGCGCCGCCACGCTCGACGGCGTCGAAACGGGCACCTGGCGCACCGTCCGGGCACGGCCGGGCCAGATGCTCCGGCTCGGCTACAGTGCGACCGGCATGCGCGCCTTCGTCGCCTTCCCCGGCGGACTCGATGTCCCCACCGCGTTCGGCTCCGCGTCGGCCGTCGTGCGCGACGGATTGCCGAGGCTGCTCGGCCGGCCCCTGCGCCCGGGGGAACCCCTCCGCTGGGGCGAACCCGAACGCGCGGTTCCGGTGCGGCGGGTGCCTTACGATCTCGTCCCGCCCGAGACGGCCTCGCTGGCGCTGCCGCTGATGGTCGGCTACGAGTGGGCCGAATTCTCGGACGCCGACCGGGAGCGCGTGTTCGATGCGGAATGGACCGTCGACCCGGCGAGCGACAGAACCGCGGGCCGACTGGCCGGCCCCGCCCTGAGTTCGGGTCCGCGCGTCCTCGACTCGACGCCCCTCGTGGACGGGACCGTTCAGGTCACGGGCGATGGCCTGCCGCTCGTCTTCATGCGGGACCGCCCCACGATCGGCGGCTACGCGAAGCTCGGCTCCGTGGACCCGGTCGCGCTCGACGCCTTGGCGCAGGCCCGGCCCGGCACGCCCATCCGTTTCGTCCGCGCCGACCCCGCCGCCCTCCGCCGCAACCTCGCCCGCCGCGAACGCTTCTTCGCGATCCGCAACAACCCGTAGCCGAGCTTGCCGCCACGAGTGAGATCCCCAACAGGACCCCCCAATAGACCCCAATAAGACCCCGGGGGCTCATGAGGGTCTCATTCATCCTGGACAGGCTAGGACGCACGTCTCCACCGCGCCGCCGGACCGCGACCCGTGGACACTGCCAGCCCGGATAATGCCGCGCCGGTAGAACGGGCGGGCAATCAGCGGGTTTGAAGATTGAACTCCAGGGGCCCAAGGAGGGTAGGTCGTTGGCACGCGACGCCGACCCGACGCAGCGGGTGGGGAGATCGTCGAGAACCAGCGGAAGCGTCCCCGCATCGAATCCGAACGCTCCGTAGCGCAGCACTTCGTCGGCCCACGCCGGCGACTGCCCTCGCAGGAACCGCTTGGGGAAGAGCACGGGCCGCCCAAGCCTGATCGCCTCCCAGCCCTGATGCCTCGTCCCGCTAGTGGCGGTTGCCTCCACGATCAGCGTGGCATCCGAGAGGAGGGCCATCATCTTGTTTCGCAGGGGGAAGTTCGACCGCGTACTGGTCCAAGGAGGTGCCCAAGATGGCCACCGTCCCGCCACCATGCGTCATGGCCGTCTCGGGAGCCACGGTGTCGATCCCCAAGGCGAGCCCGCTCACCACCGTGACGCCGTGCGAAACCAGCATCTCGCGAGTCCGCCGGGCCAATTCCAGCTCCTAGGACGACGCCCGCCGGGATCCCACCACGACGATGCGAGGGCCGCCCCCCCCCCAGCAGCGACGCATCGCCCCGCAGGAAGAGCTTGCGCGGAGCGGCCTTCAACTCGAACTCGTTGAGAGGCCCGAGCAGGTCTTCGGGCGTCACGGTCACCGGTTGCCTCACTGTCGCAGCTCCCACGTTCAAGCTACGTCATCGCTCAACTCGTCATGGCAACATCCTGATCACGCCCCGAACGGACGAGGACGGGGCAAGCGCGAGCACTTGGAGAAGGATCGAGCTGACGCGAGAAGGCGAGGCGTTGGCGAGTGCGTATGTTGCGAGCGTCGACACCCGCAGCTGATGGAGCTTGGGAATGAAGACTGATGCCGGGAAGAAGTCTTTCGACGTCATGAAGTGGCTTCGCGAGACCCGCGACCGCATCTACGAGGAGACGAAGGATATGTCCTTCGAGGAAAAGCGGCGCTGGAGCGAGGAAAAGATACGGAGAGATCCTTTCTTGGCGGAGCTGTTCGACAGGATTCCGCGGGCGGTTCCGGTCAAGCCTGATCATGGGGCCGATGCGGGGATGGGGCGTCCCGGCTCGCCTCCTGAACAGAAAGGTTGAACCGGGAGGTCCTGTGGGCTTATACTCCCGGTAAAGGTGCAGTTGGGTGGGGTGGATCAGTGGGGTGGAGGCATCATGAAATCTTGGATGCTGTTGCCGCGTCAAGGCGCGCGGTCCCTTCGGAATTCGCATCTCTTCGTCGCGGCGTCGGCCGTTCTGCTGGCGGTGGCGGTGCCCCTTGAGGTCTCGGGGCAGAGTCTCCGCGGGTCCACGAGTTCGCTGGATCGCCAGAACCGGGTCGCCCGCCAGCACGACTTCACCTACATCGAGACGCCGGAGCAGCTGCGGCGCTTCGTCGACCGCGGCTATCTCGTGCGCGTGCCCGGGGGAGCGGACTACGAGCTTCACGATATCTCGTTCCCCTACGCGCGGCCCGAGGTGAAGCTGTTCATATCCCGGCTTGCGTCGCAGTACCGGCGCGCGTGCGGCGAGTTGCTCGTGGTCACGAGCCTGACGCGCCCGAAGAACCGGCAGCCGCGAAACGCCTCCCCCCGCTCCGTACACCCCACCGGCATGGCGCTCGACTTGCGCGTCCCCGGCCCGAAGTGCCGCGGGTGGCTCGAACGCGTACTGCTCCAGCTCGAGGGGTCGGGAGTGCTCGAGGTCTCCCTGGAGCGCCGCCCGCCCCACTACCACGTGGCGCTCTTCCCGCAGCAGTACGCCGCTTACGTCGAGCGAATCGCGCGCGCCGCCGCGCAGCAGTACGTCGACGCCGGCGGGCGGTACCGGGTGAGGCCGGGCGATTCGCTCTGGGAGATCGCCCGTCGTCACGATACGACCGTGACCCGCCTCCGATCCGCGAACAACCTCAACGGAAGCCGGATCTACCCGGGCCAGGTTCTCACGCTTCCCGGCTGAACCTCGCGGACGAGCGGGTCGGCCGCCGTTCGAAGGGATCCCGAAACGCCGGCGATGCCTGGGTGCCGGCACCACTTCAGACGGAGGTCGTCATTCGCTTTCAGAGCAGAACGGCGCCGACGATGGGGGTGCCGACGATCCGGGTGCCGAGGATCCGGGTGCCGACGATCCTGGCACCGACGATCCTCGCGCCGACGGTCTTGGCGCTGACGGTCCTGGGCTTGGTGCCGGGGGCCGTGGCGGCGGGAACCGACGGAGCGTACGCCCAGGAACCGGGGCCGGTGCGCCTCTCGGGCTATGTGCGGGTGGCGGAGAACGATGAGGTGATCCGCGCCGCCCGGCTCGAGATCGCGGAGCGGGGGCTCGCCGTCGGGACGAACCGGTTCGGGTTCTACTCGATCGAGCTGCCTCCCGGCCGGTATTCGGTCCGCGTCACCAGCCTCGGCTACGAGAGCGTGACCGAAGTCGTGGATCTCCGGGAGGCGACCTCGCTGGACTTCGCGCTTCCCCTCAGGCCGGTCATCGTGTCGGAACTCACGGTAACGGCCGACCGGGAACCGCCGGACCTCGACCCGGCGAGCCTCGATATGAGTGTCGTCCGGCTCGATGTCCCCACCCTCTCCGAACTCCCGCTCGTCCTCGGCGAGGCGGACCCGGTCCGCACGCTGACCCTCTATCCCGGAATCAGCACGGCGAACGACGCGACGACCGCGATCAACGTGCGCGGGGGCGCGGGCGACGAGAACCAGATTCGCCTCGACGACTCCGAGGTGTTCAATCCGGCCCACGCCATCGGCCTCTTCTCGACTTTCAACTCGGACGCGGTGGGGGACGTCACCCTCTACAAGGGCGGGATCCCGGCCCGCTACGGCGGCCGGCTCTCCTCCGTGCTGGAGATCCACCAGCGCGAGGGCAACTCGCGCGAGTTCGAGGGGGCGGCGACGATCGGCCTCCTCTCCAGCCGCCTGAGCCTCCAGGGGCCCCTTTTCGGCGGGGGGGGATCCTGGCTCGTCGCGGGCCGCCGCACCTACGCGGATCTCTTCCTGGGTCTGTCGAGCGACCCCTCGCTCCGGGAGAGCACCGCGTACTTCTACGACCTCAACGCCAAGGCGAACGCGCGCTACGGCGCCACCGGCCAGGTCATGCTCTCCGGCTACTTCGGCCGCGACCGGTTGCGGATCGGAACCCAGGCCTCCGCCGGATGGGGGAACGCGGCGGGCACGCTGCGCTGGAACCACGCGTTCGGTCCGGTCTTCTCCCATCTGGCCGTGACCTACAGCGATTACGAGTACCACATACAGAACAGCTTCAACGCCCAAGCGGCCTCGCTCGACGCGGGGATCCGCAACATCGGCGTGACCATCGACGAGTCGTGGGACGTGGGGCCGTCGAACCGGCTGGAGTTCGGGCTGGGGCTCCGGAGCTACGAGATCCAGCCCGCGAACATCGCCCCCGGCGAGGGCTCGGCGGTCATCGCGACGGAGTTCGAGTCCCGGAGGGGCGTCGCTCCCGAGGCGTACGTCGAGCACGAGACGGAGATCGGACGCCTGGGACTCCGCTATGGCCTGCGGGCGACCGGATTCATCCGCCGGGGGGCGGCGACGGTCCACGACTACGAGAACGACGCGCCCGTGGTCTATCGTCCGGCGCTGGGCCGGTACGAAGCCGGCGCCATCGTGGACAGCACGCGGTACGGAAACGGGGAGACGATCATCTCCTACTACGGCCTCGAACCGCGGCTCGGATTGCGCTTCCGACTCGGCGGCGCATCGTCGCTCAAGGCGAGCTACTCCCGAACGCGGCAGTACCTGCGCTTGGTGACGAACACGAACTCCCCCACTCCGCTCGACCTCTGGGATCCCGTGGGGCCGTACGTGAAGCCGCACGTCGCCGACCAGTTCGCGTTCGGCTACGTCACCGCGCTCGCCGGGGGGCGATACGCGTTTTCGGGAGAGGTCTACCACAAGCGGGCGCGCCATCTGATCGACTATGTGGACGGGGCGGACATCTATTTCAACCGGCGGCTCGAAACGCTTCTTCTCCCGGGCGAGGGACGCGCGTACGGGGTGGAGTTCCTCCTGAGGAAGGCCCGCGGACGCCTCACCGGCTGGGCGAGCTACACGCTCGCTCGTTCGGATCAGCGGACGCCCGGGCTCACGGCGGCGGATCCGGGGGTCAACGGGGGGGAGTGGTATCCCTCCCCCTACGACCGTACGCACGACTTTGCCCTGGCGGGAGTGTACAGGCTCGGCGAGGACTGGAGCCTGGGGGCGAACTTCATCTTCGCCACCGGGCTGCCCACGACGTACCCCGTCGCGCGGTATCAGTTCGCGGGCCTGATTCTCGGAGAATACGGGCCGCGGAACGCCAGGCGCCTTCCGGACTATCATCGTCTGGACGTGTCGGCCACCAGGAGGTGGGGGCGGAGAGAACTCCGGTTCGGGCTCTTCAACGTGTACAACCGCTTCAACGCGCAGGCGATCGCCTTCCGCCAGAACCGGGACTCGCGCACGGTCACCGAGGCGGTGGAGACCGCCGTGTTCGGCTTGGTGCCGAGCATCAGCTACCGGTGGAACTTCTGATGGGTGGTGGCGGTGGGGATCGCGTGATGACGCCGGGCCGCCTGCTCGCGGTGGCCGGCGGCCTTGCGGCGGCGGGATGCGAACGGGTCGTGGACGTCGACATTCCCGACCCGGTGCCGAGACTCGTCGTGGAAGGGCGGATCGAACGCGTCAAGGAGGCGCCGGGCGGCAGGCAGCGCATTCGGCTGTCGACCACGGCGGGCTTCTTCGACAGCCGGTCGGCCCCGCCCGCGACGGACGCCATCGTCACCGTCGTCGATGGGGGCGGACGCGCCTACTCCTTCCCGGAGATCGAGCCGGGCCTGTACGGGACGGAACACCTCGTCGCCCGCGTCGGCGAGACGTACACGCTCTTCCTCGAGTACGGGGGAGACATGTACGAGGCGTCGGCTCGGCTGCGGGCGGTGCCGGCGATCGATTCGCTGTACTTCGTGTTCGAGGAGGAGTCGCTCTTCATCGATGTGGAGGGCTTTCGGGCCACGATCAACTATGCGGACCCGGCCGGGGTCCCGAACTACTACCTGTGGGAACAGTTCGTGGAGGGGGTGAACGAGATCCCGCCGGACCCCGGAAACGCCTTCAACCTTGTGAGCAGAGACGATTTGTATGACGGGCAGAACGTGATCGGCTTCCAGCCGGACGACGAGATCGCCATCGCGCCCGGCGCACATGCGGAGATCCGCCAAATCTCGCTCTCGAAGCTGGGCTACGATTACTACTACGCGCTCTTCGAGCAGAACGCGCTCGGGGTCGGCAACCCGTTTTCCATCCCGCCCGCCACCATCCGGGGGAACGTCGCGAATCTGGACCGTCCGCACCGATTTGCGTTCGGGTTCTTCGGAGCGTCGGAGGTGAGCGTCGCGGAGGGAGTCGCGCCCGCCCGGTAGAGCGTCGCGTCCGGCCGGTAATGGGTCTCGCCCGCCCGGTAAGTGGGTCGCCGCGAGACGGCTGCGGGTTGCCGGCCGTACCCCGATCCGGATTGCCGGTCGTGACCGAATCCGGTCCGCCGGGCTATGTTCGCTCTCGTGTTCGACGATCCCAGCACCCTGAAGACGGCGGGGGCCGCCCTCGCACTCGCCATCCTGTGGCTGGTCGAGGGCGTCCTCCCGATGTTCGAGGGCCGCAGCGCGCGGGCGGGGCACGGAGCGCGGAACCTCGCCCTCGGCGCGGGGAACGCGGCGGTGGTGGCCGTCATCTTCGCCGCGGCCACGCTGTTCGTGACGGAAAGCGCGAGGGAACGCGGCTTCGGGCTGCTTCACCTGCTCGACGTTCCGGCCGCGGTGCGGCTCGCGGCGGCCGTCGTGATCTTCGATGCGTGGCAGTACCTGTGGCACCGGCTAAATCACCGGGTCCGGTTCCTGTGGCGCTTTCACCAGGTCCACCACTCGGACGCGGAGCTGGACGCCACGTCGGGGCTCCGCTTTCACACGGGGGAGATCGTACTCTCCTCGATCGCGCGGCTTGCCGTGCTTCCCATTCTCGGCGTGACCGTGGCGGAACTCCTCGTCTACGAGGCGATCCTCCTCCCGATCATCCTCTTCCACCACGGCAACGTGCGACTGCCGGGCCGCGTGGACCGGCGTCTGCGCTTGCTCATCGTCACGCCGTGGATGCACTGGGTTCATCATTCCGACCACCAGCCCGAGACCGACTCGAACTACTCGAGCATCTTCTCCTTCTGGGACCGGGCGTTCGGGAGCTTCCGGCTCCGGTCCGAGCCGCGCGAGATCCGTCTCGGGCTCGAGAACGTGGGCCGCGCGGAATGGGGCACGCTGCGCGGAATGCTCTCGATGCCCTTCCGGCGGGATCGCCGCGGTCAGCGTGAGCGTTAGCGGCCCGTGGCAAGACCCAGCTTGGTGCGAGGCCACAGGACGTGCGCTCCGCGCGTGACGGCCGCCTCCTGCGTGACGACCGCCTCCTGCGTGACGGCCGCCTCCTGCGTGACGACCGCCTTCTGTGTGGCGGTGCTGGCCGGGTGCGGCGACTCGATTTCGCCGGTGGATCCGTGGGATACCGGGGTCGGACCCGACCCGGTTCCCGCGCCCGTCGATCTGTCGCGCGTGTGGGCGGCGTCGACGCCTGAAGCCCAAGGGTTCGATCCGGAGTTGCTGGGAGGGGCGTTCGCGAATGCGGCGGACGCGGTACCGAACATCCGGTCCTTGGTCGCGCTGCGGAACGGGCGGCTCGTCGAGGAGGCGTACTTCGGCGGTATGCGCCGGGACTCGGCCTTCGACATGCGGTCGGTCACGAAGACGGTCACGGCGCTGCTCGTCGGCCTCGCCTCGGACCGGGGGCTCTTAGACGCGGATGATCCGATGACGGATCGGCTGCAGCATCCGTCGTTGCGGTCCGAGCATGGCGCCATCCGCGTGCGCGACCTGCTCACGATGACGAGCGGCATCCAATGGTCCGACGAGGAGGACTTCGGTCCGTGGGTCCGTTCCGGCCGGCCTGTCGGGTACGTCCTCGACCTGCCCATCGTCGCCTCGCCGGGTCGGCGGTTCATATACAACACCGGTGGCTCGCACCTGCTTACGGTGATCGTCGAGAACGTGGTCGACGGGAGCGCGCTGGAGTTCGCCGAGCGGGGGCTGTTGGGTCAGCTCGGCATCGACCACAAGCGCTGGCCGGTCATGCAGGACAGCGTGATCGTGGGCGGCGCGGCGCTCGCGCTCCGTGCGCGCGATGCCGCGAAGGTCGGACAGCTTCTTCTGCAGGGTGGCCGATCCGGCTCCCGGCAGATCGTTTCGCGGGCTTGGGTGGAGGCACAGATCGGCCGGATCGTCGCGGTGGGCGACATCGGCTACGTCCTGCGGGACGCGGGGTACGGCTATCAAACATGGAGCGACCGCCAGGGCGGCGGCGACGACGTATCCGCGTTCGTGCTATGGGGCTACGGGGGCCAGTTCGTGTGGGCCGTGCCGGATCGGCAACTCGTCGTCGTGGCCCAGACCCACTGGCGCGGCACCGGCGATCAAGATGGGAGACAGGCCGACGCGGTGGCCGACCTCATCGTGCGCCGGGTGATCGAGGCCGCGCGCCCCATCAGCCGCTAGCGCTAGCGTTAGCGGCTCCGAGCCCCCCCCGACATTCCGGATAGCGGGTCGCAACCAAGCTCTTGAGGTTCGGGGTGGCCGAAACGTGCCGATCCGGCAGGGGTGCCGCGGGCTACCAGCGCTTGGGGCGCGGAAGGGGCGGGGTGCCCGCGAGCAGCGCCGCGGCCTCGGCTTGCGCGCGCGCCGCCGCATCGTGGTAGGTCACGCCCAGCGCCTCGGCCACCGAGGCGTCCGCGGCGATCTCCTCGAGGCGGCTTCGCACCCCGGGATCGTCGAGCACCGCCGCCAGCCCCATCGCATGGGAGATCACACGCCCCACACGCCACCCGCTGGTCGCGACGAGTTCGGCGTACGCCCCGCGTGGCCCGTTCAAGTACAGCGCCGCGACCGCCGCCAGTTCCGCCCGGCGCCCGGGGGGTAGGGCCCCGGGGCCGCCCCACTCCTCCACCATGATGCGCAGCGTCATGAGCGCGTTCCCGACCAACCCGTGGTGGGAGTCCGGCGAGGTCGCCGCCTCGAGCGCGGCCGGGAGCGCTTGCGGGCCGAAGTCGGCCAGCGCCGTGGCGACCCGGGAACCGAACGTGGGCGATCGCACGAGCGCGGGGATCGACGCCGGATCCCTCATCTCCAGCACCGCGTCCAGCAGCGCGTCGACGTAGTCCGCCCCCGCCTCGTAGCTCGGGGCGCGCGGCACATCCAGCATCCCCTCGGTCTCCAGCGCCCCGATGAGGGCGCGGCGCAGCGCCGGGCCGCGCTCCGCGGCCGGCACGCGAAGCGCCTCTCCCACCGCGCGCGCCGAGGTCTCCCAGTCGGCGCTCTCCACGTCCAGCGCCAGCGCCGACTGCGGGCGCGGGGGCGGCGGCCGCTCCTGCGCGGCCGCTCCGCCGCCCCCCGCCGCCGCCAGCCCGGCGACCAGCGCGGCCGCCGCGATCGTTCCGTTCATGCCCGGACTCCCTTCTCCCGCTCGACGGCTTCGGTTAGTATGTGATGTGAAGGTGGCGGTCCTTGTACGTGTAGAACCCGTCGGGGGCGAAGGGGTCACCGCCGGCGGCCTCGGCCGACTTGAGGAGCTTTTCGAACTCGTCCTCGGTCCACGGCCTGTCCACCGAATACATGTCGGCGGCGCGCC
>JAAXHJ010000046.1 GCA_012270965.1 Candidatus Palauibacter poriticola
GCGAAATGGTGTATCCTTCGTTGGGGTGGTCTTGGACGCGGGGTGAGGGGAGGGGAATCGGGACATGGAACTCACGGAGGCGCAGTACGAACGGATCGCGCCGCTGCTTCCGAGGCAGCGGGGCAACGTGAAGCTGACGAACCTTCAGGTGCTCAACGGAATCCTCTACGTGGCGGAGCACGGCTGCAAGTGGCGGGGGCTGCCGAAACGGTTCGGCAACTGGCACACCGTGTACGTGCGGATGAACCGCTGGTCGAAGAACGGCGTTCTGGACCGCGTGTTCGAGCACCTGCAGCGGGAGCGGATCATACGGGTCAGGGTGGAGGCGATGGGGCTGGACAGCACCATCGTGAAGGTGCATCCGGACGGCGCGGGCGCGGAAAAAAAAACGGCCCGCAGTCGATCGGCAAGTCCCGCGGCGGCTGGACCACCAAAATTCATCTGGTTGCCGCGGATGCCCGAACGGCCGTCGCCTTCTCGCTCTCCCCGGGCCAGGCGCACGACGCGCCGCGGGGCCGGGAACTCCTGAGAGGCATGGCGGAGCGCCCGTCCGGCAATCCGGCGCTGGTGATGGACCGCGCATGCGAGGACGACCGAACCCGCCGGTTGGCCCTGGACCTGGGTTTCGCGCCGGTCGTGCCGCCGAAGAGCACCCGTTCCAATCCCTGGGAGTACGACCGGGAGATGTACAAGCGGCGCAACGAGGTCGAGCGCCTGTTCCGTCGCCTGAAGGGATTTCGCCGCATCTTCACGCGATTCGAGAAGCTCGACGTGATCTTCATCGGATTCATCGTCTTCGTGCTCATCGTCGATGCCCTGCGATAGTGTGAACACGCCCTAGCGCCCCCGCGCCTCCCACGCAGGATCGAGCGGGCAACCCCGCCTGAGCGGCGGCGAACCTGCGGACCGCTATTCGTCGGCCTTCACTTCCTCCCACACGGCGTCGAGCGTCGCGAGGTCCGCGTTCCTCCACTCGAGGCCGCGACTCTCCGCCCGTTCAATCATGCACCGGCAGCGGCGCTCGAATTTTTCGACCGCGCCGAGGAGCGCGTTTGCCGGGTGGACGCCGGCCCAGCGCGAGGCGTTCACCACCGCGAAGAGCAGATCCCCGACCTCCTCGACGACCTCCGGGCTCGCTTCCCCGATCCGGGGCGGGGCGGCCGATCCGGGAAGCCCGGACGCGTCTTCGGCGGCCGCGCGCTCGAGTTCCGCCGTCTCCTCGCGCACCTTCTCCACAGGTCCCGCGAGATCGGGCCAGTCGAAGCCGAAGCCGGCCATCCGCTCCTGCACGCGCGCCGCGCGGCTGAGCGGGTCAAGTCCGGCCGAGACCCCGCGGAAGGGATCGTTCGGCGCCTCGCGCTCCGCCGCCTTGATCGACTCCCAGTCGGGTGGGGCGTCGGCATCGCCGTACACATGCGGGTGACGGGCCTCCATCTTCGCCTCGAGCGCCTCGACGACATCGACGGCCTCGAAGGCGCCGCGCTCCTCGGCGAGCACGATCTGGAAGGCGACGTTCAGGAGCAGGTCGCCCAGTTCTCCCGACAGGTCTCCGTCCTCTCCGTCCCGGATCGCGTCCGCGACTTCATGCGCCTCTTCGAGGAGGTACGGACGGAGCGTCTGCGGCGTCTGCTTCGCGTCCCAGGGGCAGCGGACGCGCAGGAAGCGGACGAGAGCGAGGACGCGGGCGAAGGCATCGTCCCCCTCGCGCGCCTCCTCCGCGTGGAGAGTCTTGAGGTCGGCGGCGGCGGTTGGTTCTTGCATGACGGCGAAGGTATCACCCGGTGGCAGGACGCCGCTGCATTCGACAGGTTGCGCACCTCCGGACCGGCCCCGCCGACGGGCCGGCAGAACCCTTCCCCCGAGCCCCCGGCGACGCTTGACCCGCAGCCGCGAAGATCCCCCGCACCGAGCGTGGCTTGAGGTCGATCTGGCCGCGCTGTCGCGGAACGCGCGGCGCGTGGCGAAGCATGCGGCCCCCGCCCGCTTCGTCCCCATGGTCAAGGCGGACGCGTACGGCCTCGGCGCGATCGAGGTCGCCCGCGCCCTGAACCGGCTGGAGCCCTACGCCTTCGGGGTCGCGACGCCGCCCGAAGGCGCCGAACTCCGCCGGGGCGGGATCGAGCGCCGCATCATCGTCTTCGCCCCCTCGGCCACCGCCGAGACCTCCCAGCTTCTCGACGCGCGGCTCGAGAGCGCGGCGCTGAGTCTGGCGTCGCTCGCCAAGCTGGAAGCCGGCGCGCGGGCCGCGTCCACCCGGATCCCCGTCCATCTCGAAGTCGACACCGGCATGGGTCGGGTGGGCCTCCCGGCGGCCGAGGCCGCGGCGTGGACGCCACGGGTCGCGTCGATCCTCTCGCGCGGCGGCGTGACGCTGGCGAGCGTCTACACCCATTTCCATTCCGCCGGTACGGATCCGGCCGCGACATCCCTTCAGTTGACCCGCTTGCGGCGGGCCGCATCGATCCTGCGGGAGGCCGGCGTCGAGATCCCATTCCTCCACGCGGCGAACAGCGATGCGGTGATGCGAGATCCGCAGTATCATTTGGGGCTCGTCAGGCCGGGGATCTACCTGTACGGGGGACGGCGGGGGACGGGCGGACCGGCGGGCGGATTGTCGGGTGCGGCGGGCGGACTGTCGGGTGCGGCGGGCGGACTGGCGGGCACCGCGGGCGCGCTGGAGGATCCGGAGCGTGCGGCGCGGGTACGCGCGAGAGTGCTGGAAGTTCGTGACTTGGCGCCGGGCTCGACCGTCAGCTACGGGGCCACCTACACGACGAAGCGCGCCGAACGTCTCGCCACGTTGGGGATCGGGTACGCGGATGGGCTGCCGTGGCGTCTATCGAACCGGGGACGGGCGATCATCCGCGGAATCCGGGTACCGATCCGGGGCGGTGTGTGCATGGACGTGACAGCGGTAGACGTTTCCGGCGTGCCGGGTGTCGAAGCTGCGGACGTGGCCACGTTGCTGGGCCGTGACGGAGGGGAGGAGATCGCGCTGGCGGAGTTCGCGGAGACCGCCGGGACGATCGAATACGAAGTGCTCACGGCGATCGGACGCCGTCTGCCCCGACACTACGTGGGCGGGCCGCCCGACGCCGCGGATGGAAGCCGATGACCGAGACTCGAATGACAGCCGGAGCGCCGCTCTCGTGGGAAGATCTCGCCGCCCGTGCGAGGGCCGCCCGCGAATGCGCGTACGCTCCGTATTCCCGTTTTCTCGTCGGCGCCGCGCTCGAGGCCGACGACGGCCAGGTGTTCGTCGGGTGCAATGTGGAGAATGCCTCGTACCCCGTCGGAACATGCGCGGAACGAGTCGCGCTGGGCCACGCGGTCGTTTCGGGGGCGCGCGCCTTCTCCCGCATCGCCATTGTGACGAGCGGCGCCGTCCCGGCCCCGCCGTGCGGCATGTGTCGCCAGGCGCTCGCCGAGTTCGGCCGGAAACTCGACGTCATGAGCATCGGGGCCGACGGGGAATCCGTCACTTGGCGGTTGCGGGATCTGCTCCCGGCGAACTTCTCGCTGGAGCGGATGGCCGCCCCGGCGGAGACGGGCCCGTGAGCGCACGGGGACGCGAGGCGCTCGCCACGGCGCTCGTCGCGGCGGTCCTCCCGGTCATGCTGGGGGCCTGCGCGGAGGATCCGCTCTCCCTGGGTTCCGAGAAGGTTCCGGGAGCCGGCGTGGAGACGCGGGATGTCACCATCTCCGTGTCCGACCTGTCGTCGTGGCGCGACACGACGCTGACCGGCTTCGCCCGGCCCTCCACCGCGCCGTTCGTGTACGTTGCGGCGGGAACCGACGTGTCGAGTCGCGGGCTCGCGCGCTTCAACGTTCCCGACACGATGCGGACATTCGTCGACACGCTGCCCGTCGCGACGTTCGAGGAGGTGGAGTTCGCGCTCCGCGTCGACACGGTCCGCTCGGAGTTCACGGCCTTTCCCATCACGGTGAAGCTCGTCGAACTGGGGGAGCGTTTCGAGCCCCATGGCGCGACGTGGCGGGAGGCGGCGGCCGGGGTCCCGTGGACGGAGCCCGGGGGCAGCCTCGGGGTCGAGATCGCGTCGGCGGTGCTGGAGGCCGTCTCGGATTCGCTCCTCATGACGCCGGCCGTGGCCGAGGACTCGCTGATGAAGGCGTGGCAGAGGGAGGATGGAGGCAACGGCTTCGCCATCGTGGTCGACGGCCCCGAAACGAAACTCCGGATCACCCGGATGGCCCTCCGGTACGATCCGACGCTCGTCGGGCGCAGCGTGCCCGTGCCGCAGTCCCAGTTCTGGGACGATCACGCGTTCATCGTGGATCCGCCGCCGCCCCCGGCGGGCACGGAGCTTCGCGTCGGCGGCCTCCCCGCCTCGCGCATCTACTTCGAGTTCGTGCCGCCCGGTCTCCTCGGGGAAGCGGGACTCCAAGGGGCGACGGTAAGCCAGGCCGAAGTCATCCTGCATCCGCTGGCCGCGCCCGGTCTGTACGCGGCGGAGCGCACGATCGAAGCCCGCAAGGTGAGTCTCCTCGGCGACCCGTTCGAGACAGGGGAAAAGACCCCGATCGGGAGCGGGGACCTGGCCACGACGACGCTCGATCCCGCTCGACTCCGCGAGGGTGATCCGGTTCGCCTCGACATCACGCTCCTAATGGCGCGGGCCGTCCAAGATTCGCTGCGGCTTATCCGGATCGGCTTCCGGGCGGACCCGGATGCGCAGGCGCTGGGCTACTGGGAGTTCGGTTCCGCCGAATCGCCGCCGGAACTCCAGCCGCGGCTCCGCGTCGTGTTCAGTTCGGCGCCCGCCTTCACGGTGCCGTGATGCCGTCCGTGCTGGCAGCCCGTGGCGAGGCCCCGCTGCATTCGAACGGCGCCGCAACCCGCCTGAACGCTAAGCTCCGCTCCGCGTGGGCCCGCGCTGCGTGGGTTCGCGCTGCGTGGGTTCGCGCCGCGTTTGCCCGCGCCGCATTCGCCCGCGCCGCGTTTGCCGGCGCCGCGTTTGCCGGCGCCTCGTTCGCCCTCGCCGCGCTGACGGCGTCGCCCGTTGTCCTCTTCGGCCAGACGCCGATCACGGCGGTCGGGCTCGGCTATCCGGTCGCGCCCGTGGATGGCCGGTCGGCGGCGCTCGGCGGATCGGGCTCCGGACTGCTCGGCGGATCGTACAGCCTCACGAACCCGGCCGACCTTCTCCTTCACGCCGAACCCGGCTTCTCCGTCTCGCTGGCCAGCGAGGGCGTGACTCTGGAGGGCGAGAGCAGGTCGCTCGACACGGGGCGGGGACGTTTCACGACGATCCGCGCGCTCGTCCCCCACGGCGGCTGGGCCTTCAGCCTAGCCTTCGGCGGCGAGTTCGATCAGGACTGGTCCAACATCCTGCGGGACACGCTGCGGCTGAACGATGGCCAGGTTCCCTACGAGGAGACGCGGGAGCACAACGGCGGGATCAGCGCGATCGATGCGTCGCTTGCGCGTCGCTTCGGGCCGCTGGGCGTCGGGGTCTCGGCGCAGCGTCTGACCGGCTCGCTGCGGCAGTCCTTCTTCCGTCAATTCGACGATCCGATCGGAGGGGCTCCCGCGCTCGGCGGTATAGTGGGGGCGAGGGAGCTTTCGTGGCGGGCCTGGCGCTTCAGGGCGGGCGGGTCGATTCGGCTGGGAGAGCGCGTTGTGGCGGGCGTCGCGCTCGGGACGGGAGGGACGCTGTACGCCACCCCCGAGGGGGCGGAGGAGCCCGAGGCGGAGTTCGACCTGCCGACCTCGATGGAACTCGGCGGCAGCGTACGCGTGACGGACCAACTCCTCGTCACGGCCGGCGGCGGCCGGGCCGCGTGGTCGGCCGTGGGGTCGCGCGATGCGGCAGCCGGCTCCGCGTTCCAGTCCCACGACATCGCATGGCTGGGCGGGGGGATCGAATACGGCGCGCTCTCCCTGCTCGGCGGGAAGTTGCCGCTTCGGGTCGGCTGGCGGCGAACGGGGCTCCCCTTCAGCCGGGGTGCGGAGGCGCTCCAAGAGTCCGCCTTGACGGCCGGCTTCGGCTGGGAGTTCCAGGAGGGACTGGCCGTGCTCGACGTCGCCTTCGAGGGCGGATCGCGCGGCGACGTCGCGACGGCCGGCTTCGCGGAGAGCTTCCGGCGCGTCACGCTCTCCTTCTCCCTCCGGCAGCGCTGAGCCACCCGTGGAGAGGACGAAGCTCGTCACGCTGAAGACGCCCGGCGCGGATCGCCCCCGCGACCGCCGCCGGGATCCCCGCCCCCGCGACGCCCGTCCCCGCGATCCCCGCCTCCGAGATCCCCGCGCCCTCGGAGGGCGGGTCTACATCGAGACCTACGGGTGTCAGATGAACATCAACGACACCGAGTTGATGGAGGGGCTGCTCGTCGAGGAAGGCTTCGTGAGCGTGGACGCGCCGGAGCGCGCCGATGTCATCCTCGTGAACACCTGCGCGATTCGCGAGCACGCGGAACAACGCGTGCGAGGCCGGATCGGCGAGCTGCAACGTCACCGGAAGCGACACCCCGGCCTCGTGCTGGGGGTGACGGGGTGCATGGCGCAGCGGCTGGGCCCCCGGCTCATCGAGGAGGCGGCGGGCGTCGACGTTGTGGCCGGGCCCGATGTGTACCGCGCCCTCCCCGACCTCATCGGTTCGATTCGAACAAACGCGATCGAGCGCGGACAGACGCTGCTCGGACTCGATGCGGGAGAGAACTACGAGGGCGTGGACAGCGTGAGGCGCGAAGGCGTCAGCGCCTGGATCACGGTCCAGCGCGGCTGCGATCACCGCTGCACCTTCTGCATCGTCCCCTACGTGAGGGGACCCGAGAAGAACCGGGCGCCCGAGGCGGTCATCGCCGAGACGCGCCGCGCGGTGGAGGACGGGTTCACCGAAGTCGTGCTCCTTGGACAGACCGTGAACTCGTACGAGTCCGGAGACTGGAACTTCGCGACGCTGCTGCGGGCCGTGAGCCGCGTGGAAGGCATCCGGCGCGTCCGCTTCACCTCCCCCCATCCCAACGACGTGACGCCGGAGCTTCTCGACGTGATGGCGGAGGAGCCCACGGTCTGCCGCCAGCTCCACCTGCCCGTGCAATCGGGCTCCGATCGCATCCTCAAGCGCATGGTGCGGCGCTACACGAGCGAGGGGTTTCTCGACAAGGTCGAGGCCGCGCGACGCGAGGTCCCGGGCATCGCGCTCTCCACGGATGTGATCGTCGCTTTTCCCGGGGAGATGGAGGCGGATTTCGAGGCCACGCTGGAGCTGATGCGGGAGGTGCGCTTCGATGATGCCTATCTGTACAAGTACTCGCTGCGCGAAGGGACGCCGGCCACGCGCTTCCCGGCCCCGGATTTCGTGCCGGACGACGTGGGTTCGGAGCGGTTGGAGCGCCTGATCGGCGAGCACCGTGCGATCCAGCGCGAGATCAACGAGTCGGAGGTGGGTTCGCGGCGCGAGGTTCTGATCGAGCGCTCCGCGCGCTCGCCGGGCGATGTGCTCGGCAGGACCGAGCAGAACAAGGTCGTCGCCTTTCCCGGAGACCCCTGCCGGATCGGGACGTACGCGCAGGTGCGGCTCACGGGCACGACGGGCGCGACCTTCATGGGGCAGCCTTGCTAATGCGCTTCGTGATGCGGCTCCTCGCCTTCGTTGTCGTCATCCTCGCGGCGTTCTGGTTTACGGCGCGGAACGCGAACGAACTCGTGAACGTCGTGCTGCCCTTCCTCCGCATCCGCGCGTCGCTCCCGCTCGTCGTCTTCGCCTGCATCCTCGGGGGGATGGGCATCTCGGGACTGCTCGCGTGGCGGGCCGAGCGCCGGGCCGAGCGCTTGGCGAACCGGGCCGCGTCGGCGCGCCTCGCGTACGGGCCGCCGGTCGTGGCCGAGTCCCCGGCCGCGGTGGAGTCCCTTGCTGCGGTGGAGTCTGCGGCTGCGGTGGAGGCCGCACCTGCGGTGGAACACCCGGCTGCGGCGGAGCCCCCGAGTGCGGCGGAGCCCCCGAGTGCGGCGGAACCCCCGGCCGGGGCGGAGTCCCCGGGCCCGCCGGAACGATCAGAGCCCTTGGGCCCGCCGGAACGACCATAGCCCCCGGGGCCACCAGAACGATCCGTTGATGGACGGTTGACGCCCTCCCGGAGCGTAGAGGTGTACTCTGCGCCCGGAGGCTGATCGACGCTTCACTCCCCATCCCCACTGCTTCTGACGGCTCTGGCGCTCGCCGCCGGGGATGTGGCCGGGCTTGCGCTCGCCCCCGCCGGCACCGGCGCTCTCCATGCTCCGGCGGCGATCACGGCGGGACTGTTCTGCGTTGTTGCCGGCTGGGCGACGATGCGGGCGGCGGGTCGGCCGCGCCTGGGCCGGGTCGCCGGCGTCCCGCCGCGCGCGGCGGTGGGCCTCTCGCTGGCGCTCGCCGCCGTGGCCGGGTTGTTGTCGGGTCTGGCGAGCGGCACGGCGGCGCGGGGGGCGTGCGTCGTCACGTTGGAGGTGGGCGCGCCGGTCGCGGTCATCGGCACGCTCGCAGACGCGGTGCCGGGGCGGCAGACGGGGCCGGAGCGGCAGGTGGGGCCGGAGCGGCAGGTGGGGCCGGCCCGGCAGGCGGGGCGGGGTGCTGGCCCGGTCAGGGTGTCGATCCGCGACGCCCACATCGTATCGGGGGGGCGAATCTGCCGTCTGGACGCGGTGCGCGCCTTCGTGCGGCCCGGAGCGGGACGGGAAGCGGGCGCGGCGGTGCTCGCCCGGGGCACATGGCGCCCGGCGGGCGGGACGAACCCGGCAGCGGGGCGAACGCGGCTCCCCCGTCCGCCCGCGACGCTCGGCTGGATCGGCGGCGCGACGCTGGAGCCCCTGGACGGCCCCGCGAACGCGGTGGGCCCGCACGGCCTCGGCCGCCGGATCATCGAATGGCGCGCAGGGCTGCTCGCCCGCCTCGACGCCCGGCTCGCCCCCGCGCACCGGGCGATCGGCAAGGCGCTCCTGCTCGCCGACCGCAGCACCCTCGACCCCGCGACGAGGGAGGCGTTCGTCGGGGCCGGGATCATCCACCTGCTCGCGATCTCGGGCCTGCACGTCGGCCTCATCGGAGCCTCGCTCTCCTGGCTCATCGGCCTCCGCGTGCGCGGGCCGCGCCGGCTGCTCTACGCCGCCGCGTGCACGAGCGGCTACGTGTGCCTGATCGGCGCGCCCCCCTCGGCCGTGCGGGCTGCGCTGATGTTCTGGGGCTGGGCGCTCGCCTTCCGGCGAGCCCGCCCCGCCCGCGTCAGCGATCTGGCGGCGCTCGCGGCGACCCTCGCCATCCTGGCCGACCCGCTCATCGTGACGGATGTGGGTTTTCAGCTCTCGTTCGCCGGCTTCACCGGCGTCGTGCTCGGGGGCCGCGTGCCGTTGCCGCGCCCGCTCGCCTCACGGCGCCTGCGCGGGATCGGTCGGGCGCTCGCCGTGAGTTGCGGCGCGTTCCTCGTCACCGCGCCCATCGCGGCCTTCCACTTCGACCGCATCGTCGTCGCCTCGATCCCGGCCAGCGTGGTGGCGGGCGGGGTGGTGAGTCTCGCGCTTCCAGCCCTCGCCCTCACGCTGCTCCTGCCGTGGGATCTCTGGATGATGTTCGCCGGCGCCGCGGACGTCGCGCTCGCCTGCCTCGCGGCGATCGCCGCCTTCTTTGCGGGGCTCCCGTTGAGCTGGGCGGGCCCCGGACTTGGCCCCCGCGCGTGGGCGGTCGCGGGCGCGCTCGTCGCCCTCGCTCTCGACCGGAGGAGCGCTCGACGCGGCCTCGGCGTCCTCGCGGTCGGCGCCGTGCTCGCACTCACCGTCGCCTGGCCCCTCGTCCGAGCCGGCCTCGACCGTGGCACGGCGCTCGTCTGCACCCTCGCCGTAGGGCAGGGTGACGCCGCCGTGGTGCGGACCGGCGCCGGCCGATGGCTCGTCTTCGACGCAGGACCGGGCTCGGCCTTCCGAACGGCCGGCACGGCATCCGGCCCGCCGATGGCCGACGCGGGAGCCCGCGTCGTCGTGCCCTTCCTGCGCGGGAAGGGCGCCCGGACCGTGGAGCTGCTCGTCATCTCCCATCCCCACCTCGACCACTACGGCGGCGCCGCGGCGGTGTTCGAGGCCCTCCGGGTCCGTCGCGTGCTCGATCCCGGCGTCCCGGAGCCCAGCTCCTCCTACCTCGCCTTCCTCGAACGGCTTCAGATGGAGGGCGCTTCCTGGCATGCGCCCCGCGCTGGAGACCGCCTCCGCATCGACGATGTCGAACTAGAGATTCTCTGGCCCGAGGGCCCGGCCGGCTCGGACGCGAACGAGGGCTCGCTCTCCTTCCGTCTCACGGTCGGCGGCTTCCGCTACGTGAACACGGGCGACGCCGGCATCGACGTGGAACGCGAGATCCTGGAGCACCTCGCCCCCAGCCGCCCGGAGACGGATCTCCTCAAGCTCGGACACCACGGCAGCCGGACCTCCGGTTCGCTCGAGTGGTTGGAGGCGACGCAGCCGGAGGTCGCCGTGATCTCGGCGGGGATCCGGAACCGGTATGGGCACCCGCACGCCGTGACGCTCGCGCGACTCGACTCCGCCCGCGTGCCGCGCGTATGGCGGACGGATCTCGACGGCCCCCTGTGCGTCGAGATCGACGCGCGCGGATGGAGGATCGTGGACGCGCCTTGACGCAAAAAACCGCCCCTCCGTAACCTCTTTGCCCACCACCCCCCTCCTTCCGCGGAGCCACGGAGCCACCTTGACCGGATCCATCGTCACCGTCGAACACTTCATCGCCGAGCAGGAGCGGGAATACCCCGAGGCCACGGGCGCCTTCACCGACATCCTCCTCCAGATCAGCCTCGCCGCGAAGGTCATCTCGGCGGCGGTGAATCGCGCCGGACTTATCGACATCCTCGGGGTGAGCGGTGCCGAGAACGTGCACGGCGAGGAAGTGCAGAAGCTGGACGATTACGCGAACGATGTCCTCGTGAGCCTGCTGGGGCGGTGCGGCAGCCTGAGCGGCATGGTGTCCGAGGAGGAGGAGGGGTTCGTTCGCGTCCCCGAGTCACGCGACCCGGGGCCGTACATCATCGCCTTCGACCCGCTCGACGGGAGTTCGAACATCGATGTGAACATCTCCGTGGGGACGATCTTCTCCGTCTACCGGAAGCGGAGCGACGGACGCACGGTGCGGAGACGCGATCTTCTTCAGCCGGGGTCCGAGCAGGTCGCGGCGGGATACGTTCTGTACGGCTCTTCCACCATGCTCGTCTTCACGACGGGCGCGGGCGTTCACGGCTTCACGCTCGACCCGGGGATCGGGGAGTTCCTCCTCTCCTACCGGAACCTGCGCATCCCCGCGCCCGGCAAGAACATCTACAGCATCAACGAGGCCTACTTCGACAAGTGGACTCCGGGCCAGCAGCGGCTCGTGGAGCGGTTCAGGCGGCCTCCCCGCGACGCGGTGACGTTCTCCGCGCGCTATGTCGGGTCGATGGTCGCGGACTTCCACCGCACGATCCTCCGGGGGGGGATCTTCATGTACCCGGGGACCGTAACCAAGCCGGAAGGCAAGCTGCGCCTGCTGTACGAGGTGGCTCCCATGGCCATGATCTGCGAGCAGGCGGGCGGTCGCGCCACGGATGGCCGGCGGCGCATCCTCGACATCAAGCCCGAGGGGCTGCACCACCGCGTGCCGACCTTCCTCGGCACCCCCGCACTCGTGGAGATGGCGGGCCGCTACCTCGCGGAGGACTGACCCCGACGGAAGACGTCGCCTGACCTTCCGCATGTCGGCCCGCGCCCGGGATGCCGACGGGAGGCCCGGGATGCCGACGATGGCGCCGGATGCGCGAAAGGGGGCCCGAAGGCCCCCTCTCTCGTGCCCGCTACGGGAGTCGCCGCTCCCGCTCCCTACGGCATCAGAACGAAATCCGCGCCCCGAGCTGAAGCGCCCAGCGCGACAGGATGTTGTCGATCTGGTACACGTCGTTGATGTCGAGCCCGCCGCTCTCGTCGGTATCGCGCTGCGTGAAGCGGACGACCGGCACGCCCGTTTCCGCATCGTAACGCCGGAACGACAGGATGGTGGAGGTTCCGAACTGCGTGAAGCGTTGCCGGCCCCACTCCGAGTTCAGGAAGTTCCCGACGTTGATGAAGTCGAGCGTGACTTGGATGTTCCGGCTGCCCGGCCCGGGAAGCGGCACATCCTGCGCGATGCGCAGGTCGAGACTCCGCACCCAGGGCTCGCGCGACGAGTTCCGGCCCGCGATCCCGCCGCGGTAGGCGTCCAGTCCCGGAATGTCGCTCACGAACGCGTCCCAGGCGGCGAAGTCCATGCAGCCGCCGCAGTTCGTCTCGAAGATCGCGTCATCGGCATCGCCCGGAACGAACGCAAGATCGTTGAACCGGCGGCCGTCGTTGTTCGCGTCCCCGAAGTAGGTCCAGCTGAAGGGCCGCCCCGCGCGGGCCTCGTAGAACGCGGTGATCGTCGTTCCGACGTTCTCGCTCCAGGCGATGCGCCGCGAGAGGGAGGCGATGATCCGGTGCTTGATCTCGAAGTCCGCCGTCCCCTCGCCGGGATTGTTGGGGTCGACGCCGATCTCGTTGTACTGGAAGTTCGAGATGGCGCGGCTGGACTGCCCGCTGTTCACGTCCGTGGCGTCCGTCCACGTGTAGGCGAGACTCCCGAACATGTTCGGCAGGAAGTCGCCGCCGAAGCGCTTTTGCAACTGCGTCGTGAACTGGATCTGGCGCCCCTGGTTCGTGTTGGCGAGCAGGAAGACGCCGGGCGAAAACTCCCGGTCCACGGGGTCGTCGGAGAAAAGTACGCGACCGTCGCTCGTCCTCCCCTCCGGCCGGATGCTGAGATCCTGGTAGAGGATGTCGTTGACGTTCTTCGTGTAGATCCCTTCGACCGTGAACACGAGGCCATCGCGCAGTTCGCGGTCGATCCCGACCGTCGTCCGCCACGCCTGCGGGAACTTGAAGTTCGCGTCGGTAAGATCGACCTCGGTCGTTGCGATCTCCGCGCCGGGCACCGGCACCGGGGTGGGGTCGCCCGTGAACGGCGGCGGCGTGCAGCCCCGCCACGTGGCGCAGTCGATGCGGATGAAGTCCATCCCCGTGTTCGAGTACTGGTTCGAGAGCCACACGAACGGGTTGCGGCCCGTGAAGATCCCGGTTCCGCCGCGAATCTGCGTCGTCCGGTCCTCATCGAGCGCCGCATTGAAGCCGAGCCGCGGCGACCACATGACGTTGCCGCTCGGCACGTCGCTCGTATGCCGGCCCGGGAAGGCGGCCGCGAAGTTCGGATTCTCGAGCGGCGCATCGGGCATCGCCATGATGTCCGCGCGCAGCCCCAGCGAGACGTTGAATCGATCGCTGAGGTCGATCTGGTCCTGGGCGTAGAAGCCCAACTGCATCGCGCTCCACTCCGCCCTCGGAAACGGGTCCGCGAGCCGCGAGATCGATGCCCGGTACCGCGTCGCCATCCCGTTGCGGAAGTTGTCGAGCGCGTTCTCGCCGTCGAACTCCCACTGCCCGAAGGCGTCCTGAATGAAGAGGTTCGAGAACGAGTAGAACTCGTTGTGCGTCCCGAAGGTGAGCGTGTGGTCGCCCCGGAAGAGCGTGAGGTCGTTGGTGATCTCGAACACATCCTGATCGAGGGCGTTCTGCTGCGAGAAGCGCTCGATCCCGATGGTCACGCTCTCGCTCTCGCCATCGAACGGTTCGATGTCGACCTCGGGGAAGATCGCGAGGTCCGGCGTCCGCTTGTCCCGCTGACGCTGGTACGAGACGCGGAACATGTTGGCGGAGGCGGCCCCCAGCCGGCTGTCGAGCTGGATCACGGTGGAGTTCGAGACGGCGTCGAACGTGTACCCCTGGCCGGGTAGTCCGACCTCCCCGGCGTGGCGGCTGATCCCCCGCTGCGAATTGGCGTTCACATGGTTGTGCCGCACGATGAGGTGGTTGTTGTCGGACAGGTTGAAGTCCAGGCGCGTGAAGAACTTGAAGTCGTCCGTCTCCCGCTGCAGGCTCTCCTCGAAGCGCCCCGGGTCGTAGTTGTAGACGGAGTTGGCGATGTCGATGATGTTGTTGATCGTCCCCGCGTCGATATGGTCGATCGTGTTCGTCTGACTGCTGCCGACAAGCCCCAGCGCGAGCGGGCGGCTCGTCTGCTTGATCTCGCCGCTCGTGAAGAAGTGGATCTTGTCGCGCTGGATCGGCCCGCCCGCGCGGAAGCCCGCCTGCAGTTCGCTGAAGTCGGAGAGCGGGTTGTCGTCGAGATTGCCGGTGAAGCCCTGGTTCCGCCCGAAGGCGTAGCCCGAGGCGTCGAAGTCGTTCGTCCCGGAACGGGTGACGACGTTGATCGAGCCGCCGGTGAAGCCGCCCTGCCGCACGTCGAAGGGCGCGATCGCGACTTGGAACTCCTGCACCGCGTCGAGCGAGATCGGCTGCGAGTTGGCCTGCCCGCCGGGGGTCCCGCTCGCCGGGAGGCCGAACACGTCGTTGAGGATCGCGCCGTCGACGGAGATGTTGTTGAAGCGGTTGTTCTTTCCGCCGATGCTGATCCCGCCGATGTTCTCGCTGCTCCCGATGTTCGTCCCCAGCGCCTGCGGCGTGAGGCGGGCGAAGTCCTGAATGCTGCGGGCGATCGTCGGAAGGTTCTCGATCTCGCGCGTCGTCACGGTCTGCTGCGGTCCCGTGCGTCCGCTCGAGAGGATCGCGCCGCGTTCCGCCGTGACGGTGATTTCGCCCACGGCCACGGCCTCGACGGCGAGCACGAAGTCGACGCGCCGGTTCTCGCCCAGCGCGAGGACGAGGGCGTCGGCCGATTCGTCCTGGTAGCCGATGAGCGAGACGGAGATCGAGTACGGTCCGCCGACGCGCATGCCGGGGATGTTGAAGCGCCCGTCGCCGCGGGTGAGCGTCGAATAGGATGTCCCGCTGGGGCCGTGCACCGCGGTGACCACGGCGCTCGAGAGCGGCGCAAGGTCCTGCCCGGTCACGCGCCCGTTAACGGCGGCCGTCGTGACGCCCTGGGCGAGCGCCCCGGACGGCGCGAACAGCCCGCCGAGGGCCGCGAAGGCGGCGATCGCGGCGGTTCGTGGGGAGAGGTTGTATCTCATGGCGTACTCCTGCTTGTGAGAGGGCGAATCCGAGGCTTCGTGCGCCCGGGCTCCTGCTCCGGAACGTCGCTCTCGAATGTAATGGCGGCCGGCGGTTTGCGTAACGGGTACGGAAGGCCGAGCGGGCACGGAGGGTCGGCCGGGCACGATTATTCGTACCTCAGCGACTCCACCGGATCGAGGCGGGCGGCCTTGCGCGCCGGGAGGATGCCGGCCACCAGACCGATCGCCATGAGGATCGCCGCGCACACGGCGGCGATGGGGGCGGAGAGCTTCGGGTTGACGATGTATTGCAGGGCCGGGTCGTCGATCGGCATGGCATCGATGCCGGTCACGAGGAGCGCGGCGATGGCGAGCCCCGCGAGACCCCCGCCGACGGCGATGAGGACCGCTTCGAAGAGGAACTGGCTCACGATGTGCCGTTTCCTCGCGCCGACGGCGAGCTTGACGCCGATCTCGCGCGTCCGTTCCCGCACCACGACGTACATGATGTTCGCGACCCCGACCCCGGCCACGATCAGCGTGAAGGCGCCCACCAGTCCGAGAAAAATCTGAATCCCGAGCCCGATCTGGCCCACGATCCTTTCGTCCTCGATGAAGTCCCAGATGGCGAGCGCCCGCTCGTCGGTCGCCGCGAACCGGTAGCGGCCGCCCAGCACCCGGTACAACTCCCGCTTGGCGACCGCCGCGTCCCTCACGTCGCGAGGCCGCAGGAGCAGGTGGTTCACGAACTCCTGGCCGTAGATGCTCCGGAAGGTGGAGGCCGGGATCACGGCCCGATCCTCGTCCGGCCCGTTGTTGCTCGAGTCCTGGAACTTCGACTCCATCACGCCGATCACGCGGAACGGAAGCCCGTCCAGCGTCACCGTGCGTCCCACGGGCGGCGCGTCGCCGAACAGGCGCTCGGCGATATCGTCTCCGAGGAAGAGGACGCGCCGCTTCTCATCGATGTCGCGCTGGTTGATGAACCGGCCGCCCGGAGCGGGGAACATGCGCCGCAACTCGGAGAAGACCGGGTTCACGCCCTCCATGTAGGTCGTCGTCTGGCTCTCCCCCACCTTCAGGTGCGTCCGGCCCCGGCCGTACGAGGGACTGCCCATTTCGAACTCCGGCACCGCCCGCAGCAGCAGGTCCAAGTCGTCCTCCCGCAGCCTGATCCGCCGACCCTTCGAGAGCCCCTCGTGCTCCACGCTCGTCTGGCCGCCGTAGACCATGAAGATGCGCTCGCCGGCGTTGAGCAGCCCCACCGAGAACTGGTTCCGGAGTCCCTGTCCGAACGCGAGCAGGAGGACGATCGAGATCGTCCCCCACACCACGGCAAAGATCGTGAGGAAGGCGCGCGTCTTCTGGGCTCGCAGGTCGCCGAGGAACTCTTCGAGGAGGATCTTCCACATGAACTCAGACCGTCGCCGGAGCGGGGGCTGCCGGCGGCCCGCGGCCCAACTCGCCTAGTCGCGGAGACATTCGACCGGATCGAGCGCGGCGGCGCGGCGGGCGGGGAAGAAGCCGGCCAGCGTCGCGATGAACGCGAGGAGCGCCATGGTCACGGCGGCCACCTGCGGCGAGATCGTTGGCCTACCGACGAACTCCCGCATCGGGACGAGCGACATGAGTTTCACGATGCCGAGGGAGACGACGACGCCGAGCGCCGCGCCGGCGGCCACGATGAGCATGCTCTCCGTGAGGAACTGCCACAAAATGGATCGCCGGGTGGCCCCGAGGGAGCGCTTGATCCCGATTTCGTTCGTCCGCTCCCGCACCACGATGTACATGATGTTCGCGACCCCGATCCCGCCCACGCTGAGCGTGAAGCTGCCGACGATCGCGAAGAAGATCTTGAACCCGAGAAAGAGAAACCCGAACGTCCGCTCCCACTCGGCCGTGTCCCACACGCCCAGCGCGTCCTCGTCGGCCGGATTGAAGCGGTACTTCGCTCCGAGGACCTCGTAGACCCGCGCCTCCACGGCCTCCGTCCGCGACGCGTCGGCGGTCCGGTACACGAAGTTGGAGACGAAGCGCGAGCCGAACAGGGCCGCGTGCGTGCCGGCCGGGATGAACACGCGGTCCTCGTCGCGCGAGTTGTACGACGAGTTCTGGATCTTGGGCTGGAGCACGCCGATCACGGTAAAGGGCGAAGCGCCGATCCGGACCTGCTCGCCGACGGGGTCGGCGTCCCCGAACAGGACGCGGGCGACCTCGTCGCCGAGAAACACGACGCGTCGCCGCTCCCGCTGGTCCCGCTCGTTGATGAAGCGGCCGCCCGGGAGCGGGATGATGTTCCTCATCTCGCCGTAGACGGGGTAGATGCCGGTGATGTTCGGGTTCACGCCGTTGCGGCTGTAGCGGACCGGCGCCGCCCGCGTGGAGTACTCCGGGCTGATCATCGTGATGTCGGGGATGCGCCGGGCGAGGACCTCCGCGTCCGCCTCTCGCAACCGGATCGACCGACCCTCCCTGAACCCCGCGTGCGCCATCGTCGTGCGTCCGCCGAAGAGGATGACGATCCGGTCGCCCAGCCCGTGAAAGCGCTTGATCGTCTGCCGCTCGAGTCCGACGGAGAAGGCGAGCAGCACGACGACGGCCACCGTGCCCCACGTGATGCCGAGCACCGTGAGCGCGGTTCTGACGCGCTGGGCCGAGAGATCGGCCCACAACTGCCGCCCGGCGTCGAGTAACCTCACCGGGCGCCGGCCTCACGCGACGTCACCGGCGGCTACGTGATCTCGCGCCGCGGGGGCTCCAGCACGCGCTCGCCCTCCGCCAGTCCATCCATCACCTCGACGGTGATGCCGTCGCTCAGTCCGGTGCGGATCTCGCGTTCCTCCGTCTCCTCGGGCCCCAACCGAACCGTGACGAGCGTGCGATCGTCCTCGAACCGGACGAGACGCTCGGGAATGATCAGCACGTCCGAACGGCGCTCGATAATTACGTGCGCGTTGGCGGAATAGCCCGCCCGCAGGGCCGCGCCGTCCAGCGGAAGCACCGCGATCTCGACCGGGAAGAGGGTGGCGTTCTCCTCGTCGCGGCCTTTGAGCGAGATCTTCGTCAGCCGTCCCTCGATGCGGGCGTCCGGGAGCGCGCCGATCGTAATCTCCACCGGCATGCCCTCGACCAGCCGTCCCACGTCGATCTCATCCACCGTGCCGCGGAAGAGCAGCTCATCCATCTCCGCCATCGTCATGAGGGCGGTCCCCTCCTGGAACGTCGTCAGCGGGACGACGGGATCGCCGATCTCCACCATCTTCTCGAGGATGAAGCCTTGGATCGGGGAGGTGATGACCGTCTCGACGGCTTCGTCTCCGATGGTTACGCGGCCCTCGGAGAGGAGAGCCAGCCGTTCCGTCGCGATCTGGACCTGGAGCGAAGCCTCGTCGAACTGGCGGACCACGGCCTCGTATTCCTCCTCGGACACGAACCCGCGGTCGCGCAGCGCGGCGAGCCGGTCGCGCTGCCTCTCGATCTGCTGGAGCTCGATGTCGCGCAGTTCCACGTTGCGCCGCGCCTCGACGAGTTCGATCGGGGTGGGGTTGGGCTGAACCTCGAGCAGGGGCTGGCCCCGCTGCACGTACTCGCCGGGCTCCTTGAACATCCGCCGCACGACGCCCGCCAGCTGCGACTTCACGCTCACCTCGACGAGCGGTTCGATGCGCCCGACCGCGAGTGCCCGGTCCACGATCTCGCCGCGCTCCACGGCGACCGTGCCGGCCTCGCCGTCTTCGCCGTTCCCCGTGTTCGCGACCGCGAAGACGGTGGCCCCGAGCCCCCCGATCACGACCATGCTGCCCAATGTCTTCGTGCTTCGTCTCATTCGAACCGCCGCTCCCCCGTCCGGGAATACGCTCGCTCGCGCCGGCCCGCCTGCCGAGATGGGCCGTTCACCTGAGAGCCTACGAGGGCGTCGAAGGTTGGTTTCGGTAAGGTCCCGTCAACTCGTGGCATCTAGCGGCAGCATGGAGTCCCCCGACGGTCGCGCAGGGGCCATCTGAACTCCCGACGGAAGCAGGAGGGAACAGCTATGAGACGGTCGAGCATGAGCAGCGTGTTGGCGCTGTCACTCAGCTCGGCGCCTACGGTGGTCCCCGATGCGATAGCCAGTCAGGTCCCGGTCGGGGAAATCCGAGTGGCGTCGATGTCCGCCCTCCTCCGGAACACGCCGCCACGAACCGTCAAACCGGGGCACACCCCAGCCGCATGCCCCTGCGGCTACGCCGAGTGAGGGCAAGACGGGATCGCAGGGGGCGATTCCCGTTCCTTCGTCTAATGGTCAGCCTAGGGGATAGCCCCGTCTTGGGGTTAGGGTTGGAACGGGCACCCTACCGCCACGACTTCCGTGCCGTGTGCGCTCTCCAAGCGCAGGCGGAGCACGTAGTCCACTCCGAAGGCGTCGGAGACCACGCCGTGTACCTCTCCGCGTCTCCCGACATGAGGCGAGGCAAGCGGGAAGGGCGCAGAAGCGACGCCGCGATACACTCCACAGTTGTCGAACAGGTCCCATACGGGCCCATCGTCGCCGTTCCCCGCCTGCGGTTCCCGCAGCACCCAGAGCCACCCTTCCGGCGAGACGCGAAACTCCGAAATGACAGGCTCGTATTCGGACGCGTCTACGCGGCCCGGTGGCAGTTGAGCGGGGATCCCAAGTCCGACGGTGCGGGTCGTGTCCCCTCGCAGCGTCACTTGGTGGAAGCGATACGACGCCCGGTTTGCCAGCCACAACTCACCCCCGGGCCCGACCGTCCACGCCACCTGCCGGGCGTCGGAACGAACGGGACGCTCGATGGCAATTTCTCCTCCGTTCACCGCTTCCACCTCCGCAACCCCCATTTCCAAGTGTCGCGTCTCGATCAGGAGGGTATCCCCTTCCAAGAGTTCGTGGTCCCGCGTAACCGTTCGGCGAACGATGTGGGTCAGTCGAGGGAACTCCCGAATGGAGCGATCCGGCCAGTCGTCCACCGTCAACTCCTCGTAGACGGCCCCCGCCGTGTCGGCCCCGACCAGTTTGGTTGACGTGGCCAGGGTCCCCGCCGGGAAGTAAGGGAACCTCCAAGGTGTGCGCCGGAGGTGGTTCCCAAGCGAATCCACCGCCAATGGCGCTCCCTGGCCCGCGTCGATCCAGAGCCGGTTGGGGGGTTGCCAGAGGAGCCGCATGCCACCGGCGCTCCCGGGACCAAACCTGTGATACGTGATCTCGCCCGGTCCCTCCCCGTCGCGGACGATGTTTCGGAGGTGGTGACCGGCGCGATCAAAGACGCGCACCTCCTCCGAGCCGATGTCAAGTACGTAGATCCGTCCGTATGGGTCGACGGTGATGTGGCCCACGTCGCCCAGAACGTCCGGTCCAATCCCTTGGAATTTTCCTAGGCGGACCTCCTCCGCGAGCCGCCATTCGACTTCCGTCCCGCCTAGGCTGCGTGGGAGGGGGTTGGATATGACGATCCGTCCCCCTTCCAGCGTGTTCACGCGCGTCTCCTGAAGTGCCATACCCATCGTGGGCGAGGGCAACAACAGGGCGAGGATTGAGGCGGAAATCGATGTCTTGCGTCCTCCGCGTCCGCTCGCCGTTCGACCGGACAGCCTGCGGCCTATCCGCACCAACCGCGCGTCATGTAGTGATAGCCTTCCTGCAACTGTATGCAATAGAACTCCGTTATCACCCAATCCATGCTGAAGCCGCAGCGAAAGAACATCTTAACTCCAGCCTTCCCGGCCGCTTCCTTGAGTTGCTCAGGTGTGCATCCGTTGAGCCCGGCGGAGGGGGAGCCATTGATGGTTGCGCCGTCGTTGCCGAAGGGGGCGCTGCTGCCGGAGTCAGTGTCCGATCCGAAACATGTGGCCCCGGTTGTGACGGTGACCGTCGCCGACCCATCCCAGGATCGTTCGGCCATCTGGCCCGGACTCTGAACGGGCGCGGTGCCGCCGCACCTTTGTGATCGAGTTGAACCGTCGCCGTGCCATGCTGCTCTCGCCATGCAGCGGCTCGGGGGCGACCTGAAGCCAAGCTGCGGTGGCGATCAGGGCGATGGTCGGCTTGGCCCGCCTTGAGCGCCCGACGGTAGTCAAGGCTCGGGCAGGTACGTGAAGAGGGTTGAAGCGGAACATTGAGTGCCTTCCGGGTCTGAGGGGGACTCACGCCCGGGACTCACGCCCGAAGAGTGCGTCGCACCACGTCACTTGTCAACCCCCAGCGTTGTCCAATGGAAATGAGCATGAGCGTGCGTGCGAGCAGATCATGGGAGCATGATCGTGGCGCTTCGCACCGAACGGGGAGACTCGATCCAGCGGGGGGCTCGGGGGATGGGGAAGGGGTCCGGTTGCGCCTGCAGGTACGCGACGAGGGCTTCGAGGTCGGCCACGTCCAGGGGTTCGATGCGTTCCGCCTCGGCGAAGGTCGTGTAGCCGCCGCCTCCGGTCGCGATGAAGTCGTTAGCCGCGACGAGATAGCGGCCCTCGGGCCTGAGCGGCGATCCGTCGTCGAACGTCACGTCGCGAATGCGCTCGCCGTAAGGCGCCGCCGGATCGTAGCGGACGGTGATGCCGCTCGCGTGTAGGTCGACGGCCCCGTCCCGGACGGAGTGCTCGAGGGTCCGCAGCAGCTGCGCGCCGGTCATCGTGTGGCGGACGAGCATGTTGTTGAAGGGTTGGAGCTCAAAGAGGTCCGCGAAGGTGACCGGCCCCGCCGGCAGGGACCGGCGGATGCCCCCGTTGTTCATGAGGGCGACCTCGGCGCCGCTTGCGCGCCGCTGCGCGTCGGCCACGATGCGGCCAAGCGGGAAGTCGCCGTCTCGCGGGGCGGAAAGCGCCTCGGGGAGGTCCACGATGACGCGGTCGACGAGGGCCGCGATCTCGGCGCGGTAGGAGGCGACGAGCCGCTCGACGTCCGGGTCCGGCGCGATCTCGTCCGCCCATACCTGTCGAATGCCGAGGTGTCGGGCGCTTACGGCCCCTTCCGCGCTCCGGTCGATGCGTCCGAGTCCGTACGCCGTCGTGTTCGCGTAGGACTGGATGACGGGAACGCCCCGAACCTCGGCCTCCACGCGCGAGTGCGTATGTCCCGTGACCGCGTAGTCGAAGCGTTTCGCCGTCGCGGCCAGCGCGTCCAAGGCCGGGCCCTCGCACGCGGCGCCCCCCGCATCCTCCTCCGCGCCGATAACGCAGAAGGCGCCCTCGTGCATGACCGCGACCACGAAGTCCGCGCCCGCCGCCCGCACCTCCGGGATGTAGCGGTCGAGCGCATCCGAGATCGGCCGGAAGTCGAAGTCCGCCACGAGCGAGGGACGGGCGACGACCGGCGTGGAGGTCGTCGTCGCGCCGACGAAGCCGACCCGGACGCCCTCCCTCTCGATGATCGTCCACGGGCGGACCCACTCGGGGTGGCGGCCGGTGTCCTTGAGGTAGATGTTCGCGCTGAGCATGGCGAAGTCCGCGTCGGCCACGCGCTCCACGAGGATGTCGACGCCCCAGTCGAACTCGTGGTTCCCGATCGAGACGGCGTCGTAGCCGATCCCGTTCATCGCCTCGATCGTCGAGCGCCCATCCGTGAAGTTCGAGATCGGCGTGCCCTGCATGATGTCGCCGCCGGAGACGACGAAGAGGGGACACTCCGGCGTCGCGGCGCGCTCGCGCGCCACATAGGCGGCGAGGGCGGCGGATCCGCCGACCGGGCGTCCGTCCGACCAGCTCTGTTCCGCCGGCAGCAGCCGTCCGTGCATGTCGTTCGTGGAGAAGATGAGCGCGCAGGCCTCTTGGTGCGCGGGAGCGCAGGCCGGGAAGGCCGCGATGCCGCCGCAGAGAAGGGCGGGGAGGCCAAGCCTGGAGCGGGCGGGGAGCCTTGGTCTGAAGCGGGTGGGGAGGTTGGGCCTAAAGCGGGCGGGGAAGCCAAGCTTGGGACGGGCAGGGACGATGGGCCCGAAGCGGGCGGCGGGACGAAGCGGCATCAGACCGTCTGCAGCGCTTGTGATCGGTTCATGTCCACGAGCGGCGCGGCGTAGTTGCCGGTCCAGCAGGCGTCGCAGAAGGGACCGTGATCCGCGACCGCGTCGCGCATGCCTTCCATGCTAAGATAGCCGAGCGAGTCGACCTTGAGGTGTTGCCGGATCTCCTCGACCGTATGGCTGGAACCGATGAGTTCCTCCTTCGTCGGCATGTCGATGCCATAATAGCAGGGGGAACGGACCGGCGGCGAGGCGACCCGGAAGTGCACCTCGCGAGCCCCGGAGTCCCGGAGGAGCCGGACGAGGCCGCTGCTCGTCGTACCGCGGACGAGCGAATCGTCCACGACGACGATGCGCTTGCCGTCGACGAGTTCGCGCACGGGGTTGTACTTCACCCGCACCTTGAAGTCGCGCCCCGTCTGCGTCGGATGGATGAAGGTCCGGCCCACGTAGTGGTTGCGGATGAGCGCGAGTTCGAAGGGGAGGCCGCTGGCCTCCGAGTATCCGAGCGCCGCCGAGTTCGACGAGTCCGGCACGGCGAACACGCAGTCGGCCTCCGCCGGGTGCTCGCGGGCGAGCCGGCGGCCAAACGCCCGCCGCGCCTCGTCCACGCTGCACCCCCAAACCCGCGAATCGGGGCGCGCGAAGTACACGAGTTCGAACAGACAGGCGCTGGGCTCGGCGGGAGGCAGCGGCCGGAGCGATTTCACGTGGCCGGCGCGGACCTTCAGCACCTCGCCCGGTTCCACGTCGCGCACGTAGGCGGCCCCGATGATGTCGAGGGCGCACGTTTCCGATGCGAAGACGACGGTTTCTCCCAGCCTGCCCATCACCATGGGCCGGAAGCCTCGCGCGTCGCGGGTCGCGTAGACCGTGTCGCCGATGCAGAGGAGGAGGGAGAAGGCGCCGACCAGTTGTGAGAGGGCGTCGTCGATCTTGCCGTCCAGGTCGCGGTGGCGGGAACGGGCGATGAGATGGACGACGACCTCCGAGTCCGCATCCGTCTGGAAGATCGAGCCGTCGCGCGCGAGCGAGCGCTTGAGCTGATTCGCGTTCGTGAGGTTGCCGTTGTGCGCAAGCGCGAGCGGCTTGTCTTCGTACTGCACGAGGAGGGGCTGCGCGTTGCGGAGGCTGGATCCGCCCGCCGTCGAATAGCGGACGTGCCCGATGGAGAGCGACCCCTCGAGGGCGCCGAGCACCTCATCGTCGAACACGTCCGCCACGAGGCCCATACCCTTGTGGACCCTCGACATGCCTGACCCGTCGACCGTGACGATCCCGGCGGACTCCTGGCCGCGGTGCTGGAGCGCGTACATCGAGAGAAACGCGAGTTCGGCGGCGGCGCTCGAGCCGCTGACCGCGACGATGCCGCACTCCTCCCGCGGCTTGTCCAGCCCGAACGCCCCGTGTCCCGCCCGCGGGGCGCCTTCCGTCGGGAGTCTCCTCATGACGTGATGCCCGCCTCCTCGCTCATGCGCAGCGGAATCGCCTCCTCGTAGATGCGCGCCAGCTCTGCCGCCGCCGGGGCGATCGCGTGGCCGGCGCCGGTCAGCCGGCACGGGCTGCCCGGCCCCCCCACGGTGCCCACCCGCGCCACGGGCACGCCGTGACGCCGCCCGTGCGCGGCGATCCGCTCGCCCGCGCCGGGCCGGCACGTGAGCACGACGCGCGAGTGCGACTCGCCGAACCAGCGCCCCGCGGCCGATACGTTCGCCCCGGCGGGCGCCGCGTCCAGATCGACCGTGCAGCCGAGCGGCCCGCCCGCCGCCCCCACCGCGCACTCCGCAAGCGCGACCGCAAGCCCTCCGTCCGATCCATCGTGCGCCGACGCGAACGCCCCGTCCGCCGCCCCCTCGACAAGAAAGTCGACCAGAGCCGCCGCCTCTCCGAGATCCACGGCCGGCGGCCGGCCGGCGACGAGGCCGTGGCAGGCCGCGAGATACTCGGACCCGCCGATCTCGTCGCGCGTGCGGCCCGCCACCCAGATCTCATCGTCCTCGCGTTGGAACGCCGACGGGACGCGCCGTTCGAGATCCTCGATCACGCCCAGCATGCCGATGACCGGCGTGGGGTAGACCGGCTGGGCACCCGTCTCGTTGTAGAGCGAGACGTTGCCGCCCGTCACCGGCGTGCGCAGCGCGCGGCACGCCTCTCCCATCCCCTCGACGGCCCCCGCGAGCTGGAAATACACCTCCGGCCGCAGCGGGCTGCCGAAGTTCAGGCAGTTCGTCACGGCGAGCGGCCGCGCCCCCGAGCAGGCCACGTTGCGCGCCGCCTCGGCGACCGCCGCCCGGCCCCCCGTGCGCGGGTCGAGCCACGTGTGCCGCCCGTTCCCATCCGTGGCGGCCGCGAGCGCGCGCCCTTCGGCGGGCAGCCGCAGCACGGCCGCGTCGGAGCCCGGTCCCTCGAGCGTGTTCGTCTGCACCGTGGTGTCGTACTGCTCGTAGATCCAGCGCCGGGACGCGACCGACGGCGAGTCGAGCAGCGTGCCCAAAGCCGCCTCCACCTCCCCGTCCGTCGCGAAGCTCGAGTACGGCCGCAGATCCACGGCCCGCGCCTCGGCCGTCGCCGGGCTCATGGCGCCTTCGCGCACGTAGGTGGGGCAATCGTCCACCAGCGGCTTCACGGGGATCTCGACGCGCACGACGCCGTCTTCGCGCACCCGGAACATCCCGTCGTCCGTCACGCGCCCGATCGTCGCCGCCTGCAGATCCCAGCGCTCCAGCACCTCGCGCACGGCCCTCTCGTGTTCGGGCTTCGCCACGAGGAGCATCCGCTCCTGCGACTCCGAGAGAAGCATCTCGTAGGGCGTCATCCCCTCCTCCCGAACCGGGAGGTACGCCACGTCGAGGTCGATCCCGGAGCCCGAGCGCGCCGCCATCTCCGTGCCGCTCGACGTGAGTCCGGCCGCTCCCATGTCCTGGATGCCGATGAGGAGGTCGCGTTCGATGAGTTCGAGGCTCGCCTCGAGGAGGAGCTTCTCCGTGAACGGGTCGCCCACCTGCACCTGCGGCCGGCTGTCAACGGCTTCCTCGTCGAGTTCCTCCGACGCGAACGTCGCTCCGTGGATCCCGTCCCGTCCCGTGCGCGCGCCGACCGCCATCACGGGGTTGCCGACGCCCTCCGCCTCGCCCCGGATGAGGCGCTCGAGCGGAAGGACCCCGATGCACATCACGTTGATGAGCGGGTTCTTCTCGTACGCCGGGTCGAAGATCGCCTCGCCCCCCACGGTGGGGACGCCGACGCAGTTGCCGTAGTCGCCGACCCCGCGCACGACCCCGTCGAAGAGGTAGCGCGACTGCGGCGAGTCGAGCGATCCGAAGTGGAGGCTGTCGAAGATCGCGACCGGCCGCGCCCCCATGGTAAACACGTCGCGCAGGATCCCGCCCGACCCCGTCGCCGCGCCCTGGTACGGTTCGACGGCCGAGGGATGGTTGTGGGACTCGATCTTGAACGCGACGCCCCACCCGCCGCCGACGTCGATGACTCCGGCGTTCTCCCCCGGACCCTGGACGACGGCCGGGCCCTCCGTGGGGAGCATCCGCAGTAGGGGACGCGAGTTCTTGTAGCCGCAGTGCTCCGACCACATGGCGCTGAACACGCCGAGTTCCGTGAAGGTCGGCTCCCGTCCCATGAGTTCGAGGATCCTCTCCCACTCCTCCGGACTCAGCCCATGCTCCGCCACGAGAGCGGCGCTCATGACCGGATCGCCCAGCCGGGCCTCCACGCGTTCGAGCGAGGTCCGGGTCATGACGACGCCCCCGCCACCGCTCCTACCGCGAATTCCGGGGCTTCCGCCCGCGGAGGATCGCTACGGCAGCCCCTCGCGCGGAGGACGGACGCGAGTAGGGACTGGAAGACGGCGAGTCCGTCGGTGTTGCCGAGGACGGCGAGCGAGTGGCGCTCCGGGTGGGGCATGAGCCCGAGGATGTTGCCCTCGTGGTTCATGATGCCGGCGATGTTGCGCGCCGAGCCGTTGGGGTTTGCGGCGTCGGTCGCCTCTCCTCGTCGGTCCACGTATCGGAATATGACCCGGTCCTCCGCCTCCAGCTCGTCGAGCGTCGCCGCCTCCGCCACGAACTGGCCCTCGCCGTGGGCGATCGGGATGTGGAGCAGGTCGCCCTCCGAATACGCCGTGGTGAACGGCGTGGCCGCGTTCTCGACTCGCAGCCCCACGTCGTGGCAGCGGAAGCGTAGGTGCCGGTTCCGGACGAGAGCCCCCGGCAGGAGGTGCGCCTCGCACAGCACCTGGAATCCGTTGCAGATCCCGAGCGTGAGCCCTCCGGCGCGGGCAAAGTCGATCACTTCGCCCATGATCGGGCTGAAGCGGGCGATCGCCCCCGCCCTCAGGTAGTCTCCGTACGAGAACCCGCCCGGCAGCACGACGACATCCACGCCCTCGAGGTCCGTCGACTTGTGCCACAAGTAGGTGGCGCTCTCTCCCAGCCCCTCCGTTACGGCCCGGTACACGTCCGCATCGCAGTTCGATCCCGGGAAGCGCACGATCCCCACCTTCATCCCCGCCGTCATCCGTTCACCCCTCCCGCACGCGCACGACGTAGTCTTCGATGATCGGGTTTGCGATCAGTTGTTCGCACATCTTCTCCGTGGAGGCCCTGGCGGCCTCCGGCCCGTCGGCTTCGACCTCCAGCCGGATCAGCCGGCCGGCGCGCACGGAGTGGACGCCCTCGTATCCGAGGTTCCCGAGCGCCCGGCGGATCGTCTCCCCCGCCGGATCGAGGATCCCCTCCCGCGGCGTGACCCGCACGTCCACCGACCACACGCGACTCATGAAGGCGCCTCGTAGAGTTCGTGGCCCGCGATGCGGCGGAAGGCCTCGAGGTAGCGTTCCGAAGTCGTGCGGATGACCTCCTCCGGGAGCGCCGGCGCCGGTGGCGTCTTGTCCCATTCGCCGCGCCCGACGATCTCCTGCAGGTGGTCGCGCACCGGCTGCTTGTCGAGCGAGGGCTGGCCGCCCCCGATCCGGTACGAGTCGGCGGGCCAGAAGCGGGAGGAGTCGGGGGTCATCACCTCGTCGATGAGGATGATTTGCCCGTCCGCCCCGCGCCCGAACTCGTACTTCGTGTCGGCGAGGATGATGCCCCTCTCGCGGAGCGTGTCGCGGCCCGCGGCGTAGAGCGCGAGGCTGATGTCGCGCAGTTCCGTCGCGAGTTCCGTCCCCACGATGTCGCACATTCGGTCGAAGGTGATGTTCTCGTCGTGGAGCCCCTGCTCGGCCTTCGTCGATGGCGAGAAGATAGGCTCGGGGTATTCCTCGGATTCCCGCAGTCCTTCGGGGAGAGGTTCGCCCGCCAGCGTTCCGTGTCGGCTGTACTCCTTCCACGCGGAACCAGAGATGAACCCCCGCACGATGCACTCGACGGGCAGGGGCCGCGCCTTCTCGACCAGCATGGCGCGATGTCCCCACACGTCGGCCGTGCCGGCGAGTTCGGGGGCGGCCTCGGCGATCGCCCCGGGGTCGCTCGCGATGCGGTGGTTGCCGACGATGTCCGTCGTTCGGTCGAACCAGAACGCGGAGAGTTGCGTGAGCACGGCCCCCTTGTGCGGGATCGGGTTCGGGATCACGCAGTCGAAGGCGCTGATGCGGTCGCTGGCGACCATCAGGATTCGGTCATCGAGGTCGTACATCGAGCGCACCTTCCCCTTGCGGAGAAGCGGCAGCGGCAAGTCGATGTCGTGCAGCGCGGCTGGCGGGGTCCCGCCGAGCGTGGTCTGTGTCATGGTATCCTTTCGAGTGTCCCCGTCGGCGAAACGGGCGTAAGGGTCGCGGTGTCGGGTCCGGTCGCGTTCGCGCGGGAACGCCACATCATACGCGGACCTCCTCGGCGGGGCGCGGCGCCTCCGCGGCCTCGAACAGCGGGTCGATCCTTGTGGCGAGGAAGCGCTCCACCTGCCGGGCGGAGCGGCCGACGAGCCGGCGCGGGTCGGCCAGCGCGCGGAGATCCTCCATGCCGAGCCCGAAGGCGTCATCGGCGGCGATCCGCGCGAAGAAGTCGTTGTCCTCCGCGCCCTCGTCGAGCCGTTCGCGGGCGGCGAGCGCGTGCCCCCGCGCGCGTTCGTGCAGGTCCTGCCGGTCCCCGCCCCCCCGCACGCCCGCGATGAGGATCTCCTCGGTGACCATGAAGGGAAGAGCCCGGCCCAGCCGGCGCGCCACCACGGCTGGGTGGACGACGAGCCCCCCGCTCACGTTGCGTGCGAGGATGAGGAGCGCGTCCGCCGATAAGTAGCCCTCGGGGAGCGAGATGCGGCGGTTCGCGGAGTCGTCGAGCGTGCGCTCGAACCACTGCACGGAGGCGGTCCACGAGGCGTCGAGTTCCAGCGTGCAGAGGTGCCGCGCCAGCGCGCAAATCCGCTCGCTCCGCATCGGGTTGCGCTTGTACGGCATCGCCGACGAGCCGATCTGGTGCTTTCCGAACGGCTCCTCGATTTCGCCGAACGCCTGCAGGATGCGGATGTCGTGCCCGAAGCGGGCCGTCGAGGCGCCGATGCCGGCGAGCGCCGCGAGCGCCCGGTGGTCGACCTTCCGCGGGTACGTCTGGCCGATCACATCGTACGTGCCGGCGAAGCCGAAGCGCGCCGCGAGCCGCTCGTTGAGCCGGTCCACCTTCTCCCCATCCCCGTCGAACAGTTCGAGGAAGGTCGCCTCCGTGCCCGTCGTTCCCCGGGCTCCCCGGAAGCGGAGTTCCGCCCGCACGGCCTCGATCTGCTCGAGGTCGAAGAGGAGATCCTGGACCCAGAGGCAGGCGCGCTTACCGATCGTCGTGGGCTGGGCCGGCTGGAGGTGCGTGTAGCCGAGCGTGGGCTCGGCGGCCCGCTCGCGGGCGAAGGCCGCGAGGTCCCCGATCGTCCCTAGCAGCCGGTCGCTAACGATGTCGAGACCCTGCCGGTGCTGGATGAGGCCGTGGTTGTCGCCCACGAAGGCGCTCGTCGCGCCGAGGTGGATGTACTTCCGGGCCTCCGGGGCGACCTCGCCGAAGTGATGCACGTGCGCCATCACATCGTGGCGGAGGTCGCGCTCGATGACGGCAATCCGGTCGAGGTCGATCTGCTCCCGCGCCGCGTGCATCGCGACGATCGCGGCGTTGGGAATCTCGACGCCAAGCGCCCGCTCCTCCTCGGCGAGCGCAATCCACAGGTCGCGCCAGACGAGCGCCTGCATGCGAGGGGAGAAGATCGCCGCCATCTCGCCCGAGGCGTAGCGGTCGATGAGAGGATGTGGGTAGCGGCGTTCCGCCATCGTGGCGCGTTATCCGGTGCAGCGGCCCTGCCGGGGCGACCTCGGTCGCCGTAAGGCCGCAGTCTAGCCGTTCCGCGGCGTCGGCAACAGCCCGAGCCGGTAGTGGCAGGTCTTCGCCCGCGCCGCCTTCCGCCACGCCGACAGGTGCGAACCGTACAGCCATTCGCGCCGAAGCAGCTCTCCGATCTCGCCCGGCGTCTCGCAGGCGTCCGCCTTCTCCACGATCAAGAGCTTGTATGCCGCCGTGAAGCGCCGCCTCGTCGCCTTCGCCGCAACCTCCGGATCCCGCGGGGAAGCCGCCGCGCTTCGCCTGCCCTCCCCCGAAGAGAGGGGCGTTCCGTTCATCTTCATTCCTTCTCCTCGTTCCATCCCGCATCGTTCCGCCTCGCCCTACTCTATTCTCCTTTCTCTTTCTCCTCTCGTGTCTCGCTCGGCGTTGGCGGAGAGGGGGCTGGCGGGCCGTGCGCCACGAGAACTCCTTGGTGGCGAGTCTGGAGGGCTGGCCGAAGGCTTCGTCGACCTCGGCCGCCAGGGCGGCGTCGTGGGGGTGTGTAACGGCGTTGGGAGGCGTGGGCCGGGGGCTTCCTACGGTGGTTTCGGATGTTCCCGGTCCGGCGGTGCTGGTGGATGAGCCGGGTCACCTGGGCTCTGGACAAACCGGTCACCTTCTCCAGGTACCGCTTCACCAGTCCCTTGTCGGGCTTCCCGAGGCCGTGGTACTCGAAGCGGACCAGCGTGCGGGGCACGAAGGCGTAGGCCGAGGTGCGGTCGGCGAGCTCGAAGTCCGCCGGTTCATTGCCGTCCAGGAAGGCGCGGACCTGGTCGAGGGTGCGAATCCGTTCGGTGCGAAGTGTCGCGATCATCCTCCAATGATCTCTTCGCCCCGGACTTCGGGCTCACTTTCCGTTGACAGCTCTGCCGCTTTCCACCCCCTTTTCGTGCAGCAGCGACATTCTCTAGGGATGGTCTGAACAAGTCGCCCCCGCCAGATTGATGGAGTGTGGGAGTTGAGCGGCGGTTCGGACCATGCGGATTCGGAGGTGGGGGCGATGGAGCAGGTGACGTTCTCGGACGTGGAGTACGAGGGGAAGAAGCGGAGGACGCGCCGGGAGGTCTTCCTGGAGCGGATGGACGGGCTGATTCCATGGGAGCGTCTGGAGGCGCGGATCCGGCCGTTCCATCCGAGGGCGGGCCGCGGGCGGCGGCCGTATCCGCTGTCGGCGATGCTTCGGGTCCACTGCGTGCAGCTGTTCCACGACATGAGCGATCCGGGCATGGAGGACCTGCTGTACGAGGTGGAGTCGGTGCGCCGGTTCGCGGGGCTTCGGCTGACGGGCCCGATCCCGGACGAGACGACGATTTTGAACTTCCGGCATCTGCTGGAGCGCCGCGGGCTGGGGCGGGGGCTGTTCGAGGAGATCAACGCGCACCTTGCGGGGCGTGGCTACCGGGTTCGGCGGGGGACGATCGTGGACGCGACGATCATCTCGGCGCCGTCGTCGACGCGGAACCGGGAGGGGGCGCGGGATCCGGAGATGCGCCGGACGAGGAAGGGCAACGAGTGGCACTTCGGGATGAAGGCGCACATCGGGGTGGACTCGGAGACGGGTCTGACGCACGGCGTGCGGACGACGCCGGCGAACACGCACGACCCGAGGGAGGCGGCGGCTCCGCCGCGCGGGGGCGAGGAGGAGGTGTGGGGAGACTCGGGCTACCGGGGGATCGAGCGCTGGGTGGAGACGGGCGGCCGGGAGGTGAGGTGGACGGTGGCGATGGCTCCGGGCCGGCGTCGCCTGCTGGATCCGGAGGGGGCCGAGTGGCGGCGGGAGCGGGCGAAGGCCTCGGTGCGGGCCAAGGGGGAGCACCCGT
>JAAXHJ010000059.1 GCA_012270965.1 Candidatus Palauibacter poriticola
GCGCTCCGGGGACGATGGATTCCACGCCCGCCCTCAGGGACGAGGCGAGATCCGCCCGGCCGGGCGGATCGACCCGGCAGCTGGACCGGGCCACCGACTCCATGCGTCCGCCAATCGCGGCCAGCGCATCCGACGCCAGCGTGCGGGCGACGCCCGCCAGCAAGCCCCTGAGCGCCGTCTCACGCGCCCCTTCGGCGTCGTCGTCCAATATCGTGCCTTCGGCGGTCGCCTTGCTCAGCACGCCGCCCTTCGGGTTGGACAGGATGATCCGCAGGACTTCGTCCGCCTCGGGCACGTCGTCGTCGATCACCCTGACATGCACCGCCGCCATCGTGTCTCCCGGTGCGAAGTGGAGTGTCCCCGATGCCGCGATGTAGTCCTCGCCCGCCAGGGCGGTCCCGTTCGCGGTTGTCCACTCAACCGTCACCGAAGTGCTCTTGGGGAGGCTCAGGTCGACGTCGAAGGCCATCCCGAACGACGGATTGGCTCCTTCCCCTTCGAACGCGCTCGCCGCGAACACCGACAGCGCGGTTTGGTCGTTGTCCACGAGATTCAAGCGCACGATCGGGACGGCGACATCGCCGTACCCGCCGCCGGAGGCCGTGTGGAAGATGGTGGCGCTGCGCCCGTCGTTGTCGATTTCGTCGTCCATCGCGGTCACCGTGACGGTCTGCGCCGTGTTCCAGTCGTGCGCCGTGAAGGTGAGCGAAGACGGGGACACCGTGGCGGCGGTTGTGTCGCTAACGGTGGCCACGACGGTAACGGCGGTCGTCGGCTCGGAGTCAAGCTTGACGGTGTAGGTGGCGGTGGTGCCCTCGGCAACGATCAGCCCGGTCCTCGAGACGATGATGTTCCGGTCGTCGTCGTCCAGAACGGTGAGCGTGACGTCAGCGGGGCCGGCCACGCCCCCGGCGTTGCTGGCCGAACCGGAGACGGTGAAGGTCTTGTCGGGCGCGTCCACGGAGTTGGCCACGGCGGTGATCGTGACCGTTCCCGTGCTCGTCCTGGTGCCCGCCGCGATCGTCAGCGTGGTGTTGCTGGAGAGCGCCACGTCACTCGTCGCGGCAACCTGGCTCGAGCTGACGGACACGGTGACCGTGGTGGGGGTTGCGGAGGGGTGGCTGAGCCGGGCCGTCACCGTGCTCGTTCCGCCGTCTTCCGGGACGGTCGCCGGGGACAGGGCGAGGGTGACCGTCGGGTCGGCCTCGTCGTCGGTGAGCGAGACGGCGACGCTGGCGCTCTCGCCGCCGTAGCCGCCGCCGGAGGCCGT
>JAAXHJ010000095.1 GCA_012270965.1 Candidatus Palauibacter poriticola
GATCATGGGAGCATGATCGTGACACTCCGCACCGAACGGATCCGGACCCTCGACGACATCCGCGCCTTCCTCGAAGGGAACGTGGCGGCGGACATCGCCCCCCAGGACCGCAAGGCCGCCTAGGCGTTCGTTGAGCGCACGCTGCTCAGGTTCCGTTACCAAACCGGCCCGTCGAGGGCCGGGATGGGCTTGGTCAGGGCATTCCTCGCCAAGGTCACCGGTTAACTCGGACGCCCAGCTGACCCGCCTGATTGCGCAGCAACGACGCACGGGCCACATCCGCGACCACCGGCTTGATCCTCCGGCCGTTCCTTCACGACGATCCACACGCCGCCGTCGGGCTGCTGCTGGCCGAGCTGCCGGACCCACTCCATGTTGCGTTCGCGTCTAGCGCGTCAGCGCCAGCGCGCGCGTCACCGTGTTCCGGTCGTTCCTACCGCAATTGACACAGCGGTCGGTCATGGCTGGAGGCGCGTGATTCTCCACGCCCCGTCGCCGCCATCGCCGGCTGCCCGGGGCGTGTATTCCAAGCGGTCGTGCAGCCGGTTCGCCCGGCCCTGCCAGAACTCGATCCGGTCGGGAACCAGGATGTATCCGCCCCAGAAGTCGGGCAGGGGCACGTCCCTCCCCTCGAACCGGGCCTCCGCCTCCGCCACCCGAGCCTCGAGCCCGGCGCGATCGGCGATCGTCCGGCTCTGCGCGGAAGCCCACGCTCCGATCTGGCTTCCGCGGTCGCGCGTCGCGAAGTACGCCGCCGAGTCTTCCGCCGAGAGGCGTTCGACGCGTCCTTCGATGCGCACCTGGCGCTCGAGCACCGACCAGTGGAAGCAGAGCGAGGCCCGCGGATTGTCGTCGAGTTCCGCGGCTTTGCGGCTGCCGTAGTTGGTGAAGAAACGGAAACCTTCGGGGCCGGCTCCCTTGAGGAGGACCATGCGCACCGAGGGCCGCCTGTCGCGAGTCGCCGTGGCGAGCGCCATCGACTCGGGCAGGAGCAACCCGGAGGCCTCGGCATCCCGGAACCAAGCGTTGAAGAGGTCGTAGGGATCCTCCGCCGCCTCGAGGACCGGAAGGCCGCGCGTCACTCCCTTGGTGAGCGCTCGGATCGCCCGCAGGTGGGCGCGAAGGTCGTCGAACTTGCTCACTCGGCTGGCCTCGGTACGGGGAATCCGGTGCGGGAAGTCTTGGGTGCCCACAGTGTCCGTGGAACGACGCGAACGGTCAACCCGGACGGCGGGTCTGCGGGCCGCGAGGGGCCCGCACGGCTCGGGGCCCGCAACGTCAAGCGAAGCGCGCGGGATCGAAAGGCGCGATGTCGATGTCCGAACGTCCGTCGAGCACAAGCTGCGCAAGGGCGTGGCCGGTCGAGGGGGCGAGCGTGACGCCGAGCATCTGGTGCCCCGTGGCGACGCACGCGTTGTCTAGGCCCGGCAGCCACCCGATGGCGGGCAACCCGTCGGGCGTGACGGGCCGCATGCCGACCCAGTCCACGCGCCCCGTCCCCTGCAACGCGCCGGGCAGGTAACGTCGCATGGCCCGCTCGAGGATCGCCACCCGGCGGCCGTCCAGGCGCTGGTTGATGCCGGAGAACTCCATCGTTCCCAGCGCGCGCAGCGCCCCGCGGAAGGGCGTGAAGCCCATCCGGGCCGGCGACACGTGCACGGGCTGCGCGAGGCGGGCCCCCGGATTGCGGACGGTGATGCTGTACCCCTTCCCCGCCTGCACGGGGAGCTTCGGCCCGAGCATCGCCGCGAGGGCGGCGGTCTCGGCCCCCGTCGCGAGGATGACGACATCGGCGTCGATCCCGCCGCCGGACCGGACCGGCGGCCCGGCGTCGTGTCGCTTCACCACACGCACGGCGCGTACGCGTCGCCCCTCGAGCACGAATCCCACCGCACGGGTTCCCGGGATGATGCGGACGCCGCGCGCCTCCAGGGTCTCCGCGAGACCGGCGCAGAGCGACTCCGGGCGTACATGCGAGTCGTCGGCGACCCGCAGGCCAACCAGGCCACCGCGCAGGTCGGGTTCGGCCTCGGCCAGGGCGCGGCGGTCCAGCACTTCGACCGGCCCCACCCTCTCCTCGCCCAGCCCCTCCAGCAGCGCCCGCGTCTCGTTCATCTCCGTCTCGTCGCCGTAGGCGAGAATCGTCCCCGCCTCCGCGCGCTCGAACGCGACCCCCTCCTCGCCGAGACCGCGGAACAACTCGTTCGTCGGCGCGTTGAGCGCGGCCAGCGCGGCCACCCCGGCGGCGTAGCTCTCGGCGTTGCAGTGGCGGCGAAAGTCCCACAACCAGCCGGCCAGCCGGGGGAGCGCCGCCGGTTTGATGTACAGGGGGCTGTCGGAACGGAGCAGCCAGCGTAGCGAGGTCAGCGTCAACCCCGGAGCCGGCAGCGGGCGGGAGATCGACGGACAGACCCAGCCGCCGTTTCCCTTCGAGCACCCGCCGCCCACCAGATCGCGTTCGAGGAGGACGACCTCGGCCCCTCCGCGCTCCAGGTAGTGTGCGGCGCACAGCCCGATGACGCCGCCGCCGATGACCGCGACTCTCACCCGGCCGTGCTCGCGCGAGCCGTGTCTCTGCCGCACCCCGCATCGCGAGGCCGCATGTCGATCACCCCGCCCCTCCGGTCCATCTCGAAGTCGCAGCAGTCCATGAGTTTCCGCTTCAACATCACCCGCGCCCGCTGCACGCGCGATTTCATGCCGGAGACGCTCAGACCCATCCGCTGCGCCGCCTCGACCTGGCTCAATCCCCGGAAGTACGTCAGCAGCAGGGCCTCGGCGTATTTGGGCGGCAGGTCGAGCGCGAACGGTAGGAGACAGGCCTCCAGATCCCGCCGCAGCGCTTCGTGATCGCCGCCGTTCACCTCCGGATGCGGCGCTTGGGCCTCGGCGCCCAGTTGCTCCAAGGTCCGCCGTTCGACGAACCGGCGCCGGTGATGGTCGGCGATGACGTTGGCCGCGACCCGGTAGGTCCACGCGAGCGGATCCCGCGCCTCCGCGAGACGGTCCGGGCGTTGCAGAAGCCGCAGAAAGATGTCGCCGGTCACATCATCGGCCCACGCCGCATCGACGCGCCCGCCCACATAGCGTCGCATGCGCCGCTGAAACTCGGACCATGCCGGCATGGCCCTCGACGCGCGATCAGGCACAGCAGGTTCCGGACTCGTCATCACACGCCCCCGCCGACGGCACGGCCGCGGAGGGGGCAACGAGCGCCTCGCCGTCCGGCGTATCGTCCGTGACCCGGTACCACTCCCAGCGCAGCCCCTGCGGCTCGTCGGACCAGACCTTCGTCTGCGTCGCGTGACAGCACACCGTATCTTCCTCCACCTCGCTGAGGATCCCGGCGGCCTCCAGCCGGTGTCCGGCCTCGCGCACCCGGGCATCGTCGAACACCTCCACACCCAAGTGGTTCACGCGTTCCGCCGCGTCCGGGTTCTCGAACAGGACGAGCTTCAGGGGCGGCTCGTCGATGGCGAAGTTGGCGTAGCCCGGGCGACGCTTGTGCGGGGCCGCGCCGAAGAGCTTGCCGTAGTAGTCCACCGCTTCATCGATGTCCCGCACGTTGAGGGCGAGTTGCAGTCGCATGTCGCCAGCCTCCCTTGTCGCTGTATGTCGGATCCTGCCCTCCTCCTCCACCCCATGAGACGAACGAGGCACGGAAAGGACGCAGCCAAAGCCAATGCCTTCGGTTGGGACAAGTTGCTCGATTGCGTGTGACGGGCAACGTTCATCGGTCGGTTCGGGCCCCGGAATCCGCCGGCCGAACCGAGCGACTCCACGAACGCGGGAAAGAACATGCGTACGCTCCGAAGCCCGTTTCGCACCGCGCGCCCGGCCGCGCGCCGCGCGCTGGGGACCGTTGCCTGGCTCACCGGCACGCTCGTCACTCCGCTGGCGGGGCAGGATCCCGCCGTGGACGCAGCGATCGACGGCGTGATCGACCGCATCGTCGAGATGCGCCATCAGATCCACCAGTTCCCCGAACTCGGCAACCGCGAGTTCGAGACCGCGGCCATGGTCGCGGCCCACTTGCGCGACCTGGGCTTTGACGAAGTCATCGAGGGGGTCGCGCACACCGGAGTCATCGGGATCCTCAAGGGGGGCCTCCCCGGCGACGTGGTCGCGGTACGGGCGGACATGGACGCGCTCCCCGTCACCGAGAACACGGGGTATTCCTTCGCCTCCACGGTCCGCGCCGAGTACGGCGGCCAGGAGGTCGGCGTGTCGCACGCATGCGGCCACGACGTGCATACCGCCGTGCAGCTCGGCGTGGCGTCGGTGCTCGCCTCGATGCGCGACGAGATCCCCGGCACGATCAAGTTCATCTTCCAGCCCGCCGAGGAGGGCCCGCCCCCCGGCGAGGAAGGCGGCGCCGACCTCATGGTGCGCGAAGGGGCTTTGGAGGGCGTCGTTCCGTCCGCCATCTTCGGGCTTCACACCTTCGCCGACATGGACGTGGGGAAGCTGGGCTACACGCCCGGCCCCGCCTTCGCGGCCGTCGACCATTTCAAGATCCGGATCATCGGCCGGCAGGCGCACGGCGCGCAGCCGCAGACGAGCATCGACCCCGTTGTGATGGCGTCGCAGACGGTGACCGCCTTCCAGACAATCCGCTCGCGCAACCTCTCACCGCTCGAGCCCAGCGTGGTCACGGTCGGCGTGATGCGGGGCGGCGAGCGCTTCAACATCATTCCACAGGAGATGTGGCTCGAGGGCACGGTCCGGACCTACAACCCCGACGTGCGGGACGCCGTCGAGCGGCGCATGGACGAGATCCTCGACGGCATCACCGCAGCCGGCGGCGGCAGCTACGTCCTCGACTACGACCGGGGCACGCCCGCGACGATCAACGACCGGAACCTTACCGTGGAGATGGCACCGACGCTCGCGAAGATCGTCGGCGAGGAGAACGTCTTCGTGCTCGATCCCACCATGGGCGGCGAGGACTTCGCCTACTTCGCGAACGAGGTACCGGGGTTCTACTACCGGCTGGGTTCGGTGAACCCGGAATTGGGCTCCGGAGGGCACCACACGCCCGATTTCCGGGCGGATGACGCCTCGATCCCGATCGGCATGCGCGCGATGTCGAACCTGCTCCTCGACTACCTGAAGTCGCGCCTCCCGCCCACTGACTGACGGTCGGGGGACCTGAAGTCGCGCCTCCCGCCCACGGACTGACGGTCGGGGGATCGGACGGACGGCAACGGGCCCGCAGCGAGGAACCAGCCAACCCCGCGGCTCCCGCCGGTCCCGTCGCCGGGGGGTCGGACGGACGGCAACGGGCCCGCGGCGGGCCCGTCCGCCGGTGAGGGTACGAGTAGGTCGCGCCACGCGATGCGGGTCGTCAACTCGAGTTCGACGACCTCTTCGTGGCCCTTCGGCCGCAGGAAGACCGGCTCGCCAAGGGGGACGCCACAGATCGCGAAGCGGCCTCGCGCATCGGACACGCCGACGGCGTATTGGGACTGCTCGGAGACGAAGGCGCTGCGCGCCGTACCCTGAAGCCGGCGCACGCGCCACACGACTTCAACCTCGATGTCCGGCGCCGGGAGCCCCGTGTCGGCATCGCGTGCGAACCCGGCCACGGCACCCGTACTCCCGTAGGGCGACGAGCGGGGGCAGACGCGCGCGAAGAGAGCGTCGGCGGACGGCGTCCACAGTTCCAGCGGATCGCTGGTTCGATCCTCGACCACCACGCGGGTCTCGTTGAGCCGAACTCCCGCGGCCCGAAGCATTGGGTGATCCACGCCCAGCGCGTAGACGCCATCCGGAAGCCCCGCCACGTGGAAGCCCCCCGCCTCGTCCGTGACCGCGCTGAACGGGACGTCCGCCGCCTCCGGCCGCGGCAGAAAGGCGGCCGCGTCGTCCCAGTCCCGGACGACGATCTCGGCGCCCGCAAGCGGCTCTCCGCTCACGCTGTCCCGCAGCACTCCCGCCACCGCGCCCTCGCCCACCTCGAACGAGACGCCGCCCGCGAAGGCGTCCGTCACCGTGCCCCCCACCTGGCGGTAGGCCACAAGCACCGGATCCGGGCGAGCGGACAGCCCCGCCCGGAAGCGTGCGGTCCGGCTCCCGATCGGGAACCGCACCCACCAGTCGCGGACGTAGAAGGGGCCGTCGGGCAGGCGGTCGAAGGTGAGATTCGCGCCGATGTGCCGCCGCCGCGCGTTTCGCGGCAGCGGGACGTTGTGATACCGGATCTGCGCGCGGCGCAGTTCCGCGCTCTCCTCGTCGAGCCACAGCGTGCCCTCGATGTCGATCACGCCGCGTCCGCGCCGGGGGCGGAACGTGATGCCGAGCATCGGTTCGCCGTCGACTTCGGCGCGCTCCAAGCCGAAGCACTGCGTGTCCCGGAACTCCGACGACAGCAGCACCGTCGCGTCCGGCGCGTAGAAGACGGCGGAGTCCGGGTCCACGAGCGCGTAGCCCGCCGTCGCGAGCTGGCGCGCGGGCAGGCTCCTGAACGGGGGCAGTCGAACGTGCCGCCGCGTGCGGCTCTGCGCCTCCAGCGTCGTGAGATGGCGCGGATCGAGCGTCCGCTCGTATTCCCGCAGCGTAAACGTGAGTTCGCCCCGGCCCTCCGCCCACACCGCGGTCTCGAGCGCCTTTCGCGCCTCCTCCCAGACCGTGGCGAGGGCGGCCCCCTCGCTCGGATCGTCCAGGCAGGATGCGGTGACTTCGACGCGCAGATCGCCGAGCCGGATGGGTTCCGGCGGGACTTCGACGGTGACCGTGAGCGGCTGCCCGGCCGTCACGTCGTAGGGCTCCGTGACCCAGTTGGCGTATCCGATCCGCTCCACCCGGATGCGATACCGGCCCGGGCCGGGTGCCCTGAACGAGAAGATCCCGCCGGCCGCCGTGAAGTCGACTTCCACGGCGTCTCCCTCGCTGTTCAGCAGGCTGATGAAGCCGCCCGCGATGGGCCGGCCGCCGTCCGACTCGCGCACGGTCCCGCTGATCTGCTGGGCCCCCAACGGAGCTGCGGCCGCCGACGAGAGCGCGGCCACCGTGAACCCGATCAGGAGGCGGCGACTCACTTGCGCGTCAATCCGCGAGGCGCAGCGCCATCAGCGTGTTGGGCGCTTGGATGACGACGTGCTGCCGTCCCTCGTGCATGTACGTCATCATCCCGTACCGCGGCAGCGCCGGAAGCTCGACCTTCCCGAGCCGCTCGCCTGTTGCCTTGTCCACGGCGAACAGGTAGGAGGTGCCGTCGCTCCCCTCCCCCGTGTACATGAGCAGGGTGTTCGTGACGATCTGCGCCGCCTGCCGCCCCGTGCCCGTGTTCGGGATCTCCATGCCCTGGAGCGCATCGTGCTCGAGCACGCTGTTCGGCGTGTCGCCCACCGGAATCCACCACAGGTGCTCGCCCGTGTTCATGTCGATCGCCGTGATCCGGCTGTACGGCGGCTTGAAGAGCGGGAGACCCCGCACCCGCCGAACCCCCGCGAACCCCCCGACGGCGAACTTCGTGATCGTCGTCCCCGTCTGCGCGGGCTCGCGCGCATCGCGCTCCTCCCCCGGCACCATGATCCGCGACCCGCACCCCTTCTGCGACGTCACGTACAGGATCCCCGTCTCGGGATCCGCCGCCGGCGTCCCGTCGATGTTCGTCCCCCCCACATCCCCCGGACACCACATCGACGCCACCTTGCCGAGGTCGTTGTCCCGGTGCAGCGGCGGCGTGAACATCGGTCCGATCACGTAGTCGTCGAGCGCTTCGATCGCCGCTTCGCGCAACTCCGGCGTGAAGTCGATCAGATCGTCGTGCGTCAGCCCCTGCATGTCGTACGGCGCCGGCCTGGTCGGGAACGGCTGCGTCGGCGAGAGCGCCTCGCCCGGCATGAGACCCTCCGGCACCGGCCGCTCCTCGATGGGCCAGATCGGCTCGCCCGTCTCCCGGTTGAACGCGTACGCGAAGGCCTGCTTCGTGACCTGCACGACCGCCGGAACGTCCTCGCCATCCACCGTCACGTCCATCAGCACGGGAATCTGCGGCGTGTCGTAATTCCAAATGTCGTGGTGCACGAGCTGATAGTGCCAAACCCGTTCCCCCGTCTGCACATCGAGCGCGATCAGACTCGTCGAGAACAGGTTGTCCCCCGGCCGAAAGCCGCCCCAGAAGTCCATCGTGGCCCCGTTCGTGGGGATGTAGACGATGCCACGCTCCTCGTCCGCCGAGAGCGGCGCCCACGAGGAGATGTCGCCCGTCCATTCCCAGGCGTCGTTCTCCCACGTCTCGTGGCCGAACTCGCCCGGTCCGGGGAGGACGTTGAACTTCCACATGAAGTCGCCCGTGCGGGCGTCGTAGCCGAGGATGTCTCCGGGTACGTTCTCGCGCCGCGACTGGTTATAGCCCTGCTCGGCGGAGTTCCCGACCACGATCACTCCGTTGACGACGATCGGCGGCGATGAACTCGTGATGTAGCCGGTCTCGAGCGGGATGCCGTAGTACGGGTCGAACTCGTGCCCGAGCCCCGCAAGCAGGTCGACGACCCCCGACTCCGGGAAGCCCGCCACGTCCACGGGTCCGCCGAAGCCCTCCACGTGCTCGCCCGTGTCGGCCCACAGGGCGTGCAGGAAGAAGGCGGGGCTCACCATGTAGACGACCGCGCGGCCGTCGACTTCCCCGTACGCGACACCCTTCCCGTGGTTCTTCCGCATCGAGTATTCCCAGCGGAAGGTCTCGGGTTCGACGTACTCCCAGATCTTCTCCCCCGTGCCGGCGTCGATCGCGTAGGTGTGCCGCTTCTCGCCCGCCACCGAAATCAGCATCCCGCCCACGTAGATCGGCGTGGCGCGCGCGTTCACGGCCGGGTAGTCCGACCCGTCCCAGACCCAGGCGACCTCGAGACTCTCAAAATTCTCGGGATTGATCTGGTCGAGAGACGAGTAGCGCTGACCCATGTCGTTGCCGGCGATGTTCTTCCACTCGGCGTGGCTCGCCGCGCTCCCGCCACCCTCCGCGCAGCCCGCGGCGGCCACACCGAGCGCGAGCAGTAGGGGGACGGTGCGGAACGTGGACGGCGGCGCATGGGATGTGAAGCGCGCTCTGCTCATCGAAACCTCTCAAGAGGGGAGCGACGGTTGGACGCGGCCCGACGGGCGGCGGCTCGCGGGCGCTGAACATGGGCCGCGCCCAATTCGGCGGTCAAGCTCCGATCTTGCCGGCGACGGCAAAGCGGCGACCGCGAGGAGGCCCCCGCGCCGGACCCGCCCCCCTCGCAGCCACCCGCCTCGCAGCCGCTCGCATCACGAACAAAAACAAGCCCTCCCCGGAAATGAACCCGGAGAGGGCTTGCGGGACCGCGACCAACGGCTGAGCCGTGCCAGCCGTCGCCGAGCCAGCGGCCCGCGGCTGCCAGCGGCCCGCGGCTGCCAAGCGGTCCGTGGCTGCCAGCGGTCCGTGGCGGTTAGTGCTCGTGCACGTGCACGTGAAGCGGTGCGGTGACGAAGTCCGCGTGTCCCGATCCGACCGCGCCGTGCATCAGGCTGAAGGTGATCTCGGTGTCGCCCTCCGCCCCTCCGTGCAGGTGTCCCCCGAACTCACCGGGGGTGTCCTGCTCGAACTCGGCGATGGACTCGTTCGCGACGTCCACCTGCAGGTAGAAGTCATTACCGAGTGCGACCGCGACCCCGTCGTGGTCTGTGAACTGCACGGTGATGTGGGCGGTTTCCTCGCCCGGCTCGACCTCCAGTTCCCCGTCCCACGCTCCATCGTGTCCATCATAGGACGCGATCACCTGGCCGCTCAGCGTCAGCGTCACGCCCTCGACTTCACCGGCGTGATCGTCGTCGTCCATGGGGTCCATGGGGCCGTCGTCGCCGCAGGCGGCAAGGACGAGCAGTCCCGCGGTCAGGACGACGAGTGGCAGTTTCGGCTGGAAATGTCTCATTCTCTTCACCTCGTGGTGTTGATGTTTTCGTCGCTCCCGTCACGAAGCATATCCGCATTCCGCTCCGGATGGCTCGCTCTAGAAGACGACGCGATAGGCCACGCTGATGGATCTTCCCGCTTCGGGCATGATCTCCTTCACGCGCGACAGATGGTTTCTGTACACCGCATTGCCAAGGTTCTCTCCCCGCACGGTGATCACGTTCAGCCGCCCCATGACCGTGATCCTCAGCCCGGCGGAGAGATCGAAGACGGCATACCCGTCGGTGGGATTCTCGAAGGGCCCCGTCCGCTCCTGGCGGGCCGCAACCCGCGTTTCCGCTTCCACGAACCAGTTGCGAGGCGCGTAGCCGACGGCGAGGCGCCCCTGCAGCGGAGGGATCAGCGGAAGCGGTTGGTCCGTCGCCTCGACCCTCCCCTGGACGTATGAAGCCACCGCCTCCACCGTTAGATCCCCGACCGGCGCCCACTCGAGCGCGCTCTCGAATCCGGTGAGCACCGCATCCTCCCCGTGGAACTGGAAGATCGGCAGCCGCACGCGGCTCAGGTCACCCGTCTCGAGCGGGAAGACGTAGTCCGAGATGGCGTTGTGGAACCACGTCACCTCGGCGTTCAGCCGGTCTGCCGCGAAGCGGACGAAGAGGTCGATCCCCGTCCCGCGCTCCGTCTCGAGCGACGGATTCCCCACCTCGAAGGCGTAGGCCGCCAGATGGGGACCCTCCGAGAAGAGTTCGTTGACGCTCGGAGTGCGGAAGGCCCGGGCAACGGAAGCACCCACCGTAAAGCTCGGCGTGAGCCGTGCCAAAGCCCCCAGGGATCCGGATGCCGCACCGAACGACCGCTCGCGGATGTGGCCGATATCGGATGAGGGCTCCTCCCGCTCGGGCCGCATGCGTACCCAATCGTAGCGCAGGCCCGCCTCCAAGCGTATCGGATTCAGATCGACCTCCTCCAGCGCGAATACGGCGAAAGACGTCTGCGTGGAGTTCGGCGTGAAGAGCGCGCCTCCGAACCCGAAGTCTTCCCGGGAAGCCCGCGTTCCCACGCCTCCCGAAGAGAAGAGGCCCCAGCCGCCGTGGCGGGCGAGGATCTCGCCGCTCACCGTCCGGCGCTCATAGAGCGTACCCAGGATGTCGGGGGGCTCGATCTCCCTGTGTTCGTACCACGTGTGTCCCGCATCGACCTCGACGCTCTCGACGATCCCCCGAGGCCGCAGCACGCTGCGCAGCCTCGTCGCGGTCCGCTGCATCTCGATGCGAACCCCGGCCTCGTGACCTCCGACGAACCCTCCGGGGATGCCGTAGTCGTTGCCGTAGTAGCGGAAGGTCGCGCCCGCATGGCCCCAATCGTCCACCCAGGAGGTGCCGCCGGAAATCTCCCGCGTATCCGTGCCGGTATTCGGCAGCGGTCCGACCGGCGTCTCCAGATCGCCGCTCCCGCGGCGCGAAAGTTCCAGCCGAACGGGAATGTGGTCGGTCAGGCCATAGGTGAGATGCACGCTTCCGCTCGCCGCGTTGCTCACGCTCTGTCCCTGCAGGGTGACCGCGCCCGTCAGGTGGTGCGGCACGGATGAGGGCACGTCGTCGCGGACGACGTTGATGACGCCCCCCAGCGCGTTGCTGCCGTACAGAATCGCACCCGGCCCGCGGATCACCTCGACGCGGCGCGCCGACGAAGGATCGATCGCCGTGGCGTGGTCGGGGCCGCTCGCAAACTCGTCGCCAACCCGTTCCCCGTCCTCGAGCATGAGGATGCGATCTCCGCTGAGGCCCCGGATCACGGGGTGTGCCGAGCCTGGTCCCATGCTGCTCACCGTCAGTCCGGGCTCGGACGACAGAGCTTCCGCCAAGGTTCCGGCCAGACGACGCTGCAGTTCCTCCCCCGCGAATACGCTGGCCGGACGCAGCACTTCGTTCGCCGCGCGCGCCACGACGGATCCCGTGACCACGAGATCCGGCAGGGAGATGGGATTCGCCTCCATCTCCACCACCACGATCTCCTCCCGCGACGCATCGATTTCCAGCGACACCGTGCGGTAACCCAAGCGTGCGACCCGCACCGTGTAGACGCGCGCGCCCGGCACCGGGACGTGGAATGTGCCGTCGCCATGCGAGATTGCCGTGCCACCGGACGCGGCGATGGAGACCAGGGCACCGGCGAGAGGCTCGTTGGAGTCGGCATCGCGCACGATGCCCTCGATCCCGCCCGCGCGCTCCACCTGCGCGGACGAGTCGATGGCTCCAACAGCCATTGCCAATACGGCCGGCACGAGACCGGCCAGACGCCTGATCACCATGGACAGCCTGCTTCGAGACGCGCCGGCGACCGCTCCTGCTCCAAGAGCGCCGTGCGCCTCGCCGAAATGCTCCGGCGGGTAACGTTTGTTACGGGAGACCTGCGAACCGCCTCCCACGGGACGGTCGGGGGATTCCGGGACGATGGCCCGGCAGCGGGTTCAGGCTCGGGGAGGGGCTCGGGGACCGCTCCCGCCGGGCAGGATCGGGCGGCGCTGCCAAGCGTTCGCGGCCGGGGTTTCGGGGCTGGTTTCGGCTACCGGCGACAGATGAAGCGGATTCTGGGGGGGGGACCCCAGCGACACCGTGCGAGCCAACTGGCACAGCAGGTGGCTGTGCCCGGCGTCGCCGTGCTCGCCGTGCTCCCCTTCGACGTGTACGACGGCACCCGCCGCTCCGGCTTCAAGCACCGCATCCACCGCCGGCAGCACGGCGAACGCCACGGCCTGAAAGAGGACGATGGCCAGAACGCCGAACCGGCGAGAATCCCGCGGTTGTTGAGGAGAAATCCGATTCACGGCTATGCCGCCAGAGTATTCCGGGTGCCGCCACAGGGCTCCGGACCAAGGCAGCAAGCTGCGTTCGGGGGCGAAACGAGTCAAGGTAGCGGCCCCTCCGCTCCGAGCGGTTTGCCGCGTCCGCGGAACGAGTGGCATCCTGATGGTGTAGCCGGCATCTTGCGGCTGGCCTCGGGGGGTAGCGGCGGATGCGCCGCCGCTACGCCTCGGATCGACTCGGAAGCGTAGCATGATCGGGACGAAGCAGATGGGCAGATGGATTCGAAACGAGACCGTCCGCTGGGCGACCGCCGCATGCGCGACGGCGGGCGTCTTCGTGTGCGCCCACCTCGCCCTCGAGGAGTCGTCTCCGAAGCGGGATGAGACGGTGGCGGTGAGCCCGCCGGCCGTCACGCTGTGGTTCTCGGAGGCTCCGCAGATGGCCGGGACGTCCGTCCGTCTCCTGCCCAAGGGGGGCGAGCCCCTCGACCTCGAGCCGGCGACCGCGAACGAGGACGACCCGAGCGTCGTCGTGCTCGACGTCGGCGAGAAGCTCGCGGACGGCGACTACGAGGTCATGTGGAGAGCCATGGCGCAGGACGGCCACACGATCCGAGGCGACTTCGGCTTCACGGTAACAACCGACCGCTGAATCCCGGGCTCCGGCTGCCCGGTGGCAGGCCCCGGCTGCGTTCGAGCGGCGCTGGCGCGGGGTCTTGCCGCGTCCTGCTACAGTTCGGCCAGCGCCTCGGCGTTGAAGCCGACCAGGAGCGTGGCTCCCGCCATCACGATCGGCGCGCGGTATTTCCCCGTCGGCCCCTTCAGTGCGTCGAGGTCGGTCCCCTCGGGATCCAGTTCGCGCCGACTCCTCCCCCTGGCGATGACCACCCGCTCGGCGTCCGCCAGGAGCGCCCGCGCGTCGTCATCCGTCAGCGGCGCTTTCGTGGCGGATCGCTCCTCCGCGATCGTCGCGCCGGTCTCGTCAAACACCGCACGGGTGCGTTTGCAACTCGTTCAGCCAGGGCGCTGGTAGAAGAGCGTCACCTCGGTCATCTCGATCCCACCTCCTCAATTCGTGGGGCCAGGCGCGGCGGTCCCCGGCGCGGCGGCCCCCGGTGCGGCGGTCCCCGGCGCGGCGGCCCGCGGCGCGGCGGCCCCCGCCAAGTAGCGTGTCCGCAGCATCTCCCGATGGTGGAGTTCGTGTCCCACGATGATATGGATGAGCGCCCGCACGGTGAACTCGACTCCGCTCGCGACCCCTCGTCGCGAGAACGCCTCTTCGTCGAGGGAGGCGAAGAAGACCGCGTTCGCGGTACGGAGTCCCCGGAATTCACGCAGCAGTTCCGAGATGGGACGGCCGGCTGCGTTGGAGGCCGCGGCCCATTCCTCCTGATCCATCCCCGGCAGCTCCGCCGAGTCCGCGCGGGCGATGTGGAGCGCCCGGTAGGAGAAGATCCGCTCGGCATCGATCACATGACCCAGGACTTCACGGCACGTCCACTTCCCGGTCTCGTACGCGAAGTTCTCGCGCTCGAGCGGGAGGTTCCCCAGAAGCGCGTCGAGCGCGTCGGGCGCCTCGCCGAGGACATCGACGAGCGGCCGTCCGTCCGGCACGCGGTCGATGTATAGGGAGTAGTAGTCGGCGTATTCGTCGGGCCCGGGGCGTCTCATGGCGGACAAGCTATCGACCGCTCGCCCCGCGCGGCATCTCGTCCCCATGACCGCTGGGAATCCGGGATTAGCCTGCTCATCACCAAGTCGACGCACTCTTCCGGCGACAGCTTCTCGGTGTCCAGGCGGAGATCCGGCCGTTCGGGGCGCTCGTATGGACTGTCCACACCCGTGAAGTTTCTGAGCTTGCCCTCCAGCGCCTGCGCGTAGAGGCCCTTCGGGTCGCGGCGGGCGCAGACCTCGAGAGGCGCGTCTACGAAGATCTCCATGAAGTCGCCCGGCTCGAAGAGGCTGCGGGCGAAGTCGCGCCCCGATTGGAACGGACTGATGCAGGACACGATCACCACCAGTCCGGCGTCGACCATGAGGCGGGCCACCTCGGCCACCCGGCGGACGTTCTCGACGCGGTCCGCCTCGGTGAAGCCGAGATCCCGGCTGAGACCGTGGCGCACGTCGTCGCCGTCCAGCGGGTAGGTGTGGCGGCCTTCGATTACGAGGCGCCTTTCAAGCAGGTTGGCGACAGTGGATTTGCCGGAAGCGGACAAGCCGGTCAGCCACAGGCAGCGAGCGGACTGGTGCTTCATCACGGCCCGCACCTCCTCGGTGACATCGGACTCCTGCCATGCGCGGTTCGCCGCGCGCATGAGCGAAGAGGTGATCGTGCCCGCTGCGACGGTGGCGTGGGTTCGGCGGTCGATGGGAATGAGGCCTCCAAGCTTGCGCGATTCGCCGAAGGGAGCGAAGCGGGCAAACTATCGGCCTCGCCGTCCCGGCGACATCTTGTTCCGCATGATGCACGGGCCACGGAAGGCAACGATGGACGACCGCGGACATCCACGGACGACGGAAGGCAACGATGGACGACGGCGAGGGATGAGAACGGAAGCGCGTGAACGGTGCGGACACCGCAAGGTCGTGGACTCCGCGTGGCGCGTCCTCGCGGTGAGCGCCTGTGTGCTGGCCGCGGCGGCGTCGGGCGCCCTGGGGCAGGAAGCGCCGGCGGCGTGCGTGGAGCCGGACTCCCCGCTCCGTCTGGACCACGTCCCCATCGCCGTCGGTGACCTCGATGCCCTGTCGAGGCGGCTCACCGACGAGTTCGGCTTCCACGTCCGGGGAGGGCGGCGCGACGCACACGGACTTGAGACGGCGGAGATCGGCTTCGGCGACGGAACCCGGCTCGAGCTCAGGACCGTTCGGGGCTTGGTGGATCCGGACGCGGACGCCACCGAGGTGCGGCGCTATGCGGAGCTGATCGCCGATGGAGGGGGCGGGGCGTATCTGGCTCTCTCCGGGACCGATGGAGCCGGCCTGGATGACCTTTTGGCCGTCGCCTGGGATGTGGAAACCGATCTCGCGGCCGCCGGTTCCGGCGCGGGTCGAAGGGCGGCGTTCCCGCCGGACCATCCGCTGCACGCGGTGTTCCTCGTCGACCCCGGTCGCGCGCGGCCGGAGCCCACCGCACCGCCGGAGCCTGCCGCGCCGCCGGAACACCCGAACGGAGCACGGGGTCTGCAGGCGGCTTGGGTGATGGTGGAGGATCCCGAGCGCCTCACACGGTTCCTGCTCGCCTTCGGGGCCCGCGACTGCGGCCCGTCGCGCCACCCGGAGCACCTGTATGGCCGCGCGGTCGGCATCCGCGGCGGGACGGTGTACGTGGTCGACGCACGCCTGTGGATGGCCGACCCCGGCTCGGCGCCGGTGGTGTCGCTGACCGTACGCGGCGGACCCGAGTCCGTCTCCGACAACATCGTACTCGGAAGCGCCGGCGGGCTGTGGATCGAGCTGCGACCCTCCGACGCCGGCAATGAATCGTCCACTCCGGACGGTTCCGCCCGTCTCGAGAAGAACGGATGACGATCCACGCGCTCGACGCGCGAACCTCGCTCGTCGACCTGAAGTTCCAAGGCTTCGACCTCGCCATCGGGACGGGCGTCCTGGAGACCGGGGACGGAGTCGCGCTCGTCGACCCGGGGCCCACGACCTGCCTCCCGGCGCTGGAGGCCGGACTCCGGGAGGCCGGATTCGGCCTCGCCGACGTGCGCGCCGTCCTGCTCACGCACATCCACCTCGATCACGCCACGGCCGCCGGGACGATCGTTAGCCGGGTGCCCGAGGGGCGGGTTTACGTTCACCCCGTGGGGGCGATCCACATGATCCGGCCCGAGCGCCTCCTCGCCTCCGCCGGCCGAATCTACGGCGAGCAGATGGAGGGGCTCTGGGGAGAGTTCCTTCCGGTGCCCGCGGAGTCCGTCACGGAAGTGGACGAGGGGGACGCCGTACAACTCGGCGATCGCACGTTGCGCGTCGCCTACACGCCCGGCCATGCGAAGCACCACGTCGCCTATTTCGAGGAGGACGGGGGGACGGCGTGGGTGGGCGATGTGGGCGGGATCCGCATCCCGCCGGGGGGCGTGATCCCGGTCACGCCGGTGCCGGACATCGACGTCGAAGCGTGGAACGCGAGCATGGCACGGGTCATGGAGTGGGATCCCGGGCGCATCATCCCGACCCACTTCGGAGCGGTCGAGGATCCGGCCGCCCACTTTGCGGAACTCCGCGACGAACTCGCACGCTGGGCCCGCACCGTGCGCGAGTCGCTCGGGAACGAGGATCCGGCGGAGCCGAACACGTCGGCGGATCCCGCACGGGCCAGGGCCTTCGCGGCGTGGGTGGAGGAGAACCTGCGCGGGCGCATGCCGGCGGAGCCGGTGGACACCTACGTCAACGCCTTCGGCGCGGGCGACTCGTGGTGGGGCCTCGCCCGCTATTGGCGCAAGCGCGCCTGATCCGCATGAAGCTCCAGCCGCGCGCCGCGGGAATCGCGAGCCTCCTCACCCCGGGGCTCGGCCAACTCCTTCAGGGTCGAATCCGCGCGACGGGCGTCTCCCTAGCCAACGCCGCCTTGGCCGCGTACACGGGAACCCGTTGGTTCGCGGACGGCGAGCCCCTCGATTTCATGTGCTTCATCGTCGGCGCGGCCGTCCACGTGTTCCAAGGGCTCGAAGCCGCGGAGTACGGACGAGGCTCGGAATAGCCGCGCTGCGACGCCACGTATCTCGCAGGGGCAGCCCCGAGAACCGCCCCGGGACGGGAGGTCGGGGGACCTGGTACTCGTGGATCCCGTATTCGTCTTCCAGCCTTGCCGCGAGAATGCGTGTAAACGAGGCGGTCAGGCCACCAACCCACGGCCGGTCGAACGCGTACCGTCGCTCGACTCGGCCGCAGCTGTCGAGAACCCATATCTCGATGGGGGTAGCGTCAAGGTTCTCCGGCGCGACCGCCACGAAGAACGAACCTTCTCCCGCCGTACCAAGGTTTGTCACGTACCGCTTCCCCGCAGCAATGCGTCCGACGTCAGCCGATGCAAGCGCACCCCATGCGGCGCCGTACGTTCTCGGCGAAGACTTCGCGCCATTCCGCCAACACGTGACTCAACTCCGCGAACACGAAAACCTCAACCGGTGATCCATCCAACCGGCAGATCCGGCCTTCGGGTCCCGTCCCATCAGCCGGGTCTCGGTCATCAGCTCGCGCGCCTCGCGGTCGAACACGAGGAATCTGCCGTTCCCTTGGTCCAGCACGACGGCACGGCCGGCCGCGACCCCAACCGCCTTGACATTGCCCAATTCGCCCGGACCCTCGCCGTGCCGACCGAAGGCGCCAAGGAACTCTCCGGTGAGGCGAGTGCACGGGTGGCTCCAAGAGCGAGCGCGCCAATAGGCTTGGCCAACGCCGACCCGGCTCGATTCATCAGCTGGTGGCGGGGCGCACCACCACGGTGATTTCCTCGTCGGCGAACAGTCCGCCGTCGTCGGCGCGGCCGCGGAGGATGTAGGTGCCGGGCTCGATGAAGGTCACCGTCACCGTCCACCGGCCGTCTTCCGGGAGGCCGGGGGGGCGCCAGAGCGGCGCCCACGGCGAATTCGCGCCCGTGCGCGTGTCCTCCCACACCTTCACCTGCGGCGGGTCGAACCTCACCTGCCCTGCGCCGCGATAGACGAACCAGGACATGGAGAGGCCGTTCACCTTCTGTACGGTCACGCGCGACGGGGGCCGGAGCTGACGGCCGCTGAAGCTCGGGAAGGCGTTCGCGACCGAATCGACGCGCGCGGAGTCCTCCGCCGTCTCGGGGGGATCCGGCGGCCCCGGGCGAAACGCCCGCAGCAGGCCATCGTCCTCCACGAGGACGCTCACCGTGACCGGCTGGCCGATGATCGCCTCGCGCGCACGCTCACCCTCGAGGGTGATCCGCGGCGGTTCGTTGGCCCGCATCTCGGCGTTGCTGGAACCGGCGCCGAGCGCGCCCGTCTCGGACATGATCACCGTGTTGTCGACGATGTAGTCGGAACGCAGGGAGGCGTACGCCTTCTCGGTGACTCCGTGGCTCGTGAGCGTCCACACGAGTTCCCTGTCGCCCCAGTCGGCGGGGACGCGAACCTTGAACACGAAGCGGTTGCGGCGCGGGAGGAAATGGGTCGGCTGCCCCCGGTCGGCGGGTCCCGGCGAGAACATGTTGTCCTCACCCACGGGGACGTCAATCTCCTCGAGCCAGTTCCGGTTCATGTATCCGAACAGGAAGCTGAACGACCCGTCCTCGTTCCGTTCCCAACCCTCGAACGCCGGAGCCACATTCTGGCCCCGCGTATAGGTCTGGGCGTCCGAGCCGACGGGGAAGGCGGCGGGGAAGGCGGCGGCGAGGATCAGCGCCAGAAGCGGCACGGCCGACGCCCCGGGCCACGCGACCCGGGACATGGAACCCGCGGTGGAACTTGGTTCGGACACGACTATCTGTCCCGGCGCCCGCCGGGGTCGCGGCCGTCCCCGGAGCCCGGCTCGCCGGTGCCGGAAGATTCGGCCTCGGCGGCGGCGGAGGGCCGCGCCCACTCGGCGTCCGCAAAATAGCTCATGTCGCCGTTGGCGGGGATGACCATGCACAGCGGACAGCCGACGACATGGTCGTTGGGGCCGAGCGCGAGCCGGTGCCGGCGCATCGCCATCTCCTCCACGAACTGCTCATCCGACATCGCCACGCGCATGCCGAGGTCGATGAACATGTTCGCGACCGAACGGTTTCCCGAGCCCTGCCAGTTGCGCGTGTCCGGCACGTTCCGGTTCGCCTCGGAGGTGTCCATGTAGCCGATGATGTGGAGCACCGTCCCCTTCGGCAGGAGTGGCTGGTGGTCCTGCGCGTAGGTGTATCCGCGGACCCAGTTGTGGTCGTAGCCGACGCAGTTCAGCGTCTCGACGTTGAACCCCCAGATCGCCTCGAGGCACATGCGCATGCCGGGCGCGTGCAGGTGCGGCTCGAAGGTCACAATCTTCGTGTGCTGGTTCAGCACCTTGTACGCGTGAAGTTCCTGCCCCGCCGCGCCTGGCCGGATGTCGATGTCGCTTCCGTTCCCGAGCCCGAAGACGGTCCGCCTGTATTTCGGCGTGTAGTCCTTCGGATGGAAGCGGAAGCCGATTTCCAGGTGGGCGCGCGTGTCACGGCCGTTGGAATGGAGGTGGACGGAGTTCGACACGACCGAGGAGCCCGCCCTGAGCAGGCGGCCCGCGTCCTCGTCGAAGAGGTCGGGTTCGCGGCCGACCTCGTGCACCGGCCACCCGGTATCCGTGGCGGCGCGGTTCGCGCCGGGGCCCGTGTCCTGGCCCTCGAGCACGCGCGTGCTCCAGATCATGTGGTGTACGACGAAGCGGCCGCCGACCGTGTGGCGCCCGCCGTGTTCGCCGTCGCGCCGCTGCGGCACGTCGTTCACCTCGCGGATCTCGACGGACTTCACGTAGCGGTCCTCGGCGAGACCCGTGGGCACGCTCTCGATGTCCCCCCACCAGTCGGGCGCGTCGCCCTTCACCACCACCTCGGGGAGTTTCACGATCAGGTCCGGCTCGCCGGCGGCCCATACGACATCGTCGTCGAACTCCAGCGGGGGCGGAAGGTCGGCGGCGTCGCCCTCGGGGGCGCCCGCCCGCCGCCAAGCGTCGAACGTCTCGATCTCCCACTCGTCCAGCGACATGTCGTCCTTGAAGTGCTGGATGCCGATGTCCTTCTCGACGTACCACGGGGGCATGGCACCGGCCCGGTCCCGAATCTGGATCCGGCGGGCGATCATGCTCGCGTAGGGCCGGACGTCTTCGTACGTGACGAGCGGCATCGGGGCGACGCCGTTGCCGCGGTGGCAGCGGACGCAGGCCCGCCGCAGGATCGGCGCGATGTCCCGGCTGAAGGTGACCTCGGCCGGCTCGCCGCCTACGGAGGCGGGCGCGAGGTAGCGGGCCGCGGACACGGCCTCGCCGTTCTGCCCCGCGAGACCCGTCGCCGAAAGCAGCAGGGCGAACAGCACGGAACAGCGTCCGGCGACGGGGCGGGTCCGCGTGGCACGCGACATTGCTTGGCTCCTTCCGAGAGGACACGCTTCGCGGAAGCTTACGAAGGGGGCGAAGACCGGGTCAAACGCGAGCATCGCCGTAGCGGAAGAGCAGGACGCCGCGTATGTATGAATGAGCGCTGCCCGGGAGCCACCGCAGCCTTCAACTCGGCTGGACAGACTCGGACGATCATGCTTCGCCGGAGGAGCTGGACGCACCCGAAGACGCGGGAGGTCGGTGCCTGCGAAGGTACACGCGTGGTTTGATCGTCGAGCGGCTCTCTGCTTTGCACCAGTGGAGCCGGCGCGTCCTCGTCGCCGTTGGCGTGGCGGGTATCGCCGCCGCGAGCCTGATCGCGTGCGGAGACTCCGCCCTGACGCCCGAGCCGTCCCCTCCCGAGCCGTCCCGTCCGGCCCTGGTGACCGTGGCGCCCGACAGCGCCGGCCTCGACGCGGTCGGCGACACCGTGCGCCTCGCGGTGGAGATCCGGGACCAGTTCGGACGGGTGGTGGGCGGCGCGCCGGTGGCGTGGTCCACCTCGGACGGCTCGGTGGCGACGGTGGACGGCGCGGGTCTCGTCACGGCAACGGGCAACGGGCGGGCGGAGGTGACCGCGAGGGCCGGCCGGGCCTCGGGAAGCGCCGTCGTCGTGGTGCGCCAGGCGCCCGCCTCGGCCACGGTCTCTCCGAACTTGGCCACGATCGCGACGGGCGACACGCTGCGCCTGACGGCGGAGGCTCTGGACGCGAACGGACACCCGATCGCGGATGCGGCCTTCACGTGGTCCAGCGGAGCGCCGGCCGTGGCCGCGGTGGACTCCGCGGGCCTGGTGCGGGGCGTGGGCGCGGGTGGCGCGACCGTTTCCGCGACGGCCGGAGCCGCCGCGGGCACGTCGGAGGTGGTGGTGGAGGTTCCCCGTCCCTTCGCGGTGGCCGCGACGCCCGACAGCGCCGGCCTCGACGCGGTCGGCGACACCGTGCGCCTCGCGGCGGAGGTCCGGGACCAGTTCGGACGGGTGGTGGGCGACGCGCCGGTGGCGTGGTCCACCTCGG
>JAAXHJ010000041.1 GCA_012270965.1 Candidatus Palauibacter poriticola
CCACACGATCAAGGCGGCGGAGGTGGCGAGCCCGCGGGCAGGAGCTTGGGTGAGGGTGAACCCGACGAGCGTCGGGATCGTGACCGCCGTGCATCCGACGCAGGCGGTTCCCTCTCATTGCGGGCCGGTCGGCGTGCCGGTTGCCTAGCGGCTCATGTTTTCTCCCCCAGGAGCGGACGATCCGAGGCGCCGACATTGGCGCGCCGAAGTAGCTGCCCTCCCGATTGCCACGGAACGTTCTGAAACGTCCGGTGCAAGCCATCCACGCCAGCATGCGGACCCTAACCGGACGGGAGGCGGAGTGATGCTGCGACACAACGCAAACCGTCTGCGAAACGTCGTCCCGGTGACCAGAGTGCCCACGTCCAGCCCGTGACCTCCCTCCGCAGTTAGAGGCCACGGGCAGCCTTTTTCGTAGGATGTAAGACACCTTCAAGGAGGACAGGCATGGATACCCCACTCTACCTATATCGGGGTGCTGCTGTTGGCCGTCGTGCTGGCCGGTTGCTCCTACGTGGAAGGGCCGGAAAGCGGCGCACGACCCGCTTTAACCGCATCTCCCGGTGAGACCACCCTTCCCGCGGATGCTACCGAGAGTGATCTCATGGGGATTGACGGGCGGTTCTTCCAGATCACCACGACCGTACCGGAATTCGGCGGCTACTGGATAAACCGAGGCGGTGACGTCGTGATCGGGCTGACGGACCTGTCGAAGAGCGCCGTGGTAGAGACCGTGACGAGGAACGAGGTGGACATCAAGCTGGCGCAGTCAGGTGGTCAGCGGCGCTATGAACAAGTGACCTGCTCGTTCGGACAACTGTTCGGTTGGAAGGAGAGCGTCGCCGACCCGCTGCTCCAGATGGACGGTGTGACGTTCATCGATGTTGACCAGGCGAGCAACAAGATTCTGGTCGGCGTGGTGACCGCGTCGGACGTGGCGGGGGTACCGACGTTCGCCACGAACGCGGGGATCCCCTCTCCGGCAATCCACACGGCGGTTGTCGGCCGCATATCGCCATCGCATGGCGGTCCCGTGGAAACCGCGCGAGACGACGAGCATCTCTTGTCCGAACGATTCGTTACGACGCTCGGCGGCATCATGGTTCGTAACGGTCGTGACGATGAAGACCGCTGCAGCCTCCTGCTTGGCGTCACGGTGGGTGGCGCGGAGCGGTACGTCACCGCGTCCCATTGCCCGTGGACCGACGATGGCGAGTACGGAGATTTCGCCAGCCTGGACACGAGTCTCCCGCTCTACCAAGCCCGGACTCTTGCATCGGATCGGTTGGGATACGAGGTCGCGGATCCGTCGTCAACGTGCAGCTACGACGGTGGCGATTGCCGGTGGGCCGATGCTGCGCTGTTCGGTCAGTCCGGTTCCGATGACCGGTTCCGGCAGGGCCGGGTCGCGACCACGGTTTCCGCATACGAGGATGACGGCGACAAGTCGACGCATCACAACCACGAGAACGGCGACAGCGTGTACGTGATGACCGGCGAGGGTGGGGAATCCGAACCGAACTGGCCTGTCTCCGGTCAGAGCGTCATCAAGGTTGGATTCGCCTCCGGTCGGTCGCGCGGGATCGTGGTGTACGATTGCCTCGATCTGGCGGATTGGCCCAACCGGGATCGAGGCTATACGCTCCGGTGCCAATCGGCTGCGACCTATCATTCCGAAGGTGGTGACAGCGGAGCGCCGGTGTTCGCGAGCGACGGGAGTTTCTTCGGTCTCCACATCGGTCACATTGAGGGTGTCGTGCTCCCCATCGGGCACTTTGACTTCATCTCGTACTACTCCCCGATTGCCAACATCGAGGAAGATCCGGGTGCGATGGACACCGAGGGCGAAGAACATCTGGCGTTCCACATGCCATACGGGATATGGACGGCGGTGTTCGCGGAAGATGGGGGGCAGCCATGATGCGCCTGTTGCGTGCGGCCGCTGCAGCCGGTCTCATGGCCGGCTGCAGCGGCCTGTTCGGTGACGGTCCGTCGTTCCATGTCCCGGACGAAGTGATCGCGGCGATCGCGACGGGCTTCCATGAGGACACCGTAACCGTGCATGTGCCCGATACGGTCCGGGTGGGAGAGCGGTTCCCGGTCTCGGTGGAGACCTATTGGGGCTGCCGGCTGTCCCCCGGTCGAACCGAGATGCGCGAACGCGCCGGCCGCATGGAGATCATACCGTTCATGAAGTTCGAAGAACGGTCGATGAATTGCCCGAGCATCATGATGGGCACACTGCGCACCGTGTCGGTGCGGTTCGACCGCGCGCCGCGGAGCGGCGCAGCGGATCGGCGGAAGGTGCGTCAGCAGCCCTCAACCGGCGAGATAGGCCGCCCAGTTATCCATGAGCCTTCGCCGCCGCTCGAACAGGTCCGTGCGCCGGTACGCAGCCTCCACCTGATTGCGGACCTTGTGCGCGAGCGCCGCCTCGGCCACCTCGCGCGGATGGTCCGTCTCCTCCGCCGCCCAGTCCCGTAAGCTCGACCGGAACCCGTGCGGTACGACCTCGACCCCGCAGGACTTCAGCAGGTGCCAGATGAGACCCATGGCCACGGACCACTCCATGACCGCGCGCATGCGCTGGCGGAGCTTCCTCGCAAGGGCCGGCTTCTCGGGATGGGACCCTGCCGCACGACACGGGCGTTCCATGAAATACAGCCCGCGCGAACGTCAGGCGGACGTGTAGAGGCGCGTCGTCCAGGCGGAAACCCGGTCGGCGGCATCGTCCGCCGCCTCCTCGTTCGTGCGGCCGCTGCGTTTGAGCACGCGGAAGGAATGGTCCGCGCCGTCGAGCCGGTGCAGGGTGGCGAGCGGACCGAGCGAGGCGCACGTGTCCTCGATGAGGTCGAGGCGGGCGAGGGCGTCTCGCGTTCCTTGGAGGAAGAGCATCGGCAAGGCGACGCCGCTCAGGTGGGCCGCCCGCTCGGCGGCGCGCTCCGGACGGCCGGGCGCATGGAGCGGGAACCCAAAGAAGACGAGGCCGCGCACACCCGGCAGCGGCGCCTCCGAGGCGGCCGTCGACGTCATGCGTCCGCCCATCGACTTGCCGCCCGCCAGCAGCGGAAGCCCGTCCGCCAGCCGACCGGCCTTGGCGACCGCGGCCCGTACCGTTTCCACGAGGACCGGCGGCCGGTCGGGGGGGCGGCGGCGCCCGGAGAGCGCCCGCGCCTCCATGTAGGGGAAGTGGTAGCGAAACGACGCGATCCCCCGCCCCGCCAGCCGCTGCGCCATGTCCGACATGAACGGGTGCTCGATCCCCGCCCCAGCCCCGTGCGCGAAGGCGAGCATGGCGCTCGGCTCCGGCGGTCGGACGAACAGCGCCGACACCTCGCCCCAGCGCAGCGACACGAACTGCGCCTGTTCGGCGAATCGGTCCTTCTCTCCGAACTCGACGGCGGCGCGGGGGGGCTGCGGAGGGATCACAACGCCCACCGGTTCACGACGCCCGCCGGTTCACGACGGTTCACGACGTCCGCGATCACGGCGCCCTGGCGTCCGGCTGGTTGCGCGGTTCGTGAGCGGCGACCGGACCCGTCCAGCGATCGGTGGGATCCAGCTTCTCCTCCGCCTTGGGATCGCGCGGCGCCGGGATCCGGAGCGCCAGCCAGAGGGCGATGGCGGATGCCGCGGCCCCGACGATGAACGGACTCTCGATCGAGTACAGTTCGAACAGCCACCCCGCCGCCAGCGGCGCCATCACGCGGCCCAGGCCCCCGGCCACCTGGCTTCCGCCGAGCACGGACCCCTGCGAGTGCTCGTCCGTGTTTCGGGAGATCAGCGCGTGGAGCGAGGGGAAGATCAGCCCCGTCGCCGCCGCCCAACTCGGCACGAGGATCCAGAGTTGCCAGCGGTCGGCGAGGAACGGGATGGCGCCGACGCCCAGGGCGAGCAGCGCGCACCCCGCGCGCACCGTGTTCGGTTCGCCGAACCGCTTCACGATCCGCCCCACGAGCCCGCCGCGGACGATCACCGTGACGCCTCCCGCGAGCGTGAACACGAGGCCCATGTCCGCCGCCGTCATCGCGAACACGCGCTCGGTGTAGAGGGCAAGCACCGATGTCATCGAGGTGAAGCAGGCGAGCGTCAAGAAATACACGGCGAGGAGCAACCACAGCGGGAACCGCGTCAGAGAGTCCAGCCAGAGGCGGACGGTCGCGGCCTCCCCCTTCGACGCGTCGGCCCGGCCGGAGCGGAAGTGCCGCGACTCCGGCAGCAGGACCATCGCCGCCATCAGATTCAGCAGGCACAGCCCGCCGGCGACGTAGCCCGGCACCCCCAACCCGAAGCGGCTGAAGAAGCCGCCGATCGCCGGTCCGAGCATGATCCCGAGGCCCGACGCAGCCCCGATGAAGCCGAGCCCCCGGGCCCGTTCCTCGCCCTCCGTGGAGTCGGCGACGTAGGCCTGCGCGATCCCGAGCGTCCCGCCCGCCGCGCCCGCCGTCGCGCGGGAGATGAGGAGGAGCCACAGGTTGTCCGCGAGCGCGAACAGGAGGTACGAGAGGGCCGACGCCAGAAGCCCGATGAGGAGGAGGCGCCGGCGTCCCACGCGGTCGGAGAACCTCCCCCAGATCGGCGCGGACAGGAGTTGCGTGACCGAGAACGAGGCGATGATCGCCGTCACCCAGCGCGGTGAGGCCCCGAGTTCCTCGGCGTAGAATGGGAGCAGCGGGAGCACGATGCCGAAGCCGATCATGTCCACCATCACCGTCCCGAACAGGACGCCGAGTCCGGTACGTCTCAGCATGCGGCTGCGGCGGTCATCCCGTGCTTCAAGCCGTAACTCCTCCCTACTCGGACCATGCCCGGACCGGGTCGGCCGGGGGCGCGAGGCGCGGCGCGGACAGCCTCGTAGACGCTGTGCTCACGACACCCCGGGCCATCCCCGCGTTGCGCTTCCGGCGGCGGAGGCGAGACGCGATAACTCACTGTCCGTCGGGTGGGAGCGGGGATAGTTTGCCCCTCCACCGGACGCCGGCGACGGCCCCGGGTTCCGTAAGGTTCTCAAGAGGAAGGGATTCATGGCTGACACGCTGATTCGATATGCGGCCGAGGACGGCGTCGCGGTGTTCACGATCGACGACCCGCCCGCGAATACATACACCTACGAGATGATGCGCGACCTGGACGATGCGATCCTGCGCGCGCGCTTCGACGAGAACGTCCACGTGATCGTCATCCGGGGCGAGGGAGACAGGTTCTTCTCCGCCGGGGCGAACATCAAGATGCTCCAGACCTCGGACCCCTACTTCAAGTACTTCTTCTGCCTGCACGCGAACGAGACGCTGACCCGCCTCGAGCACACGCCGAAGCTCGTGATCGGCGCCCTCAACGGGCACACCGTCGGGGGTGGACTCGAGATCGCGCTCGCCTGCGACATCCGGATCGCCCGCAAGGACGCGGGGAAGATCGGGCTCCCGGAGGTGAACCTCGGGGTCCTCCCGGGGACCGGCGGGACGCAGCGGCTCGGCCGGCTGCTCGGGAAGCCGAAGGCCATCGAGCTGATGGCGGAGGGACGCACGTTCGGGTTCGAGGAGGCGCTGGAGCTGGGACTCGTGAACAAGGTGTTCGAGGGGGATGACAAGGGATTTCACGCGCAGGTGATGGAGTACGCGCGGCAGTTCACGCCGCCCCAGAAGGCGTCGCGCGCGGTGGGCCGCATCAAGCGGTCGGTGTGCAGCGGCGTCGAGGTGCCCTTCTCCGAGGGCCTCGCGATCGAGCGCGAGCTGCAGCAGCTCCTCTTCCAAGGCGACGACGCGCGCGAGGGCCTCGCGGCCTACGTCGAACGTCGGGCGCCCAGGTTCGCGGGCAGCTAGCGACGCGGGCGGACGGGATCGAGACGGCGCGTACGGGAGAAACGCGATGAGCGATGGGGATCGCACCCCGGTCATCATCGACGCCGTCCGCACACCGGTGGGACGCGCGGGAGGGGCGCTATCGTCGATCCGGGCCGACGACCTCCTGGCGCACGCGATCCGCGCTCTTGTGGAGCGTACCGGCGTCCCGGCCGACCGCGTCGAGGACGTGATCGCCGGGTGTACGAACCAAGCCGGCGAGGACAACCGCAACGTGGCCCGGATGGCCGGGCTCCTAGCCGGACTTCCCGTCGAGGTCGCGGGCCAGACCGTGAACCGGCTCTGCGGGTCGGGGCTGCAGGCGGTCGTCACGGCGGCACACGCGATCCGGGCCGACGAGGGCGACGTGTTCATCGCGGGCGGGGTCGAGAGCATGTCCCGCGCGCCGTGGGTCATGCTCAAGACGGACCGGGCCTTCTCGCGCGTACCGCCGCCGGTCGCGGACACGACGGTCGGCTGGCGCTTCGCCAACCCGGCCATGCCCGAGCCGTGGACAATCCCCCTCGCCGAGACCGCGGAGGTCGTGGCGGAGGACCACGGCGTCGGACGCGGGGAGCAGGACGCCTTCGCGGTGGAGAGCCAGCGCCGCGCCGCCGCCGCGATCGAGGCGGGCCGCTTCGCCGACGAGATCGTGCCGGTCGAGGTTCCGCGCCGGAAGGGCGACCCGCTGCGGGTGGGGGACGATGAGCATCCGCGTCCCGGCACGACCCTCGAACAGCTCGCCCGCCTGCGCGCCGCCTTCCGGGCGGACGGCACCGTGACGGCGGGAAACGCGTCCGGCATCAACGACGGGGCGGCCGCCGTCCTCATCGCGAGCCGGGCGGCCGCGGACGAACTCGGCCTCCGGCCCATGGCCCGAGTGGGGGCGGCCGCGGTCGCCGGCGTGGAGCCGCAGCGGATGGGGATCGGACCCGTGCCCGCCACCCGCAAGGCGCTGCAAAGAGCGGGCCTTTCGGTCGATGACCTCGATCTCATTGAACTCAACGAGGCGTTCGCCGCGCAGGCCCTGCCCTGCATCGCCGAGCTTGGCCTGGATCCGGACCGCGTGAACGTGAACGGGGGCGCGATCGCGCTCGGCCATCCCCTCGGCTGCACCGGTGCCAAGATTTTCACGACGCTCGTCCACGAGATGCGCCGGAGGGGCGCCTCCCATGGGCTCGTCGCGATGTGCATCGGCGTCGGCCAAGGGATCGCCCTGCTCGTGCATCGCGGCGCGGAGGCGGCATGACGGGGGGGGCCTGCACGGGGGGGGGCCTGCACGGGGGGCGGCATGACGGAGGCGGCACTGACGCGGGCGGAGGCGGGTTCCGCATGAGCGAGGCCTACGTCCTGGTCGAGATCGCCGATGGGGTGGGGACGCTCACGCTCAACCGGCCGGCCAAGCTCAACGCCTTTATCGGCGAGATGCGGAGCGAGATCGCCCGCGGGATCGAGACGCTCGGCGCGGACGGCGGCGTGCGCGCGGTCATCATCACCGGAACCGGGCGCGCCTTCTGCGCCGGAGCCGACGTCAAGTACCTCACGCGCCTCATCGAAACGCGGGCCATCGACGAGGCCGTCGCGCTTGTCGAAGCGGGGCGCCGGGTCGCGGTGGCCATCCGGAAGATGCCCAAACCCGTGATCGCCGCCGTGAACGGGCCCGCGGCGGGGGGAGGCGCCAACCTCGCCCTCGCGTGCGACCTGCGGCTCGCCTCCGAGACGGCGTCGATCGGCCAGACCTTCAACCGCATCGGGCTCCACCCGGACTGGGGCGGAACCTACGCCGTACCCCGCCTCGCGGGTCCGGCGCGCGCGGCGGAGCTTTTCTTCTTCGCGGAGATGGTTCCCGCCGCCGAGTGCGAGCGGATCGGCCTCGTCAACCGCGTCGTGCCCGCCGACGAACTCATGCCGCTGGCGCGCGAGTGGGCGCTCAGCCTGGCGCGCAAGCCGACGCTGCCCCTCCGGCTCGCGAAGGAAGCGGTGCGGCGCTCCCTCTCGTCCAGCTTCGAGGAGATGCTCGACTACGAGGCGGCGGCGCAGAAGGCCTGCTTCGAGTCCGCGGATGCGCTCGAGGGCGTCCGGGCGTTCGTCGAGAAGCGCCCGCCCCGCTTCGGAGGCGGCGGCGAGGACGAAGACCCTGCGGCGACGGAGGGAGGTTCCCGTGTCTGAGACGGTGACGGTCCGGCCGGCCCGGATCGGCGACATCGATGAACTCGTCGCGATGTGGACTCGGTACATGCGGGTCCATGCCCTGAATCCCGCCTACCGGCGCCTCCGCGGGGACGCGATCAAGACGCGCGCGGGCATGTTCCGGCGCCACATCGAGGAGGCCACGAGTGTCGTCTTCGTGTTGGAGGCGGAAGACGGCGGCCTCGACGGCATGCTCGTTTGTTTCGTGGAAGAGAACGAACCCCTGTTCGACCCGCCCCGCTACGTGCGCATCCAGACCCCGTTCGTGAGGCGGGAGGAGCGGCGTAAGGGGAATCTGCGGCGCCTGCTGCGCGCCGCCTTCGAGTGGGCGGCGGACTGGGACATCCACGAGGTGCGCCTCTTCACCGGGGCGGACAACCTGATTGCGAACGCGCTTGCCGACGACCTCGGCTTCGAGGCCATCGAGGTCGTGCGCCGATACTCGCTCCGCCCCGAACCGGAAACGAACCCGGAGGACTGGATCGAATGACGGCTCGTTCGTCGCTGGCCGTGCTCGGGGCCGGCACGATGGGACACGGGATCGCCCAAGTCGCGGCGATGTCGGGCTACGACACGCGTCTGTTCGACGTCATGCCCGAGGCGCTTGAGACGGCGCGCGCGCGCATCGAAGCCAACCTCCGCAAGGGGATCCAGCGGGGGAAGGTCACGCCCGAAGAGCGCGACCGCGCGCTGGAGGGGTTGTCGTACAGCCGGTATCTGGGCGAAGCGGCCGACGGGGTCGGGATCGCGATCGAAGCCGTACCCGAAAGGATCGATGTCAAGCAGAAGATCCTCGCGAAGTGCGGGGAGGCGGCCGCCGACGACGCGCTGCTCGCCACGAACACCTCCTCCCTCTCCATCACCGCCCTAGCCGAGGGGCTTCCGTCGCCCGACCGCGTGATCGGGATGCACTTCTTCAACCCCGCCCACATCATGGCGCTCGTCGAGATCGTGCGCGGGGCGGAGACGTCCGACGAAACCGTCGCGAGGGCGCGCGTGGTCGCCGAACGCCTCGGGAAGACACCGATCGTCATCGCGGATTCGCCCGGCTTCGCCTCGTCGCGCCTCGGGCTCGCGCTCGGACTGGAGGCGATCCGCATGGTGGAGGAGGGCCTGGCGAGCCCGGAGGACATCGACACCGCGATGATGCTCGGCTACCGGCATCCCGTGGGACCGCTGAAGCTGGGAGACCTCGTCGGACTCGACGTCCGGCTCGACATCGCCCGCTACCTGCACGGGGCGCTGGAGTCGCCGGTGTTCGAACCCCCCGCCCTGCTCGAACGGATGGTGGCGGGGGGTCGTCTCGGCCGGAAGAGCGGACGCGGCTTCTACCGCTGGGATTGACGCCTGGCGGGGCTTTTCCGCGGGCTGCCAACACGAGGAGACACTTGTGAGCAACGTACAGACTGCCCCGCAGACGTCCTCGACGCGCGCCGCCGGCGCCGCGCCAACGGCGGAATCCCGGACGCGCACGCTGACCGCGGCCCAGAGCGACTACCTCTATCCATGGGTCCGTCCCTACTACGGAGAGCCCCTCGCGCTCGCCCGGGGCGAGGGCGTGTGGCTCACGGACGTGGACGGCAACGAATACCTGGATCTGTTCGCGGGCATCCTCACGACATCGGTCGGGCACTGCAACCCGACGGTCGTCGAGGCGGCGCGCGCGCAGATGGAGCGGCTAGGGCACACCTCGGCTCTCTACGTGACCAAAGGCCAGATCGAGGCCGCCCGCTCGCTGGCGGAGATCACGCCGGGGGCCCTCCGCACGACCTGCTTCACGAACAGCGGCACGGAGGCGGTCGAATCCGCGGTCGCGACGGCGCGTCTGTACACGGGCCGTCACGAGATCGTGGCGCTGCGGCTCTCCTACTCCGGCAGGAGCACGCTCACGAGTCACATGACGGCTCAGGGCGCCTGGCGTCTCCCCGGCGGAGGCGTCGACGGGGTCGTCCACGCGCGGTCGCCCTACCTCTACCGCTCTCCGGTCGGCACCGGCCCCGAGGCGACGGATTTCTTCATCGACGACCTCGTGGAAGTCATCGAGACGACGACGGGCGGGAAGCCGGCCGCCTTCTTCGCCGAGACCATCCAGGGCGTGGCGGGCGTCATCGTGCCGCCCCCCGACTACTTCCGGAGGGCGGCGGAGGTCATCCGGAGCTACGGGGGCCTGTTCGTCATCGACGAGGTACAGGCCGGCTTCGGCCGGACCGGGAACCGCTGGTTCGGGATCGAACACTGGGGCGTCGAGCCGGACATCATGGTGATGGCCAAGGGGATCGCGAACGGATTCCCGGTGGGGGCGACCGTGACGCGGCCGGAGATCGCCGAGGCGTGGCAGGGGCCTTCGATCTCGACGTACGGGGGCAACTCGATCTCGATGGCGGCGATGGTCGCCACGCTGGGCGTGATGAGGGGCGAGAACGTGCCGGCCCGCGCCGCCGAGCGGGGGGCGCAGCTTCGCGCCGGACTCGAGGCGCTGAGGAGCGCGCACGACTGGATCGGCGAGGTGCGCGGAATGGGGTTGATGCAGGGCATCGAGATGGTCGAGCACCGCGCCGGGAGGGCACCGGACGGCGGACGTGCCGGGGCGCTGCTCGAGGCGGCCCGCGAGCAGCGCCTGCTCATCGGGCGGGGCGGGCTGAACGGGCATGTGATCCGCATCGGGCCGTCGCTCCTGATCACCGAAGACGAGATGGCCGAGGGCCTCCGACGCCTCGCGGCCGCCTGCCAACGGATCGACGGCTGACCCGGCCGGCCACGCGCGACGGCCTCTGGGCATGAGCCGTCTCGCCGGGCGCGTTGCGATTGTGACGGGCGCCGGCCGCGGTATCGGCCGGGCCCACGCGCTCGCACTGGCGGCCGGCGGGGCGAGCGTCGTCGTCAACGACCTCGGCACGGGCGTTCACGGCGATGGCGCCGATGGCGGCCCGGCCGAATCCGTCTGCGCCGAGATCCGGGCCGGCGGCGGCCAGGCCGTGGCCAGCCATCACGACGTTTCCGACTGGACCGCCGCCCGCGACCTCATCGCCCTCGCGGTCGACTCCTTCGGCGGACTCGACGTGCTCGTGAACAACGCCGGCATCCTCCGCGACCGCGCCTTCTTCAACATGTCGGAAGACGAGTGGGACGCGGTCGTGGCCGTCCATCTCAAGGGCCACGCCGCCCCCAGCCGCCACGCGCTGGCCTGGTGGCGCGCCGAAGCGAAGGCCTCCCGCCCGCGCGCCGCCTCGGTCATTCACACCACCTCCTCCTCCGGGCTGTGCGGCAACTTCGGACAGGCGAACTACGCGGCCGCAAAGATGGGCATCGTCGGCCTCTCGAAGGTTCTCTCCATCGAGGGAGCCGCGTATGGCGTCCGCTCGAACGTGATCTCGCCCTCGGCGCGGACGCGCATGGTTGCCGGGATGACCGGCGCCGACCAACTGGGCGAGCCGGACGAGACCGGATACGACCCGTACGGGCCCGGGCACATCGCCGCGCTTGCGGCGTGGCTCGCGGAGGCCGACTGCCCGGCCCGCGACCAGATCTTCCACGTCTCCGGACGGCGAGTCCGCGTCTTGGAAGTCCCCCGCATCGCGTCCGAGGCCCGCTCGGAGCGCGACTTCACCCCATCGACGCTTGCCAACGCGCTGGCGGACCGCCTTGTCACTCCCCTCGGCGCCTTCGACTTGATCCTCGGAGCAAGCCACTGTTCGGCCAAGGACGCTCCGGCATGAAGCCCCAGGCATCCGGGGCCGGTGTCGGCGGGCCAGCCGCGACGCCGACCTGTAGCCGGCGGGCCGACAGGTCCACCGAGATAGCCTTGCGCGAGGGCGTTGACGATCTTCGATGAGGGCACGAGGTTCCGCCGCGCGGGCCGGGGCCGACCGGTCGTGTGAATCGGAGTCGCCGTGCTGGAATCCGGCGCATAGGAAAGGGGAGGGCGACGATGAGGCGCACCCGTTCGATCTTGACCATCCTGGCCACCTTGGTGGCGATCCCCCTCGCGGTCCCCGGCGGAGTCATGGGGCAGAACCCGGAGATGACGCCGGAGGAGCGGGCCCGTCTCATGGCGGAGTACGAGGCCCGGATCGACGCCGAACTCGTGTCGGAGCGCCCGATCGAGAGGTTCGACTCGATCTGGATCGAGGAACTCACGTGGATGGAAGTCCGCGACATGATGGCAGACGGCTACGACATCGCGATCATCTCCACGGGCGGGATCGAGCAGAACGGGCCGTACGTCGCCACGGGCAAGCACAACTACGTGCTGCAGGGGACGTGCGAGGCCATCGCCCGGGAGCTGGGCAAGGCGCTCTGCGCGCCGATTGTGAAGCTCGTTCCCGAGGGGAACATCGACGCACCCTCGGGCCACATGCGCTACCCCGGCACGATCTCGCTCCGCCAAGAGACCTTCGAGGCGGTGCTGGATGACGTCGCCTCCAGCCTCCGGGCGCACGGTTTCGAGCACATCGTCTTCATCGGCGACAGCGGCGGAAACGTGCAGGGGATGGCGAACGTCGCGGCAAGGCTCAACGAGCGCTGGGACGACGCCCACGCCCATCACATCCCCGAGTACTACCGTTACGGAGGCGGGGAATTCCTCGAGTCCGAGCTGGGGATCGTGGAGACGGAGAACGACGGCATCCACGACAGCTTCGGCATCACGAGCCTGATGATGACGGTCGACCCCACAGTGGTCCGCTACGAGCAGCGCGTGAAGGCGGGGCTCGCGAAGATCAACGGCGTCCCGATCGCCCCGAAGGAGGAGACGATCAAGATCGGCCTCAAGCTGCGGGCCTACCGGACCGCGCTCACCGTCGAGAAGGTCCGCGAGTCCATCGCCAACGCCGGCATGTAGCGCGCTCAGCCTCGCCGACCCGGCCCGCACGGCTCCCGATCCCACGCGCGGCTCCCGATCCCACGCGCGGCACGATCCGCGCGGGTGCGTTGAATCTCACCACCCCCCGCGAGGCGTAACGGTTCTTTTCGGCCCCGGTCCAAGGAAGAAGGACGAGTGGCGAGTCCCCAACCGAGTTCCCCCATCCCCGCGCGAAGCAAGCTCGCCGTCGGCGCGCTCGCCTTTGGCGGGCTCACCGCGCTGGGGCTCGTGGCGCTCATCCGGTGGCGCCCTCCCGCGGAACTCGACAGCATCCTCGTCCGCATCACGCCGGGATTCGCCGTGGCCCTGCTCGCCCTGCTCGCATTGGATTTCACGCTGGGGGGCCTCCGATATCGCCTGCTCCTCGACGGCCGCGTCTTTTCGCGCGTCTCGCTCTGGCACTGCATGCGGGCGAACTGGGCGAACATGCTGCTGGGCGCGATCACGCCGGCGCAGACGGGCGGCGGCGCGGCGCAGCTCTACGTGTTGTGCCGCCGCGGGGCGCGGTTGTCCGAGGCGATTCTCGCCTCACTGCTGACGTTCGTCGCCACGCTGCTCTTCTTCGCGCTCGGCGGCTTCGTCGCGCTGGCGCTCCTGCCGGGCGAGGCCTTGTCGCGCGGCGTCCTGATCGCGCTCGCCGTCACGGTTGCGGCCGTCACGGCGCTCGCGGGCCTGCTCATCTCGGCCGTCGCCGCCCGGCGGCGCACCGTTCGGCTAATCCGACGCTTCCTCAACTGGGTATCGAGACGGAGAACGCGGGGCCGGCGCTGGGCGGCGGCGGGCCGGCAGGTGCTGAGCCGGGAGGTCGAGCGGCTGGTCGCCGGGCTGCGGGCGGTCGCCTCGCGCGGCAAAGGGACGCTCGCGTGGGTGTGCCTCGCAACCGCGCTGCTCTACTTCAACAAATACCTCATGGGCTACGTCCTCGCCGTCGCGCTCCAGGGGCCGGTCGACCTCTCCTTCGTCGGACTCCAGCTTCTGCAACACATCGTCCTCTACTTCTCGCCCACACCGGGCGCCTCGGGCGTCGCCGAGGCCTCGACGGGGTTGCTGATGAATCGAGTGCTCCTCGCCGAGGTGACGGTACTGTGGGTCGTGGGCTGGCGGCTGCTCACGACGTTCCTGGGTACGATACTGGGGGTGTTCGTGCTGCTCTCCGAGGCGCGGCGGCACGTCGATGACGTCCGGGCCGGGGAGAAGGGGGCGGCGGCGTGAGCGGGACACGCGCGTGGACCTCGGCGACGGCTGCGAGGACCCCTCCGGCCCCTCGGCCGAAACCCGCTTCGATGCGACTCTGCCTCGGCGGGGCCGAGTTCTGGCAACACCTCGGACGCGACATCCGCGCGGCGCGCGACTACGTCTACATACAGACGCTCTCCTTCGAGGGCGACGCGGCCGGGCTGGGCCTGGCGGAAGCATTGCTGGCCTGCGAAGCGCCGCGGAGGCGCATCGTCGCCGACGCCGTGACGAAGTACCTCATCAACGATCGGTTCATCGGCCTGCCGCGGGCGCGGCGCGACCCGGCCCTGCAGCGCGAGGTCGCCGCCACCGGTGAGATGTGCGACCGGCTGGAACGCGGCGGGGTGCCCGTCAGGTTCACGTGGCCCGTGGGGCGGCGATTTCACCGACTCATCGCCCGCAACCACAAGAAGCTGATCGCGATCGACGACCGGATCGCCTACCTGGGCGGCATCAACTTCAGCGACCACAACTTTGCTTGGCACGACTTCATGGTCCGGATCGAGAGCCCCGGGATCGCGGCCTTCCTGCGCGAGAACTTCGAACACACGTGGCGGGGGCACGACCGGGCGGCCGCCGCGGAGATCTGCGGCGACGAGATCGTGATCGGCGAAGGCCGGGGCAACGCCGGGCTGCGCGACGCGGTCTCCCGCGCGCTCGACCGGGCGAGCGAGCGGATCATCGTCCAGTGTCCGTATGTCAGCGAGCCGTTCTGGAGCGCTCTCGGCCGGGCGCACCGCCGCGGCGTACACGTCACGGTCATGATGCCGGAGGAGCACAACCGGGCCGTCATGAAGTGGGGCACGCTCGACGCCTCGCGACGCGAAGGCTTCGAGATCCTCATGCTGCCCGGCCCCATGACCCACGCAAAGGTGATGCGGATCGACGACGCGCTCGTGCTCGGCTCGGCGAACTTCGACTACGTGAGCTTTCGCATCCAGCCGGAGGTCATCCTCATCACCCGTGCGCCCGATCTCGTGCGCGAGGTCGGAGAACGCGTACTCGAACCCGATCTCGCGCGGTGCCGCGAGCCGGCCCGGGAGCGACGGCAGCGGTGGCGCGAGCGGCTGGGGGGCGTCGCCATGCGCGCGCTGGAGCCGCTTTCGGGCTGGGTCCGTGAGCGCCGGCCGGGTCCGATCCCGCTCGCGACGTGGCGCGACGGACTCGGGCCCCCGGGCCCCGGCCAGCGTTAGCGTTGCGCGAACAGCCTCCCGACCCCATCTTTATGCCAATTCAAAATTGGATCTTGAACTAGCCTAAGGGAATCGGGGTCGGACACCAAATGATTGTTCGAGATCTTGCACCGCTGCTCACGCGGGCGGCCACGAGGATGCCGGTCGTGACGCTCACGGGGCCAAGGCAGAGCGGCAAGACGACGCTGTGTCAGGCGCTGTTTCCCGAATACGCCTACCGGACGCTTGAGGCACCGGACACGAGAGCCCTGGCGCTCGACGACCCTCGGACCTTCCTGGGGCAGCTCCCCGACGGCGCCATAATCGATGAGATACAGCGCGCGCCGGATCTTCTGTCCTACCTGCAGGGCGTCGTTGACGACGATCCGGCTCCCGGCCGCTGGATCCTCACCGGCTCCCAGAACCTGCTTCTGCTGGAATCCGCCAGTCAGTCGCTGGCCGGACGCACCGCACTGCATGAACTACCGCCGCTGACGTGGGGGGAGATCCGACGTTTCGCCCCGCATCCCGCGAGCTTGGATGAAGCGGTCTTCGCCGGCAGCTATCCGCGCATCTTCGACCAGAGGCTCGACCCGACCGCGTGGCTCAGCGCGTACACCGCCACGTATCTGGAACGGGACGTGCGGACGATCGTCAACGTCGGCGACCTCACGACGTTTCAGCGCTTCGTCGAACTGTGTGCGGGCCGCACCGGTCAACTTCTCAACTACTCCTCGCTCGCGAACGACTGCGGGATCTCCCAGCCAACGGCCAAGAAGTGGATCAGCGTCCTCGAGGCAAGCTTCATCGTCTTCCGTCTGCCCGCGTTCCACGGCAACATCCGCAAGCGCCTCGTGAAGGCGCCCAAACTCTACTTCTGCGACACCGGCCTGACCTGCTGGCTCCTAGGCATCCACGAATTGCGCCACCTTCGTTCCCATCCTCTGCGCGGGGCCATCTTCGAGACCTGGGTCGTCTCGGAGACGCTGAAGAACCGGACCAACCGGGGTCGCGGTCTGCGCGGCATGGCGTTCTATCGGGACCGAAACGGCGTCGAAGTAGATCTGGTGATAGACCACCCGGAAGAGCGGACCCTGGTGGAGGCGAAGTCCGCAGCTACGGCTTCGTCGGAAATGCTCCGCTCCGCCCGGCGTGTGCGAGACCGACTCTGCGGCCCGGTCGCCACCGGCCTCATCGTCGTGTACGGCGGCGATGACCGGCAGCAACTGATCGATGGCGAACTCCTGCCGTGGCGGATGGTGCGCGCCTCAGCCCTGCGCGACGCCGGGGCGATCGTTCAGGTCATGTCGCGAGGGCGGCCGGTCGCTGGTGCGGACGTGCTCGCGCTCTTTCCGAACAAGACGCACAAGTCGGCGAAAACCGACGAGGATGGTACGGCGTTCTTCGACCTGCACACGATTCACCTGCCCATGACGGTATTCGTCGCCGCCCCGGGCTTCGCCGCCTTGCTGGAGCGCGAGTGGATCCCGGCCGAGCGGAAGATCGCGCTCGAACTCACGGCTCTACCCGGGGGAGGGGGAGTCATCATCCCCCAAGCCACCGGGTACATCCCCGGACTGGCCAGCCGCCTGAATCCGATTCGGGACTCGCACGATCGTACGTATCTGTACGCGGACAACGTTGCCATCGATGGAGGGCGGCAGCAGCCTGTGCACTTCGATCCGGGCGAGGAACTTCACTTGGAGGACGCGGATGGCAGTGAGCGCCGGATCCGCATCCTCGACATCGTCGGCCGGTCTGCGTTGGTCGAATATCGCCGCGAGCCCCACGGCGATCCTTCCGGCCAAGGTTGGGGGCCATGAATTCGTGGCTTCGGCGGTATCTGCTGCCCGGGTTCGTCTTCCAGTCCATCATCATCGCGGGCGGGTACGGGACGGGACGGGAACTCGTGGAGTTCTTCCTCCGCTTCGGACCGCTGGGCGGACTGCTGGGGATGCTCCTCCCCTCGGCCGTCATGGTGAGCCTGACTTCAATGGCCTCCTTCGAGTTCGTGCGCGTATTTCGGACGTACGACTACCGAAGCTTCTTCCAGCGACTGCTGGGCCGCAGTTGGTTCGTGTACGAGATCGGCTTCCTGTTCGCGGTCCTCCTCATCCTGGCCGTGATCGGATCGGCGGCAGGGACCTTCCTCCTAGAAACGTTCGGCCTTCCGTACGCCGCGGGCGTGGTCGGGCTCCTCGCCGCCGTGGGCTTCCTGGTATTCAAGGGGACGGGAACCATCGAGCGGTTCTTCTTCAGCTGGTCCTTCCTCCTGTACGGCGTCTACATCGTCTTCTTCGCCTGGTCGATCATTCGTTTCGGGGACGGCATCGGGGCCGCCCTGGCGTCGGGAGAGGTGCGCCGGGGCTGGGCGCTCTCCGGGTTTCGGTACGGAGTCCTGCAGCTTTCGCTCGTACCGGCGATGCTCTTCGCGACACGCCACATCAAAGAGCGGCGGGAGGCGCTGTGGGCCGGGGCGTTTACGGGTCCGATCGCGATGATCCCGGGTGTCCTCTTCCTCGTGGCGATGGCGGGCCAGTACCCCGACATCCTGCAGCGGCCCGTGCCCGCCAACCATCTACTCGAACTGCTCGGGTCACGCGGGTTCCAGATCGCGTTCCAAGTCGTCCTCTTCGGGACCCTCATCGAGTCGGGGACGGGTTTGATCCATGCCTTCAACGAACGGATCGAAGGCGTGTTCTCGGCTCGGCGGGTCCGAATGCCGAACGCCGTGCGGCCAGCGGTTGCGGTCATCCTCCTGATTCTCGCCTCCGCCCTTTCACGGTTCGGAATCATCGATCTGATCGCCACCGGATTCGGAGCCCTGAGCTGGGTCTTTCTCGTCATCTTCGTCCTCCCGCTGCTCACCATCGGGCTGTACAAGCTGCGCCGGGCCGGAGCCGCGCGGCACGGAGGATCCGCGTAGGGCGAAATCGCGTCGGCGTCCCTATATTGAGGGGTTGGCACTTCCGCCGCGGAGGACGAGCGATTCCATGAAGAGACTCGCGGTTGCGCTGTCCCGTATCGGGCCTTGGGGGGCGATTCTTATGCTTCCCGGCGGTTCATCCCTCCCCGCCCCTCCCTCCGCGCAGGCCTACGGAGCCGCCCCGGACACGATCCCGCAGATGATCGTGAACCAGGTGTGCACGAACTGCCACAACGACACCCGGGTATTGGGGAATCTCTCGCTGGAGCGGTTCGAGGTGGAGATGGCGCACCTCGAGGCGGAGACGGCGGAGAAGATGGTCCGCAAGCTGCGGGCCGGGATGATGCCGCCGCCGGGAATTCGGCGCCCGGCGCCCGAAGACCTGCTCGAGCTCGCCGAGACGCTCGAGGCGCGGGTCGACGCCGCTGCCGCCGACCGCCCCGACCCGGGCGTCCGCTCCTTCCAGCGGCTGAACCGGGCGGAGTACGAGCGTTCGATCCGGGCGCTCCTCGGGCTCGACATCGACGCCTCGGCCTACCTGCCGAACGAGACGATCAGCGCGGGCTTCGACAACATCGCGGACGTCCAGAACCTCTCCGCGACGCTGCTCGAGGGATACCTGACCGCGGCGAGCGAGATCAGCCGGATCGCGCTCGGGGATCCGACCGTCGCGCCGAGCGAAACGGAATACGAGGTGTCCCGCTACGCCGAGCAGCGGCAGCACGTGCCGGGCACTCCGATCGGCACGCGGGGCGGGATCTCGGTCGTTCACAACTTCACCGCGGACGGCGACTACGTCTTCCGGCTCGCCTTCCAGCACGAGTCGACCGGGAACTTCTTCGGGCAGACAACGCCCTTCGACGAGCAGGTCGAACTCTCCGTGGACGGTGAACGGCGGGCGCTCATCGACATCGACCGCTGGATGCACCGGCAGGATCCCAACGGGGTTCAGGTCGAGACGCAGCCGATTCGCGTGACGGCCGGGCCGCGGCGCGTCTCCGCCGCCTTCATCAAGCGCTTCGACGGGCCGATCGAAGACTTGGTGTCGCCGCACGAGTGGAGCCTCGCGGACAAGAAGATCGGCTATTCGCACGGGATTACGGTCGTCGCCCACCTCCGCGACCTCACGATCCGGGGCCCGTTCGGCGTGTCGGGCGTGTCCGAGACGCCTACCCGGGCGCGCGTGCTGACGTGCCGGCCCGGAACGGGGGGTGAGACGGCGGAGCGCCGCTGCGCGCGGGAGATCGTGGAGGGACTGGCGGCGCAGGCCTACCGGCGGCCGGTGGGGGCGGCGGAAATCGACCGGCTCCTCGCACTGTACGACGCCGGGGCGGAGGAGGACGGCTTCGAAGTCGGCGTCCGGACGGCGCTCCAAGGCATCCTCGCGAGCCCGGACTTCATCTTCCGCTTCGAGGCACCGCCCCCCGGGGCCGGGACCGAGGGCCCGTACCGCATCGCGCCGCTCGATCTTGCCTCGCGCCTCGCCTTCTTCCTGTGGGGGATGCCGCCGGACGATGAACTCATCGAGGCGGCCCGCGCAGGCGGGCTCGACGACGCGGCCGGCGTGGATACCCAGGTTCTCCGGATGCTCGCGCACCCGAACGCCGAGGGGCTGGCGACGCGATTCGCCGCGCAGTGGCTGCGGCTGCAGGACCTCGACGGCGTCCACCCGGACGCGCTCCGCTTCCCCGACTTCTACGAGCAGCTCGCCCGCGACATGCGCCGCGAGACGGAGCTTCTGTTCGAGCACCTGGTGCGCGAGGACCGCAGTTTCTTCGAGCTGTTGACGGCGGACTACACCTTCGTCAACGAACGGCTTGCGCGGCACTACGGGATCTCCGGCGTGGCCGGAACCCACTTCCGGAAGGCTCGCTATCCCGACGACATCCGCCGCGGCGTGCTGGCGCACGGGAGCATCCTCACCTCGACCTCGCACGCGAACCGGACCTCGCCCGTGCTGCGGGGCAAGTGGATCATGGAAGTTCTGTTCGGGACGCCGCCGCCCCCGCCGCCCCCGGACGTGCCGGATCTGGAGGCCATCGAGGAGGCGAGGGAGGGCCGCTTCCTCACGGTGCGCGAGCGGCTGGAGATGCACCGCGCGAGCCCGGCCTGCCGCTCCTGCCACCGCGTCATCGATCCGCTCGGCCTCGCGCTCGAGAACTTCGACGTGACGGGCGCGTATCGGATCAACGACCAGGGGCGGGCGGTCGATCCCAGCGGCGAACTGTACGATGGGACGCCGCTCTCCGGACCCGCCGACCTGCGGGCCGCCCTTCTCTCGCGGCGAGAGTCGTTGGCGAGGGCGTTCACCGAGAGTCTCATGACCTACGCGCTCGGACGCCGCGTCGAGTACTTCGACATGCCGACCGTGCGCCGTATCGTGCGCGGCGCGAAGGCGGAGGACTACCGCATGTCCGCCTTCATCCTCGGCGTGGCGCGGAGTCCGGCCTTCCTCATGAGCAGCGGCGGCGCCATCGTCGAACAGGAGGCCGAGGCCGGAAGCTCAGACCGGGGGACCGGCCCGGCGACCAACCGGAAAGCCAACCAGGGGACGTGATCCAGATGGACATCATCACGGGAAAGCACATTCCGCGCCGCACCTTCCTCCGCGGAGTCGGGGCCACGGTGGCGCTTCCGATGCTGGACGCCATGGTTCCCGCCGGACGGCTCCGGGGATCGATCCGCCCGGCGGATCCGACCCGGTTGATCGCGATCGAGATGGTGCACGGCGCCGCGGGCTCGACCGCGTACGGCGCGTCGCGCGGCTACTGGTCGCCGCTGCGGACCGGCCGCGACTTCGACCTCGGCACCGGGGCGCTCGCCTCTCTCGAACCGTTCCGCGACCGGCTCACGATCATCAGCGACACGGATATCGCGGCGGCGGAGGCGAGGATTCCCAAGGAGATCGGGGGCGACCATTTCCGGTCCAGCGCGACCTTCCTGACGCAGTCCCACCCGCGACAGACGGAGGGCTCGGACATCCGGGCCGGGATCTCCATGGATCAGCTCTACGCCCAGCGCTTCGGGCAGGACACGCCGATCCCCTCCATGCAGCTCTGCATCGAGAACGTGGACCAGTCCGGCGGGTGCGCGTACGGGTACGCGTGCGTGTATACGGACACGATCAGTTGGGCGTCGCCTACGGAACCGCTCCCCATGATCCGCGATCCGAGGGTCGCGTTCGACCAGTTGTTCGGGGCCGGGGGAAGCGCCGAGGAACGCGCCGCCCGCCGCCGGACCAACCGGAGCGTGCTCGACTTCATCGCGGGACGCATCGGGGAACTCCGCCGCGAGCTGGGACCCGTCGACGTCCGCCGGCTCGACCGCTACCTCGACAACGTGCGGGAGATCGAGCGGCGCATCGAGCGCGTCGAGACGCAGAACCGGAGCGGCGAGGAGCGGGCGCTGCCCGAGGCGCCGGCCGGCGTCCCGGACTCCTTCGTCGAGCACGTGCAATTGATGTTCGACCTCCAGGCGCTCGCGTTCGAGTCCGACATGACGCGCGTGTTCTCGTTCAAGCTGGGGCGCGACTCGTCGGCCCGCGTCTTCCCCGAGAGCGGCGTCGACAAGCCGTTCCACCCGGCCTCGCACCACGGCGCCGACGAGGAGAACATCGACGACTTCGCGCAGATCAACCGGTTCCACGTGTCGATGGTCCCCTACCTGCTCGAGCGGCTGCGGAACACGATGGACGGCGAGACCGACCTGCTCGAGAAGACGATGGTCATCTACGGCTCGCCGATGGGCGACCCCAACGTCCACAACCACAAGCGCTGCCCCCTGTTCGTGGCCGGCGGAGCGAACGGAAAGCTAGACGGCGAACTCCACGTGCGGGCCGCGCCGGGCACGCCGATGGCGAACGCCCTCCTCTCGCTCATGCACGCGCTCGGGCTCGAGGACGTGGAGCAGTTCGGGGACAGCACCGGCACCCTGTCGCTTTCCGCCCCCGGCGCGAGCGCGGCGGGCTCGTGAAGCGGGACGGACATCCTCGGCACGGCCGCCCCCGGCTCGTGAAGCGGGACGGGCGCCACCGGCACGGCTGCGGCGGGCTCGTGAAGCGTGAGGGGCGCCCCGGGGTTGCCGCAGCCGCGAGGGCGCCGGCGGTCTCGCTGCTGGCGGTACTCCTGAGCGGCGCGCTCCTTCCCGATGCGCCGGTCGCCGACGCGGCGATGAGGGGCGACGTCGCCGCCGTTCGGGCGCTCCTGTCCGATGGCGCGGACGTGAACGCGCCGCAGGGCGACGGAATGACCGCGCTGCACTGGGCGGCGCGCTCCGCAAACGCCGGCCTGGCCCGCCTGCTCCTGGAGGCGGGCGCCGATGTCGGCTCCGCCATCCGCATCGGGGCCTACACGCCGCTGCACCTCGCGGCCGAAGTCGGTGGCTCGGAGGTCGTGGGCCTCCTCCTCGAAGCGGGCGCGGAACAGACCGCCACCACCGGAGATGTGGGCGGCGCGACTCCGCTGCACCTCGCCGCGGGTGCGGGCGGCGCGGAAGCCGTCCGCCTGCTGCTGGAAAACGGCGGGGACGCCGACATGCGCGAAGCGCGCTGGGGACAGACGCCGCTCATGTACGCGGCCGCCCGCGGGCGGGAGGCCGCCGTGAGGGCGCTGCTCGCGGGCGGCGCGGATCCATCTCTCGCCACCTGGGTGACCAACATCACGGCGGTGGCCGAGTGGTCCCAGGCCGACCGCCGCGCTCGCGCGGCCCGGATGCGCGGGGAACCCGAACCGCCGGTGCCGCCCCGCCCCGCCCCGTCCGATGCGCCGCTGGCCGCCGCCTCCGACGCCCCCGACGTCTCGGGTGCGCGTCTCGCCGCGGAGGACGAGGACGGCTACGAGCGCCCCATCGAGGAGCCCGAGCCCCTCGGCTACGGCGACCTCATCGGCGGCCACGGCGGCATGACCGCCCTGCTCCATGCCGCACGCGAAGGGCACGCCGGCACCGTGCGCGCGCTCATCGAGGGCGGGGCGGACATCGATCAGCCGAGCGGCGGAGACCGCACGAGCCCCATGCTCATCGCGATGATCAACGGCCATTTCGACCTCGCCATGGAGCTGCTCGAGGCCGGGGCCGATCCCCGACTCGCGTCCGCCGCCGGCGCGACGCCGCTCTTTGCCGCACTCAACGCCCACTGGGCGCCGAAATCGCGCTACCCGCAGCAGCACGCCTACGGGCAGCAGCGGCACGGCTACCTCGACGTCATGCGACGCCTACTCGACGCCGGCGTGGATCCCGACATCCGTCTCGAGAAACACCTGTGGTGGGTGTCGTACAACTTCGACCTCCTGCAGATCGACCTGAAGGGCGCGACCCCGTTTTGGCGCGCCGCGTACTCGCTGGACGTGGAGGCGATGAAGCTCCTCGTCGAGTACGGCGCCGACCCCCACCTCGCCACGATCAAGGTGCCCCCGCGGCGACTCCCGGCGTGGGACCGCGAGAAGCGGGACCTGTCCGGGGTTCCCCCCGTACCCGTGGGCGGCCCCGCCGACTACCCGATCCACGCCGCGACCGGCATCGGCTACGGACAGGGCTTCCCGAGCAACGCCCACCGGTACGTTCCGGACGGCTGGCTGCCGGCCGTTCGCTATCTCGTCGAGGAACTTGGCGCCGACGTGAACCAGCGCGACGATGAGGGCTACACGCCCCTCCACAACGCGGCCTCGCGCGGCGATCTCGAGGTCATCCGCTTCCTCGTCGAGCACGGCGCGGACGTGACCGCCGTGAGCCGCGTCGGGCAGACGACCGCGGACATGGCGAACGGCCCCTACCAGCGCACCCAGCCCTTCCCGGAGGCGGTGGCCCTGCTCGAGAGCCTCGGCTCGAAGAACAACCACAACTGCGTGTCCTGCTGACCCGCGTCCCGCCCCCGCCACCCCATCACGACAGCGACAGTCCGCGCCCCGGGCAGATGCGCCGATGATCACCGTCTCCGGCCTTGGAAAGGCGTTCGGCGGCCAAGTCCTCTTCCGCGACGCGACCTTCCTCCTCAATCCCGGCGAGTGCCACGGCCTCGTGGGCGCGAACGGATCCGGCAAGACGACGCTCCTCAACATCCTCGGAGGCGCGGAGGATCCGACGGAGGGATCCGTGACCATCCCGCGACGCTTCCAAGTCGGCATCCTTCGCCAGGACCATTTCCTCCACGACGACGAGGAGATTCTCGGCGCCGCGCTCATGGGGAACCCCGATCTGTGGCGCGCCATGGTCGAGCGGGAAGCCCTGATGGAGGCGGAGGACGGAGAGTTCGATGCCGACCGCTTCTCCGAACTCGAGGAGACCTTCCAACGTCATGACGGCTACGCCGCGGAGGCCCGCGCAGGCGAGATCCTCGAGGGCCTCGGCTTCCCGAGCGAGATTCACCGCCGGCCGCTCTCCACGCTCTCGGGCGGGTTCAAGCTCCGGGTGCTGCTCGCCCAGGCGCTCGCCGGCGCGCCCGATGTCCTCCTCCTGGACGAGCCGACGAACCACCTCGACATCCTCTCCATCCGCTGGCTCGAGAAGTTCCTGCGGGAGTACAAGGGAGCGATCGTCGTCATCTCCCACGACCACCGGTTTCTCGACAATGTCGCCACGCACATTCTCGACATCGACTACGAGACCGTCACCACTTACAAGGGCAACTATGACGACTATCTGAGCCGGAAGAAGGAAGACCAGGAGCGGCGCGAGAAGGAACTCGCGAACCGCGAGCGTGAGATCGCCCACCACCGACAGTTCGTCGACCGCTTCCGGGCCAAGGCGAGCAAGGCGCGGCAGGCCCAGAGCAAACTGCGCCTCATCGAGAAGAAGGCGGAGGCGCTGAAGCCGCTCCCGGCCTCCTCGCGCCGCTATCCGAACTTTCGCTTCGAGACGCGCCGCCCGAGCGGACGCACCGCCTTGGGAGTGGAGGGCGTGAGGAAGGCGTTCGGCGACAACGAAGTCCTGCACGGCGTCGACCTCGCCCTCGAACGCGGCGACCGCATGGCGATCATGGGCCCCAACGGGATCGGGAAATCGACGCTGCTCAAGATCGTGATGGGCGAACTCGAGCCCGGCGCCGGCCGCGTCACGTGGGGTTACGAGACGCACCCAAGCTATTTTGCGCAGGACCAGGAGGCTCGCTTCGGGTCGCCGGGGCAGACCGCCGAGGACTGGATCGCGGGCTTCTGCCCCGGCCGGACGCTCGGTGTCGTGCGTGGCGAGATGGGGCGGGTACTCTTCTCCGGCGACGACGCGAAGAAGCGGGTGGGCGACCTTTCCGGCGGCGAGGCCGCCCGGCTCGTCTTCTGCCGGATGGCGATCGAGCGGCCCAACGTCCTCGTCCTCGACGAACCCACGAACCACCTCGACCTCGAATCCATCGAGTCGCTGGTCAAGGCGCTCCGGCGCTACGACGGCACCCTCATCCTCGTCTCGCACGACCGCTGGTTCGTCTCGCAGCTCGCGACCCGCATCGTCGAGATCTCCGACCACGGGATCCGCGACTTCCGGGGCAGCTACGAGGAGTACGTCCACTACTGCGGAGACGACCACCTCGATGTCGATACCGTCATCCTCAAGGCCCGGCGCGAGAAGCGCGCTGCCCGCGATGCCGCCGCCGATACTCGCGGCGTCGTCAACCCCTCCGCCCAGGGAACCTCGCGCCACGCCACCGGCGCGGCAGTCGCGCGCGGCAACAGAAACCGCTACCGGGGCGGCGCGCTGCGGAAGAAGCTGAACGACATCACCAAGCGGATCGAAGCGGCCGAGACCCGTCTCGCCACCATCGACGAAGTCTTCGCCGACCCCACCTTCTACGCCGACACCCCCCTCGAGGAAGTCCACGCCCTCCAGACCGAGCGCACCTCCCGCCAGCACGAACTCGACGAATTGATGCGAGCCTGGGAAAAGGCAGAGACCGAACTGACTCGCTTCGACTAATTCGGCGGGGCCAGGCCCAGCCGCCCTACCCGTGGCTCCACGACCTTGCAGGAAGCTCGGAGTTCCACCGCCTCACACACCACGTTCAACGTCCCGAAACGCATCAACATCGACCTGAAGCGCATCAAAGCGGCGCTTCCTCACTCCGACTTCGTGCTCGATCAACAGATCGATGAGCTTTTCACCGTCAATCAGCGTGATCGGAGCAGCTCCCAACTCCAATGCCGTGTCTTCGGCACCTGTGGCAAACTTCGATGTCGTGATGATCGTCCCTCGGACAGCTCCGAATCGAAACAGGGAGCCTCGGAGCGCATCAACCACGGTGCGTTGAATCGTCCGGCTGTGCCGCTTCGCCTGCACGACTTCACGAATCGCAGTAATCCCGAGTTCGATTTCTCCCACAACATCCACACCGCCATCCCCTGAGGCTTTCGTCACATAGACGTCACGGTAACCCATCTCGATCAGCAGTCGCTTAATAAGATGTTCGAACGCGAATGGATCCAACTCCAGAAGGGCATTCCGTAGTTGGTCTCGTGCCGACGCTTCCTGCTTTCTTACAAGTCGTTGCAGTTCAGAAAACAAAGGGTCCGCGCCCGAGTCCAAATAAGCGAGCCCGGAATCGGTTACCGTGTAGTGGTTGGCCTTCCGGCCTATGAGGCTCCGATCCAGAAGATTATTCAGGCGACGACGGAGCGCATCTCTAACAGTCGTGTCAGTCTTGTACGGTGACCGTACGCTCCTCAAGTAGTCCGACCAAACTTCATGGAGTGCGCCGACGGGAGCCGGTCCCGCGTCGGCTACGAAATTGAGGAGCTGGACCACTCCTTCTTGCCGGTCGATGTGTTCTTCCGTCTCGCCGTATTCTCTGTCTCGAAAATCCCTACCACTCGGAGTCAGATGAAGCACCCCGTCGGGGCCGGTCTCAAGAAGGGCGTAGTTCTGAATTAGCAACCAGTGGCCCGTCGTATATCTGGGATTCACCCCTGCTTTCCAGATCTTTTGAGCCAAGACACCGTAATCACCCTCGAGTCTCTTGCCGATCCATCTGTCAGGATCCGTCCAATCGACAGGCTCCTGAGGTGTTCCGGTGAACTCCATTAGCTTGGCCCTGAGTTTCGTGACCCGTGATCGAGGCCACCCCGGCAACACCGTCAGAAGCTTGCGGATTTCGGAGTACGGAGGATATACGGCAGTACGAACCCGCTTTGACATCTCGGTCACGTTCTCCTCATTCCCTCTAGGTCCACGCCTCGGAGCTGCATTGCTTTCATCGCTATTGGATCGTCGCGATGAATGGACGCGCTTCGACCGGTCCAAGCAGAACGCAGCCGCCTCGTTGGCCAGCCCGTCAAAGGTAGGGCTGGGTCGGTAGAGCGAACAGGGGCAATCGAGTTGCTGCCCGAGGGAACGCCCGCTCAGAGCGGCCAGACGATGGGAAGGAAGAAGACGACCATGAGCAGCAGGAGCAGGAAGAGCGGCGCGCCGACCCTCGTGTAGTCGACGACTTTGTAGCCGCCCACGCCCATCACGAGCAGGTTCACCGGGTGGCCGAAGGGGCTCAGGAAAGCGCAGGAGGAACCCACCGCCACAACCATGAGCAGGGCCCGCGCCGAGAGATCCAGTTCGGAGGCGGCGCTGAGCGCGATGGGCGCGACGAGAACGGCGACCGCCGAGGTGGGGACGAACTGCGCCGCGAGCGCGCAGATGAGGAAGAGGCTCGCGATGAGGACGCGCGGTCCCATCTCCGCCGCCCGCCCCACGACTTCGCGAGCGATGAGTTCCGCCGTGCCGGAGTCCTCCATCGCGAGACCGAGGGCCAGCATCCCGCCAAGGAGCATGACGACCCGCCATTCGACGAAGGTGTAGACCTCGTTTCCCTTTACGCACCCCGTGAACACCGTCAGGAGCGCGCCGAGCAGCGCCGCAATGTACACGGGGAGCAGGTTGAGGGATGCCGTGAGGATGAAGCTCGCCATGATCGCGCTGGCGATCCACGCCCTGTCGGCGCGAAACACCTCGTGGAGCTGCCCGTGGAGGACGAGGAATCGCGGGTCGCGGGCGAGGAGCGCGATCTTCCTCCGGGGGCCGTAGATGAGCAGCGCATCCCCGAACTGAAGGGCCATATAAGCGATCCGGAGGTTCGAGCGGAAGGCCCGTCCCCCCCGGAAGATCGAGAGCAGGTTCAGTCCGTAGGACTCCCGGAAGAGGACCTCGCGCAGCGTCTTGCCCACCAAGTCGGAACTCGGAGCGAGCGTCACTTCCGCGAACCCGACGTCCTCCGACTCCAGTTCGCCGACCGAGGGTCGTTCGTCCGTCCAAAGGAGTCCCTGCAGCGCCTCCAGCACGGCGAAGCAGGCCGGAGTCCCCTCCACGATGAGGCGGTCGCCGGCCCGCAACATCTCCGACGCGTGCGGCAGGGCGATGTCGCCGTCCTCGCGCTCGATCTCCAGTACCGTGAGATCGAAGGCGAGCCGGAGACGCGATGCCTCCAGCGTCTGCCCGTCCAGCCAGGAGCGATCCGGGACATGGAGGCGCATCAACCACCGGTACAGCCCGTATTCCTCGGTGGCGGAGCCGATGTCGGTCCATCCGATCGATGAGAACTCCGTCGCATGGCGGAATCGCCGGAGCTGGTCTTCTCGCCCCAGCAGGAGGAGCGCGTCGCCCGCCTCGAATCGCACGGTCTGAAACGAGCCGCCCAGCACGTGGGCGCCGCGGCGGATGGCGACGACGTGCGCTTGGAACCGGTTGCGGAAATCGATGCTCCGAACCGTGCTGTCGATGAGGGTCGAGCCCTCGGCGATCTCGACTTCGGCCAGCACGGTCGAATCCCTCACGAGACGTCCCAGGGCATCGTTCGATTCCCGGTGCCTGGCGAGGTGACCCCAAGCCTGCAGGTGCTCGAGCGCTTCGATCCGCCCCTCGACGATGAGCACGTCGTCGCTCCGAAGCCGAAAATCCCGCTCCGGGGCCCGCACCAGCTGCCCCTTGCGGCGCACGGCGAGCAGATCGTATCCGAGCGCCTGCCCGAGCCGTGCCTCGACGAGTGAACACCCGTCGAGCGCGGAACCCGAGGGAACCCGGAGTGCGATCAGCGACTCCGCGAGCTGGTAGCGGCCGCTGAGGTCGATCTCGTCACCCCCTTCCTCGTCCGCTGTGGAACGGTCCGGAAGGAAGTGCCTCCCCGCGAGGACCACGTACAGGATCCCCAAGCTGAGCGCGGCCGCGCCGACGGGCGTGAAGGCGAAGAAACCGAACCCCCCCTGCCCCATGCCTTCGAGGATGCTCGAGAGGAGGATGTTGGGCCCCGTCCCGATGAGCGTCGTCATGCCGCCGAGCAGCGCCGCGAAGGAGAGCGGGATCAACAGGCGGGACGGACGCATGCCGAGGCGGCGGGAGATCTCGATCACGACGGGTATGAGGAGGGCGACCGCCGCCGTGTTGTTCATCACCCCCGACATGAGCCCCGACGTCAGCATCAGCAGCGCCGTGACCCGCACCGGAGAGTCCCCCGCGAGCCGCAACACCTGCGCGCCGACGAGGTTCGCGACGCCGGTCTTGTAGAGCCCGCCGCTGAGCACGAGCACGGCCGCGATGGTGACCACGGCCGGGTTGGCGAACCCATCGATGGCGCGGGCCATCGGGATGACGCCCGAGATCGCCAGCGAGAGGAGCACCATGAGCGCCACGCCGTCGTAGCGGACCCATTCCGTGATGAAGAGGACGACCGCCACCGCGACGATGGCGAGGACGATGATGACGTCGGCCGTCACTGTCCCGGCCTCGGCCCCGGCCTTTGCCCCGGCCTCTGCCCCGTCCTCTGCCCCGGCCTCTGGATCGTCGACACCGCCTGGGCGAGCCCTCGCGCGGCGCGCGTCCCGGCGTGGCGCCGCCGGCCGAGGAGGATGAGCGGCATGTCCGTCCTCCGGGCCACCTCCAGGGCGAAGGCGCCGATCACCGGTTCGCCCCTGCCCCGCCGTTCCATCCCCATCACCACCAGATCATTCTCCCGTCCCAGGCGGGCGACCGGTTCCGCCGGGTCGTCCGTGTGTTCGAATGCGACTTCATACGGACCCGCGGCCTCATCCCTGGCGAGCTGCCGGATGGTGCGCTCGACCGTTCGTCGCCGGTCGGGGGACGCGTCGGACGGGAGCGTGCGCAGGAAAGTGACGGAGCGCTCGGAGGAGCGGGCCAGGCTCCCGAGCAGCCGGGCGCGCAGTTCGCTGTGGTCGCGCCGCCCCATCACCGGCACGAGAATGCGCCGCGCCTCCTCGATCCGCCAGCGGGGCGGCGCCCGCACAATGACGACGTCCGCCGCAATCCGGGAGATGAGGCCTTCGAGCCGTGCCTCCATCCGGGGTTCCGTGAGCCGCGGCAGCCCCACCAGCACCGTTTCGCACGTGCGGTTGTTGGCCACGCGGGCGATCTCGCCCCAAACGTCCGACGCAACCGTGAACAGCGTCTCCGGCTGAACCGCGTCCTCGAGACCGCGCCCCACCGACTCGCCCAGGATGTCCTTGGCGTCCCGCACCACCGCGTCGATGGAGACGGCGGGCCGTCCCTCCCTCGGGATCACCGACAGCAACAGGATCCGCCCGACGCTCGGGGCGCGCACGGTCGTGGCCACGTCCACGAGGCTCGCCGCGCTGGCGGGATTGCCGATCGGCACGAGGACAAGCGGGCTGCGGCCGCGGAGGCGGGCGAGATCGGGGTCCCGCGCCTGAGCGCTCGCGTCGGCGAGACGGGCGCCGGGCGCGAGCAGGATCAGGTAGAGCCCCACGCCGAGGCCGAGCCACAGCACCACGACCCGTCCCGCCTCCGGTACGGCGATGGCTTGGAAGATCGCCAGCCCCAGGCAGAGGGCCGCGCCAGCCGACGGGAGCGCCGCCGGGCGCGGGTGGCCCGAGCGCCTCCGCGCGAGCATCGCGGCCCAATGGACCATCGCGAACGAGATGAGGAAGATGAGGCTGGACGCGGCGCCGGCCGAGGCGACGTTCCCCACCGCGACCGCGATCAGCGTCATCATCGCACCCGTCGCGACCACGGCGATGGCCGGCGTCCCCGTCCGCCCCCGCATCTCTCCCACCCGGCGGGGCAGCGTCCGGTCGCGCGCCATCGAGAACGCGACGCGCGAGGCCCCGAACAGGTTCGCCTGCAGCGCGGACAGCATCGACAGGAGTCCGGCCCCGATGACGAGCCAGTAGCCGGCCGATCCCATGAAGCGCTCGGCCGCCTCGGCCACGACCCCCTCCGGGTTTGCCCGCGCCGCGGCCTGAATCCCCTCGGCAGGCGCGCCGACGGTCGCGACGACGACGAGCAGGGGGATGTAGACGACGAGCGCGATCCCGAGCGACAGATACATCGCGCGCGGCACCGTGTGGCGCGAGTCCCGGACTTCCCCGCCCACGGCGGCGATGAGGTCGAACCCCTGCAGGGCGATGAAGGTGTAGCCCATGGCCTGCAGCAGACCGAGCGAACCCTCGGGAGTGAACGGACTCAGCCGCCGGAGCGCCGCTCCGGGTTCGCCCATGATCCACGCCGCGAAGCCCCCGGCGATGAGGACCGCGAAGACGATCACCTTGCCGATCGTGGCCGCGTTCCCCCCGCCGGCGGTGCGCTGAACGAGGAGGAGCGAGTAGACGGCGACGGCCCCGACCGCGAGGGCGACCTGCGTGCGGCCCTGTCCGATCCAGTCCCACGAGGCACCCAGCACAGGGGCCAAACGCTGCAGGCCTTCGACGAGGAAGGCGGCGAAGCCCAGCGCGTAGAGGACGCCCGCCACGATGGAGGCGAACCAGACCACCCATCCCACCACGAAGGCGACCTCGATCGAGAGCACCTTCTTCGCGTACGTGTAGATGCCGCCGGACTCCGGGAAGCGACGCGCGAGGCGGGCGAAGCTCATCGCGGTGAGGAACGCGATCCCCCCGTTGAGGCCGAAGGCGAGGATGGCGGCGGGGCCCGCGGTCGCGAAGGCGACGCCCGCGAGCGCGAGGACCCCGCCCCCCACGATCGCACCGACTCCCAGCGCCGTCGCGCCGTAGAGCCCCAGATGCCGTTCGCTCATCCCCGAGTCCCTCAAGCTTGCGGTGGACATGCCCGCAGGACACGCCGTGTGACGTGCCGCGTCATTGCTTTCGGCGGGAGCCCCGCTAATCTTGGGTCGCACCCCAAAGTTGTCACTCCGGCCGTCCCGGCGGAGCAAAGTGAACGAACCAGCCCTCTTCTCCAAGCGTTTCCGCGGCCCGGCAGATCGTCCGAGTCAGCTTCACTGGCGAGAGCAGGATGAGTAGCAGGTCCAAGCTCGGCCTCGCGGGGTTCATCTTGCTCTTTGTCGGCGTATTCGCACCCATCGCGCAAGTCCCCGTCATCGGAAACATCCCCTTCTTTCGGAGCGGCCAAGGAGAAGGAGTGGGCTTGATGGGGCTCGCGCTGGTTTCGCTCGGGCTCGTATTGGCCCGACGCTACGAGTGGCTCTGGTTGACCGGGCTCGGGTGCGGCGGGCTATTGCTGTTCGCCTTCGTGAACGTCCGACAAGCTCAGACCTGGGTGGCTTCCGAACTCGCCGACCACCCGCTTGCGGGGGCTCTCGGAGTAGCTGTCCGACTTCAGTGGGGTTGGGCGGTTCTCGGTCTGGGGGTTGCCTGCCTCCTGGCATGCGCAGCCATGAACCGAGACTCCGCTTCGTAACCGAAGGAGCCTCAGCATCGGCAGTCGTCTTCCCCCAAAACGGGGGATCTACGGGCTGCGGAGGGCCTCGATGCGGCGGGCGACGCCTTCTTCGTAGCCGGATTCCTCGAAGCCCTCGCGCTTGAACTGGATCATGCCGGCGTGGTCCAGATAGAACGTCGTCGGGTAGGCGAGGATCTCGTAGTCCAGGGCGAGGCCCTGCTCGTCGAACAGGACCGGGAAGGTGAAGCCGCCCTCCTCGATCTGCCGCGCGACCTCTTCCCGGGGAGACCCCGCGGTCGCAACGGTGAGAAACACGACATCCTCATCGTCCTCGTACGTCTTCAGCAGCTCGACGAAGTGCGGCAACTCCTCGAGGCAGGGGCCGCACCACGTGGCCCAGAACTTGAGCACGACGATCCTTCCCTCGAGGTCGCCCGGACGCCACTCGACCCCATGCTGGTCCTCGAGCGCGAAGGCGGGCGCCTCGCGCTCGATGCGCGCGCCGAGTTCGCGCCGCTCCAGCTCCTCCGCCACAACGGGCTGCCGTATCGCGAGCCGCTCTTCCACGTCGTCGGCGGACAGGCCGATCGCCGCGGCGGCCTCCACGGCGGCGGGGCGATACCAGCCGCGGAAGGCCGTGGCTTCCACGAAGACGTCGAGCGCTTCGGCCGGACGGTCCTCGCGGAGGAGGTGCCGGCCGTATGCGGCAAGCGTCCAACTGCGTCGGGACTCGGTCGCAAGTTCCTTGAGCAGCGTTCCCGCCGCCTCGATCTCGCCAAGCTGGGTGAGTGCCCGGGCCTGAATCACCCGAGCCTGATCGATGAAGCCCCGGCGTGATTCCTCCCGCTCCCGGCCGCGGCTTCCCGCATAGAGGTATCCCGGACGGTCCGCGCGCAGATCCTCCTCGAGCGCAATGGCCCACTCGAGCACGACCTCGGGCCGGATGCCGAAGTAGAGGAGGGTGAGGAGCCTGGAACCGTAGACCCCGTTCTGCCACTGGATATCCTCCGTCGCGGCGATGAACAGCGCGTCGGCGGCGTCCGGATCGAGCGCCGGGCCCGGCGGTTCGGCCGCCACAAGTGGGTAGTTCAGTTCGGATGACGAGGGCTCCGGGTCCAGCGAAGCGAGGATCTCGGTCTCGACCGACGCGTAGCGCCGGACGAACCACGCGGCCCGTTCCGAGAGTTGCGTCGACTTCAGTCCCTCGGCGACGAGGCGGGACAGCTCGTCCCATCGATCTCCCTCGGTGGCACCTCCACGGTCACGACCCCCGTAGAGGAGGTCCTGCCATTCAATGGCCAGGTTCCAGTAGCGCAGATCGCCCGCCAGATCGCCGCGGTCGGCGGCGGCCTCCAAGCGTGCCAGCCAGCGGTCCGCGTCGTCGTCCCGCCGGAGCATGCGGAAGTCGTATCCCGCCGCGAGCCGGTACAGGACCGGCGCCGCGACACTCGCGTCTCCCTCGATCTCGGCGGCGAGCGCGTCGAGGACGTTCCCGATCGAGTCCCTCACGGCCTGGGCCCGGTCCCCCTCCTCCCGCTCGGCGAGTGCGATGCGGAGCGACCCCAGGGCGTGCAGCAGGATCTGGTCGTCCGGCCGCGTGGCCACAACCTCGGCCAAGATCGCGGCGTAGGTTTCGAGTTGCCCGAGATCCGACGCCGCCTCCCGCGCTTCTTCGTAGATGACGGGCCGGTCCGGCGCGTGGCGCAGCGCCTCGGGGAGAACGCGCAGAATCTGCTCCCCGTACCTCCGGTCCGTCTCGAAGATGCCGGCCCAGCGAAGATCGTGGACGTAGCCTTCCCAAGCGGCGGAATCGTCGGGTTCGAGTTCGAGCACGCGCTCCCAAGTCCGGGCGGCTTCCGCGTGAAGACTGAAGTAGCTGGCCAGCGTGGCGTACTGACGGTGCGCCTCCGCGTCACCGGGCGACGCGTTGCGCGCCGAATCGTAGCGAACCATGGCCCGTTCCAGCCGGATGGCCTCGAGGTCCGCCGCCGCGTCCGCCACCAAATCCGCGTGCGGGCGCCCGTCGCCGCACCCCGCGAGAAGGGCGAGGCCCCCGAGACCGGCGAGACCCGCGAGACCGGCCCGGCCCCCGAGACCGGCCCGGGAGAGAGTCATAGATCGCTTCGCCGTCGCCTCGCTTCTCATGCTGCCCTCCGAACGTGTTCCTCGAAGCCCTCGTCGCGGCACTCGGGCCCCGCATGGATCCCGCGGCGCCGACACTCTGCCGACACCGAATCCTCGGACGACGGTTGTCAGCGGCCCGTCCGTGGCGGAAGGTAGGTCACCCGAGGTTGCCCGGACAATGCGAACGGAGGCGTGAATGCCCTCTCCCGCGATCATCGGCGTCGTGGTCGTCTACCTCCTATTCCTCCTCGTCATCGGGGTGTGGGGCGGGAAGGAATCGCACGACGTGAAGGGCTACTACGCGGCGGGCAAGAAGCTCCCGTCGTGGGTGCTGGCGTTCTCCTCGAACGCGACCGGGGAGAGCGCCTGGCTTTTGCTCGGGCTCACGGGGATCGGGTACGCCCTCGGCCTGCACGCCCTCTGGGTCGTCCTGGGCGAGGTGCTCGGCGTCGCGCTGGCGTGGGCCTTCGTGGCGCGGCCCTTCAAGGCGTTCACCGACCGCTACGGCTCGATCACCGTCCCCGACTATCTCGGGGACCGCTTCCGGGACAAGACGCACAGCTTCCGCATCGTGGGGGCGGTCATCGTCCTCTCGATGGTCGCCTTCTACGTGGGAGCCCAGCTCACGGCGACGGGGAAGGCGTTCGACTCCTTCCTCGGCACCGGCTACGGCGTGGGCGTCGGGCTCGGCCTCGCCGTGGTTCTCTTCTATACGGTCGTGGGCGGATTCAAGGCGGTCGCCTACTCGGACTTCGCCCAAGGCGTGCTCATGTTCACCTGCCTCCTCGTCCTGCCGTTCGTCGGCATCGGCGCGGCGGGGGGCTGGGGCGCGCTGCTGGACGGGCTGCGGGCCGCCGAACCTCTCGCCGCCTTCGAGGGGCTGCAGGCGTCGGGCTCGGACCTCCTGCGGCTCGACGGCGGGCTCGGACTCACTCCGCTCGGGATCGCGAGCGCGGCCGGGTTCGTGGGCGTCGGACTCGCCTTCCTCGGCGCCCCGCAGCTCCTGGCGCGCTTCCTCGCGGCACGGGACCAAGGCGAGATCCGGAAGGCCGGGCCGATCGCCGTCGGCTGCATCATTGTCTTCGACATGGGGGCGGTGTTCACGGGGATGGCCGCCCGCGTCCTCTACCCGGCCCTCGCCGACCCCGAGACGGCGCTCCCCGCCATGGCCGCGGGACTCCTGCCCGACCTGTTCACGGGACTCGTCCTCGTCGTCGTCCTCGCCGCCATCATGTCGACGGCCGATTCGCTGCTGATCCTCGCCTCCTCCGCGGCGGTGCGGGACGTTTATCAGAAGGTCTTCCGCCCCGACGCCCGGCAGCGCGCGCTCTCGATGCTGGGAAAGGGGGTGACGGTCGTGCTCGGGCTCACGGGCCTCGTGCTCGCGTTGACCGCCGAGAGGGCGATCTTCTGGTTCGTCCTCTTCGCGTGGTCGGGCCTCGCGGCGGCCTTCGCCCCGGTCGTGCTGTGTTCGCTCTTCTGGGCCCGAACCACGCGCGCGGGCGCGCTCGCCGGCATGATCGCCGGCTTCCTCGTCACGATGCTGTGGGTCGTCCTCTTCAAGGAGGGCTTCCACGACTTGTACGAGATGCTGCCGGGCTTCGCGGCGGGGTTCGCCGTCACCATCGGCGTGAGCCTGTTCACCCAGCCGCCCGAGGGCGCGGCCGAGGAACTGGCCGCGATCCGCGAGGAGATACGGTAGGGTTCGGGCTTCAACTCTTCGGCTTCGGAGGCAGCATGTACGATAGCGTCATCCCGTTCCTTACCTCACGGCCGACGCACCTCTGTTTGGCCCTGCTCACGCTCTCGCCGCCGACCGCGATGACGGCGGGGCTCGAAGCCCAAGACTACACCTCGCTCCTGCCTCCCATGGAGTGGCGCTCGATCGGGCCCGACCGGGGCGGACGCTCCATCGCGGTGGCGGGCCACGCCGAACGACCATTCGAGTACTACTTCGGCGCGACGGGCGGAGGGCTGTTCAAAACGACCGATGGCGGGACGACATGGACGCCAGTGACCGATGGGCAGGTGGGCAGCGCCTCGGTCGGCGCGGTCGCGATGGCCCCCTCCGACCCGGATATCGTCTACATCGGCATGGGCGAGGTACAGTTGCGCGCCAACGTCCTTCAGGGCGACGGCGTCTACCGCTCGGACGATGCGGGGGCGACCTGGCGGCACCTCGGCCTCGCCGACACACACGCGATCGGGCGCATCCGCATCCACCCCACCGACCCCGGCCGGGCCTACGTGGCGGCACTCGGCCATCCCTTCGGTCCCAACTCCGAGCGCGGCGTCTTTCGGACCATCGACGGGGGCGAGACGTGGGAGCGCGTGCTCTTTCGCGACGAGCATGCCGGGGCCGTCGACCTCGCCATGGATCCGAGCGATCCGGACGTCCTGTACGCGACGCTATGGCAGGTGTATCGGAAGCCGTGGCGCCTGTGGAGCGGCGGCGAGGGAACGGGGATCTTCAAGTCCACCGATGGCGGCGACACCTGGACCGAACTCACGCGCAACCCGGGTCTCCCCACGGGCGTGCTCGGCAAGATCACCGTCACCGTGTCCGGCACGGATCCGAGCCGGGTGTGGGCGAATGTCGAGGCCGGACAGGGCGGGCTGTATCGGTCCGACAATGGAGGCCGGACCTGGGAGTTCGTGAACGGCCACCGGGACATTTGGCAGCGCGCCTTCTACTTCCAGCGCCTGGTGGCGGACCCGGTGGACCGAAACACGCTCTACATTCTCAACTTCAGGCTCATGCGCTCGACCGACGGCGGACGGACGCTCGAAAGCGTGCCGGAGACCCACGTCGACCACCACGACCTCTGGATCGATCCGACGAACCCCCAGCGCATGATCGACGGCAACGACGGGGGTGGCGTCGTCACGGTGAACGGCGGGCGGACGTGGACCCCGATGCGGTATCCGACGGCGCAAATCTATCGGCTCGCGACGACCGGGGACTTCCCCTACCACGTGTGCGGCGCGCAACAGGACAACACCACGGTGTGCGTATCGTCCGAATCGGCCCACCTGCGGGATCCCGCGAGCCCGAACGCGGAGTGGATGTACGCGGTGGGCGGAGGCGAGAGCGGCTACATCGCGCCGCACCCCGCCGACCCCGACATCTTCTACGCGGGCGCGACGAACTCGCTCACCCGCTACGACCGCGAAACCGGCGCGGTTACGGACATCCAGCCGTGGCCACGCATCGTTATGGGCGAGCCCGCGCGGGACATGCCCGAGCGGTGGAACTGGACCTATCCGATCGCGGTGTCGCCCCTGGCGCCCCACGCGCTGTACGCCGGATCGCAGCACCTGTGGAGGTCTCTCGATGAGGGTGAGTCGTGGGCAAGGATCAGCCCGGACCTGATCCGCGCGGAGCCGGAAACGCTCGACGACTCCGGTGGCCCGATCGTCAGGGACCAGGACGGGCCCGAGATCTACGGCACCCTGTACTCGATCGGGCTGTCTCCGCACGAACCGGAGACGATCTGGACGGGATCGGACGACGGTCTCGTGCACGTCTCGCGCGATGGCGGCGACACCTGGCGGGACGTCACGCCCCCCGGCATGCCCCCGCACACGCGCGTCATGACCGTGGAGGTGTCTCCGCACCATCCCGCGAGCGCGCATGTGTCCGGGATCAGATACGAGATGGACGACCGCTCGCCGTACGCGTGGAGGACGGACGACTACGGCGCGAGCTGGACGAGGATCGGCAACGGCATTCCCGATGGTGCCTTCGTGCGCGTGATGCGGGAGGATCCGAAGCGCGCCGGGCTCCTGTACGCGGGCACCGAGCGCGGCGTGTTCGTTTCCCTCGACGGCGGTTCGAGTTGGAGCGACCTGTCGTTCCGGCTTCCGGATACGCCCGTAACCGGAATCTCGGTCGAGGAGCGCGACCTCGTGATCAGCACGCACGGCCGCTCCTTCTGGATCCTCGACGACATCGAGACGCTGCGGCAGCTACGGACGGATGTCGCGGGCGCCGACGTGCATCTCTTCCGGCCCGCCGACGCGGTTCGGCGGTCCATCCCCGCCGTGATCGATTTCCGCGTGAACGCGGCCGGGCGCCACGCGCGACTCGACATCCTGACGGGCGAACGCGAACACGTCCGCACCCTCGTCAACCAGACCATGGCTGAAGGCACGCACCGGACCCGCTGGAACCTCCGTTACCCGGGCGCGGTGACGTTCCCGGGGATCGTCCTCGAAGGCGGCACCCCCTCGTTGGGGCCGTGGGCGCCGCCGGGACGCTACGTCGCGCGACTGACCGTCGACGGCGTAACTCGGGAGCAGACGTTCGACGTGAATCCCGACCCGAGGCTCGGTGACATGCCGGCCGCCGCCCTCACCGATCAATTCCGCCTCGCCATGGCGATCCGCGATGCCGAGAGCCAGGCCAACGAGAGCGTCATCCTCGCGCGCGATCTCCTCGCCCGGATCGACGTGATCGCCACCGAGACCGACGACGCGGATCTGAAGGGACGGATGTCCGGCTTCGCGGCGGGAATCGAGGCGGTTGCGGGAGAACTCTACCAGCTCCGGAACCAGAGCCCGAAGGACAAAATCGCCTTTCCCATCAAGCTCAACGACCGCCTGACCGGCCTGCGCAGCCACTTGGAACGGGGAGACGGCACCCCCGTAGACGCATACCAAGCGGTGTTCAACGAGCTGTCCGCGGAGTTGGACGAGCACCTGCGGACCCTGGAACGGCTGCTCGGCGACGACCTGCCCCATCTGAACCGGCGGCTTGAGGAGGCGGGACTCCCGCAGATAGAGGTCGGATCCGCACGCGACTGATCGAAACTTGCCGTCCGTATGCCGTCATGCGACACTTTACGGACGATGGGATGCTTGCCCTTCATCGGGAGCGGTTGGTGCAGGTTCTGAGCCCCCCTCACCCGGGGGAATTCATTAGGGTGGAAGTCCTCGAGCGTCGTGGCCTGACCGTGGTCGAGGCGGCGGCGGCGGTCGGCGTTTCACGCCCCGCACTGTCGGCGTTTCTCAATGGCCGTTCGGACCTCTCCGGGACCATGGCACTGCGCATCGAGAAGGCGTTCGGCGTCAAGATGGAGAAGCTCATGCGGATGCAGGCGGACCACGACAGCGCACGGATTCGGAGACAGGAGGACGAGATCCGCGTCAAGCGGTACGGAACGCGGGCCGTGCGGGAAGGGTCGGCGCCCTACGATGCTCTCCACATCGACAGCGCGGTGATGCGTCGCCTACGGGAAGAAGCCGCACGGCGGCGGACGACGATGTCCGAACTCGTGGCGGCGGGGCTAAGGCGCGTGCTGGACGAGCCGGTGTCCGGCGAATCGAAATCTGACGCGCTGGAGCCACTCCCTTCTTGGCGTGGTGGTCAGCCTCTGGTGGACATCTCCGACCGGGACGCGCTGTACCGAGTGATGGACGAGGAGTAAGGCGCTGGTCTTCGACACCAACGTACTCGTGTACGCCGCGACCGAAGACTCGGACCTCCATCTCGCCTGCCGGCGGCGGCTGGAAGAGGCGCGTCGCGGGCCTTGGCCGTCCTTCCTCACATGGAGCGTCTGTTACGAGTTCCTGCGCGTGACGACCCACCCGCGCGTGATGACGTCACCGCAGCGACCCGCGGAGGCTTGGCGCTTTCTTTCGGAACTACTGAAGTCGCCCGGGATCGATCTCTTGACCGCCACCGAGCGTCACGCGGCCGTCTTGGCACAGACGATGGCGGAGCTGCCGGAGATCCGCGGCAGCCTGATGCGCGACCTGCACACGGCCGTCCTGATGCGCGAGCACGGTGTGGGCCGGATTTGCACGCGCGACGCCGGCTTCCGTCGTTTTCCGTTCCTCCGCGTCATCGATCCGCTGGCCTGACGCGGGGACGAATCGCTCTTGTTCCGTCGTCGCTACACGCGGGCGGCGATCACTCCGAGGAGGCGGTCGACGTCGGCGCGGTTGTTGAACATCGCGACGGCGGCGCGGAGGAGCGCCCCTCCCTCCTGGTAGGTGAAGAACACGCCCTCCGCCCGCAGCGCGTCCCCTAGTTCATCCGGATCCAACCCGTGGTAGAAGCTCACGATCGCCGACGGGTTGGCGGGCGGCGTGAACAGCTTCATTCCCAGATCCGCCGCGCCCTGCCGGAGCTGGCCCGCAAGCGCGTGCGTGTGCTCGGCGATCCGCTCCAAACCCACATCGCCGAGGAACCCGAGGGCGGCGTCCATCGCGGCGATCGGACCGTACGCCGGGTTCGCGTACTCGTACTTCCGCGCGTCGGTCTTCAGCCGGTACTGGTGCTCGGGGAGCGTCTCGGCCACGTGCCCGTGCCCGAAGCGGTCGGGCCGCATCCACTCGTGGTGCTCGCGGCGCACGTACAGCGGCGCGCAACCGAAGTCGGCGAAGAGCCACTTGTAGCCGTTGCCGCAGGCGAAGTCGACGCCCTCGTCGTGGAGGTTCGTGGGGAAGGTGCCGAACGCCTGGATGCCGTCGGCGAACAGGTAACCGCCGCGGGCATGCACGATCTCGGCCAGCGTCGGCAGGTCGTGCCGGAACCCGTTCCGGTTCGAGACCCATGCCACGCTGATGAGGCGCGTGCGGTCGTCGGTGTAGGCGTCGTAGTCCTCGGGAAGCGCGCGCCCCTCGCGCGAGGGGATGATCCGGAGTTCGACTCCGTGACGCCGCTCAAGCTCACGGTACACGACAAAGGCGGTGACGAAGTGGAGTTCGTCGATGACCACGTTGTCGCCCGGCTTCCAGTCGATCGCCTTGGCCACCATGTTCTCGCCGTCGCTGGTCGAGAAGAGGAGCGCGGTCTCGTCCTCGTCCGCCCCGAACAGGCTCGCGAAGCGGCTGCGGGCGCGGGCCATGGCCCGTCCGCGACTCCCCGGATCGTTGTAGCTGAGCTTCTCGTCCGCGTACGCGACGAGCGCCTCGTGGACGGGACGCGGGAGCGGCCCCGTGGAGGCCGTGTTCAAGTACGCGAACTCCTCGGTGACCGGGAACTGATCCCGGATGCCGAGCGGGTCGTCATCCGCACGAGAGCCATCGGTCGGACCCGCCCTCCGTTCGGCGTTCGCGGCCCTCGGGTCGGTCGCGGCGAGGGCAGGCGCGGCGGGCAAGACCAGCCCCGCGGCGGCGGTCGTCTTGACGAAGTTGCGGCGGCTCCACGCGTTCATCGATCCCTCCTAACCCCTCTCGTGTGCGGCTCGTCACGGCCTCTCGGAACGTACGTGGGGACACGGTGCCCGGGACAGCGGTCCCCGGTTGGGATCAGCGCATCCTTCGCCTCGTCCCTGACGATTGACTCCCACCAAACCTGCGCGGCGGGATCCTCGGCAAGCGGATGCTCCTCGAGTTCACTCTCGCCACAAGCTTGACGATGCGGGTCGTTGGTGCTCGGCCCATGGCTGGATTCTCCTCGCTGCGAGTCGTGCAGGGATTCCTGCGATTACGCCCAGTCTCCGTCAAGCCGTCGACCGACCCGTGGACCAGAGCCCTCCGTCGTGCCTAAAATCCGCGGACCGTCTCATCTCTCCATTCTCCATGAATCGGAACGGGAGCCGCGCCATGTCGAAGCTCGTCGTCACCGTCCTCGCGGGTGGAACGCTCTGGGCCGGGGTATCCGCCGCAGCGCCGAAGCGCACGCAAGACAATCCGCCGGCCACCTACATCTCCGCCGCGGACATCCTCGCCACGATCGCGAAGGCGCCGGAGGGCCGGGTCAGCGACCAGCAGATTCGGCACATCGACGCGGGCGGACACAACGCCGGCGTCGGTGTCGTCCAGCGCCCGCCCACCACCTCGCTCGGGGCGATCCGGCACCACAAGCAGACCGAGGTCTACTATGTCGTCTCCGGCCGCGGCACGCTGGTGACGGGCGGCGCGCTTTCGAACGCGCGCGATCTCGACCCCGAGGGACAGACCGTGCGCACGCTCACCGGCCCCAGTTCCGTGGGCGGGATCGTGGGCGGGGAGCGCCAGGAAATCGGCCCCGGCGACATGCTCATCATTCCGGCGGGTTCGCCGCACGGCTTCAGCGAAATCACGGAGACGATCACCTACATCGTCGTGCGCGTGGACCCCGAGCAACTCGTCGAGCTAAAGTAGCGAGATCCTGCGTACCGTCGTCAGCGGGCGCGCGACATACGAAGCTTGAGGAGGCGTGAGCGTTCGGCGCGCGCGAACCTCTTGACGAGGCGCGCGCGTTCGGCACGAGCTGGGCACGAGCGCTGGGCACGAGCGAACCCTTGTGAGGAGGCGAAGATGAGCGAGGTCAATCGCCGGGAGTTCATGGCCCTCTCCGGGCTTGCGGCCGGGGGCGCGGCCCTGGCCGGCTGCGGGACGCGGGGCGGGAGCGGCGGGCAAGGTGGCGCCGGCGACTCCGCGCACGCGGACCAGGTCGTGACGAACGCCACCGTCTACACGGTGGACGACGCGAACCCGCGAGCGGAGGCGCTCGCCGTGAAGAGCGGCCGTTTCCTCGCCGTGGGATCGAACGCCGACATCGTGAACCTCGCCGGACCCGGCACGGAGCGCATCGACGTCGGCGGCGGCACCGTCGTCCCCGGCTTCATCGATTCGCACAACCATCCCTCCTCCGCGGGCATGCGCCATCTCACCGAGGTCGACATGAACATCCGCACGATCGAGGGGATGAAGTCCGCGCTCCGCGAGCGGGCGCAGAACACGCCTCCGGGCGAGTGGGTCGTCGGCTTCCTGTACGACGACACAAAGATCGAGGAGGGGCGTCCGCTCAACCGGCGCGACATCGACGAGGCCGTCCCCGGCCACCCGGTACAGGTCACGCACCGGGGCGGACACACGAGCGTCTACAACTCGAAGGCGTTCGAACTGGCGGGGATCACCGTGGACACGACGGATCCGCCCGGCGGGCACTTCTACCGCGAGGACGGCGAACTCACGGGCAAGGTCGCCGAACTCGCGCGCCTCCCGCTGCAGCGCCTCGTCCCCGGCGGGAGCACGCGGGAGGAACGACAGGCCGGCGTCGCCCTCATCGGAGAGCTGATGTCCGCCGCCGGCATCACCTCGGTCCACGAGACGGGCGGGAGCAGCCAGGGCCTGACCGCGCTTCAGGACGCCTACGACGCGGGGGATCTCCGCTTCCGCATGTACTATTTCCCCTCCGGGCGCGGTCTCCTGTTCGCGGCGCTGAAGCAGGCCGGGATCCGTACCGGCTTCGGCGATGAGAACCTCCGCATCGGCGCCGTCAAGTACGGTGCTGACGGGTCCGCCTCCGAGCGCACGATGGCGATGCGCACCCCGTACATCGGACGCCCGGACGACTACGGCATCCTCACCATGACGCAGGAGGAGATCCACGAGGCGGTGGACGACGCGGTACGGGCCGGCTTCCAGATCGGGATCCACGCCAACGGCGACAAGACGATCGACATGTGCCTCAACGCGTACGAGCGCGCGCAGCGCGAGATGCCGCAGGCCGACCCCCGCTTCCGCCTCGAGCACTGCTCGCTCGTGGACGATCCCCTTCTGCAGCGCATCAAGGACATCGGCGCCATCCCCACCCCCTTCTACACCTACGTCCACTTCCACGGGAACAAGTGGGGGGAATACGGGCCGGCGAAGATGGAATGGATGTTCGCGCACCGCCGCTTCCTCGACTACGACATCCCCGTGGCGGGGGCCTCCGACTACCCGCCGGGGCCTTTCGAGGCGCTGATGGCGATCCAGAGCATGGTCACGCGCACGGACATGCAGGGACGCGAATGGGGGCCGAGCCAGAAGATCTCCGTCCCCGAGGCGCTCCGCATCTGCACGATCAACGGAGCCCACGCCTCCTTCGAGGAAGACATCAAGGGCTCGATCACCGCGGGGAAGCTGGCCGACTACGTCATTCTCGGCGACGACCCGCATACGGCCGATCCCTACGCGATCAAGGAGATCGACGTCGTCCGCACCGTCCTCGGCGGCCGCACGACCCACGAGGCTTAGCTTACCGCCCTTGGCGAGCCCCCGCGCCGGCGCGAGACAGCCGCTTCGCTGGCGACGGCCGCACGTCGATGCGGCGGGCGGGCAGGTGTCGACTCAGAATATCTTACTTTCTGAATTATCGGACTCCGCCGTCGATGATCGAGGGGGGCGAGCGATGGAAGTCTCAAGGATCACGGCCCGCGGGCAGACGACGATCCCGAAGAGGATTCGTGAGCAGGCGAATCTCTCGGAGGGCGATCTCCTGTCGTTCGAAGTCAGGGACGATCACCTGCGGGTCCACAAGATCTCACCCGACCGGGACGGTTACCTGCACGCCGTATCGGAGGGATTGAACGAATGGTCCTCACCCGAGGACGAGGACGCGTGGCGTGACCTTTGAGCCGTACGATGTCGTCGTCGTTCCCTTCCCCTTGACGGACGAACGGGCGTCCCGGCGGCGACCGGCGCTCATCGTCTCGTCGGAGAGCTTCCACGTGGAACACGGACAATCGGTTCGCTTCAAGCTCTTCGCGCTCGATCACTCCCTGATCCTCCGCACCGTCGGCAGGCTGGCCGAACGTGACCTTGTGGCCGCGAGCGAGGCTCTCACGCGCGTGCTGGCGTGCGATCCGCCGGCCGCTGCGGACAGTGCGCTCGCCGAACCGACGAACCCGAACCGGAACCCACCCAACCTGTAGCCTGGAGTCGTCATGAGTGACGTTCTTCTCGTCGAAAAACTCGACGGACACATCGCCAAGCTCACGGTCAACCGGCCGGAGAAACTCAACGCGCTGAACGGCGCCGTGCGCTGCGCCATCTTCGGCGCCCTCGACCGCCTGGCGGCCGACGACGAAGTCCGCGTCGTCGTCATCACGGGGGCGGGCGACCGCTCCTTCATCGCGGGGGCCGACATCTCGGAGTTCAAGGACGCGCGTCCGGTCGAGCAGTACCGCAGCATGACCCGCGGCGACATGTACAGCGCGATCGAATCCTTCCCCAAGCCCGTCATCGCGATGATCAACGGTTTCTGCCTCGGCGGCGGTTGCGAACTCGCCATGTCGTGCGACATGCGCGTGGCCTCGACCTCGGCTCGCATCGGCCAGCCGGAGATCAACCTCGGACTCATCCCCGGCGCCGGGGGCACGCAGCGCCTCCCCCGCCTGGTCGGCGAGGGCTGGGCGATGCGGCTGGTGATGAGCGGCGAGTTGATCTCGGGGGAGAAGGCGGAGCAGATCGGCCTTGTGGAGGCCGCGGTCGCCCCGGAGGGGCTCGAGGACCATGTGATGGAACTCGCGTCGAACATCGCGAGCCGCAGTCCCGTCGCGCTTCAGGCCGCCAAGGAGTCCATCCTCGCCGCGCGGCGGATGCCGCTGGACGAGGGGCTCAAGTTCGAGCGGAGCTGGTTCGCGCTCCTCTTCTCGACGGACGACATGGCGGAGGGCGTGGGCGCCTTCCTGGAGAAGCGGAAGCCCGAGTTCAGGGGTTCCTGATCCTAAGCGGGATCCTCAGGGGATTCCGGCGGCACCCGGACTGCCCGGCGCGGCTGCAGCCGGTGGCGGTTCGGCTGTCAGCGCGCGGCGGGTTGGCAGCCCGTGCCGGAGCCTCGCTGCGTGCGAGCGGCGCTGACGCGGGGAATTGCCGCGGGCGGCTCTATGGCCCCGGCGTCACGACGCTGACGAAGCGGCGGCCTCGTCGGCGGTGGAACTCGACCTGTCCATCGGCGAGGGCGAACAGCGTGTCATCCTTCCCCCGGCCGACGTTGCGGCCCGGGTGGAAGGGCGTGCCCCGCTGCCGGATGAGGATGTTGCCCGCGACCACATACTCGCCGCCGTAGCGCTTGACGCCGAGGTACTGCGGGTTCGAGTCGCGTCCGTTGCGGCTGGAGCCGACACCTTTCTTGTGCGCCATCAGTCGCCTTCCTTCGCCGCAATGGCCCCGTCCGCATCGCCCTTGAGGATGCGGCCGTCCTTGCCCGTCCCCTTGATCGCGCCCGAGTCGAGCCCATGCTCCTCGGCCAGCTTCCGCGCGACGGGCGTAAGGTCCACCGGTGCCGACTCGGCGGCCTCGGACTCCGGAGCCGCGTCGGGCGCGGTTTCGGCCTTCGAAGTGGCGTCCGGCGCGGCCTCCCCGGGCACCGGCTCAGCCACCGCTTCCCGCGGCTCGCCGGGCAGTTCGATGCCGAGGATGCGGATCTCCGTGTAGCCCTGGCGGTGTCCCTGCTTCCGCCGGTAGCCCTTCCGCCGCTTCATCTTGTAGACGACGATCTTCTCGCCGCGCCCGTGGCTCACGATCTCGGCCGCGACCGAGGCTCCCGCCACGCACGGGGCTCCGACGTGAACGTCCCCGTCCCGCTCGGCGAGCAGCACGTCGCCGAACTTGACCGTATCCCCAGGCTCCGCGTCGAGGGAGGGGATGCGGAGCACCGCGTCCTCCACCGCTCGAAACTGCTTTCCCTGAGCCTTGAAAATTGCGTACATATCGTCAGTTCACCACCGGAATCCCACGAATTGCGAGCCGCTGAGATTATCCGCACCGGGCGGATGTGTCAAACAAAACGGCGCGGCTCCGATACGTCCCCACAACGTCGCCACGGCCAGCGACGGCTCGTTCCGACATGCCTGTGAGACTCCCCGTCTCAGTCCGGCGGGGTGGCCGACCCAGCGGCCACCGTTAGCCCGTAACGTACTTCTTCGTGACGTCGGCGTCGGCCGGGTGGGCGAGGAGCCGGAACTCGTCGAGACCCAGGAGAGGATTGTCGCGCAGATCGATCGCGATCCCGCCGCGGTTCCTCATGCGGCCCAGGAACTCGCGCTCGCGCTCCAGCAGGTGGAGGGCGATCACCGGGTGGGTGAGGATCGTGATCCCGCTCTCCCGCCCGGCCGCGGCGACCCTGTCCAACGCCCGCTCCAGACGGCGCACCACCGTCTCGGAGGCGAGGATTCTCCCCGCGCCCTCGCAATACGGACACGGTTCCATCATGCGCTGGTGCAGGCTGGGGCTCACGCGCTGGCGGCTGAGCTGGAGCAGCCCGAGTTCCGAGAGTCCGAACACCTTCGTGCGCGCGCGGTCATGGCCCACGAGCGTCCTCATCTGTTGCACGACCTTGTTGCGGGACTCCTCCTCGTCCATGTCGATGAAGTCGATGACGATGATCCCGCCCACGTCGCGCAGACGGAGCTGGCGGGCGATCTCCTCCGCCGCCTCGAGGTTCGTCTTGAGGATGGTCTTCGCCGGGTCGCGGCGGCCCGTGTAACGCCCCGTGTTCACGTCGATGGAGACGAGGGCCTCGGTCTGTTCGATCACGACATGGCCGCCGGATTTCAGGTGGACGGTACGGCGGAAGGCGCGCCGGATCTCCTCCTCGATCCCGAACTCGTCGAAGATCGGCGCCGCGCCGTCGTACCGGCTCACCCGCTTGAGCAGATCCGGGTCCACCTGTCCCAGATAGGAGCGGATCTCGTGGTACAGTTCCGCCGAATCGACCGTGAGCAGGTCGATCCGGTCGCTGAACAGGTCGCGGATGATGCCGGACGTCAGACGCGCGTCCTGGTACGCGAGGGCCGGCGCCTTCATCCCCTGCTGCCGGCGCCGCACCTTCCGCCACGTCTTGCGCAGCGACTTGAGTTCCCGCTCGCAGCCCTCCTTCGTCAACTCCTCGCCGACGGTTCGGACGATGACGCCGCCATCGCCGCCGAGGACGTCCCGCACCATGCTCCGCAGGCGGACGCGCGTCTCCCGGTCGGCGATCTTGCGGCTGACGCCGACGTTGGAGGAGTCCGGGATGTACACGAGGAAGCGCCCCGGGAGGGAAACCTGCGTCGTCACGCGGGCCCCCTTCGTGCCGATGGGCTCCTTCACGACCTGGACGAGGAGCGTCTGACCCTTGCGGATCGCTTCCTCGATGCGGGGAGCGTTCTCGTTGCGCGTCCTCCGGCGCCCTTCATTCCGATCCCGTACCCCGTTCCCCTCTCCCTCGGGATCTTCGTCGGACTGTAGGTCGGAGGCGTGCAGGAAGGCGGACTTCTCGGCGCCGATGTCGACGAAGGCGGCCTGAAGTCCGGGCACGATCGCCTCGACCACGCCGAGATAGATATCGCCGGCGATGCGGCGCTCGTCGGGCCGTTCGTACATCAGTTCGACGAGCCTGCGGTCTTCTACGATCGCGACGCGTTTCTCGCGGGTCGTGGCGTTTACGACGATCTCGCGGCGCACGTCAGCGCGCGCGCGGGTTCGCCGCACCCGATTGTGTTACCAGAGGGCTGGCATCCTGTAAGACTCGATTCTTCGCTGCGAACCGCCGGCCGCTGACCGGGGGTTCGTGTATCTATTCGTTACTGCCCTGTTTTTTTCCGCCCCGTTTCCGCTGACAGCCCGTGACGCGCGGCTGAAGCGGCTCCACCCAAACTAATCGAGGGAGCCCGCCTCGCGCAGCATCTCCCTTGAAATCACGACCTTGAGGATCTCGCTCGTCCCCTCGCCGATCTCGGTGATCTTCGCGTCACGCATCATCCGTTCGACCGGATACTCGCGCGAATAGCCGTAGCCGCCGTGCAACTGCACCGCCATCGTCGTCACGTCCATCGCCGTCTCCGAGGCGAAGAGCTTGGCCATCGCGGCCTCCTTCTTGTGCCTCTCCCCCGCCATCCGGAGGCGCGCGGCGTGGTGCATCATGAGCCGCGCCGCGTGAATGCGCGTCTGCGCCTCGGCCAGCATGAAGCGGACGCCCTGGAAGTCGTGGATCTTCTTGCTGAACTGCTTCCGCTCGCCGGTGTAGCGGACCGTCTCGTCGAGCGCCCCCTGGGCGATCCCGATCGCGTGGGCGGCGATCCCGACCCGTCCGCCGTCCAACGTGTCGAGGAAGATGGGGAACCCCCGGTCCACTTCGCCGAGCACGTTCTCCTCCGGGACCTCCACATCCTCCAGCGTGAGTTCGCGCGTATCGGAAGCGTTCCAGCCCAGCTTGCGCAGCTTCTGTCCGGCGCTGAACCCCGGCATCGGGTCGAGGTCCGAAGAGTGACCGAACCCGACGCGCGCGGCGTCTTCGAGATCGCACGTCTCCTTGGTGAGGACGAACGCCGTGATGCCGCGCGAACCCTTCTCGGGCGAGGTGAGGGCGCCGACGACGAACACCTCGCCCACCCCCCCGTGCGTGATCCACGTCTTGCGGCCGTTGAGAATCCACCGGTCCCCGGCCTTCCGGGCCGTCGTCCGCATGCCGCCCGCGTCGGAACCCGATCCCGGCTCCGTGAGCCCGAATCCGCCGAGCACGCGGCCGCTCGCGAGGGGCCGGAGGAAGCGTTCCTTCTGCGCCTCCGTCCCCCAGCGCGCGATCGGGGTCGCGGCCAGACTCGTGTGCGCCCCGATCATGATCGAATGGCTCGCGTCCACGCGGGCGAGTTCCTCCACGGCGATCGACGCGGCGAGCAGATCCATGCCGGCGCCGCCCATCCCCTCCTCGAAGGGAATCCCGAACAGTCCGAGTTCGGACATGAGGGCGCCGGTGTCCCACGGAAAATCCTCCGACTCGTCGTAGCGGGCGGCCACCGGAGCGATCTCCGCCTCGGCGAACTCCCGCACCATCTCGCGGATCATCTCGTGGTGGTCTTCCAAGTAGAAACTCGGGTCTCCCATTCGCTCCTCGGTGTTGTGCGCGCGGCCGGCGTCGCAATCCGCGCGTCTCGTACGCGCGGCGGAGTCGCTTGCGTGGCCCGGCGGCGGGCGGGCTGTGACTTCGGGACGGCACGCGCCTAACGTACCGGAGGCGGGCCTCCCGCCCAAACGTGGAGTGCATCCCGGACGCGTCACGATCGGGCTCCGGCAGGCGTTGACCCTATGGATGGCAAGGGTGCAAGCCCGCGGCGCTCTTCGCGTACCGGCAACGGTGTGGAGGGGAGAACCGTGGACTTCGAGGCGGCATACAAGAGCCACTGGACGCCACTCTTTCGGTATGTCGACCGGATGGTGGGTGACGCCGACCTTGCGGCGGACGTCGTACAGGAGGCGTTCGTTCGGCTGTTGGACCAAGCCCTTCCGGATGAGGAGGTGCGGCGCTGGCTGTTTACGGTGGCGACGAACCTGGTGCGGGACGACGCTCGCATGAGCGCGCGGCGGCGGCGGTTGCTGTCGCAGCGCTACGAGCAGATGGATCTCGCGAACGATCCGGTGGAGTCGCCGGACCAGCCGGTCTTGCGGGCTGAACGGGTCGCGGCGGTGCGCGCCGCGCTGGCGGAGATGCCTGAACGCGACCGCCGGTTGCTGTTGATGAGAGAGGAGGGGTTCCGGTACGCCGAGATCGCCGAGGTGATCGAGGTCGCGCCGGGGTCGGTGGGGACGCTGCTCGCGCGGGCACTGCGCCGGTTCACGGAGGCGCTGGATCCGCGGATCGTGGAGGACGAGACCGGTCGGGGCCGGTGAGGGGTGGACGATGGGTGACCGGTCGGGATGCGACTGGAAATCTGCGTCGATAATAGTGAGGATGAGATATGTCTACGCGTGAACAGCCACATGTCGACGACGGAGCGCTGCTCGCTCTGCTCGACGGTGAGCTGACCACGGCGGAACGGAGAGCCGTCGAGATGCGCGTGGCGGCGTGCCCGGAGTGCGCGGCGCGGCGCGACGAACTGCGCTTCGCGACGCGGCGTGCGACCGCGGCGCTCGACCTGCTCTCGGTGCCGCAGTCGCGGCTCGAGATGCCGGCGGCGCTGCGGGAAGCCGCGCGCGGGGCGCCGGTGCCGCTCGCAGGCGCGAGGGGGCACCGCTGGGCGAGGCTGAGCCGCCGCTCCGTCGCGGTGGCGGCGGGGATTACGCTTCTCGTCGCCGCGGGCGCCTACGCGGTACCGGGATCGCCGGTCAGGGGCTGGGTCGACGCCGGCATCGATGTGGTTACCGCGTGGATCGCGGGCGATCCCCAGGTCACCGGGGACGCCGGTCCCTCCCGGGTTTCGGTGGGTCCCCGCGACGGCACCGTACGGATCACGGTCGTCGGCGGGCACGAAGGCACCCGGTTGACGGTCGAACTGTCCGACGGGGAGACGGCCGCGGTGGCGGCCCGCGACGCGAGCTTTCACGTGGAGCCGGGCGTCATCGAGGTCGCGGGAGCGGCGGATGAGATCCGCGTGACCTTGCCGCGGGACGCCGCGATCGGTTCCGTAGTCATCGATGAGAGCGAGGTCGTCCGCCTCGAGGATGGCGAGTTGCGGCGCACGGATTCGGCGGCTGCGAGTCCCGTGGAGATCTTTCTCGGCACCGACGGGTAGCAGCTCAGGTAGCCGACGCCGCCGTGTGGACGACGGTGACCTGACGATCTGAGCGAGCCTCGAAGGGTGGATCCCGGGATGACGAAGCCCATGTACCGAAGGTCGGGGTTCGTCTCCCATCCGTGGCGATTCGCCCTGCTCCTCGGCCCGGTGTCGGCCTGCCTCCCCGCTTCGCCGGTTCTCGCCCAGGATCCCCCGCCGCCCCCTCCTTCCGAGGACGCGCCGGTCGTCGGGGCCGTCTTCGGCCGCGTGCTGCGCGCCGAAACCCAGACGCCGATCGCGGCCGCTTCGGTGGAAATCCGCTTTCCCGCCTTCTCCTGGTTCCTCGTTACGGATGACGACGGCGTCTACCGGGCGGAAGGGCTTCCGCCGGGACCCATCTTTCTCGTCGCGCGGGCGCTGGATCGCGAACCGCTGGCCGCCAGCATCGTGGTTCCCGCGGGCCGAGATGTCCCGCTCGAGCTGGCCCTGGAACGGCGACCCGTCGCGATGCCCAGCCTGTTCGCCCACATCTTCGCACGGCGGCTGGCCGCCCCGGGCCTCACCCGCGCCGGATTCCGGGAGGAGGGAGAAACGGAACTCCGCGCGCTGGATTCGTCTCCGGGCGTGGCGGAGGCGGGTCTGACGCTGGATGATTCCGGCATCGATTCGGCGGATCCAACCAGCGTGCTCTACGTGCGGGGCGCCGCGTCGGACCTGAAGCTCGTGCTGCTCGACGGCGCGCCGGTCTATGCGCCCTTCCATCTCAGCGGACTCCTCGACGCCTTTCCGGACGGCGTGCTCGACGAGGCGTCGCTGTACATCGGAGGCACGCCGGCCCGCTACGACGGGGGACTGTCCTACGTCCTCGACCTCAAGCTCCGGGAGGGAGATGCGGAGAGCTTCCGCGTCGCCGGCGCGGCCGACCTCCTGGGCGGCACTCTGCGGGCGGAGGGCCCGATCGGACCCGCGGGGCGGATCCTCCTCAGCGGCCGGGCGCTGCACGGACTCGGCTATCCGATCATCACGAGCGAGGGGGAAATGCCGTACGCGTACGGCGATGTCCTGGGCCGGCTCGACTATCGTCTGGGGCCCGGAGACTTCACGGCCACCGGGTTCTGGAACCGCGAAGCCGTCCTGCTCGACATCGGGCGGCTGGAGGACGCCGGGGCGGTGGAGTCGGCCTACTGGGGTAATCTGGCGGGGTCCGCGAGCTATCGGGTTCCGCTGGCCGACGGCACGTTCACGCTGAGGGGTGCCCACGGACGGTTCGGCACGGGCCTGCCGTTGCCGCGCGACAAGGAACTGGACTTCGAGGTCTCCTTCGCGGACGTCATCGCACGGACGGTACGAACCCGCACCGAGGCGCTGTTCGAGTCGGGAGGCCGCGAGATTCGGTGGGCCGCGGGCGGTGGCTTCGACTCGTACGAGACGGTGGTGGACCGGCGGACGGTACTCGGCGGCAGAACGGCACACGACGCCATCCACGCGGTGCGGCGCGCCGACGTGTGGGCCGGCTGGGGCGAGGCCATCTGGGAGGTGGCCCCGCAAGTCGAGGTGAGGGGAGGATTCCGGACCAGCTATTTCGCCCCCTCCGGCCGTGCGAAGTTCGCGCCGCGAGGCACCTTCACCTGGCACCTTACGGAAGCGGCGGATCTCCGTTTTTCGGCCGGGAGGTTTTATCAGGTTGTGCGCGGACCCGAATCCATCCTCTCGGGAGACCTCACCGGACCCACGATCGGCGGCGTCCTGCCCACGTTGGATCCCGACCCGCTCCCGCCGTCGACGCCGGGGTCCGGTATCGCGGGAGCCTCCCACTTCGTGGTCGGATTCGCGAACTCGCTCGAGAACGGCGTCGATGTCGGCGTCGAAAGCTACCTCAAGTCCTTCGACGATCTCCCCGACGCCAATCAGCTCTACTCCTGGGGCGGGGATCTGTGGGTGCAGGCGAAGGAGGGTCCGGTGCGGGGCTGGGTCGGCTACTCGATCGCGTTCGTGTGGACGAACGATCCGGAGGAGGAGACCCCGTTCGTGGGTCGGCAGCTGCTCAGCGGCGGACTCTCCTCCGACGTGCGCGAGTTCGACTTGGGAATCCGGCTCGCCTACGGGGCCGGCCTGTCCTTCGCGTCCGTGACCGGGGGACGCGACGAGAAGGGCGCCCCGAGCGGGGACGATCCGCTGCCGGTGCTTTCGGGCGCGCCGGACGACTCGTATCTCCGGGTCGACGCGGAAATCTCGCGACGCTGGGTCGCGAGCATCGGCCGCTCGTCCGTCGAGATCGCCCCGTATGTGCGCGTGCTCAACGCGCTGGATCGCCGGGACGCGCTGTTCTATCAGACGACGTCGGACCAGCCGCTCACGCGTCCCGCCCCGCTCGCTTCCCTTCCCGTGATCGCCATCTTCGGCGTGTCGTGGTCTTTCTGACGCTCGCTTCGGGGGGGCGCGCGGGCGCGGCCCGGGTCGGGGCGGGTGCGACCCGGGTCGGAGCCGGTGCGGCCCGGGTGCGGTCGCAGTTGTCACAGCCGTCGCAGAGCGGAGCGCGTTCGCCGAAGTAGGCGGCGATGGCCGCCCGGCGGCAGTCGGCGGTCTCGATGTAGGCTCGCATCGCGGCGCGCCGTTCGGCGTCGATGGCGACCCGGTCGGAGCCGGGCGGCCGGCTGCCCGGCCGGGGGCGCTCGCGCCGGCCGAACGGAAGGGCGCGGCGGCGATTCCCGCGGATCGCGACCATCACGCAGCGCGCCTGTTCGCCGTCGCGGCCGGCGCGACCCGCTTCCTGGACGTACTCCTCCAGCGATTGCGGGGCACCGAGATGCGCGACGAGACGCACGTGCGGGTGGTCGATCCCCATGCCGAACGCGGTCGTGGCGCAGACTACGCGAATGCTCCCGTCCAGGAAGGCCCGCTGCGTCGCCTGGCGCCGCTCGATCGGCAGACGCGCATGGTACGGCGCGCTGGGCACCCCCGTCCTCGAGAGCGCAATCGCAAGCCGCGCACTCAGTCCCCGGGTGCGCGCGTAGACCACCGCCGACGCCCCCCCGCACGCCGCCACCTCGCGTCGCACGCGCCGATAGGCTTCGCGCGTATCGGGGGCCATCTCCACGGAGTAGCACAGGTTCGGGCGGTTTCCGGGCACGAAGATGCGGATCGCCCCCTCCATCCCCAGGAAGCGCTCGATCTCGCGCCGCGTTCGCCACGTCGCGGTGGCGGTGAGCGCCGTCAGCGGCGGGCTCCCCATCCTCTCCCTCGCACGTCCGATGTGCAGGTACGACGGACGGAAGTCGTGCCCCCACTGGGAGACGCAGTGCGCCTCGTCCACCGCGATGCCCGCCACGCCAACCTCGCGCAGGCGATCGCACACGGCTCGGTTCTCCAAGCGCTCGGGCGCGAGGTACAGGAGGTCAAGTTCACCACGCCGGGCGCGCTCGAGCGCTTCGTTCACCTCTTCGCGCGGGGTGGCGCCCGTCCAACCGAGCGCCCGCATGCCCCGGCGCGCGGCCCCGGCGACCTGATCCTCGATGAGCGAGATGAGCGGCGACACGACAAGGGTCGCCCGCGGACGCAGTAGCGCGGGGATCTGGAAGCACGCCGACTTGCCGAAGCCCGTCGGAAGCACCGCGAGGGTGTCGCGGCCGCTGAGCACGGCCTCCACCACGCTCGCCTGCGCGGGACGGAAGTCGTCGTAGCCGAACCGGTCCCGCAGGAGGCCGCGCGCCTCCCGGAGAGTGGCCCCAGCAGTCCGTGACGAACCCCCGCTGGGTTCGAGCGGCGCTGCATCCCGCCTGAACGCTCCGCTCGGCGTCGCTCCTCGGTCACATGGTTCCGCCATTCTCCCTCGTCCCTCCTTGTCAGGCGGGCGCTTTACCGCTCTCGGCGCTGACGCGGAGTTTCGCCACGGACTGCCGGGGCGATCCGTGGCGGGGCCCCTTTCGGTAGTCACACCCTAAGATGCGCCGTGCGATCACCGTGGGATCAACTCGCAGTAGACGTCGCCGACTTTCGGCCGCGAGGCGGGCACCGTCGGCTCGATGGGCTCGCCGGGCGGCGAGCGACGACGATCGTGGGCGGGGCGGTGAGGGCCGCCGAATCGTGGGCCGGGCCGGCGTCCGCAACCGATCTGGGGGCGGGGCGGCGTGCGCGGCCGAATCGTGCCCCGGGGTTAGGCGTTCGTTCGCCCCAGGCGGAGAACGACGGCGGCGATGAGGAGGCCGCAGCCCGCGCCGGCCACGAAATCCTGCTCGGTGAGCGCGCCGATGAACCACATGGCGCCCCCGGCCAGGCCGAGGCCGATCTGCAGCCGCAGCCACCAGTCGCGGCTCATTCGTCGATCGGGCGGGCGGGCGGCGTCTCGTCGATCGGGCGGGCGACCGGCGTTTCGTAGCCCGCTTCCCCCCAGCCCAGCGTCGCGCCGGCGATCGCCCCCCACAGCACGTTGACCGCAAGGATGGAGAAGACGACGAACACCCCCCGCCCCGCGTAGAGCGCGAGCGCGGACACCAGGGGGAGTTCCCCTCGCGCAAAGTCCAGCGCCGGCTCGCCGAGGCCGAGCCGGATGACGACGTAGAGGGTCGGCGCAAGGGCGAAGGTCGCGCCCCGAGACGCCGGCGAGCCGGGCAGATGGGTGTAGAGCACGCCGAGCATGAGGCCCCACACGGCGCCGCTTCCGAGGTGCGACAGGAACTCCGCGCCCGTCCACCCCGAAGTCAGTCCCATGCTCAGCGCTCCGATGGAACCGAACATCGCCACGACCGAGCGGGCGGCGGCGGATGCCGCGGCGCCGAGGAGGCCGCCGAGCAGCCCGAGCCCGAGGCGGGCGCTCAGATCGAGCCGGCCCTCCACCGCGGTGCCGTGCGCGCCGCCTCCGAGGAGCACGCCCGTCGCGGCGAGCGCCGCGATGAGTAGGAGGACGGCGAGCGTGAGCGGCGCCCCGTCCGTCGTGAGGAGAACGATCCCCGTCGCGCCGGCGCCCAGCGCCCCGACCCGCCACAGGAAGGCCGACCCCGATGCCCAAGCCACGCCCCGCTCGCCCCGCTCGCTCATGCCGTCGCTCCCCTTCTCCCGTTTCTGCGAAACTCCTCAGCGTCTCAGTGCTGCGAGGTGGCGGACCCAGCGGCTATGAACTGTTCGCCCGTCCGCGGCAGCCCGAGGCAGACCCCGCTGCGCTTCAGCGCTCTCGGTGCCGACGCGGGGTCTTGCCGCGGGCTCCCAGAAAGCGGCGGATGCCGGACTGGCAGTCGTCCGTCATGCGGGCGAGCGCGTTCACGCGCGCGCCGGTCGCGACCGCGGCCTCGAAGCTCTGGCCGTCCGTGCCGTACAGCAGCTTCTTCGTGAGCGCGAGCGCGGATGCGCTCCGCCCGGCGAGCTCGGCCAAGAGGGCGGAGCATGCCGCCTCGAACTCCGCGTCCGGGTAGATCCGGTTCACGAGGCCCAGCCGCGACGCCTCCGCCGCATCGACCGTGTCGCCGAGCAACATCAACTCGAAGGCGCGCTTCTCCCCCAGGTTCCGGCGCAGGATCGCCGTCACCATCGCGGGCACGAAACCGAGCCGCACCTCCGGGTAGCCGAAGCGGGCGCTCTCCGCCGCGAGCACGAGGTCGCACGCCGTCGCGAGGCCGCACCCGCCGGCCAGCGCCCGGCCTTGCACGAGCGCGACGACCGGCTTCGAGAGTCTCCTCAGAAGCGTGAACAGTTCGCCCAGCGCTTCCGCCTCCCGCAGGCTGGCCATGACCCCCTCCTCGACCGAGGCCTGCACCTCCTCCAAGTCGGCACCCGCGCAGAAGTCCGGGCCGCGCCCCCCGATCCCGATCACGCGCACCCGGGCGTCGGCCTCGGCAAGCGCGAGCGCCTCCTTCATCTCCGCAACGAGCGCCCCGCTCAGCGCATTGCGGCGGTCCGCGCGGTCGAGACGGATCCGGTTCACGCCGATCCGCTCGTCGATTTCTATCTCAAGGTATTCGAACATGGCCCCCCCGAGTCCCCGACCGCGTCAAGCAGGCCGCAGCGAGAGGTCCGCTGCGTTCGAGCGGCGCCGCATCCCGCCTGAACGCCACGCTCTGCTAGTCCGTCCGGTCGAGGAGATGGTCCGGCACGTCGATCTCCATCCTGAGCAGAGCGGTGGCGAAGGTCTTTCCCTGCGCATCCAGCATGAGCGACACCGTTCCGCCGCCCCCCAGCGAGCGGTGGAGGCGGAAGTTGAGCGCGCGCAGGTTTGGAAGCTCGAAACGCTCGACTTCGCCTTCGCAGATCCCTTGGAAGTGGTGTTTCACTCGTTCCGCCGTGACTTCCTTTACCAAGAACGGATAAATCGAAGGTCGAAAGGCGATAAGACCCACGTTCGCCGTGTCTCCCTTGTCCCCCGAACGGGCGAAGGCGACCTCCCCCAAGCGCACTCTCACAGTTCCATCGTCTCCACCTTCACGTTGCCCTCCACGACCCCGCGGTCGATGAGCGCGGGCCAGTAGGCGACGACCTCCCGCACGCGGGGGCGGCCGCCCGCGAAGCCGGTGACGGTGGGCGGGCCGGCAAGGATGAGGGGGGCAATCTCCCGGCTGAAGCGCGACACGGCGCGGCGGTCCGGACTGCGGACGCCGACCCGCAGCGTGACCTCGGGCAGGTCGTCGGAGGGGGTGCCGGCCAGCGGCCCGTGACAGGCGCCGGCGCCGACGATCTCCGTTCGGATCTCGTCGAACTCGAGCCCCAGGTGCCGCAGGCGGCCCCGGAGTATCTCGTCCGCGCGCCGCGCCTTGTCCACCGCGTCGGGCCAAGCGTAGGTCAGGGCGCCCACCGCCTTGAAGCCATCGTGGTACGCGATGGACACCTTGAGCTTGTCCGTGCGCGAGCGGCCGGCCACGCCGTCGACCCGGACGCGGTCCCGCCCCAGATCGCGCAGCCGGATGGTCGAGAAGTCCGCGATCACATCCGGCGTGATGTACTCCCGCGGGTCGCCGAGTTCGTACACGATCTGCTCCGCGACGGTCGCCCAGGTCACCCGCCCGCCAAGCTCCGGGTGCTTCGTCACCACGAAGGTTCCGTCCTCTTCGGCTTCGATGATGGGATAGCCCGGCAGCGTGAGGTCGATCTCCCGCCAGTCGACGAGCGAGTTTCCGCCGGAGGCTTGGCAGCCGCACTCGTTGATGTGCCCGGCGACGACCCCGTGCGCGAGCCGGTCCCAGTCGTCGGCCGGCCAGGAGAACTCGTGCATGAGCGGCGCGTAGGTGAGCGCCGTGTCCGTCGAGCGCCCGGCCACGACGATGTCCGCCTCCTGCCGCAGCGCCTCGATGATCGGTTCGGCGCCGAGGTACGCGTTTGCGGCGGCAACCCGGTCGCGGACGGCGGAGAGCGGCTCCCCCGTCTCCATGTGGCGAAGTTCGTGTCCCGCCGCGAGGAGGTCGTCGAGCGAGTCCATCAGGTCATCACCCGTGATCACCGCCACGCGGGGGCGGCGCGGCAGCGACTCGTCCGCGAACGCGAACCCGAGTTCGGCCCGGCACGCCTCCGGGTTCACGCCGCCCGCGTTCGAGACGACGCGGATCTCCCGCTCGAGGAGATCGCGGACGAGGTCGTCCATCAGGGGCACGAAGTCGCGCGCGTAGCCGGCGTTGGGGTTCCGGTCCCGCTGCTTTTGCATGATCGACATCGTGATCTCGGCCAGGTAGTCGAGCATCAGGTAGTCGATCGGTCCGCGCCGCACCTGCAGCTTCGGCGCCTCCTGCCAGTCCCCCCAGAACCCCTGCCCGGCGGCGACCCGCACGCGGCGCCCGCCGTCGCGTCCGACACGGGCCGGGAGCGGCCGCTCCTCGAGTCCCACCGCGGTGGACCCCTCTTCGAGCGCGAGGGCCTCCCCCGCCCCGGGCCGCGCGTTCACAGGCTGTCCGGGAGGGTGAAGGGTCCGAGATGAGGGCCCGGGTTGGCGAGGGAGCAGCGCAGCGCGAGCGACAGCACCGCCCGCGTGTCCTCCGGGGTCAAGATCGCGTCCACGAAGCCGCGCGCCGCCGCGTATTTCGCATCGAGCTGCTCCTCGTAGGTCTCCCGCGTCCGTTCGATCGCCGCGGCCGTCTCCTCGTCCAACTCTCCGCCCGCCGCCTCCTCGAGTTTGCGTCCGAAGGCGGCCTGTACGGCGGCCTCCCCCTCCATCACCCCCATGCGCCCCGTCGGCCAGGTGAAGATGAAGTCGGGATCAAACCCCTGCGCCGCCATCGCGTAGTACCCCGCCCCGCTCGCGTGGTTGACCGTGAGCACGATCTTGGGCACGCGCGCGGTCGCCATCGACTCGACCATGCGCGCGCCCGCCCGGATGATGCCGGACTGTTCCGCCTCCGGCCCGACCATGAACCCGCTCACATCCTGCACGAAGAGGAGCGGCGCGTCGTGCCGGTCGCAGAGATCCATGAAGTACGCCACCTTCTCCGCGCTCTCAGTGTACACGATCCCCCCAAACTTCGGCGGTTCGCCGGCCTCGCCCCGGAACATGCCCCGTCGGTTCGCGATGACGCCCACTCGGAAGCCGTCGATGTGCCCCGTTCCCGTGAGCATCTCCGGCGCGCGGTCCGCCTGGAACTCCTCGAACGGACCCTCGTCGAGGATCGTCTCGAGCACCGCCTCCATGTCGAAGGGTTGGCGGTGGTCGCCGGGTAGGAGCGCGTAGGCCTCCTCCGCCGCCCGCGCCGCGGCCCGCGCTTCGACGGCGGGATCCGGGCGGAGGCCGGCGGGGAGTCCGGCGACGAGCGAGCGCACCTTCTCGATGCACGCGCCGTCGTCCGCCACCCGGTAGTGCGCCACGCCGCTCACGCGGTTGTGCATGAGCGCCCCGCCGAGTTCCTCGGCCTCGACCTCCCGTCCCGTCGCCCCCTTCACGAGGTTCGGCCCTCCGAGACCCATGAAGCTCGTCCCCTCGACCATCACGATCACGTCCGACAGGGCGGGAAGATAGGCGCCCCCCGCGATGCACTGGCCCATCACGGCGGAGATCTGCGGCACCTCGAGGTAGTGTCGCATGATCGAGTTGTAGTAGAAGATGCGGCTGGCGCCGTACTGTCCCGGGAAGACGCCGCCCTGATACGGCAGGTTCACGCCGGCCGAATCCACGAGATAGACGATCGGCACGCGGCACCGCATCGCAATCTCCTGCGCCCGCAGGATCTTCGTGATCGTCTCGGGCCACCAGCTCCCGGCCTTCACCGTCTGGTCGTTCGCGACGATGACGACCTCGCGCCCGCACACCTCGCCCACCCCCGTGACCACGCCGGCGGCCGGCGCCTTGCCCTCGTAGCGGTCGTGCGCGATGAGGAGGCCGATCTCGAGGAAGCCGCCGCCCTCGTCGATGAGGAGGTCGACCCGCTCGCGCGCCGTGAGCTTGCCCCGGGCGTGCTGCCGGGCCACGCGCTCCTCCCCGCCGCCACGCTGGATCCGGGCCTCGAGGTCGCGCAGTTCGGCGACGAGCGCGCCCATCCGGCTGTCGCCGTTTTCCCCCACCGGCCGCGGCTAGCCTTTCGCCCCGGAGGCTTCGCGTCCGTTCTCCTCGAACCAGGCGCGGATGTAGGCGACGGCTTCGGAGGTGGAGGTCCCGGGACCGAAGAGGCGGCCGACGCCGAGGTCGTGCAGCGCCTCCATGTCTTCGGCGGGGATGATCCCTCCCCCCGTGAGAAGCACCCGGTCCATCCCCTGGCCGTCGAGGAGCGACTTCACGCGCGGGAAGAGCGTCATGTGCGCGCCCGACAGGATCGAGAGCGCCACGACGTCCACGTCCTCCTGGAGCGCGGTGGCGGCGATCATCTCCGGCGTCTGGTGGAGTCCCGTGTAGATGACCTCCATGCCCGCGTCCTGGAGGGCGGCCGCCATCACCTTCGCACCCCGGTCGTGGCCGTCGAGCCCCGGCTTGGCCACGAGCACACGGATCTTCGGTTCGATCAAGCGCCTCTTCTCGGCAGTTCGCTTCGGGAGTCCATCCCGGAAGTCGCGGTCACGAGGGAACGGTCGAAGGTATCCGCGCAAAGGCGTACGCTGCAACGACGATGCGGCGTCGACCCGGGTCTCGTCTCCGGGGTTGCCTCGACCCGCTCCGGCCCGCACCCTCGTCTCATGCGGGACGACGCGACGCGAGTACACCGGATCCTTCTGAACCTGGCCGCCTTCGTCATCATCGTGGCCGGGATGCGGGCAGCCTCCGCGCTCATCGTCTCCTTCGTGCTTGCGCTCTTCCTGACCATCCTGTGCTCCACGCCGCTCCGCTGGATGACGGACCACAGGATTCCCAAGTCCATCGCGGTCCTCGCCCTGGTGCTCGTCATCCTCGCCCTCGGGACCGTGGCGGGGGGCCTGATTGCGAACCCCGTCATGGAACTGGGACGCTCGGAAGCGCAACTCGACCGACTCTTTGCGGAGCAGGTCGAGGCCGTGGAGGCGACGCTGAGCGACTACATGGTGCGTTTCGGGCTCCAGTCGCCCCTGCTCGATGCCGACCAACTCATCTCGCCGAGCTGGCTGCTCGGCCTCATGCGACAGCTCGTGGAAAACTTGGGGTTCATCCTCGCCAACGGACTCCTGGTCATCCTCACGATGGTCTTCATGCTGCTCGAAGTGTCGGGCTTCCCCACCAAGGTGCGGGTCGCCCTCGGCGAGGCCGATGCGACGGAGGCGCGGGAGAACTGGGAGAAGGTCGGGAGCGCGGTTCGGCGCTACGTCGTACTCAAGACGATCGTCAGCCTCGGAACCGGCCTCTGCGTGGCGGGGCTCATGACGCTGCTCGGCGTCAACTACCCGATTCTGTGGGGCGGGCTCGCGTTCCTGCTCAACTACGTGCCCAACATCGGATCCTTCATCGCCGCCGTGCCGGCGGTGCTGGTCGCGTGGCTTACGGTCGGGGTCGGGACGGCGGTCGCCGCCGCGGCCGGGTTCCTCGTCGTCAACGTCGTCTGGGGCAACCTCATCGAACCCCGGGTCATGGGGTACAGCGTGGGTCTGTCGACACTCGTCGTCTTCACTTCGCTCGTCTTCTGGGGCTGGGTGTTGGGACCCGTGGGGATGCTGCTGTCGGTGCCGCTCACGGTGATGTTCCGCATCGTGCTGGGAACGAACGAGTCCACGCGCTGGATCGCCGTCCTGCTTGGCTCGGAGCGCTCGGACGAGGTCACGCAGGCGATCGAGGCCGAAGTTGCCGTCGCGCTCGGGAAAGGGGGGGCCGCGGCGGGCACGCCGTGAGCGGCGGGACGCGGCCCCGGGACGCCCTCCGGCTGCCGGTCGGACGGAATGCGGCCCCGGGACGCCCTCCGGTTGCCGGTCAGACGGAGGCGGCCCGGCGGAACGTCTCGAGTGCCTGCTCCACATCGTCATCCGTCGTGTGGAGGTGGGGGATGATCCGCAGATCCCGCCGACTGTAGGCGTTCAGCAGGACTCCCCTCTCCCGGCAGCGCCCCGCGAACTCCGGCGCATCGACCGCCACCGTCCGGAAGCGGACGATGTTCGTCTCCACGCCTTTGACATCGACCTCCAGTCCCGGGATCGCCGCGAGTCCGCGGGCCAGCGTCCCCGCCCGGGCGTGATCCTCGGCAAGCCGCCCGCGGTGGTGCTCGAGCGCGTAGAGGGCGCCGGCGGCCACGATCCCCGCCTGCCGGAAGCCTCCGCCATAGAGCTGCTTGAAGCGGCGGGCGCGCTCGATGAGGCCGGCCGGGCCGGCGAGGGCGGAACCCAGCGGGGCGCCGAGCGCCTTGGAGAAGCAGGCGTTCACGGTGTCGAAGCCCGCCGCGAACTCGGCCTCGGGGATGCCGGTGGCCGCGGTCGCGTGCCACAACCGGGCGCCGTCGAGGTGAGTCGCGAGGCCGGCCTCGCGCGCGGCGGCGAGCATCTCGCGGAGGACGTCCGGCGGCCACACCGTGCCGCCCGCCCCGTTGTGCGTGTTCTCGGCGCAGACGAGCCGCACGGGCGCCTGCATGCGCGCGCGCACGGTCCCCATGTCGAGGTTGAGCGCCGCCCGCAGCGTCGCCGCGCCGAACATGCCGCGTTCGCCGTCGAGCGGCCGGATGACAACCCCGGAGATGGGCGACGGCGCGCCTCCCTCGCCGAACCAGATGTGCGCTCCCGGTCCGATGAGCACGGCGTCGCCCGGCTCCGTGTGCGCGCGCAGGGCGAGCTGGTTGCTCATCGTCCCGGTCGGCACGTACATGGCGGCTTCCTTGCCGAGGATCTCCGCCGTCCGCCGCTCCAGTTCGAGCACCGTCGGGTCGTCCCCGTAGCAGTCGTCACCCACGGGCGCCGCCGCCATCGCCGCCCGCATCGCCTCCGTCGGGCGCGTCACCGTGTCGCTGCGAAGGTCGATCATCCTCGCCGCCCCGCTCCCGCCTGCCCTCGCGGCCGCGTTGCCAACTGCGTTCGCGTTCCCGTCCCCGGCTGCGGGTGTGTTGGTGGCTCCGTCCCCGGCTCCGTTCCCGGCCGCGGGGCTCACGGGGCGAATTGCGGCGGACGGCGCAGGTGGTGCTCCGTCGCGTCCTGCACCGCCTTCGCAAGCCGCAGCGCCTCCGCGTCGCCGAACAGCTTCCCGACGAACGAAATGCTCGTCGGCGTCCCGTCCTCCGACCGATACCCGTTGGGGATCACGACCTGCGGGTGCCCCGTGAGGTTCGTGAGGAGAAGCATCGATCCCCCGAAACTCGGCGTGACGACGACATCGATCCCCTCCATAGCCCGTGCGAAGCGGTGCATGGCGATCGTGCGCAGCCGGTTCGCCTGGATGGACTCCACCCGGGGATCATGCGCGCCTTGCGGACGGTGTTGGGCCGCGCGCCGCGCGTCTGGCGCACGAGCAGATCGTCCCGCCCGCTCCGGGTAAGTTCGTCGAAGGCAGCCCCCAACTCGGCACTGAGGATGATCCGCATCGCGCCGTAGGGGATGTCGTCGGGGAGTTCCAGCGCCACGGGGTCGATCCCGAGCCCGCGGACAACCTCGAGCGAGGCTTCGTCGAACGCCTTCCACTCCTCGTCCTCCCGCTCCGCCGCGAAGGCCGAGGGTACGTAGGCGACGCGGACGTCGGAGAGCGGCCGCTCCGGATCCCAGTCGAAGGCGACATCGCGCGCCGTCGGGTCCAGCCCGTCCGCCCCGTGGATCGCGTGCAGAACGAGGGCGCAGTCCTCCACGCCGCGGCAGATCGGTCCCAGCTTGTCCATCGACCACGAGAGCGCCATCGCCCCGGACCGGCTCACGCGCCCGTAGGTGGGCCGGAGCCCGGAGGCGCCGCAGCGGGTGGAGGGAGAGACGATCGACCCCAGCGTCTCACTCCCGATCGCGAACCCCACGAGTCCGGCCACGACCGCCGAGGCGGAGCCGGCCGACGAGCCGCTCGACCCCTGCCCGGGGTTCCACGGATTCCTCGTCTGTCCGCCGTACCAGCAATCCCCCTGCGCGAGCGCACCCAGCGTGAGCTTCGCCACGAGCACCGCCCCCGCCTCCTCGAGCCGCCGGCCCGCGGTGGAGTCATCGGCGATATGCTGGTCCTCGTAGAGTTTGGCGCCCCACGTCGTGCGGTAGGAGTCCTCGGCGAGGAGGTTCTTCGCTCCCCACGGGATCCCGTGCAGCGGCCCCCGGTAGTAGCCGCGCGCGATCTCCGCGTCCGCGCGCGCCGCCTGCCGAAGGGCGAGTTCCTCGGTGAGCGTGATCAGGCACTCGAGCGTCTCCCCGTGCGCCTTCAACCGGCCCAGATACATCTCCGTGAGTTCGGTCGACGTCACCTGCCGGGAGCGGACGAGTTCGGCCAACTCCGTGACCGGCGCGAAGGCCAGCGCCTCGAGATCCGCCGGTCGCCCCAGCCCCCGCGGGCGGGTGTAGCGGAAGATGGACGATTCGGCCGGATAGCGGGTGCCGGGGAGCGCCGGCTCGAAGTGGAGGGCGGGGACGGCGGAGTTCGGGATCTCGACCGTGCGCAACTCGGCGTAACTCTCCCGGGTTCCGTTCAGATCCTCCAGCATGAGGTCGAGTTCCTCGTCCGCGAACTCGAACCCGGCGACGCGCGCGGCGGCGGAGATGTCCGCCTTGGTCAGCCCCTCCCGCCCCTCGCGCGTGCGCGCCCAGAGGGCGGCGGGAAGCGCCGTGGCACCCAGTCCCAGCCCCGAGGCGGCCGCCATGAACGCCCGACGGTCGAGCGCGGGACGGTCGAGCGCGGGACGGCCGGAATCGCGCGATTCACTTCCGTCGTCGTTGGACAATCGCAGACTCCAATCTCCCATGTCTCCCAGCCGTAAAACTCGCCGCGAAGTTCAGGAACTTCGGGTCAAAGAACCGGTCGGCGTTCGCAGAGTTCGTCGCGGGAGATTTTGTCGGATACCCGGTAGCCTCTCCGCGTGGCGCGGATGTCTTCGAGTAATTCCCTTCGAAGCCGAAATCCTCGCTCCTTGGGCGTCTCCACGGCGTCCGAGTCGCCCCCAGCCGAGGCCCCATCCTCCGTGCCAGGACGTACGGTCATGTTCTTCATGCATAGCCTCACAGCCCAAGCGTTCCACAGCGTGGAGCTTCGTCTACTGCCCCGCAAGCGCGCACGGTGCCGGGAGGGGCATCCGACATCGATCCCCGTCCGCCGCCGTCCCCCGGCCCGGGCCTCACGCGGCGAGGGCCGTCCGGGAAGCCGCACCGGACCGTGCCGCAACGGAGGGTTGACGCGGCACCGGGGGGCGGGCAGGGTTCCGTCCATGCGAGCCGTCTTCTCCACTCTGCCCCGCACCGCCGCCATGGAGCGTGCCGGCTTCCGCTTCGGCGAGCGCGGAACCCATACGAGTCGCATGATGATGTTGCGGGAGTTGGAAGACCTGCTCGCGGTCGTGCCGCCTGACGCGAGCTGCTCGCGGAGATCGGGGAGGGGAGCGTCATCGTACGTTGAGCCACGGTATCGAGCCCAAGCGACGAGGGAGGATCTGCCACTGCTGCCCGAGGGGGTTCTCCGAGAGGCCGTCGTGAACGCCGTCATCCACCGCGACTACGCTCAGACCGGGGCACCCGTGCTGCTCGAGGTGTTCCGCGACCGCGTGGAGGTGACGAGTCCCGGCACGCTCCCCAACCACATGACGGTGGCCCGGCGACCGGCGGCGGCTCGCCGCGGTCCCGCAACGAAATGATGGCGAACGCGATGGGCGTGCGGCGGGTGATGGAGCGGCGGGGCCGGGGCTGGCTCCTCATGCGGCGGGGGATGCGCGACTTCAACGGCACCGAGCCCGAGATGATCAACGAGGTGGAGGGAGGCTACGTGCGCGTGCGGTTCGACCTCGCGCCCCGGGGCGCACCGGTGGGGGGACGCTCGGGAGGCCCCGGCGGAGCGCCATAACGGGACCGCTCGCCACCGATTCTGAGCACCCTCCCGATCGCGGATGGGCAACGCAGGTCGCTGCTGGCCCGCCCCGAGGGGCTTCACCGAGCAGGACCACGAGCGGGTGAACGGGATGGGTGAAGGGGAAGTTGACCGCCACGGTGCCTTGCGCGAAGTGCTCTCTCGTCTCCCTCCGCCTGATCAATCGCAGCAACCTGGGCATGGAGCGGATCTATGGCGCGCTCTTGATGGAGGGAAAGGACCCGCCCAACGTCGAGGAAGTGGGAGGGGGGCGTTCGACTTACCTTCCGGGCATCCCCGTTGTCACCGGAATTCCGAGGGTTCGTGGCGGATGAGGCGGGAGACGGCATCATCCGCGGTGCCGACCACCTGCTGGTTCTGCGGCGGCTCCTGCGCGACGGCCACGTACGGGCCTCCCACGCGGCCCGGCTGTGCCATCGGGGGGAGGAGGACGCCCGTGGTATTCTGTCGACAATGGAATCGGAATTCGGCTACTTGAACAGGGTCCTGACGGACGCGATCCGTTCTGGCCGCTGAGACCGGCAATCCTAGCGCGGCTGACGGGATCGGCGGTGGCGGACGGGCGCGGCACAGTCGACCGAGGATCCGCAAAATCGAAGGTGTTGGCGGTCATGCGAAGTCGCGCCATACGAGGCGAGTTGCCTCTCACGAACGCGACCGTACGAGAGATGACGCTGCTCGACCGGCGACAGGTGAACGGCTCATGCGCGAGCTTGCCGAGGCGGGCGAGGTGCGGATCGAGGATCATGGGCGCGGTGCCCGCTACGTCTACCTCGATCATGCTACACCGTCGGACTGGGAAATGTATGATCGATACATTTCTTGATACATTTATGCTGCGAAATGTATCGGAGAACTCGGCCAAGGCACCTTGTGATACATTCCCGCAGCGCCCTCCGCTGTCGAACAGCGACGGTGTCGATGGTTCCTGCGCTACGGTCGGCGGGCGGGCGGGGTGCCGAGTTCGAATTCGTCGCGATCAAAGCGGTGGCCGCGCTTGAGTGTGAAGCGGATGGACTTGAGATTCTCGACGCCTGCCGTGGGATCCTCTTCCAGGAAGACGAGGTTGGCGTACTTCCCTTCCTCTACCGTCCCGATCTCGTCGGCGAGACCGAGTGCGAGCGCGCCGTTGCGTGTCGCGGCCTGGATCACATCCTCCATGGGCATGCCCACGCGCTCGCGGAGGTAGGCCAACTCATCGTACAGGGCCGGCCATTCGGCGCCCGGGGCCGGCGGTGCGTCGGTTCCCGCCGCGATAAGGACGCCTGCCTCGTAGGCGCGCCGCGTGAGGGGGACACTATCCTCGGCGCTACACTTGCCTCGGACCCCTCGCCGGCGCGGATCCGGAGGCGGGGCGTCCGGCTCTTCCCTCGGGGTGTCCGGCCTCCTTGTCGAGAGCGTGGCGCGGCTATCCCCCACCGCCATCATCTCCTCGCGGAAGAAGCCGACCTTGAGCGTTGCGTCCAGCACCGTGCCTTGTCGCCTCATCTCCGCGAGGACCGCATCGATGCGTGGATCCTCCAAGGCCACGTCGACAATGCCGGAGCGGCGTCCGGCGAGCGCTTCCGCCACCACTTCGTCGGGGATCGCGGCGCTGGCCAGACTGCACACGTGGGACATCGAAGTGACGCCCGCCCTCGCAACGTCCATAGGGAGGGCCGGGCCGACGTGCGTGTGGGACCAGACCGGGATTCCCTGGCGCCGGGCCTCCGCCGCAATCCGCGCCAGGAGGGGACCCTCGATCGACGCGTAAGTCTTCAGTCCCGTCGCCCACGTGCCGCGGGCCAGCGCGATCGTCTCGGCCAAGTCCGTGTCTTCGTTGACGATCTGAAGCCAAGGGACGCGTCCGGGCACTTCGCCCATCGACGAAGCCCGCGTGCGCGGATCGACGAAGAAGGATTCGCCCGCGAGCAACGCCGCATAGTGGATGTCCGGCGACGGGATCTCGTCCACCAGCGCGGCCCGCTGCAGCTCCGCGAGCGCCCGCACGTCGCCGGCCATGTCCCGAACCGTCGTCACACCGCCGTAGATGAAGCGGTTCAGCTCGAACTCGGCCGCCTCGCGATCCGCGCGCGTGGCCAGGTGCGTATGGCTCTCGATCAGTCCGGGGATGACGTACAGCCCCCGCGCAACCTCGATCTCGGCTTCGGACCAGTCTTCGAGGGACCGTTCGTTCGTCGGGGCGAGCACCGCGATCCGTCCGTCGCGGACGACGATCGACATGTCCGGCATAAGCGGCGCGCCGGTGCCGTCGAGAATGGACACGCCCTCGTAGACCGTCGTCTCGGATTCCGCCCCCGGATTCCGCGGCGGTTCTCCGCTCCGCGACTGGCCCGCGAGGGGAGCGCCCCGCGCCGAGAGCACCGCCGCCACCGTGAGCATCGCCGCCGCCGTTAGCGCCCCCGTCCCCGTGGCCACCGGCACCGCCGTACCCGCCACCGCAGCCCTCCATGGCAGCAGCCCACGCGCGACGCGTCTCGACATCATCATTCTCCCCATGCGTCGCGCATCGTGCGTAGCGCGTTCAGCCCCAGAATCCTCTCGATACGCTCCGACGAGTGTCCGCGCGCCCCCAGCATGCCGGCCAGCTTCCGGACGGGTCAGGCTGGCCGCGCCTCCATCCGGGCATTCGAGGGCTACCCGCCACCCCGGTTGCCGCGAGCGCCAGCCCGGCGGCCGCACTGAGGAACATCCGCCTTCCCATGTACGCGGGGCTCGTCGCTTCCATCGTCAGCAGTCCCTCCGATTCACGGGGCCTCGCCGCGGACGGCGGGCTTCGAGCGACTCGGGAATGTCACGCCGACCGTGCGCGATCCGCCAGACGGCAACCGAACCCTCACCTTCCATCCAGGATTGGCCCAGTGGGATTGGCCCAGTGGGATTGGCCCGCCGGTCGCGCCGATTCCGCCGGAGCGCCTGGCGGGGCGTCGCTTCATCGGGTGCGGCTCCGCCCGGCAAGCCCCCGTTCAGCCGTCGGGAGTCGTGTCGCGGAAGCTGAGCTTCGTGATCTGCCACGGCGGGAAGCTCCGGTCCCGGAGTAGGTAGAGGTAGCGGCCGCCTCCGAGCACCCTCGATCCCTCCGGGAGCGGGATATCCTCATACAGCTTGGCACCCGTGTGCCGGTCGTAGACATCCAAGGACGCATGGTAGGATCCGAAGGTCGTGAAGGCGTCGGAGGCGGTGGGTTGCCGGAAGACTCCATGCGTGAGAACGAGACGTGAACCCAAGACGGAGATCCGCGTGAGGGTGTTGCTGCCCCCAAGCAGCCTGGGAAGCTGCGTCGGGTAGGAGCCCGGCATGAGCGACCCCCGCTCGAGCACGGGGAACGGCTTGTATGACGCCGACGGCGTGCCGATCTCGCCGATGGAATCGCCGGCGGCGCTCAGGATGACCACCGGGTATCGAAGCGAGGACGCCACGTAGATGGAGTCCCCCGCCACGGCGTAGGGGAACCAGACGAACGAACGCCAGTACGATCTCTCCCGCGGCACGAAGGGCAGGCGGAACGCGCTCCACACCACCTCGCTCCCCGCGAGGCGATGGAACTGCAGGGGCCGGTCGAAGAGTCTTGAAGCGCCGACGGGACGCTCGGCGGCGAGCGTCATTCCCACGAGAAGATCCTCGCCCAGCGCCGCACCCTCGCGCGCGACCCCGGCGATTCGCACCACCGTGTCCGGCAGCAGCGCTGGGGTAAGGTAGGTCAGCCGGTTCTGGCGCGAGTCGAAGACGACGACCCGGCCGGAGGACGTCGCGGTCACGCCGCTCACGCGCTCGAACTCGAACGGGCCCTGGCCGAACCGTCCGAACGCCGCCTCCAGCTGCCCGTCTTCGCCGTAGCTGCGGACTCTTGGCAGGTTCTCCTCGGCCAGCAGGAACCCGCCCGCCGGCCGTTCCGCGAAGACGCCGGGCGAGGCGATGGAGTCCTGTGGATCCTCGACCAGCTCGATCACGGCTTCGGTCCCGAACACTTCCTCCAAGGCTGCCCGGACGGGCGGTGGTGGCGTCCCGGGCGCCCGTTCGCACCCGGCCACGAGCGGTACCGCCATGATTCCGAGGATCCGCGCGAGCGATGGGGCGCGCGGAAGCGGCGGGGGGCGCAGAAGCGGCGGGCGTCCTGGACGGACCAACGTTTCCGCGATCACCGGCGAACAATGACGAAGATCTCTTCGAGACAGCACATTTCGTGTCCAGGGTAGCATTTCGATCCTTCGCAAACCCCGTTATACCGGTGCGCCAGGTCCACGCAGGGGCCGAACACCTCCCGGGGGCCCATGCAATGCTCCTGCGCCTGCGCCCGAAGGGAGTCCGGGCCCGCGGTGATCCAGGCGACGCCGAGCAGGACGGTCAGCGCCAGCGGCGTGGCGATGCGAATCAGGGGGTCGAGTCGGTTCTTGCATCGATTCATGACGTTCTCCTTGTGGTGATGGACTTCAGGGTGATGGACGCCGACTGCGGATGACGCCCGAGGCGATCGCGCCGCGCAGGGCGCCGACCTGCGCTTCGAAACTCCAGTCGCACGCCGAGACGGCGGTCCTGGAGTCGGCCATGAGCACGATTCCCTCACGGTCGACGAGAAGTTTCGTGCTCGGGAGAAGGGGACCGAACGCGGCGTCCGCCTCCTCCGAGGACAGCGACGTGACCGGCGTCCCGCGCAGCGCCCGGCGGGCGATCTCCGGTATGTCGCCCCCTCCCACGACGATGAGGTGGCGTCGCAGGGACGCGTCCTCTCCAAGGGCATTCCAAGCGGGGGTCGCCCTCGCGAAACATGTGGGGCAGCGTTTGTGATCGACGATCCACAGCAGATGTGCCTCGGCCGCGTCGGGCTCGCCGGCCGACAGGAACGAGAGCGCCACGCGGGCACCGACGAGGCGGTCCCGCACGACGGCCTCGCCGGCGCGCGAACCGGCCGCGACGAGCGCCGCCTGCAACTCGCGGTTGTGCGACGCCACGTTCCACACGCCGATCGCACCGCCGACCGCGAGGGCGAGTACCCCCAAGTCCACGTACCGTCGGTTCGCTCCGGCCTTCGATCCCATCTCTCACCTCCTCCCGGCTTCCTAGCCAGAAGATCGCGCTTGGTATCAACGGGTTATCAACTCGCCACACAGCCCGTGGCGAAACCCGTGGTAGGCCGTGGCTAACCCTGCGTCGGCACCGCTCGAACGCGGCCGGGGTTGCCGCGGGCGGCTGGGCGACCCGCCCTTGCACCGGTTCGGCCGCCGCGGTAGAACGAGCGTCGCCCACGCACTGGCCGGCACCCCCGCCTTGAGCGGGGATCCGACCAACCCGCCGGAGCAACCCGGAGCGATAGATGAACATGGCGCAGATGAAGCACTACAGGCGGAAGCTCGCCTTCGAGACCGACGCGTGGGACCTCCAGGAAGCGCTGGACGGGCACGATCCCGTCGTCGTGATCGATGGCCGCTCCGCCGAGGCTTACGCCCGCGAACACATCCCCGGCGCCGTGAACCTCCCGCATCGGGAGATCAGCGCCGAGACGACGGCGTCGCTGGACCGGTCCATGCTCTACGTCTGCCTACTACGCCAATCTCCCCGACGCGCTCAAGAAGATCCGGGAGGGCGGCGTGGGTCCGGTGGACATGGCTCAGGCCTTGATCGGTCCCGGGTTGGGTATCTTCACGGCGGCGTCCAGAGTGCTGGAGCCAGACGACACGCCGATGACAGTGCGGGCGGCGATCGCGCTCATCAATCAGGTTCGGGCCGAAATCTCGGGCGAGGAGGCAACCGGCTACGACCGGGAAACGCAGTTCTGCATCGACTGGTTCGAGGCGTTCGGGATGGAAGAAGGCACGTCCGGTGACGCGATCAACATGGCCCAAGGGTACGACATCGGGATCGACGCTCTTCAGAAGGCCGGTGTGGTCCGCGCCCACGGCGGGAAGACAAGGTTGCTCCGGCGCGAAGAGATGCCGGACGACTGGAGCCCGGGAACCGACAAGCGCCTGACCGACTGGGAGTGCGCGCAGCATCTCGCGCGCGTAATGGAATTGCCGGACGGGGGCATGGACGCGGCGGCGCGGCTCTACTCGGCGATGGGGGCCGAGCGTGTCGACAATGCCCGCATGTTGGCTTACCGCCTCTACGACATCTGCGAGCGGACGAACCGGGCCGCAGAAGCGCAGGTTCGGAACGCGCTGGCGCAGGAATGGCCGGCGCTGGACGCGGCGCTCATCCGCTTCGAGGAGGAGTCTGGGCGGCATCCCTCCGATAGCCAGGGCAGTCTCGGGCAAGGACTGGCCGGATGGGACGACTGACGCCTACTCGAATGGAGACGAAGCGATGAGCACGAAGCCCGAAAACCCCGCGCTTGCAGCCAAGAAGCGTGTCGATAGCGGGCTGGAGGCGCTCGGCGTCACGCTCGGGTTCTATGTCGAACGGAACATGAAGAAGCGCTACGGCGGCCGTTGGCGGCAGTACGCGAGCCGCGCGGGCGGAGGCCGAGCCGATGGCGAACTGGATGTGTACGCGCAGTTGAAGACCGTGCTCGACCACTGGCGGGAAGTGTTTTCGGACGACGCCCGGCTGAGGAAGGCCCGGAGCTACGTCTCGCTCGCGATGGATGCCCGCAACAGCGCGGCACACTTCGCCGGTCGGATGGGCACGGCGCGCGGGCAGGGTTGGCCCGAGCGGAAGGCCAGTGTCCGACCGGACGATCGAGCACGACCTGAAGTTTCTGATGGCCGTGCTCAACTGGACCGCCAAGTCGAGGGACGAGCGGGGCGGTCTGCTCCTCGACTCCAACCCGCTGAGGGGGCTCAGGACGCCTGCGGAGAAGAACCCCACGCGGGTGGTATTGGCCGAGGAGGAATACCAAGCGCTTATCGGCGTGTCTGGGCAGATCGACTGGCGGTTCCAGTCGCGCTGGTGTTCGCTCACGAGACAGGGGCAAGAGGGAGTACCAGCGGCTGGCTTCTCGCGCGGCCGCTAGGGCGCTTGGGAGCCGCGCGGCAGGGTCCCGGGGTCGGGGCCCGGTCCACGGGCGGAGCGCGGCAGCGTGTCGACTTCGACGTCGGCCGCGGCGGCGGCGCGGGGAAGCGCGGCTCGCGCCTCGAGCTTCCCGATCGCGGCGGAGACGGCCTGGCCCGTGGCGTTCCGCGTGCCGACGCTACGCTGCACTTCGCGCAGCCGGGGGAGCGCCTCCACGGCGTGGATCTCGGCGAGCGCGTGTGCCGCGTGCGCGCCGGAGGAGCCCTCGAGCGCGCGGCCGAGCGCCCCGATGATCTCCCCCCTATATCCGCGGTCGTACGCCTTTAGACGCCCGGAATCGCCGCCGAGCGCCGCGCTCACGGCGTCGACCAATTCTCCCTTGCCCAATTGCCGCAAGGCGTCGGCGACCCCGTCGCGGAATCGCAGCCCGGCGGTCCTCCGCGCGTCGCCGAGCAGAGGGATGAGCGGCCCGATCGCAGCGGGGTGCCGAATCCCGGCGAGCGCTTCGACCGCCCGGGATCCGAGCACCGTGTCTTCGTCCCAGAGTACGGAAGCGAGGGCCGGAATCGCCGCGGAATCCCCCAGCCGCCCGAGTTCGGCGGCCGCGTCGCGTCGCGGGCCGTCTCCCTCCCAGAGGAGGTACTTGTCCCGGATCCGGCCTCCGGGCGCGCCCAGGCGCCGGATGTGGATCGGGACGTCGTCGGGCCGCGACCTTCCGTCGTAGCAGAGGTGCCGCAGGATATCGCCGAAGAGATCGAACAGGGTCCGGAGCTGCGCGAGGTCCTTGATCGCCCTCTCGGCCCGGAAGTGGAGTTCGTCCACCCCGTCGGGGAACTTGCTGAACCACCCGTCATGACCCTTGACGGACAGATGAATCTTGGGCTGGGCCTGGATGCCTGCGCGGATCTTCCGGTTGTTGAAGAGGCGTCTCACGCGGCGCGGCGCATCGCCCTTGATCACGAAATCCCGGTCGAACCGGGGATGGCCGACATCGATGTCCTGCAGGCCCATCGCCTTCCCGAACCCGCTCAGGAGGCCCGCCCGGTAGATCTCGAATCTGAAGCCCTCGGGATTGAAATAGGGCGCGCGGATCCTCGTGAACGTCTGGTTCGTCTTGCCGTCGCCCGACGTGAACGTGTCGAGCGTGATGATCCAGTCGCCCGTGCGGGCCTGGACGGCGAACGGACTGAAGAGTCCTCCCTCGTGAAACGTCCCGTCCACCTCGCCGGCAAGCTGCCGCCAGACATCTCTCCGGCTCGGTCCGAACAGGGCTTTGAGGAAGTTCATCGCAATCTCACCACGGGGTGCTTGACCTTGAGGTCGGTCTTCCGGCGCAGGTCATGTACGGTTACACACAGCCAGCGGTTCTCGTCCACGGAATACGTCACGCGCAGCCGGGGCGCCGTGCCCTGCCCGGCGGGGTTGAGCGGCAGGGCGGGGTCCGCCTCGTTGAGGCAGAGGCAGAAGGCCCGTTCGCCCACGGTTCGGGGCACGAAGTAATGGGAGCCGTTGCTGCGCTCGGTCCAGTCGATCGGGCGTCCGGCCACGCGCCCGACCTCGCAGATGAAGAGATTGATGTGCCGCTGGCCATCGAAACCGGGGGCGTAGTAGCGCGTCGCGAAGTTGTCGACGGTCGGGAAACACGTTCCACCGGGGATGAGCAGCTCGTACTCCGCCTCGGCGTCATCGTCGGGCAGGACGCGAAGCGCGTAGTCGTGGTAGATGAAGTCCTCGACGTGCGCGCCGCCCGCGAAGATGCACGCGCCCCTCGCGACGGCGGCGAAGGGGAGCCACTCCCGCACCTTCTCCCGGCCGAGCACGTCGCCCACGACGTTGCGCACGTCCGGGAGGAGCGTCGACCCACCCTCGAGGATCACATCATCGATGCCGTCGGCGAGAATGCCGTGGCGAGTGCGCAGCTCGGCGAGCAGCGCGCCGAGCAGTTCGCGGATGCGGGCGTGGAGGCCGTTCGCGGCGAGAATGTCGCTCAGGACGGGATAGTCCAGCTTCCCGTACGATTCGTTGCGGAAGGTGAAGTCGCCCTCGTTCCCCGCGCTCGCGAGCAGCTTCACGCGCTCGGCCTCCCAGCGGAGCGCGACCTCCCATTCGGGCCAGTCGTGTAGGGCCGCGGGAACGAACCGCTCCAGAATCCAACCGTCGACGTCGTCGCCGCCAAGTTCCACCGCCTGCTTGGCCAGCACCTCCGCGCGCCCGGTCTCCACGGTCCGCGCGCCGTGGGTCCTCACGACGGCGGCTTCCATCGATCCGCCGCCGAAGTCGAACGCGACGAGGGTGGTGGGGCGTCCGACATCCACGCCGTAGCCCAGCGCGGCCGCGACCGGCTCGTCGAGCGTGCGGAACACGATCCCGGCCGGTTTGCGCCGAAGTCGCGCCCACATGCGCGCCCACCACCCGCGGCGCTTCAGGCGGCGGATGATCGCCTGCAGCTCGGCGCGGTACGTCTCGTAGAAGCCGCTCGGCGTGGCGATCGTGATGTCGGCGACCTCTTCGTCGAATCGCGCCTCGAGGGTGCGGATGACCTCCCTCAGGAAGAGCGCCGCGATGTCCTGAGCGGTGAAGGCTCTCCCGCCGGCGCGCGCCAGGGCCCGGCCGCTCTCCGTGCCGAGGTAGCGCTTGAAGCCGCGCGCGAAGCCGGTGGCCTGTCCGTCCCAGTTATAGGTGACGGCCGCCTGCCCGATGAGGACTTCCTCCCCATCCCGGTCCATGACGCACACGCACGAAGGCATGACCGGCGTCTGCGTGACGGGCTCCAGCTTGACGAGATCCGGCAGGTTCACGATGTGTGGCCGGCCGGACCGGTCTTCGCAGATGGTGGTGTTGGACGTGCCGAGATCGATGGCCCAATGGGTCGACATGGGCCGAACTTAAGGGGCCTACCGGGAACGGTGGAAGAATACGGTTTCGGCCAGGTGCCGGGACACCTTCCAGCTCAGGAGTCCGGCTTGCAGCGCGCGGGCCACCGGAAGGTGGTCGAACCCCCAGCGCGCGGCGCGTTTCAGGGCGTGGTTCGGATACGCGCGGCGGAGGATGGGGCCCGGATGGGGGCCGCCGTTCAGGTATTCGGCGATCGCATCCCCGGCAAGCTTGCCGAAGCGGTAGGCTTGGTGGATGCCGCCGGCGGTCAGCGGCGACACCATGCCGGCCGCGTCTCCGACGAGCAGCATCCGCTCCGCGTGGAAGTTCCTCAGCCGGCCGCCGATCGGGATGACGCCGCCGCGCTTCTCCAGCACCCGTCTCCCGGACAATCCGAACAGATCGTCGATCTTCTCGCTGAAGCGGCGCAGGTCCGCGCGCCGGTCGCGGTGAAGCGCCAGCCCCACCTGCGTGACCCCGACGCCGGGCACGACCCACCCGATGTAGCCCGGCGCGCACTCCGGATCGACGAAGCAGTGCAGACAGTCGCCGTCGGCGCTCCGGAGCTCGTACTCCCACTCCACGCCCTTGAGGAGTCGGCGGTTCCGGTCCAGCCCGAAGCTCTCGGCCACCTTGGAGCGCGCCCCATCGGCCCCGACGAGGAAACAGCAGGTCACGCCGGACGCCGCGCCGGAGCCCACGAGCGTCAGCGGCATCGAGCCTCGGGTCCCGCGCGATCCCGCCGACCTCGCGCCCGGCCCCGCGGACCTCGCGCCCGGCCCCGCCGACGCCACGCCCTCGTAGGGAGAGCCGAACCGGATCTCGGCCCCCGAGCGGCGCGTCTCGCTGACGATGTGGCGGAGAAGTCCCGCCGTGTCCGTCGCCATGAAGAAGTAGGAGTCCCGTTCCAGTTCGACGAAGCGGTGGTTCGGATCGTAGACTCGGACGCGCCGGATGCGGCGGACGAGCGACGCCGGGGCGGCCCACTCCTCCCACGCCTCCTTCACGAGGATGCCCGTCGTGTGGATGCGCTCGCCCGGCTCCGATTGCCGCTCCAGGACGAGAACGGAGAGACCGCGCTCCGCCGCCCGCCGCGCGCAGGCAAGCCCGGCGAACCCGGCCCCCGCCACGACGAGATCGTAGTCCGCGGCCTCGCGGGACGCCCCGAGTGCCGTCAAGGTCCGCTTCGGTGGCTCAGCAGACGTTCACGCGGAAACGCCGAGGTGGGCTCAGCAGCCGCAGGCGATCGCCGTTGCGGCGCGCGCTTCGGTGCCCTCGGTCGCGTAACCGTCGCGCTTCCACCAGTCGAGACCGCCCATCAGTTCGCGCACCTCGAAGCCGAGGCCGAGGAGCTTGAGCGCCGTCTTGGTCGAGGCATTGCAGCCGATCCCGTCGCAGTTGCGCATCAACAAAGGGACAAATCACGACGGGGAATCGTGTAACTACTTATGGGACTGCACGATCTGCGTTCCCTGCCGTTGTATTGGACCTTGCTGGACCGGGCCGTAAAAGCGGGAAAACCGGAGTCGATTGGTGGGACTCCCGCGACTCGTCTGAGGCACCAGTCTTGACCGCTCCGGCCATCTCCTCTGGCGTTCAATGGCGCGGCCTCCCGGTGTCCGGTCCCGACCCTAGGATGAGGGAACGAGGTTCACGAGCCGAAGCACCCTCACGAAGGGTATGCCCAGTTCGTTCGTCTCGATGTACGCCATCAGGCCATCGGGGCCGAAGGCATCCGGGATCCGGAAGTCATCGGCGAGCAGAGTCCCCAAGTAGTTGCCCGAAGGGGTGTGGACATCGGTTGGACCTCTGGACACGCCATCCATGCCCGAGCGTGTGACCCAGACCCGGTCCTCGGCGTCAACGGCCATTTCCTCGATCACCGGCACCTCGGAGGCGAATTCCGTCTCCGAGGCCATTGCCTCCATGAGGGATGACGCTAAGCCCTCGCCCTCTGAACTCGACACGCCGGGACCCATGACGATAGCCCGCGTACCCGCGCCGCCCCGTTGGCGCTCTCGGGCAGCTTCCTGCATTTCCGGGGTCACCGTCAGCGGTTCAATCAATCTCTCCAAAGCGGCGTCGAGGGATCCGTCGGGTTGCAGGATTTTGACCCGATAGCCCACGGAATCGACGATGGCAACGCGCCCGTCGGAGAGCGCGGCACCCAACAGCGGTGGCCCGAACGCCAACTCCCGCGGCAGAATCCCGGAGGGTAGCGCCACCTCCAGATCGCCCAAGCGGATCGAAATACTTCCACCCTGCTCAGGGCTCCCGGCCGGGGGTTCGTATGCGCGATAGAGTTCCTCGGTTCCCAGCCCCAAGGCATGGATGTCGAACGTGCGGATCTGGAGGCGTCGCAGCAGTAGTCGGCTACCGGGAAGGCTGCCCAAGAGTGTGGCGACGGATCGGACTGAACTGGTCACGACCGTACCTGTCGTCGCGCCATCCGAGCGTAATGTCCGAGGCGGTTCGCCGATGGCGGTCTGCTCCAGAAAGTTCCCGTTCTCGTCGAAGATGAGCAGGGCATTGTGCCCGACATCGTTTACGGCCAAGCGGTTGTCGCGGAGTACCGCGACGCTGCCGACGATGCGCAGTTCTCCGGGTCCGTCGCCGCGCCGAGAGACATGATGGCGTAGTTGCCCATCGGGACCGGCGACCACGATGCGACCCTGTCTGCGGTCGACCAGGATCAGGTTACCCGCGCCGTCGAAGTGTACCTCCGAGATTTCCGAGAAGGCCTGCCATTCCTCTTCCGGCTGGGCAGCGCCAAGAGTGAAGACCTCCTCGGTCGTCGCGGTCATCGGGATGTCCGGTTCGGCCACTACCGGACCGGAGTCCTCACCGCAACCCAAGGCTCCCGCGATCAATACACACGGAAGCGGAAGGGCTCGGGTCGTCATCATTCGGCGCGCTCGGTAGTTGGTGGGAAAAGGCAGAAGTCGAATCATAGGTGTACGGGCTGGCCTTGCCAATCGGGCGAGCCGGCACCGACGACGACGGATCGCCCTCCGCCGAGGCGCATGATCGGCCTTGTTCTCGTCCAAGAGCGGATGCAGCGCGGTGGTCCGACCCCATTCATGGGTGCGGCCCACGGGCTCGTGGGGCGCTGCTAAGGAAGTTGAGCCAGCGCACGCCACGTTCAACGTTGGCTGGCGAGGGGGCTGCGACCCCTCCGACCCCAGCTTTTTCGCTCCGATGTCGGAGCATCGGATCGGGCCGGGCGCAGCCGCTGCCCGAACCGCCGCGAACGCGCGCGACGTGGTATCTTCTTTGAATTGCCGGACGGCAGCCTCAGGGCGGAGGCATGGCCGAATCGCTGGGAAGACACGATGGCCGGACCGAACAAGAAGCTGGTTGCCGCCGTGGAGGCGTACTTCGCCGATCGTGGGCGCGTGCGCGCATCGGGCGGAGCGACGGCGGAGCGTTCGTACTATCCGCCGCTGGAGCGCTTGTTGCGCACGGTCGGGGCCACGCTCAAACCCAAGGTGTTCTGCGTTCAGGAACCGGCGGATCACGGGGTCGGCCATCCCGACCTCGCCCTGTACACGGCGAGTCAGGTTCAGAGGGGTCGCCCGAGTCCAGGGCAGGTTCCCGGGCGTGGCGTCGTCGAGGTCAAGGGCGTTGGCGACGATGTCCGGTCAACCGCGGTACACGAGCAGGTAGAGCGCTACTGGGGCCGCTACCGCCTGGTCCTAGTCACGAACCTGCTGAGCTTCCAGTTGGTCGGCGCGGCCGACTCGAACGGCTCCGCGAAGCTCGAAACTTTCACGCTGGCCGAAGGTGTCGAGAACTTCTGGCGCAAGGTGGAAACGCCTCGTGCCTTCGCCCGCGAGGTGGGCGCGAGGCTGGGAGAGTATCTCGCCCGAGCACTTTCGCACCGGGCCGTACTGGCCGAGCCGAAGGACTTGGCGTGGCTGCTGGCTTCCTACGCCCGCGACGGCTTGGCCCGAGTCGAGGCGGCCGGGTACACGCCGACCGAGGTGGTCCGCTACATGGTGGCCCGCGTGGACAAGGCGCTGAAGGACGATCTCGGGATCCCAGCGGGGCTCGCAGCCGAGAATGTCTATGTGCTGGACCCGTGCTGCGGGACTGGGGCCTATCTGGCAGAAGTCCTGCGCCGCATCTCCCTGAATCTTGGGGAACAGGGTCTCGGGGCGCTCGCGGGCGAGGCGGTGAGGAAAGCAGCGACCGAGCGGGTGTTCGGGTTCGAGATCATGCCCGCGCCGTTCGTGGTTGCCCATTTGCAGGTCGGCCTCACGATGCAGAGTCTGGGCGCGCCGCTGCCGGAGGACGGATCGGAGCGCGCCGGGGTGTTTCTCACCAACGCGCTGACCGGCTGGGAGCCGCGCACGACCAAGCCCTTGCCGTTCCCGGAGCTTGAGGAGGAGCGCGACCTCGCCGAATCGGTGAAGCGGGACATCCCGATCCTCGTGATCCTCGGCAACCCGCCCTACAACGGGTTCGCTGGCATGGCGGTGGACGAGGAGCGCGAACTCTCGGAAGCCTATCGTACCACAAACCGGGTGCAGGAGCCTACAGGCCAAGGCCTGAACGATCTCTACGTCCGGTTTTTCCGAATGGCGGAGCGGCGCATCGCCGAGAAGACCGGTCGAGGCGTGGTCTGCTTCATTTCGAACTACTCATGGCTCGACGGGCTTTCCTTCACCGGGATGCGGGAGCGGTATCTCGAAGCGTTCGACGCGATCCGGATCGACTGCCTGAACGGCGACAAGTACAAGACGGGCAAGGTTGCGCCGGACGGCTCGCCCGACCCGAGCATCTTCTCGACCGAGGGAGATCCGGTCGGCATCCAAGTGGGCACCGCCATAGCAACGTTGGTGCGCAAGGTGGACCACGAACCCGCCGAAGCGGTCGGGTTCCGGCACTTGTGGGGGCAGTCCAAAGCGACGGAGTTGACCGCCACGGCCGACGCGGAAGCGGACACGCTGTACTCCGAAGTCGCACCGCTGCTGCCGCTGGGCCTGCCGTTCGCGGAGGCCGCGGGGAGTCCCGATTGGTTCGACTGGCCCGCGCTGCCCGACCTGTTCCCGGTTTCCTTTCCGGGCGTCAAGACGAGCCGCGACGGGTTCCTGGTGGACACCGACCTCGACCGCCTCCGGGCGCGCGTAGGAGACTACTTCGACCCGGCATTGAGCCATGAGGAAATCGCGCGACGCCATCCGAGGGTCATGAAGTCCACGGCGCGTTTCGATGCCCAAGCCGTGCGCGACGCGCTGCTAAGGCGCGGCGGGCCGGACGAGTCCGGGTTCATCCGCTTCGCCTACCGGCCATTCGACACCCGGTGGGCCTACTGGGAGAAGGAAACGAAGCTGCTCGACGAGAAGCGTGCCGACTACAGGCCCCATGTGTTCAACGGCAACAGGTGGCTGTCCTCCGCCCAGCATCTGCGGAAGGGAGCCGGTGAGCCGCAGACTTGCTGTACGAGTGACATGGGGTCTCTGCATCTGATCGAGCGCGGGGCGCTGATGTTTCCGGCATGGCTTCGCGAGGAAGGATTGGGAGCATCTTCTGGGACTGACCGCCGCGCCAATCTCTCGGGGAAGGCGCAACGGTATCTCGACCGTCTAAGCCTCGGTGTCGAGGATCTGTTCCACCACGTGCTCGCCACCCTTCACGATCCAGCGTATCGGGAGGCCAACGCGGGAGCGCTGCGCATGGAATGGCCGCGCATTCCGCTGCCCGGCTGGCCGGACGGAGAGGCGGACGGGGCAGCGCAAGCTCTCAAGCCTTCGGCAGCGCGCGGGCGCACGCTGGCCGCGCTGCTCGACTCGGAACAGGCTGTGCCAAGCGGGACCGGGACGCCCCTGCGTCCCGAGATCGCGGTGCCGGACACCATGACGGGACGCTACATGGCTGGCGCGGACTTCGCCGTGACCGCGGGCTGGGGCCACTTCGGGGCAGGCGACGCCGTGATGCCCGGAAGGGGCCGCATCGTCGAACGCGCCTATCGACCGGACGAGCGCGCCGCGTTGGCGGAACACGTTGCCGTCCTTGGTGAGACGACCTTCGACGTGTACCTGAACGGCGAAGCCTTCTGGCGCAACGTCCCCTCCGGCCTCTGGGACTACACGCTCGGCGGCTACCAAGTGCTCAAGAAGTGGTTGTCTTACCGGGAGAGTGCGGTCCTGGGCCGGAGCCTTCTACCAGAGGAGGTCCAGCACTTCGCCGACACCGCGCGGCGCATTGGCGCGTTGCTGATCGCAACATCCAACCGACCCGAGAGGAGTTCACCATGACCGATAAGCTCATCGACAGAAACCCCGACGTGTTGGGCGGCACGCCCGTGTTCTCGGGGACCAGGGTTCCCGTGCGTATCCTGATGGAGCACCTCGAGGCGGGCGACCGGCTCGACGACTTTCTGGACGACTACCCCACGGTCACGAGGGAGCAGGCCGTCGGCGTGCTCGAACGGGCCACGGCGCAGCTGGTGGGCGATGCCCGATGAAGGTGCTGTTGGACGAATCCGTTCCAAGGCGGCTCGCGGCTGAGTTTCCCGAGTCGTTCGGGTCGCGCACGGTTCAGCAGATGGGCTGGGCCGGGTGCTCGAACGGAGAGTTGCTGCGGCTTGCGGCGGACCACGGGTTCGGTGTCCTCGTTACGGTGGACCAAGGGTTCGCGTATCAGCAGAGCGTCCGCAGTCTTCCGATCCCCGTCGTCATCATGATCGCCGGACGCACCCGATTGCAGGAATTGCGTCCCCTCGTCCCGGAAGTGATCGCGGTTCTCTCGGGCGATCTCGGGCAGCGAATCCACCGTGTCGTGGCCTGACATTGACCCTGCCCGACTACCGTTGAGTATTCCAAGTTGAATGCAATCAATCAGCCTCCGACTCATCCGCGCCCACCGGGCGCGGGCCTGCCTCCAGAAAGAGTAACGGACATGGGCAGCTTACAGGATGCCGTCATGCAGTACGTGGAAGGGGAACTGAAGAAGGATCCCCGCGTGAAGAACGCCACCCTGTTCGCGGTGGCTCGCGAGATCGACGAGTCGGTCGGGGAGCTGACGCTGCAACAGTTTCACGCCAAGTATCGGCTACCGGCGATCCGGAGCATAGCGCCCCAAGAGCGGCCCGCGCGGCAGCCGAAAGCTGACCCCTCGCCAGCGTCTTTGAGTGATGGTGCCGCCGTCATGGAGTACGTGGAGCGGACGCTTGAGGCGAACCCCGGAATCGCGAACGCGGACCTGTTCGCGGGCGCCCGCGAGATCGACCCCTCCGTAGGGCAACTCACGGGTCGGCAGTTTCACGCGAAGTATCCCCTCCAAGTGAAGGCCCGGCTCGCAAGGGCCTCCGCGCCTGAGCCCAAGACGCCGCCGGAACCGGAGGTCGCGACGGCTGAGGAGCCCATCGCGCCGGACGTGTCGGCGGCGGCCGGTGACCCGGAGGCCCCGCCGACCGGGGCGGGCGACCCGCTCACGGTTCGCCGCCTACTGCTCGATCTGTCGAAGGAACTCGTGAACGCGGAAAGCAAGGCGGAAGTGATCGAGGTCATGGCCCGGCTGGACAACTACGTGGCCGAGATCATGGAGGCGGCGCGAGGCTGAGTCGTCCGCGCGCCTCCGTGGCCCGACATCGGCTTCGAAGGCGGCGAGGGTGCGGCGGCGTGCACGGCACGAAGGAGACGGGCCAGGAGCGCCCGGCGCGGACGCAGTAAAGGGGGTCCGGGGCATCCCCGGCCAGAGGTTTTTGTGAAACAAAAACAAATGTGGCTACTCCGAACCCCGACGAAAGTCGGGCCGTTCTTCGAGCCGACGTGTCGGCTGCATCGCAGGCCTTGGTCGCGCCGCCACGTTGGGAGCTAAACGCGCACGGGCGCAGTTCGCCCGTGAAGGCGCTCGCCCAAGCCGCGACAGTGGCGGAGAAGCCTTCGCTCCGCGATACCTCGTTCGCGCAGATCGTGCAGTCCATCAATCGNNGGCCGGAACCGGGTGAGGGTCTTCCCCGATCCGAAGACCGGCCATTACCAGATGGAGTGGCGCGAGAACGGGCGCAGGCTGAGCCGGTCGCCGGGGGCACCGTGACTGGACCCGCGCGAAGCGGCAGGCCGACGAGGCCGCGGCGGGCTTCGCGGTCCATGAGCCCAGCGGCAGGGCCGAAGCCGAGGCCGAGCCGCTCACGCTGGGAAGGCTCTTTGACATCTACGGTGAGGAGGTGACGCCGACCAAGGCCGACAGGTCGCGGCGATACGACCGGGTTGCGATGAGGATGTTCCTCGGGTTCTTCGGCAACGACCGCGATCCGGCGACCCTGTCGCAGCGCGACTGGAATCGCTTCATCCGGGAGCGGAGGATCGGCAAGGTTGGACCCAGCGGCAAACCCGTGTCCGACCGGACACGAGTTCGACTTGAGATTCCTGATCGCGGTCCTCAACTGGGCCTCGAAGTCCCGGGACGAGAACGGGAGGCTCCTTCTCGACTCGAATCCGCTGAGGGGCTTGAAGACGCCCAAGGAGAAGAACCCCACCCGGGTCGTCCTCTCCGACGAGGAGTACGGGGCGTTGCTCGGAGTCTCGCGGCGGGTCGACTGGAGGTTCCATGTCGCGCTCGTGCTCGCGCACGAAACGGGACACAGAATCGGCGCGATCCGTCAGCTTCGGTGGGCCGATATCGACTTCGAGGCCAGGACCATCGTGTGGCGGGCGGAGCATGAGAAGACGGGCTACGAGCACGTCACGCCGATGACCGACGAGGCCGTCGTCGCCTTGGAAGAGGCTGTGCAACGCAAGTATCCCGACTCCGGTCACTCTCCGGTGTTGCCTGCCCCCAGGGACACCTCGCGATGCGCGGCCTATCGGCGGCCCGGTATTGGTGGGACAAGGCCCAGACGCTGGCGGGGCTCGAACCGAAGCGCGGGAGGGGCTGGCACTCGCTGAGGCGGAAGTTCGCGTCCGACCTCATGGCTCTTCCGCTGAAGGTGCTCTGCGAACTCGGAGGTTGGAAGGAGGCCCAGACGGTTCTGCGCTGCTACCAGCAGGCCGACGCTGGACAGCTCAGGAGGGCTCTGGAGAGCCGCCCGAGAGTTCGCGCCTGACCCAAGTCGATTGGCGGGAATCGAAAAGCGGGAACACGTCGTTAGAATCCCGTAAAGTCAATTGTCACAGTAGGTTGTGAACACGACTGCTTCCGCGTAGTAGGCGGACGGCCAACGGCCAACATCACGGCAGGAGATCACGTAAGTCTAACTGGGACTGCACGATCTGCCACTCCTGCCGTTGGGCCGCATCCAGTTCTACCGTGTGCGAACTGCGGGAAAACCGCCATAAGATGGCGGGAATGCGGTCATGGCGAACCTCGTGCCAAACACGAGTGCACCCGACCGGTGAGGCCGAAGAGTGCATCGTGCAGGTCCGGCATCACCTCCCCGTGATCGGCGGCCAGGTACGGGTTCCACCACAGCGCGACGACACGTCCCGATCATCGGGGGTGTTCTGATAAAGGAGGCAGGTCCGACAGTTGTATCTGCTCAAGATCGCCTTCCGGTGTGGCGGACCGCTCTGCTACGCGCAGAATCAGGCGCTTGATCGCTGCTTCAAGAAAACGCCGTTCCAGAGAGCCCAGCGGCTTGTCGATACCTTCGCGTTTTCTCGCCTCAGCCCCCCCGCTCGCGGAGGAAAGGTGCCCGATCTCAGCAAGCACATTCTCATCGACATTGAGTCTCTGCGCTGCGGCCTTGCGTTTTGGTGAAACCCGCCTTCTCGACCGTTCTTGGGTCCCCTCCAACACTGAGAGGCAGAAGTAAGCCATGCTCGGTAAGGGTTCGCGGTTCAGGCGATAGCCCATGTATCGGCGATGCATCGATTCCGCATCGGGAGACGGTACTACGCCTTCTGGCGGGTTCGGATAGCTGTCCGGTATCGCGGTAACGGAGACGGTGGCACCCATGATGGCGCGTCCTCCTCGGAACACGGCGCTGGCCTGGATCGTATTGCCGACTGTCGGATGTGGATTCCGATCCACGACGACCGGCCTCGCGAATCGCAAACTGAATCCCTCCGGGCCGTGCTCGAGCTGTGCACGAAACTCCCATGCGCGAATGTACTCAGCGATCGCCTTTTCGGCCTCCTCCACGGTCGCGTGGTGTTCCTGGAAATCGAAACGCACCTGCAGATCTCCTACGGAGACGCGGAATCCACCCTCATCCCAACTGGCTGGAATCGCGTGGCTGTAGTCGACCGAATCGTCGTGCTCAATCCGGTAGATCAGCGCTTCGACATGCTGGTCATTCATCATCACACCTGGCCCTAGAGCCCGCCCACCCCTCGGACAGCACCTCCGCCTGCTCCAGCAC
>JAAXHJ010000040.1 GCA_012270965.1 Candidatus Palauibacter poriticola
GGGATCGTGCCCTCGCCCTAATAGACAGTGCGAGCGAGAAAAACGTCTCACCGGCCCCAGAGCCCCGATTCGGCGGTTTGTTCGGCTTGTTTTCGGCAAATCGCGCCGGACGGGAAGTTCTTGGCACATTTCGGGGCGGATTTCGGGAACTTTCTTCCCGACCGCCGGGAAGTTTCTGCCCTGGCACGGGAACTTCTTCCCGAACCACTCGGGAACCTTTTGGCACCAAAGTCGTGGAAAAAGTACCCTGTCTGCGCGCTGGTCCCACCGGCAGCTTTAGTGTGCGCTTCGGCCAACGAGGCGCGGACTCGTGCCGAAAGGAGCGGACGGATGAACCGCGACGGCGTTCGCAGTACCCGGGGGGACGGGCGGCACAGTGACGACGACCTGCTGCTGAGGGTCGAACCGCTTGTCCAGTCGGTCGCCGTGCGATTCGCGCGGGACGGGACGACCGCCGAGGAACTCGCGCAGGCCTGCCGCATCCGAATCCATGAGAAGCGGAGGCAGTGCCGCGACCCGGAAGCGTTGCTCGGATGGGCGAAGACGCTTTGCCGGCGCGTCTGCGCCGACGCGGTCGGCCGGGACCGGATCGAGCGGGACCGCCTTGTCGAGAGCGACGGCGAGGTCACTCCGGCCGTGGATACGGCTCCGGATCCCTTGGCAGCCGCCGAGACCGCCGAGTTGCGGCTTCGGATTCGAAGCGCCTTGGCCCGTCTCCCGGCCGAGCAGCGGCGATTGCTGCTCCTCCGCCACTGGTACGGGCTGAGCGCCAACGAGATCGCGCGCCGCGAGAGCCTCCCGGCTTCCACCGTGCGGAACCGGCTGAGGCGCGCCTGCCTGCGGCTGCGGCGCACGCCCGAGCTCGCCTGCTACGCGCCTCGTCGGCCGTCGCTGTGGTCGCAAGTGCCGGGGAAGGGTATGATCAAGGGAGCTAACACCGGCGCTCCTCCCGCGCTTGGCGAGGCAGCGCCATGATCCCCGGCCTGTACTTCGAGGAGATACTCATCCACAAGCTGCTTGCCCGCCCGAGCGACTTCCGGGCGGTGTTCCGCGCATCGCCGGACGCGATGCTTCTCGTCGGTGCCGACGGCCTGCTGAGGGACGCGAACCCCGAGGCCGAGACGATGTTCGGCTGGTCGCGCGAAGAGATGGTCGGCGAGTCGGTCGAAATCCTGGTCCCCCCCGAGCTTCGGGACCGTCACCGCCGCCACCGGGAGTCGTACCACCGCAAACCCGCGTCGCGTCCGATGGGCGTCGGCATGGAACTTGAAGCCGTGCACAAGGACGGCGGCGGGTTCCCCGTCGAGATCAGCCTCGGTCCGATGACCGACGAGACGGGTGAGGTGCTGGTGGTCTGCGCCGTGCGCAGTCTGGCTCAAAGCCAGATGCTTCGCAGGGTGGCGGCGGCGAGAGTCCTGGCTGCCGAGGCGGAGCGGTCGCGGATTGCCCGGGACCTGCACGACGAAGTGAAGCAAAGCCTCATGGCCGTCCAGCTTCACCTCGCCGCCTTGGTGGAAAGGGGAATGGCGGGGGAGGACGCGCCCGAAATGATCTCGGGCGTCCAGGGCGATCTGGACCGGTGTCATGACGCGCTGGACCGCGCCATACGGGACCTGATGCCTGTCTAGTTGGAGGGGCATGGGCTCGAATTCGCGCTCAGCGTCCTTTGCCGCCGTACGGAGGAGCAGGGCTTCGCCATCGAGCGGGACATCCGCTGGGCGGGCAGGGCGCTGAGGGCCGAGACCAGTCTGGCCGTATTCCGGGTCGTGCAGGAGGCGCTCAACAACGCCAAGCGGCACAGCGGCGCCGGTAGCGCCAAGGTGAGGTACTGGAGGGAAGGCCGGACGCTGTATGCCGAAGTCAGCGATTCCGGCGCGGGCTTCTCGCCCGACGAGCTTGAGCCGCATCTGTCGGTCGGCCTCGAGAGCATGCGGGAGCGGAGCCGGATCGCCGGAGGGCGGCTAACCATCGCGAGCGCGCCCGGGGACGGCACGTCGGTCAGGCTCGAAGTGCCCATTGGGATGACAACCCGGAATGAGCTACTCCTGCCGGGTCGTGCTCGTAGACGACCATGCCGTTGTCCGCGCCGGAATCAAGCTGCTCATCGAACTCACGGAACGGTACGATGTGGTCGGAGAGGCTTCCTCCGGTGAAGCGGCCGTCGAGCGGGTCAACGCGCTCAAGCCCGACTTGGTGGTCATGGACATCCGCATGCCGGGCATGGACGGCATTACCGCCACCCGAAGGATCACGACGCGGAACCCGGATGTCCGCGTGCTGGTGTTGACCGCCTACGACGACCCGGAGTATGTCGAGGCCGCGATCGAGGCGGGCGCAATGGGCTGCCTGAGCAAGCGGCGGGCTCGCTCCGATCTGGTCGGAGCCCTCGACATGGTGGCCGCCGGAAGGATGACGTTCCCCGCGCATGTCGTCGGGCTGCTGTCGAAGGCACGAAACACCTCGCGGAGCCTTGCCGGTGGCTGGGACTCCCTGAGCGAGCGGGAACGCGATGTCCTGTACCTCACCGCGACCGGCTACACCGCCGAGGAGATCGCCCGCCGGATCCATCTGGCGCCGAAGACCGTCGCGAACTACCGAATGTCCCTGAAGAGCAAGCTGGGCGTCCAGAGCCGCGTCGATCTCATGCGGGTTGTTGTGGAATCGGGCCATCTGGCGGACATGCTGAAGACGGCCGGGATCGGGCCGAAGAATCCGTGAGCTTGACCCGGTGCTGGGGTTCGCACAACTTCCCGCCAATCAACCCCGACTCTCCCGCATCTTTGACCCGTACGCGTCGGAATCGGCGTCCCGGCAAGAGCGGCAGATCGTGCAGCCCTAGTTGAACTTACATGATCTCCTGCCGGGTTTCTGGTTTCAGGTGCTCTGTCGGGCCGGCGGAGGGGCTCGGAGCGGCCGGGCGGGACGGCGGCATGACGGAGCGGGGACTGTTCGAGCGGGCGCTGGGTCTTACATGGCCGTGGCGGGTGGGGCGGACGGAGTTCGACGCGGCGGAGCGCCGCCTGGACCTTCATCTGGACTTCGAGCCGGGCGGGACGGTCGACTTCCCCTCCTGCGGGCGCGGGGGCTGCAAGGCGCACGACTCGAGTCCGAAGCGCTGGCGCCATTTGGATTTCTTCCGGCACCGGGCCTACCTGCACGCTCGGGTGCCGCGGGTTCGGTGTCCGGCGTGCGGGGTGAGGCGGGCGGAGGTGCCGTGGGCGGAGCGGAGCTCGGGCTTCACGCTGTGGTTCGAGGCGCTGGTGGTGACTCTGGCCCGGAAGATGCCGGTCAGGGCGGTGGCCCGTCTGACGGGTGAGCACGACACGCGGCCGTGGCGGCTTCTGAAGCGACGCGTGCGGGAGGCGCGGGCGAGGGCCGACTTCTCGTCGGTGCGGGCGGTGGCGGTGGACGAGACGGCGTGCCGGCGGGGCCACGACCACATCACGCTGTTCGCGGATCCGGACCGCTCGCGGCTGCTGTACGCCGCGCCCGGGCGCGACGCCTCGGTCGTGAGCCTGTTCCGGCGGGACCTCGAGGCGCACGGGGGAGACGCCGAGAGCGTTCGGGATCTCTGCATGGACATGTCCGCGGCGTACATGAAGGGGGCGCGGGAGGTGTTCGCCGGGGTGGCGGTCACCTTCGACCGCTTCCACGTCCAGCGTCTCATGAACCGGGCGGTCGACGAGGTGAGGCGCGCCGAGCGCCGGGAGCGACCCGAGCTGAACCGCACCCGCTACCCGTGGCTCAAGAGACGCGGCAGGCTCACCGCCTCCCGGCGCGAGCGGCTTGCCGCGCTCCCGGACCCGGCGGGCCGGAGTTTCAAGACCGCCCTCGCGTACCGGATCAAGCTTGCCTTCGAGACGTTCTGGAATCTCCCGCCCCGGCTGGTGGAGGTCTACCTCGGGAAGTAGTGCGACTGGGCCGCCGAAAGCGGTCTGAAGCCCGTCATCGATGCGGCGAACACGATCCGCGGGCACTGGGACGGCATCCTCCTCCGGTTCCGATCAAGGATCACCAACGGCATGATCGAGGGAATCAACTCCCTCGTCCAAGCTGCGAAGGCCCGGGCCCGGGGCTACCGGACCACCGAAAACTTCATCGCCATCGCCTACCTCGTGTGCGGCAAGCTCGACTTCAAACTACCCACCTGAAACAGTGAGGAACCTTTTTTTGTTGAGATGTCCCGCTCCACCCGGAGCCGCCTGTTCTCACGCCTCAGACGCGACATCTCGCTCCGCGCCTCCGTCGTCAGCCCGTCGCTCCGCGCCTCCGTCGTCAGCCCGTCGCTCCGCACCCCCTCGTCCAGATCCGCCCGCCTCACCCAGTTGCGGATCGTCTGCGCCGAGGGCTCGAACTCCCGAGCCAGCGACCCCGGCCGCGACCCGCCCGCGCCAGCTCGACCAGCCGCTCCCGGTACTCCGGTGGATACCGCCCCGCTCTTGTGGCCACGACGCACCTCCTTGGTTGGCTCAACGAAAAGGTGTCCGTGAAACCGGGGCAGCTCCAGGCCGCGTTCTGCGCGGCGATGGTCGCGAGCGTCTGGTCCGCCGTGGCGTATCCGTTGCGCACCCTTGATGTTGGGGCCGGAGGAGGGGCGGCGTAAGCACCGCGAGATGTGGTGTTCCGGCCCGACCATGGCCACAACATATTGCGCGTTGCGACAGTGCCTGTTCTCTTCCACCGACTAGCTACGCCGATACCGGATCGGTGGAAAAAGCGGTTTCGATGCCCGGACGAAGAGCGTACAGAACGATGACGATCCGCGCGGTCGGCGCGGCCCTGGCGCTGGTTCTTGCGGTCCCCGCGAGCCTTCCCGCGCAGGAGCGCCGGGCTCCGTCCGCCGCGGCGGTGGCCGGGGCCGCCGGCCAGCCCGGCGTCGGTTCGGCGGCCGACCTCGCGCACGCGCGGATTCCCGGTCCCGTTGCAGGCGGCGCAGGCCGTGTCGCGGCGGGGCCGAACGACATCGTGCAGGGCGTCTGCACGAACTGCCACAACAGCCGGCGCCTCGCGGGCAACCTCACCCTCGAATCGTTCGATGTGGATGCCGCGGACGAGCAGGCGGAGACGGCGGAGAAGATGATCCGCAAGCTGCGCGCCGGCATGATGCCGCCGCCCGGCCTGCTGCGCCGCCCCGCGGAAGAGGATCTGCTCGAACTCGTCGAGACGCTGGAGGAGATCGTCGACGACGCCGCGGCGCGGAATCCGAACCCCGGCGGCCGCACCTTCCAGCGGCTCAACCGTCCCGAGTACGAGCGGGCGGTCCGCGATCTTCTGGGGCTCGAGGTCGATGCGGGCAAGTGGCTCCCCAACGACCAGATGAGCGCCAACTTCGACAACATCGCCGACGTGCAGGCGCTCTCGCCGACGCTGCTCGACGCCTACCTGAACGCGGCGGCGGAGATCAGCCGCATGGCCGTGGGCGACCGCAACGCTCCCGCGGTCAACACGACGTACAAGAACTCGCAGTACGTGTCGCAGCACCCGTGGGACCACGTGGAGGGGGCCCCGTTCGGGACGCGCGGCGGGATGGTCGTGGAGCACACCTTCCCGGCCGACGGCGAGTACACCTTCTCGCTCGTCTTCACCTCCGGTGCGAACTCCCGCATGGAGGACGTCGACATCTCGATCGGCGGCGAGCGGGTCGCGCTCCTCCACTACACGCGGCGCGGAGGCGGGGCGGATGACCGCGGCTTCACGCCCGTCGAGACGGAACCGGTCTTCGTCCGCGCCGGCCAGCACCGCGTTTCGGCGGCCTTCGTCCGGCGGCAGGAGGGGCCGTACGAGGATCTGATCCGGCCGCACGTGTGGTCCAACGCCGGCGGCGGTTCGGGCGGAGGCGGGGTCACCACGCTGCCGCACCTGCAGGATCTCATCATCGGCGGGCCGCACAACCCGACCGGCGTGTCGGAGTCGCCGGTCCGCAAGCGCATCTTCACGTGCCGTCCCACCTCGTCCGGCGAGGAGCGGCCCTGCGCTCGGGGCATCCTGACCGACCTCGCGCGCAGCGCCTACCGCCGCCCGCTCGCACCGAGCGAGGTCGACGGCCTGATGACGTTCTACGACATGGGCGTCGAGCAGGGCGGGTTCGAGATCGGCGTGCGCATGGCCCTCGAGGCAGTCCTCGCGAGCCCCTTCTTCGTCCTCCGGCTCGAGCGCGAGCCCGAGGGCGTTGCGAGCGGGCAGGCGTACGCGCTCGAGGACATCGACCTCGCCTCGCGGCTCTCGTTCTTCCTCTGGGGCCTTCCGCCCGACGAGGAGCTGCGCGCCGCGGCGGTCGGCGGACGGCTTTCCGATCCCGGAGAACTGGAGCGGCAGGCGCGCCGCATGCTCGCCGACCCCCGCTCCGAGGCGCTGAGTTCGCGCTTCGTGTCCCAGTGGCTGCGGTTGCAGGATCTCTACAAGGTCCGGCCCGACCCCAACTTCTTCCCGAACTTCGACGAGAACCTCGCGGACGCGATGAAGCGGGAGACCGAACTCCTCTTCCAGAGCCTCATCCGCGAGGACCGGAGCCTGCTCGATTTCTTCCGGGCGGACTACACGTTCGTGAACGAGCGCTTGGCCCACCACTACGGGTTCGAGAGCGTGGCCGGGCGCGACTTCCAGCGCGTGAGCTATCCCGGCGATGAGCGCGTCGGGATCCTCGGCCACGGCAGCGTCCTCGTCCTCACCTCGCTCGCGAACCGCACGTCTCCCGTGCTCCGCGGCAAGTGGGTGATGGAGGTGCTGCTCGGGACGCCGCCCCCGCCGCCCCCGCCGGGGGTGCCGGATCTGGATGAGACGGAGGATTCGAAGGACGGCCGCCTGCTCACGACGCGGGAGCGGATGGAGATGCACCGGGCGAGTCCGGCCTGCCGCTCCTGCCACCGGTTCATGGACCCGATCGGTCTCGCGCTGGACAACTTCGATGTGACCGGCAAGTGGCGCCTGCGCGAGAACGGGATGCCGCTCGACACGCGCGGCGATTTCTACGACGGAACGCCGGTCGAGACACCGCCCGAACTCGTCGGCGCGCTCCTCAAGCGCCCGCTGCCGCTGCTCCGGAACTTCACGGAGAATCTGGCCGCGTACGCGCTCGGCCGTCGGGTCGAGTACTACGACCAGCCTTGGATCCGGTCGATCGTGGAGGACGCCGAAGAGGATGACTACAAGCTTTCGGCGCTGATCATGGGCGTCGTGAACGGCGATGCCTTCAAGATGAAGCGGGCCATGCCCGCGACCGCGGTAGAAGAGGAAGTTTCCGAGGAGGTTTCCGAAGACCGCCGCTAGACGGCCCGTGCGGCCGGGCGGCGGTCCGGCGTTCCGAGAGGGAGAACATGGAATTCATCACCGGACAGCACCTGCCTCGCAGAACATTCATTCGAGGTGTGGGGGCGACGCTGGCCCTCCCGTTCCTCGACGCGATGGTTCCGGCGGGCCGTCTGTGGGGATCGGCAAGCGCGAAGAACCTGACGGAAGGGACGGGGACCCGGCTCATCGCGATCGAGGAAGTGCACGGTCTCGCGGGGTGCAACCGCGAGCATGGCGCGACGAAGTTCCTCTTCGCGCCGGAGAAGGCGGGGCGCGGATTCGAGATCATCGATGACAGCGCGCTCCTCTCGCTGCGGCCGTACCGCGAGCACCTGACGATCATCAGCAACACGGACGTGCGGAACGCCGAGGCGTTCACGCCGCCCGAGATCGGCGGCGACCACTTCCGCTCGAGCGCCGTGTTCCTCACGCAGGCCCATCCGAAGCAGACGCAGGGGTCCGACATCTTCTGCGGCACCTCGATGGACCAGATCTACGCGCAGCGCTTCGGGCAGGCCACGCCCATGCCGTCGATGCAGTTCTGCATCGAGAACCTCGATCAGGCGGGCGGCTGCACGTACAACTACTCGTGCGCGTACACCGACTCGCTGAGCTGGGCGTCGCCGACCGAACCGCTGCCCATGATCCGCGATCCCCGGGTCGCCTTCGACCTTCTGTTCGGCGCCGGCGGCACCGAGGCGGAGCGGGCGGCGCGGCGGGCCACGCGGCGCAGCATCCTCGACTGGATCTCGGGCGAGATCTCCTCTGTTCAGCGCACCCTCGGCGCGGAGGACTCGCGCCGCATGGACCAGTACCTGACCAACGTCCGCGAACTGGAACGCCGGATTCGGATGGTGGAGGGGCGAAACTCGAGCGGCGAGGAGCGAGCCCTGCCCGAGGCGCCGGCCGGCGTGCCCGATTCGTTCACCGAGCACATGCAGATGCTGTTCGACATTCAGGTGCTCGCGCTCGAGACCGACATGACGCGCGTGATCTCCTTCAAGACGGGGCGCGACGCGCAGAACCGGGTCTTTCCCGACAGCGAGTCGGACCGGCCCTTCCACCCGGCCTCCCACCACGGGAACCGGGAGGAGGCGGTCCTGGAGTTCAACAAGATCAACCAGTTCCGCGTCGGTCAGCTCCCGTACCTCATCGACAAGCTCAAGAACACCATGCACGGCGACTCGAGCCTGCTGGACCAGAGCGTCGTCCTGTGGGGGTCGCCGATGGCGGACGCGAACCTGCACAACCACCGCCGCGCGCCGCTCTTCCTGCTCGGCCACGGAAACGGGATGCTGGAGGGGAACCTGCACATCAAGGCGCCGGACGGAACGCCGATGGCGAACGCGATGCTCTCGGTCCTGCACGGGCTCGGCGTCGACGACATGCACGAGTTCGGCGACAGTACCGGCCCGATGTCGCTCAACCAGGCCGACCCGGCCACGACGGACGCGGGAAGCTGAGCGTGCGCGCGGGTAGCCGTCCGCGGCAAGGCGCCCAGTCGGCGCCGAGAGCGGTGAGGCCCGGCGGGGGTTCGCCACGGGCGGCCAGGCTCCGGCACGCGTTCGCGGTCGTCTGCGCGGCTGTACTCGTTGCGGCGGGGACGCCGCCGCATTCGCCACCGGATTCGCCGGTCGCCGACGCCGCCATGCGCGGCGAAGTCGAGACGGTGCGGGAACTTCTGCGGCAGGGGCTCGACGTCAACGCGGCGCAGGGAGACGGGATGACCGCCCTGCACTGGGCGGCCGAGCGTGGCGACGCCGAGCTGGCCGACATGCTCATCTACGCCGGTGCCGACATCGCGGCCATCACGCGCGTCGGGCAGTACACGCCGCTCCATCTCGCGGCGAGAAGGGGTGCGGCGGATATCCTCACCAGCCTGATCGAGGCGGGGTCCGATGTGACGGCCCTGACGGAGAACAGCGGCGCGACGCCGCTCCACCTCGCCGCCGCGGCCGGACGCCCCGAGTCCGTCGCCGTGCTGATCGGGGCGGGCGCGGATCCCGATGCGCGCGAGGCGGAGTGGGGCCAGACGCCGCTCACCTTCGCGGCCGCCGGCAACCGGGCGGAGGCGATCCGGGCGCTCTTGGAGGGTGGCGCCGATCCCGACATCACGTCGCTCGTCGTCGACCTGCTCGAGCGGGAGAAGCTCGACCGGATGGCCCGGGAGCGTGAGACGGCGGTGCTCGAGGCCTTCACCGGCGAGGGGGATGAGGCCCGCCCCCCCACGCCCGGCGAACTGCAGGCTGCCGTCCGAGCGGGGCGCGCCGTGTACGCCGAAGGCTTGCCGGAGGAGGAGGAGGAGGAAGAGGAGGATCCGAACGATTTCCGCCGCCTCTTCCTGCCCCCCGTGGAGAAGATCGGTGGACTGACGCCGCTCCTGCATGCCGTTCGGCAGGGATACGTGGAATCGACGCTCGCCCTCCTCGAAGGCGGCGCGGACATCGACCGGGTGAGCGCCGCGGACGGCACGAGCCCGCTCGGGATGGCGGCGATCAACGGCCAGTTCGACCTCGTGCTGATGCTGCTCGAACGCGGAGCCGACCCGAACATCGCCTCCGAACTCAACGGCGTGTCGCCGCTGTGGGCGGTGCTCAACGCGAGGTGGCAGCCGCGCACCCGCTTCCCGCAGCCGCAGGAGCGGTCGCTTCAGCGCGCGAACTACCTCGAGGTGGCGCGGGCTCTCCTCGACGCGGGCGCGGATCCGAACCACCGAATCACGCGGCATCCGTGGTACATGGTCTACACGGGCTGCGGCAACCGAAACTGCGGCCTCGTCGACACGAACGGCGCCACCGCCTTCTGGCGCGCCGCGTACGCGACCGATGTCGAGGCGATGAAGCTCCTCGTCGAGTACGGGGCCGATCCGAACATCCCGACCAAGGCGCCGCCGCGGCGCCAGCGTCTCTCCCCCGACGAGTTCCTGCGCCAACAGGCGTTGAACGCGCTGCGCGACTCCTCCTACACGGAACTTGCGCCGGAAGAGCGCCTCAAGCTGCTCCAGGACATTCGGGAGCAGTTGCCGGAAGAGGAGCGAAAGGAGTTCCCCGACAAGGACCTCGACAATCTCACGCAAGACGTGAGGAACAAGCTGATCGAGGCCGCCGAGGCGGCGGACCAGGCGCGGGCGAACGCGCCGGATGCCTCGGGGTTGCCGCCCGTGCCCCCGGGCGGGCCGGGCGTAATGCCGATCCACGCGGCATCCGGCGTGGGCTACGGCGAGGGGTTCGCGGGCAACGCGCACCGCCACACGCCCGATGGCTGGATACCGGCCGTGAAGTACCTCGTCGAGGAACTCGGCGCGGACGTGAACGCCCGCGACCACAACGGCTACACGGCGCTGCACAACGCGGCCTCGCGCGGCGACAACGAGATGATCCTCTATCTCGTGGAAGTGGGGGGCGACGTCACCGTCGTGAGCCGCCGCGGCCAGACGACGGCCGACATGGCGAACGGCCCCGTGCAGCGCGTCTCTCCGTTCCCTGAGACGGTCGCGCTGCTCGAGAGCCTCGGCTCGCACAACAACAACAACTGCCTGACCTGCTGAAGACCGGTGCCCTGTCTTGTTTCCCTCCATCGGTGGGCCCGGAGGGACGGCACATGGAAGCGGCGGACGAGGACGGAAAGTTGGGGGAGCCATGGCTAGGTACATGTTCCGGACGAGCTACACGCAGTCCGGCCTCAAAGGCTTGATTGCCGAAGGGGGCACCGGACGCCGCGAAGCGCTGCGCCAAACGGTGGAGAGCGTGGGCGGCACGCTGGAAGGCTTCTACTACGCCTTCGGGGACGACGATCTCCTACTGATCGCCGATCTTCCCGACGAGAAGGCCGCCCTGTCGCTGTCGCTCAACATCGCCGCGGCCGGGGCGCTCACCGTCTCCGTGACTGTGTTGCTCGACCCGGCGACCGTGGACGAGGCCGTCGCCCAAGGCGTCTCCTACCGCCCGCCGGGAGCCTGACGCCAGGCGTCCGCCAGCGCGTCACCCACACCTTCTTGCGTCAGCGGGGCGGCCGCAGCGCGCGCAGGCCGCCAACGGTCTCCACATCGAGTCCTCCGGTCCGCGCCAGCACGGCGGGGAGTTCGCCCTCCCAGTCGCGGAGGATGCCTCTGATGCGGCCCGTGGCGGCGTCGCGCACCAACGATAGCGCACGCTCGTCGCCGGCATCCACGGTCACCGTGGCGGTGCCGCCCGCCGTCGTACCGGCGGGACCCGAAAGCGTGATCCGCTCCAGCGACATCCGCCACTCTTACGCGGCCGGGATGGCGAAAAGGAAAGGAGCCGCGGCGCTGCCGCGATGGAGAGCACAGGCTCCAGCCGGAGTTCTCCATCCACGACGCTCCCCACACGATGATCGTCTCGGCCCGTACAGGTCATTGAACCCGATCCTGAGGTCTTCCAATCGGTCCAGGCGACCGAGTATGGCGGGGAGCGCACCCGATAGATTGTTGTCGTTGAGATAGATGCGCGTGACGCGTCCGTCCGGGTCGGTCCGCACGCCGCGCCACTCGGAGAGGGGGCGGTCAGTCAACCAATTGGTGCTCTCCATCCAGTCCGGACCGCCGTTCCTCCGGTAAAGGATCTCCAACACCTCGCGATCCGAGGCCGTCGACAAGACCTCAACTTGGGCGGATGCCGACGCTTGGCCGGAGGAGGCGGTCACGGTCGCGGTGCCGGGACCCGCTGCGGTGACGAGACCCGCCGCGTCCACTGCGGCGACGAGCGTGTCGGAGCTGGCCTAGGCCACTTGGGCGCCTCCGACGGGGTGGCCGTTCCGGTCCCGCACGCGGGCGGCGAGGCGTGCGGTGTCGCCCACGGCGGCGAACAGGAGCGATGCGGGCTCCACCTCGACCGACGCGGCGGCCTGGCGCACGGTCACCGCGGCCTCGCCGGAGGCGTTTCCCGACCGCGCGGTAATCGTGGCAACGCCGGCCGCGACCGCGCACACCACCCCGGCGGAAGACACCGAGGCGACCGCATCCGCGCTCGAAGACCAGGAGACGGACGCCCCGGGCATGGCCTGACCGCGTTGGTCGCGGACGGTGGCGGCCAGGCGCACCGTGTCGCCGAGGGCCTCCAGGAGCGCCGTGGCCGGCGCGACCTCCACGCTCGACGCGACGGGCGGAGGGGGTGGAGGCGGAGGTGGAGCGGCCGGCCCCGTCGCTACGTCCCCGCACGACAGCGCCGCCAGTGTCGCGAGGACGAGGGGTAGGGGCGCCTGTCCGCGGGCGCCGAGCCGGTTGCGTTGCGCGGGGCGCTTGGCGAGCGGCAGGTTGGGGGCTCCGTTCCGTGATCCCTCGTATCTGCGAGCTTCCATGCGTATCGGCCCCGCTCCCGCCCTCTTCCTCTCGTTCCTGTGCGCCGGACCGACGCTCGGCTGCGAGCCCGGTGACGGCGCGCCCGGCGTCTCCGGCGAATCCGGCCCGCTCGAGACCTCTTCGGCGCGACCCGTGACGCCGGTCCTCGCGGAGGAGCCCCCGCAGGCGTTCGGAGCGTATCCCGGCGTTAGGCACGGCGGGAATTACATGCACAACTACTACCTGCCGCCGGCACCGGGGACGACGCCCTGGTTCCCCTCATGGTCGCCCGACGGCACCTCGATCGCGGTGGGGATGGCCGGTTCCATCTGGGAAGTGGATGTGGAGACGGGCGACGCCACGGAACTCACGCGCGGGGGGACGTACCACTCCTCCCCCTCCTACTCGCCCGACGGCCGCTGGATCGTATACACGGCCGATTACGGCGGGGAACGGATCCAGCTCGAGATGCTCGACACGGAGACGGGCGAGACGCGGGCGCTCACCGACGACCGCTTCGTGTACGCCGACCCCGTGTTCTCTCCCGGCGGCGGACGCATCGCGTACGTGTCCAGCGCGCCCAACGGGTTCTTCAACGTCTATATCCGGCAAGTGGCGGACGGCGACTGGACGGGGCCCGAGATCGCGGTCACGAGCGACAACTCCTACGGGAACAACCGGCTCTACTTCGGGCCCATGGACATGCACCTGTCGCCCGCGTGGATGCCGGACGGCGAGGAGCTTCTCCTCGTCTCCAACCGCGACGTGCCGCTGGGCTCCGGCAACGTGATCCGGGTTCCGGCGCGCGCGGACGGGATCCTGGAAGCGCGGACGGTGCTGCGGGAGCAGACGCTGTACCGCACGCGGCCGGACGTGTCGCTGCACGGCCGGCGCTTCGTCTACTCGTCGACGGCGGGGGCGGCGGATCAGTTCAACAACCTGTACGTGCAGCCGACGGAGGGCGGGGAGCCGTACAAGCTCACCTTCTTCGAGCACGACGCCTTCCACCCGCGCTGGTCGCCCGACGGCGAGACGATCGCCTACATCACGAACGAGGGCGGTCTCCCCCAGCTCGAACTCATCGAGACCTACGGCGGGGGGCGGCGGCGGATCGAGATCGGGGAGCGTGCCTACGCGGGGCCGACGGGCCTGCTTTCGGTCACGGTGCGCACGGACGCGAGCGGACGTGACCCCGTTCCGGCGCGCGTCACCCTCCTGGGGCCGGACGGCAAGTACCACGCCCCTCCCGACGAGTACGCCCGCATCGGCCAGCGCGGACGGTATCCGGCCTTCCACACGGACGGGACATTCACCGTCGCGCTCCCGCCGGGCGAAGCGGACCTCACCATCGTGAAGGGCTTCGAGATCGAGCCGCAGCGCATGAAGGTGGCGATCGAGGCCGGGGAGACGGTGAAGCTGGCGATCACGCTGCACCGCTTCGCGGACCTCTCGGGGGACGGCTGGCACAACGGCTCCACGCACGTCCACATGAACTACGCCGGAAACCTCCACAACTCGCTCGAGAACTTGATGTTCATGTCCGCGGCGGAGGACCAGGACATCGTGAACGAGCAGGTCGCGAACAAGGACAACCGGATCCTGGACCACCAGTTCTTCGTGCCCGGCGGCGGAGAACATCCGGTGTCGGCGGAGACGGAGGAGATGGTCGTCATCGTGGGCCAGGAATACCGGCCGCCGTTCTACGGACACGTGTTCATGTTCGGGATGCGCGACCACCTCATCTCGCCGTTCACGACGGGATACGAGGGGACGGCGATCGAGAGCCTGTATCCGTCGAACACGGACATGATGAGGAAGGCGCAGGAGCAGGGGGCGACGACCGGCTACGTCCATCCCTACTTCGGCGATGTGGACCCGCTCACCTTCGGGCTGATGGGCGGGAAGGGGTTCATGGTCGACGCCGTGCTGGGGACGAGCGACGCGCTCGAATGGTCCACCGCGGAACGGGCCGGGTTCTTCCCGATCTATGCGCTGTGGAGCAACGACGTGCGCGTCTGCGCAACCGGCGGTGAAGACTCGATCAGCAACCTGCACGCCACGCCGCTGGTCGGTGCCATGCGGACGTACGTGCGCCCGCCTGACGGGAGCCTGACGGCGGAGGGCTGGTTCGAGGGCCTCCGGGGCGCCGCGGCGTTCGTGACGAACGGACCGCTCGTCGAACTCACGGTGAACGGGGAGGTCCCGGGTTCCGTGTTGGACCTCGCGGCGAGCGCGACGAGCGTCGAGGTGGAGGCCGGGGTGCGCTCGATCGTGCCGCTGACCCGCGCTTGGCTCGTGCGCGACGGGGAGGACCTCCTCGACCTCGAACTCTCCGAGGACCGGATGTCCGCCTCCTTCTCCGGCGATGTCGAGATCGGCGGCAGCGGCTGGATCCACCTGCGGGCCGAGGGAGAACCGGAGGAACGCTTCCCGCTCGACGCGGCCTATCCGCAGGGGTTTACGAACCCCGTCTGGTTCACGGTGGGAGGCGAGGCGATCCGCGACGCGGCGGGGGCGCAGTACGGCCTCGACTGGATCGACGAACTGGAACGCCAGGCGCGGGAGTGGCCGGGCTGGCGGTCGCAGTCGGAGCAGGACCACGTCTACGCCCAGTTCGAAGAGGCGCGGGACGTTTACCGCCGATTGCTCGCCGAGGCCTCCAGCGCGGGTGGCGGGTGAGCGATAGACAGGCAATGGATCGGCGGGTGAGCGGGCGGCGGCGGGTGAGCGGTGGACGGCGGGTGGCCGGTAGGCGCCGGGTGGCCGGTAGGAGGCGGGTGAGCGGTATACGGCGGCCGGCGGGCGCGCCGCGGGACCGCCCGTGAGCGAGAGGAGCCCGTACCGTACCGAACTCACGCCGCTCGAGTTTCTGCGGCGGAGCGCGTTCGTATACCCGGACAAGGCGGCGGTCGTGCACGGCGACCGCGGCTACTCCTACCGCGAGTTCGAGCTTCGCGTGCGGCGGTTGGCGGCGGGACTCCTTGGGGCCGGTCTTGAGCCGGGGGACCGGGTGGCGTTCCTGTCGCCGAACACGCCGCCCCTGCTGGAGGCGCACTACGGGGTGCCGGCCGCGGGCGGGGTGCTGGTCGCGATCAACACCCGGCTCGGAGCGGGCGAGATCGCCTACATCCTGGAGCACAGCGGCGCGCGGCACCTGTTCGTCGACCGCGCCCTCGAGGACCTGGTCGACGCAAACGCCCTGCGCGGCGACGGCGTGTCCGTGGTGCGGATCGATGACACCGGCGCCCCCGACGATCCATACGAGACGTTTCTCGCGTCCGCTTTCGATGACGCTCCCGGCGGTGGTGGGGAGCCGCCCCCGCTCGGTCCCGCGGACGAGGAAGATCCGATCTCGATGAACTACACGTCGGGGACGACGGGCCGCCCCAAGGGCGTCGTGTACACGCACCGCGGCGCGTACCTGAACGCGATCGGCGAACTGATCGAGATGGAGATGACGCCGAGCACCGTCTATCTCTGGACCCTCCCCATGTTCCACTGCAACGGGTGGTGCTTCACGTGGGCGGTGACCGCCGTTGGCGGCACGCACGTGTGTCTGCGGGACGTCGATCCCGGCCGCATCTGGGCGCTGATCGAGTCGGAAGGCGTCACCCACTACTGCGGGGCCCCGACCGTGCAGATCATGCTCGTCAACGATCCCGCCGCCCGGCGCCTCGGCCACCCTGTACGAACGATGATCGCGGGGGCACCGCCCTCGCCGACGCTGCTGGAGGAGCTGCGCGGGCTCAACTTCCGGCCCATCCACGCCTATGGCCTTACCGAGACGTATGGTCCGACGGCCACCTGCGCCCGGCACGCGGACTGGGACGCGCGCCCCCACGCCGAGCAGGCCCGGCTGCTCGCCCGGCAGGGCCAGGCGTTCGTCACCTCCGACCTCATGCGCGTCGTCGACGAGGAGGGCCGGGACGTACCGTGCGACGGCGCGACGATGGGCGAGGTCGTGATGCGCGGGAACATCGTCATGAAGGGCTACCACGCGCAGCCCGAGGCCACCGACGAAGCTTTCCGCGGCGGCTGGTTCCACTCGGGGGACCTCGCCGTGTGGCACCCCGACGGCTACGTGGAACTCCGGGACCGGGCCAAGGACATCATCATCTCGGGGGGTGAGAACATCTCCACCATCGAGGTCGAACAGACCGTCGCCCGCCACCCCGCCGTGCTGGAATGCGCCGTCATCGCCATCCCCCACGACGAATGGGGCGAACGCCCCAAAGCCTTCGTCACGCTGAAACCGGGAGCCGACGCCACGGAGCGCGAGATCATCGACTTCTGCCGAGATCGGATCGCCCACTTCAAGTGCCCCGACGCGATCGAGTTCGGCCCCCTCCCCAAGACCTCCACCGGCAAGGTCCGGAAATACATCCTCCGCGACCGCGAATGGACCGGCCGCGACAAGCGCATCAACTGAATGTGCGCCGCGCCCATCACGCGGAACGAGCCGCCGTCGGAGGTCACGCGACTCAATTCCCGCTTGGTTCAAGCAGCTTCACCCGGTAGACGATCACGGGCCCTTCGTCGAACGCCCCCATATACCGGCCCGCCACCGAGTCATGGTTGCCGTCCATGAGGCGCACGTTCTCGGGCGCCTCGACCGTCCCGAGGTATGCGTAGGTGTCCGGATCGAACGGATCATACAACCGAAACACCGACTGCAGCATGACTTCGACCGGCGGTGAGTGCACGTCGTCCACGCCAAGCCGGCGCCGCACCCAAGTCGTGCCGTCCGGCGGGCCGGAGTAGACGTAGCCGATGGCCGGGAACGTCGACGGCCACACGGTTGGCTCGAGCTCCTCCCTCGGCTCGCCGTCGTCGCGCATCAGCTCGGCCCAGTAGTTCTTGAACCGGTTGTCGGGTCCTCGCAGGCGCACGTCGCGGGTTAGTCATCCCACCGGTGCGCCGGTGCCCGTGAGTATGGACAGGTCGTACTCATCGGTCATGCCCACGGCGATGGTGCCCGGGCCCAGGTGGGCGAAGAGGGGAAAGGCACGAAAGGGACGTCGCGCGCCGGTGGGAGGCGCCTCCGGTTCCGAAGTCCAGACCACGTTCCCCTCAGGCCATCGCGTGACCTGCCGCGCGGACCCGTGCACGAGCGCCTCAACCCGCGGCGGGCGCAACGCCGACCATCGTCGCCAGCATCAGGCATGCGGCGAACGCCGCGCGCCGGCGTCGCGTCGCGCGCGCCTCCTTCGGGGCCGATACCCCGCCGGAGCGGAAAAGGTTGAGCGTGATCATCGCGTTCCTCCTTGGGAAAGGTTTCGGTGAGCCTCCACGTTTGAAGGTTCGCCCCGCCGATCAACGGGGTCTCAACTGGTCCGCTCCCGCCGTCCCCGCCTCATCGTCGGCTTGACGACCGTTGCCCTCGGCGAAGATCATCTCGGGGCTCGGGACGACACGACCTCAACCCCCTCGAGCGTTTCCCATGTTCACGCCGGCCCGGAAAAAGCTGCTGCTGGCCGTGCTGGTCCTCTCCTTCGGAGTCCAGACGGGGCTGGTGTATTCGGACGCGCGCAGCGAGCCCCTCTCGGAGGCGGCACGCGAGGGGCGTGCGCTCTGGCAGCGCCATGCCTGTCAAACCTGTCACCAGCTTTACGGTCAGGGGGGATTCCTCGGGCCGGATCTGACGCACGCCGCGAGCCGGGTTGATTCGACCCGGCTCGTTTCGTTGTTGACGGTGGGGAGCGGGCAAATGCCGCCGCTCGGGTTCAGCGACGCGGAGTCGGCGGCGATGGCGACCTTCCTGCGCGAGATGGACCGGCCGGAGATCGGCCGCGGCGAACTGCGGATGGGGACGCCGGGCGAGGGTGCCGGGGCGCAGGCGGCGTTCGAGCGCGCGATGGAGGCGACGCTCGGGGCCGGGGCGCCCGGTGGCGCGGGATCGGGCGACGGGCCGGACCAGGACTTGGCGGAAGTCGCCGCCGGGTTCGAGGCCTACCGCATCCGGCCCTGCAGCGCGTGCCATTTCCCGTTCCGCGACTCGCCCGTCGGGGCGCCGGACCTGTCGCTCGTCGCCGGATCGCTCGCGGCCGACTCGCTGGATCAGGTTCTCGCCGAAGGTCGTCCCCTGATGGGCATGCCGCCGCCGGTGCCGCCGCTCGATGAGGCCGGCCGGGCCGCGATCACCGCGTTTCTCGATTTCCTGAGCGCGAACCGCGAGCAGTTGGATGCGGCGACGCGGGCGTTCGCGGCGGACCGCCGCCTCGACTGGGGCGCGCTGCCGTGGTGGGAGTACCCGTGAAGCCCTTCGCGGCCGGCCATCCCGCGCACCAGTTCGCCGTGCTGACGTTCATCCGGGGTGGGCTCATCGCGATCGCGATCACGCTCGCGGGCGGCATCCTGGCGGCGTCTTACTCCGTGCCGGCGTTCGCGCCCTGGTTCCAGGAGGTGGGCCTCGACCTGCGCCAGCTGCGGCCGATCCACACGGTTTTCGCCTCCGCGTGGGTTTTCCTGGGCGGCGTCGCCGTGGTGTACCGCTTCCTCCAGGACGAGGGCCCGCCGACGACCGGCGACCGCCGGCGCCTCCGGGTCCAGGTCCTGGCTTGGGCGGCCGCCGGCCTCGGGATCCTCCTCACGCTCGGCCTCGGGGTGGGGTCGGGCCGCGAGTACGTCGGCTTCCACCCCGTCTTCTCACTCCTCATCCTCGCGGGCTGGGTCTGCTACGCGTGGAACTTCTTCCGCCTCGCCGGGAGGCGGTTCTGGGAGCGGCCGGTGTACGTGACGATGTGGGGCGTGGGGATGCTCTTCTTCATCGTCACCTTCGTGGAACAGCACATGTGGCTGATCCCGGGGGTTTTCGGGGATCCCGTGCAGGACATGCGGATCCAGTGGAAGGCGACGGGTACCCTCGTCGGCAGCTTCAACCTCTTCGTCTACGGTTCGGTGATCTACCTGGGCGAGCGGATCTCGGGGGATCCCGCCTACGGACGCTCGACGACCGCGTACATGCTGTTCGGGGTCGGGCTGCTCAACTCGTTCACGAACTTCGCGCACCACACGTATCATCTTCCGGGGCGGGAGTCGGTGAAGTGGATCGCCTTCGTCGTGAGCATGATGGAGATCATCGTGCTCGCGCGGGCCATGTTCGATCTGTGGCGCGCGCTGAGGACGCCGAGCGACCCGGCGTTCTGCGCGGCCCGGGGCTCGTTCGCGGCGGCGAAGTGGTGGACGTGCGCGATCCTGTTCGGGGCGATCCTCATCTCGATCCCGCCGCTGAACGCGGTGATTCACGGGACCTATGTCGTTACCGGACACGCGATGGGGGCGATGATCGGCATCGACACGATGATCCTGCTGGGGGCGGCGATCTGGATCCTGAGCGAGCACTCCCAGACCCGCGAGGGGGGGGATGCCTGGGACAGGCTTCACACGCCGGCCATGCGCTGGAGTCTCATCGGGCTGAACCTCTCGGTGGCGGGACTCGTAATCTGGCTGCACCTGGTGGGGACGGCCGTCGGCGTGACGCGGGCGGTGCACGCGCCCGGCGAGACGTACGTGCCGCCGGACTGGGTGTCCGCTTGGAGCGGGATCGGGTTCGCCGTCTTCGGCATGCTGTCGCTGATCTTCTTCGTCTGGCTCCTCGCGCAGCTCATGCCGCCCGCCTTCCGGTACTTCCGGCCGTCGACGGAACGGGCATGACGGGCGCGGAACGTCCGCTCTGGACGCCGGATCCGGACTTCTCGGCGACGACCAACATGGCGCGTTTCACGCGCTACGCGAACGAGGAATGCGGGGCGGCGGCCGACTCCCCGGACGCGCTGTGGCGCTGGTCGATCCGCGAGCCGGAGGCCTTCTGGAACGCGGTGTGGGACTTCTGCGGCGTCATCGGGGAGCGCGGCGAGCGCGTCGTCGTCGACTTCGACCGCCTGCCGGGGGCGCGCTGGTATCCCGACGCGCGGCTGAACTACGCCGAGAACCTGTTGCGGCGCCGGGACGACGGGCCGGCGCTCCTCTTCCGGGCCGAGGACCGCGTCCGCCGCGACCTCACCTGGGCGCAACTGTACGACACCACCTCGCGCCTCGCCCAAGCGCTGGACGCGCTCGGAATAGAGCCCGGCGACCGCGTGGCGGGCTACGTGCCCAACATGCCGGAGTCCATCGTGTACATGCTCGCCTCGGCGAGCCTCGGGGCCACGATCTCCACCGCCTCGCCCGACTTCGGCGGGCAGGGCGTGCTCGACCGCTTCGGCCAGATCGAGCCGCGCGTCCTCCTCGCGGCCGATGGCTACTTCTGGCAGGGGAAACGGTACTCGAGCCTCGAACGTCTGCCGGAGATCGTGCGGCTTCTCCCCTCGGTGGAGCGGGTGATCATCGTCCCCCACACCGATCCGGACCCGGACCTGTCCGCGATCCCGGGCGCGGTCCGCTTCGACGACTTCATCGGTCCGTGGGGCCCCCGCGAAATCGAGTTCCGGCGGCTGCCGTTCGACCATCCCCTCTACATCCTCTTCTCCTCGGGCACGACCGGGGTTCCGAAGTGCATCGTCCACGCGGCGGGCGGCATCCTCCTCACCCACCTGAAGGAGCATCGGCTGCACGCGGACATCCGGCCGGGCGACCGCACCTTCTACTACACGACCTGCGGGTGGATGATGTGGAACTGGCTATCGTCGACGCTGGCGAGCGAGGCGACGCTGGCGCTGTACGACGGATCGCCCTTCCACCCGGGCCCGCACGTCCTCTTCGACTACGCGGACGAGGTGCGGATAACCCAACTCGGCGTGTCGGCGAAGTTCATCGATGCGCTCGGGAAGGCGGGCCTGCGGCCGCGGGAGACGCACGATCTTTCCTCGGTGCGTACGATGCTTTCCACCGGGTCTCCCCTCGTCCCGGAGGGGTTCGACTACGTGTACCGGGACGTGAAGCCCGATGTCCACCTCGCCTCGATTTCGGGCGGGACGGACCTGTGCGCGGGGTTCGTCGTGGGGCACCCGCTCCTCCCCGTGTGGCGGGGCGAGATTCAGGCGCCGTCGCTGGGCATGGACGTGGATGTGTGGGATGAGGAGGGGCGCTCGATGCCGGCGGGGAAGGGGGAACTCGTCTGCAAGTCGCCCTTCCCGTCGGTGCCGACGGGGTTCTGGGGTGATGAGGACGGGAGCCGCTTCCACGCGGCGTACTTCGACATGTATCCCGGCGTGTGGCGCCACGGCGACTGGATGGAGTGGACGGACCACGGCGGCGCGGTCATCTACGGGCGCTCCGACGCGACGTTGAACGCGGGCGGGGTGCGGATCGGGACGGCGGAGATCTACCGCTTGGTGGATCGGATGCCGGAAGTGCTGGAGTCGATCGTCGTCGGACAGCCGTGGGAGAACGACACGCGCGTCGTCCTCTTCGTGCGGCTCGCCGAGGGCCGGAGTCTGGACGGGGACCTGGAGGCGCGGATCCGCGGGGAGATCCGGGACAACGCGTCGCCCCGGCACGTTCCGGCGCGGATCCTGCAGGTGGCGGACATTCCGCGTACGAAGAGCGCGAAGATCTCGGAACTCGCCGTGCGGGCGGTGGTACTGGGAGAGGCCGTGGAGAACGTCGAGGCGCTCGCCAACCCCGGGTCGCTCGACGACTACCGCGACCGCCCGGAACTCCGCGCGTAACGGCTACAGGGCCGCCATACGGGTGCCTCACGCTTCTTGCAGGCATCGTGCGCCTGCCCGACTCCGCCGGCGAGTACCGCACTGCCGGCCGTAGCCGACACACCGCCGAGGGGATCCGTGCTACATTGCTCCTGCGGGCTTGCCACGCGTCGAATGCGGCGGCGGTGACGGCCCGCGCAATTCATGGTTGGAGCGACCATATGACACTCTCGACTGCCAAATCCCCGGTATCCCATCTTGGGGGGAGGGCTTCGGCCGCGCTCCTCCTGGGACTTCTCGCCGCGCCGGGCTGCGGCGAATCGGGGCTGGGGCCGGATGTCCCGGAAAACAACGTAGTTCTGGCCGGGGACGCGGACTGGGGAGACGACCCCTATGTCGCGAACTCGGCCTCGGTGGGTGGGCACGGGTTGACCGTTGAGGTCTCGTACGCGGGTGGTTGCCGGAGGCACGTCTTCACCTTGGTGATCTCGGAATCGTTCATGGAGTCGGATCCGGTGCAACTCCCGGCGGTGCTCGTCCATGAGGCGAACGGCGATACGTGCGAGGCCTGGCTGACCAACACCCGCGTCTTCGACCTCGACTTGGTCAGGACGCGCTACCGGCAGTTCTACGGACCCGGACCCGGCACGGTCGTGCTGCGAGTCGACGGTCTGCCCTGGGAGGACCTCGTGTACGAGTTCGACGAATAGGATGGGGAGATGAGACCGGAGTGCGCCGGGTCGTGCGTTGCACGGGGCGTCGGGCTCGCTGCGGCCGGGGCGCTCGGCGGATTCCTCGCGGCGGGAGGGTGTGTGGCACAAGAGTCATCGGATTCGGCGGGGAGCGGGATCACGGCGGTCGAGGGGCTTGCGCTGGGGCACTTCACGCTGGAGGAGCGGCCCACGGGCTGTACGGTCGTTCTCGCCGAGGACGGTGCCGTGGCTGGCGTGGATGTGCGGGGCGGGGCGCCGGGGACGCGGGAGATCGCCCTCCTCGATCCGGTGAACAGTGTGCGGGAGGTCCACGGTATCGTGCTCGCGGGCGGGAGCGCGTTCGGACTCGACGCGGCGTCGGGCGTGGTTCGGCACCTCGAGGAGCGCGGGATCGGGTATCGGGCCGGGGACCATGTCGTCCCGATCGTGGCCGCGGCGATCCTGTTCGATCTCGGCGTGGGCGGCGGGTCCGCTCGACCGGGACCGGAGTGCGGTTACGAGGCCGCCCGCGCGGCGAGCGCGGCCACGCCCGCGGAGGGCAGCGTCGGCGCGGGGGCCGGGGCGACGGTCGGGAAGCTCCGCGGCCGCGGCCGCGCGATGAAGGGCGGGATCGGCACCGCCTCGATCACCCTCGGGGACGGTCTCAAGGTGGCTGCGGTCGTGGCGGTCAATGCCGTCGGTGATGTGATCGATCCGGCCACGGGGGAGGTCGTGGCCGGCGTCCGCACGGAGGACGGGGGGGGGTTCGCGGACGCCCGCGAGCTGCTGCGGAAGGGCGAGGTGCGGCCGCCCGACGACGTCGCCTCGGTCGAGAACACGACCATTGGCGTCGTGGCGACGAACGCGCGCCTCTCGAAGGCCGAGATCACGAAGGTTGCGCAGATGGCGCACGATGGACTCGCCCGGGCGATCTATCCCGCCCACACCCCCGGCGACGGCGACACGCTGTTCGGCCTCGCCACGGGCACGCACGAGGACGAGGCAGGCCTCACCCGTATCGGCGCCCTCGCCGCGGATGTGGTGGCGGAGGCGATCCTGCGCGCCGTCCGTACCGCGACCGGCCTCCCGGGCTTCCCCTCGGTAGCTGATTTAACGGGGCCTGACGACTGATGGTTGATGCAGTGATGCATGGGCATTATTCTCTTCACCATGCGTACGACGATCTCCCTCAACGACCGACTTGACAGACAGGTGCGCCGCGAAGCGGCCGCCTGCGGGATGAGTGTGAGCGCCTTCATCGCCAAGACGTTGGACGATGCGCTAAAGCGACGTGAGCGCACCGAAGTGCCGCCTTTCCGGCTCGTAACCGTGCGCTCGCGGCCGTGTCCCGGAATCGATCTCGACCGGCCCAGGGCGCTGGAGGCCGATGAGGATGCCGCCCGCTTCGGACGCGGCTGATTCCTCGTGCTTCTTCCCGATGTCAACGTACTGATCTACGCACAAATCGACGGCTCGACGCCGGAACACGACGCATATGCTCAGTGGGTTACTCGCATGGCCACCGGACCGGAACCCTTCGCCTTATCCGTTCTCGTCCTTTCCGGCTTCATTCGTATCGTGACCCACCCGCGGGCATTCGATCCTCCGATCACGCTCGACTCGGCATTCGCCTTCGTGTCTTCACTTACGGAGCGTCCGAACGCGCGAATCATTGGTCCCGGCCCCGATCACATGGTGATCTTCGAACGCCTGTGCCGGGCGGCACGAGCCACCGGAAAGCTCGTCTCGGACGCCCAGCACGCAGCGGTCGCTCTGGAACACGGCTGCACCATGGTCTCGGCCGACGCCGATTTTGGGCGCTTTCCCGAGCTCAGGTGGCAACACCCGCTGCGAGCCTGGAACGGCTGAACGAGGGAGACCGACGCGCCAGATCGCCGGAGAGGCGTTGAGTCTCGTCGTGCGTGACAAGGTCCGGTGACCGGATGAATGCCGGTCTCTGGGTGCTTCTTGCATACGCTGCCGGGCTGGTCGCGCTGGGGGCGTGGATCGGGCGGCGGGTTGGCCGGGCGGGGAGCTTCTTCGTGGCGGACCGCAAGCTCGGGCCGGTGCTGCTCTTCGCCACCGTGCTTGCCGCGAACGTCGGCGCGGGCACGACCGTCGGCGCGGCGGGACTCGGCTACCGGGACGGGCTCAGCGCGTGGTGGTGGGTCGGCTCGGCCGGCATCGGGACGATCCTGCTCGCCCTCTGGATCGGGCCGCGCATCTGGAAGGTGGCCGCGCGCCACGGTCTCCTCACCATGGGCGACTACTTGGAGCTGCGGTACGGCCGCTCCGTGCGGTTGCTGATCGCCGTCCTGCTCTGGTTCGCCACGCTCGCCATCGTGTCCGGGCAGCTCATCGCCATGGCCGAGATCGTCGCGGTCGTCGCCGGAACCCCGCGCTGGATCGGCGCGCTGGTGGGCGGGATCGTCGTCATCGTCTACTTCAGCGCCGGCGGTCTCGTGGCGTCGGCCTGGGTCAACCTGGTCCAGCTCATCGTGCTGCTCGCCGGATTCGCGGTCGCGATCCCGTGGGCGCTCTCCGACATCGGCGGCTGGGCCGCCGTCGGGGCCGCCGGGGCGCGCACGTCGCCGGATTACCTGAATCTCTGGCGGGGCGGCGGGTCCGGCTGGGTCTACATCGCACTTCTCGCGCCCGCCTTCATCATCTCGCCGGGGCTGGTGCAGAAGGTCTATGGAGCGGCGGGTCCCCGGGCGATCCGGATCGGACTCCTCGCCGCCGGTGCCGGGCTCGTGCTGTTCGCCTTCGCCCCGACGCTGCTCGGCATGATCGCCCGCGTCTACGATCCGGCGCTCGCGAGCCGCGAGCAGGCCCTCCCCATGCTCCTCGCCACCGCGCTGCCGCCCGCGCTCGGACTGCTCGGCCTCGCCGCGGTGTTCTCGGCCGAGGTGAGCTCGGCCGACGCCGGGCTGTTCATGCTCTCGACATCTCTCTCGAAGGACCTTTACAAGGGATTCCTGAGACCCGATGCTCCGAGCAGGGACGTACTCCGAGTGGCGCGAGGCGCCGCCATCGCGGGCGGGACGCTCGCCGTACTGCTCGCGTTCTGGCTCGAAAGCGTGATCGCCTCACTCACGGTATTCTACTCGATCCTTAGCGTTAGCCTGTTCGTGCCGGTGGCCGCCGGTCTCCACTCCCGGCGCGCCGGTGTGCCCGAGGCCTTGGCCGCCATCGGTGCCGGTCTCGCCGCGCTGGGTGCCGTGCACATCTTCGCTCCCGCTGACGCGCCCGCCCTGCTCGACCGCACGCTCATTGGCCTCATCGTCTCCGCCGCCGCCTTCGCCCTGGTCGCCGCAGCGCGCGGACACCGGCGCGGCGCGTGATTCCATCCTTGCAAATCCGGCATCCCGTTCCGGATTTGCAAGGATACGGCAGGTTCGTCTCGAGAGAGGGCTGCGATCCCATCTGTTGTTCGTTCTTGCGTTTTGCGCGGGCTTCAGCGCATTTCCGGGATCGCGGAACCAAAGATCGTCATTTCTTCCGCAACGTGCTCGCTCCCATGGTCTAATGGTTAGGATCCCACCCTTTCAAGGTGGGGGAGGTGGGTTCGATTCCCCCTGGGAGCGTTTGACAAAGAAGAGAAGCTTCCGGAACGGGAGCCTCCGAGGGCGCTGCTTGCCGGACCCGGCGCGATGGGGAAAACATGGCAGCGCCGTGTGATCGAGGGGCAACGCAGAGCGGAGCGGCCGATGCGCGTGCCAGTGGCTGTGCGAATCAGATGATGCGACGCGGGGTCGGCCCCCGTCGCCTGGCGACCGGCGTCGCCGCGGGCCTCGGCACCCTGTGGGCCGTTGGCGCGGCGGGTTGCGGGGGTGAGGGGCAGCGGACGCTTTCGATCGCGACCGGGAACACGAACGGGCTCTACTATCCGCTCGGGGGCGGCTTGGCGTCGATCTGGTCCCGGCACCTCGACGGCGTGAACATGAAGGCCGAGACGACCGCCGGCTCCGTGACGAACCTCATTCAGGTGGCCAAGGGGGAGAGCGAGGTCGGCTTCACGCAGGCGGACGCGTTCGCCGCCGCGCTCGCGGGCACGGGGCGCTTCCCCGAGCCCATGCCGCTCGTCTCCATCGGCAAGCTCTATCCCAACGTCGTGCACCTCGTGACGACGCGGAGCACGGGGATCGAATCGGTGCGGAATCTCCGCGGGCGCCGGGTTTCCGTCGGCCCGCCGGGGTCGGGGAACGCGGTCACCGCCTGGAACGTGCTCGAGGCGATGGGAATCGGGGAGTCCGATTTCACCGTCCGGCAGCTCAACTACGCGCAGATGTCGAACGGGCTCAAGGACGGGACGCTCGACGCGGGATTCATCGCGGGCGGCGTGGGGATGCCCGCCGTGGTCGAGATCGGCGTCTCGCGGGATATGGTCCTCGTCCCCTTCTCGGAGGAGGAGATCGCGACGATCGTGCGGTTGGAGCCCGCGTACAGTGGTTTCCGCGTGCCGCCGGGGGTCTACCCCGGCGTCGATGAGCCGGTGCTCACGCCGACGCTCTGGAACCTCCTCGTCGTCTCCCGCACGATGGAGGAGGGGCTCGCCTACGACCTCACGCGCACGATGCTCGAGCGCCGCGAAGCTCTCGAGAACATCGCCGGCGTGGCGAGCTTCATCACGCCGCCCTCGGCGCGCGACGTGGGCGACTTCCCGCTCCACCCCGGCGCCCGGCGCTACTTCGACGAAGTACTGGGGCCCGCGGCGCGTTGACGGCCCGGCGGCCGCCCTGGCGGCGCATCCTCTTCGCCCTCGCGGTCGGGCTCTCCCTCTTCCAGCTCTGGCAGAGCACGACCGGCACGCTCTCGGCCACGCTCGGCCGGCCCATTCACCTCGCTTGGGTCGTCGTCCTCACCTTCCTCGCCAAGCCCTCGTGGGCGGGGGAGGGCCCGGCCCCGCGCAGGAGCCTGTGCCTCGACGCCGCGCTCGCGCTCGCCGCCCTCTACTGCGGCTGGGTCATCGTCGGCTTCGACTACCGCGGGGTGGATCACATCCTGTACGGGCTCACGACGCACGACGTGATCGCGGGCCTGGTGTTCGTGATCCTCCTCTTCGAGGCGACGCGGCGCGCCGTGGGCTGGGTGATGGTGGCCGTGGGCCTCGTCTTCCTCCTCTACGCCGGGTTCGGGGATCTGCTGCCCGACGTCATCGCGAATCGGGGCTTCTCCCTCGAGCGGATCCTGCGCTTCCAGATCTTCACCGGGGCGGGGCTGTTCGGGACGCCGCTCGGGATCGCGGCGGGGACCGTGTTCATCTTCGTCCTCTTCGGCGCCTTCCTGGAGGTGACGGGCGCGGGGCGCTTCTTCATCGATCTTGCCTTCGCCGCCGCGGGCCGGTTCCGGGGCGGGCCGGCCAAGGCGAGCGTCATCGCCTCCGCGGCCATGGGGTCGATTTCCGGCTCGGCAATCGCGAATACGGTGACGACGGGCGCGCTCACGATCCCGATGATGAAGAAGCTCGGCTACCGCCCGGAGCAGGCGGGCGGGATCGAGGCGGCCGCCTCCACCGGCGGCCAAATCATGCCGCCGATCATGGGTGCCGGCGCCTTCATCATGGCGGACTTCACGAACACCCCGTACAGGGAGATCGTGGCGCTCTCCATCGCCCCGGCCATCCTTTACTTCGGGTGTACGCTCCTCTTCGTCCACCTCATGGCCCTCAAACTGGGGTTGCGGGGGATGAGGAACCCCCCGCCGGTGCGGCGCACCCTACGCGAGGGCGTCCACTTCGTGGTTCCACTCGGACTCGTGGTCGCGCTCCTCCTCCTCAACTACTCGCCGCCGCTGGTGGGGGCGGTGGGCTGCCTCGCGGTCGTCGTCACGGGGATGGCGCGGAAGCGGACGCGCGTCGGCTGGCGCACGATCCTCGAGGGGCTGCGAACGGGAGCGGTTCTGGCGCTGCCGATCTCGCTCGCCTGCGGGACCGCGGGCATCGTCGTGGGTGTCATCGGACAGACGGGGATCGGCCTCCAGTTCACCGAGTCCGTCGTGCAGGCGGCGGGCGGACTCCTGTGGCTCGCGCTCATCTTCATCGCGGTCGCCGCGCTCGTGCTCGGGATGGGACTGCCCGTAACGGCGGCCTACATCGTGATCTCGGTCATGGCCGCGCCCGCGCTCGAGGGGTTGGGGCTCCCCCTCCTCGTCGCGCACATGATCATCTTCTGGCTTTCGCAGACGTCGAACGTGACGCCGCCCATCGCGCTCGCCGCCTTCGCGGGGGCGGGGGTGGCCGGCTCCGCGCCCATGCGGACGGCGAACCAGGCCGTGAAGCTCTCCCTCGGCTTCTTCATCGTGCCCGCCATGATGGCCTATTCGGGGCTGATCCTGGTCGACGGGATCTCGGTGACGGCGTTCGTCTTCGCCATCGTCTGCACCGTGGCCCTCGTATCGGTCGTCGCCTACGCGATCGAAGGCTTCGCGCTGGCCGCGTGCAGCGTCGCCCACCGTGCGCTCTTCGCCCTGGCCGGCGCCCTCATCCTGGTCCCGAACGACCCGGTGCGGATCGCGGGCGCGCTGCTGGGCGCCGCCGTGTTCGCCCTCCACGCCCGAAACGCAGGGGGGGCTCGTACGTCCGCGTAGCCGTGGGTGCCGCGTGTCCGGGCCCGTCAGTGCGCGGGGGACCGGGTTACGCATGGCTCGCGAGGGTGTCCTGGACGGCTTGCTGGACTGCGGCGATCTCGCCGTCGGTGAGTTCGCGGAACTATCGGCGGCGACGCCTGGGAAACCGGCCGTCGTTCTGCATGCAGAGCCGTAGGAGGAGCGAAAAGCGGCGGTCGGGCATGTCCACGATGCGGCGTACCGCGCGGGTGGCGCGATCAAATACGGCGAGGAAACCGAGTTCCTCGCGCAAGTCGCGGTGCACGGTCTCGGCAAGGCGTTCGTGGAGGTATTCCGCGAAGACGGTCAGGTCGGCGTACCGGTAGAAGTCCAGCGTTTCGTTCTCGACGAGGATCTCCCGCTCCGGCGTCCACCGCCATTCGACATACTCGCTCAACGGTCGCGAGAAGGTCTCGAGTACTCGGTCGTAACCCGCACGGCCTCGGAGGATGGCGGCGGAGACCGGGAGGATGATGTTCGGCGGCCCGTAACCCCGCTTGGCGAGAATGTGGTGGATGAGGAAACGGTGAACGCGTCCGTTGCCGTCCTCGAACGGGCGAATGAAGACGAACGCGAACGCGACGATGGCTGCCGCGACGGCGGGCGGCACGGGCTCTTCGGCGACACGCCGCGTCAGCGCCATCCAGCCCTCCATGAGACGGGGTACGTCGCCGGGACGCGGACAGATGTAGTCGACCGAATCACCGAACCCGGCCGTCGTCCGACCAACGAAATTCTGATGTCGGCGCCAGTCGCGGGCCGCGTAGCGGGGATCGACGATGGACCCTTGGAGCCGCAGCAGGTCGTCCTTGTCCAGAGGGTCGAACTGGGACGCGGCTTCGAGGACCGCGATGAAACGGGCTTCCCGGCGGGCAGTCGGCGCCTCTCCCTCGATCGCGAAGGTCGATCGCGTCTCCCGCGTGTAGAGATAGTTGAGCGCCCGGTGCAGAATCAGCGGATCACACGCCTCGCACAGGGCTCGCGCCTCCTCGTCGGTCCGTACATCGACCCAGGCGGCGAGCGCTGCGGTACGCCGCACCGTCACGCACAGGTCGGCGTTGCCGAGCAGGTTGTCGATGACGCGGTGCCGCCGCGAGTTGCGCCGTCCAGCGGAGATGTGGAGGCGGGGGTTCAAGGCGTTGACGTAGTTGCCGGAGCCGGCGTCGGGCACATCGAGGGTCCGGCCCGTGAGAGTCTCGTAGAAGAACCAGGCGCGCCGGCTGAAGGCCCCCGTCGGCTGATCCCGCACCCGACCCTCCAAGGTCGCCGGTTCCATGGCTCTAAGCGCGGCCGCCAGGACGCCGATATCGAAAGCTTCGTGACGCGGCATGAAACGGAGATGGGATAAATCGTTTACTTTTCCGGGTCCGCTCCCGCGATACGCCCAGTGCAACACCCGCCTTCGATGGGCACGCTCCTCGCTCCGTAGCGTCAGTCTCCTCTCGCCTCCGCGGCGGCGCGGCGCATGGCCTTCTTGCGCTTGATGGGGTCGAGGCTGCGCTTGCGGAGGCGGATCGCGTCGGGCGTGACCTCGATCAGTTCGTCGTCGTTGATGAACTCGAGGGCCAGCTCCAGCGTCAGTTCGCGCGGCGGCTCGAGCCGGACATTCTCGTCCGCGGCGGCGGCCCGCATGTTCGTGAGCTTCTTGCCTTTCGACACGTTGACCTCGAGGTCGCCGGGGCGGACGTGCTCGCCCACGATCATCCCGCTGTAGACCTCGACGCCCGGGCCGATCAGCATCTCGGCCCGCTCCTGCAGGTTGAAGAGGGCGAAGGCCACCGATGTCCCCGGGCGGTCCGCGACGAGCACTCCCCGGCGGCGGTGTTCCAGGTGTCCGGCCCGGGGTCCGTATTCGAGGAAGCGGTGGTGCAACTGGCCCTCGCCGCGCGTGTCCGTGAGGAACTCGGAGCGGTATCCGAACAGCCCGCGCGATGGAAGCTTGAAGTCGAGGCGCACCGGGCCCTGGTCCGTCGGTCGCATCGAGAGGAGCTTGGCCCGCCGGCTCCCCATCTTCTCCATCACCACGCCCACCATCCCGGACGGGACCTCGATCACCGCCTCCTCGTAAGGCTCGAGGATCTCCCCGCCGGGTCCCTCGCGCAGGATGACGCGGGGGCGCGAGACGGAGAACTCGTACCCCTCCCGCCGCATCGTCTCCATGAGGATCGTGAGATGGAGTTCCCCGCGGCCCGAGACGGAGAGGGTGTCGGGCGAGTCGGTAGGCTCGACGCGAAGGGCGACGTTGCGCTCCAGTTCCCGGAAGAGGCGCTGCCGCAGTTGCCGCGTCGTGACGTACTTGCCCGTCCGCCCCGCGAAGGGGGCGTCGTTCACCCGGAAATCCACCGCGAGCGTGGGCCGCTCCACGGCGATCCCCCGCAGACGGTCCCTGCGGTCGGGGTGCGTGATCGTCTGGCCGATCTCCACTCCTTCGAGTCCGGCCAGCGCCACGATGTCGCCGGCGCTCGCGCGGGGCGTTTCGATGCGCTTCAAGCCCTCAAAGCCGTAGATCTTGAGCACCCGGGCCGGGCGCGTCTCGTCCGCGGGCACGGCCCCGGGCTCCCCGAGCGGAAGGAGCACGACCCCGTCCCCCTCGGCCACCGCGCCCCGCTCGATGCGGCCGATGGCGATGCGCCCCACGTAGCTCGAGTGGTCCAGCGTCGAGGCCAGCATCTGGAACGGTCCCTCGGGATCGCCGGCGGGGGAGGGGACCACCGCCATAATCGTTTCGAACAGCGGCCTCAGGTCTCCGCCTCCCGCCTCGCCGTCCGGCGATGCCCAGCCGTCCCGCCCGCTCGCGTAGAGGAACGGCGCGTCGAGCTGGGCTTCGGTGGCGTCCAACTCCAGAAACAGCTCCAGCACATCGTCGTGCACTTCGGTGGCGCGCTGATCGGGCCGGTCCACCTTGTTGATGACCACCACGGGCGCGAGCCCCAGCGCAAGGGCCTTTCGCGTGACGAAGCGCGTTTGCGGCATCGGCCCCTCGGCCGCGTCGACGAGGAGAAGCACGCCGTCCACCATCCGCAGGATGCGCTCGACCTCGCCCCCGAAGTCCGCGTGGCCGGGCGTGTCGACGATGTTGATCTTCGTCTCGCCCCAGCGCACGGCGGTGTTCTTCGACAGGATCGTGATGCCGCGCTCGCGCTCCAGCGGGTTGGAGTCCATCACGCGTTCCTCGACCCGCTCGTGCGACTGGAAGGCGCCCGCCTGCCGCAGCATGTGGTCGACGAGCGTCGTCTTCCCGTGATCGACGTGGGCGATGATCGCAATGTTCCTGATCTTACCGGGCGGGGGTGCCAAGACGCGCCTCGACTTCCGCGTGCTCGCGGTTGGGGGGAAACGGCGGGGAGCCGGAGGATATTCTACCGTCGCCGTCGCCGAACGACAAAGCTGTGCGGGGCGGCGGGGGCTCTGCTAGGTTGGCCGCCAACGTTGGCGCGGCTTGACACGGTCGGCGCCGGCCGCACGATGCATGGGGCCTGCAACGGAGAGTCCGCTGGGAAGAACGAAGCGATGGTTGGCGGTGGCCGGACTGTCGGTCGTCTTCGTGTGGGTCTCGATCTGGTTCCGATTCCGGGAGGTCGAGCCTCCTCCTCCTCCCGCACGTGCCGATCTCCGCCTTTGGGACTTCCTCGGCTGCCGGCACCTCCGGTTCGACGCCTGGCTCGCGGATGAGGGCGGCGAGCCTCCCGAACCCGCCCCGCCCGTGGTGCGGTCGCTCATGCTGTTCGCCGACTCCGTCGACGCGTATGGGAGGGAGATGACCGCCTACAAGGCCGTCCCTCTCGAGGGTGACGGAGATCTCTCCGGCATGGAGACGCGCTGGTTCACGCGGGCCGACACGCTCTGGGTCGTGTGGTCGAGTCCCGAGGTGCGGGGCGCCGTGGCGCTGCGCCGGGCTCGCGGGGAGATGGTCGGCCGGGCGGTGGCACGGCTACGCGGGCAGGCGGCCGCGGCATCCCCGGCGGGTGATGCCCCGGTTCAGGCCCGGGCGACGTCCTGGGCGGTGAACTGCCATTCCCTGCGTCCCAACCGGATCGGCCCGGTCGAGCGCTAGGGAGAGGCCTGGCTGGCCGAGCGCAGCGTTCACGCGGGATGCGGCGCCGCTCGAACGCAGCGGGGCTTTCGCCACGGGCCGCTAAAGGAAGGACGGATCGAAGCCCTCGTCCCCGGAGGCCTTCTCGGCGTCTTCACGGACCAGCGTGAGAATCGCGCCTTGGGGTGCGACGAGGTATCGGGTGCCTTCGAAGGTGATCTCCACCGCGGCCTTCCGAAAGAAGAGGGCGTAGTCTCCCGGCCGCGCCTGCATCGGGAGATAGCGGGCCTCCGTGGCGCCGATCTTCCACGGTTCGTCATCGAGTTCGGCGGGCGGCCCGACCGGAGTCCCGGGGCCGACGGCCACGACCGTCCCCGCCTGCACGGCCTGTTTGTCGATCGCCGTGGGAGGGAGGTAGAGGCCGACGTTCGTGCGATCCTCGCCCTCCAGCGGCTCGATGAGAACGCGGTCGCCGACGACGATGAGTCTCTTCTCGCTCAAGGCACCCTTCCTGAAGCCATCCGTTGCCAAGCAGGCCGGCGTGCCGGATCCCGTCGCCGGGGTCCGGTCGCGTCATCGGGATCCGGTCCCGCCGACCGTGGACCCGCACGATAGGGCACGCGAACGCCGCCGGACAGGCTAACGCTGACGCTTAGCGACTGGCCGAAATCCCATCCCCGGGGCCGGCATCGACGCGCGACCGCTCCTCCTCCATGAGACCCTCCACGCTCTCCGGGACGAGGAGGCTGTCCGCGATGCGGGCGATCTCCTCCGCCTCGCGCCACCGCGCCTCCAGTTCCTTCAGTTCTCCCTCCAGCGCCTCGCGCTCGGCCTGCTCGTGCGTCGCCATCTCGATCGCCAGCCGCACGTCCACCTTGAGACCCCCCAGCGTACCCGGCAGGGGCGTCATCAACCCCTCGATTTTCTTTGCCGGGAGATCCGCCTTTCCCGAGCCGGAGAAGTCGCGCATGGCGCGTCTGGCCGCCCCCGGGAGGAACGCCTCCGGATGCCCGGCCTCCTCGATCCGGTCGACTGCGGCGCGGATCGCCTTCCGGGCCCCGCCGCGCCGGTTGGCGTGGGCCATGAGCTGGCCCGCGAGGCCGATCGCCTCACTACCGCGAACGATCATCGTATGTCGGCGGCTCTTGCGCTTGTTCTTCCTGTCCCGCTTTCCCCAACCCGGGATGTGATCCACGCGAAGGTCCCATCCCGAGGCATCTGCACTCGGCACGAGCCGGGAGGTGTAGAGGTGTTTTCGCTGGACGCGGATGCGGTCGCCGTCCTCGTTCCTGAGACGGAGGAGAACGCGGTCCCGATACCAGCTTTGGGCCCCTTGGAAGAGCCCCGGAAAGATGCCGCCCATCGCGAATCCGGCGAGCGTACCGCCGACGACGACTGCGCCCGCCGCCGCTCCGACGGCCCCGGTGACGAGCATGGCCCGCTTGCGGCGCCGGCCGAACTGGTCGCCGTAGCGCCACGCCGCGAACTCTTGGCGGACGGCATCGCCGACGCGGACGAGTTCGAGTCCCTCCTTCAGCTTCGCGAGGCCGATGTTGTCGGAGGCGACCCGCATGCGGGTGGTCGAGAAGGCGCGCTCGCAGGCCTCGATCGCCTCCCAGCGGGTCTCCAGCGGCGAGAGGTTCCAGCGCTCGCAGCGCCGGCACACGACCCACAGCCGGCCCTTGGCGCCGTCGAAGGCGAGGCGGCGGCCGACCGGGAACTCCTCGATGGCCTCGTTCCGGTCGAGGTTCCCGTGGCAGAAGATGCACGTCGTATACATTCAGACGTTCTTCCGGACTTTCGTTGGGTTCGCCCGGCCGGCTTCGGGACGCGCGAGCTCCTCCTTGATAAAGCTCTCGATGGTGCCCGGGACGAAGAGGTTGTCGGCGATGTGCGCGATCTCCTCCGCCTCCCGCCACCGCGCCTCGAGTTCCTTCAGTTCCCCCTCGAGCGCGTGGCGTTCGGCCTCCTCGTGCGTCGCCATCTCGATCGCCAGCCGCAGACCCGGGTTCATGCCGGCGAGGGAGCCGGGCAGGGGCTTCCGAAGCCGTTCGATGTCTCGAGCCGACAAGGTCGCCTTGCGGCGCTCCCCCCGGGAGGGAGACCGGAGAGCGAAGGAGCCTGAACGCCGGAGGGTGCGTTGCACCGCTTCCGCGGCTTCCGGGAGAAACGCCTCCGGATGCCCGGCGCGCTCGATACGGCGCACGGCCCCGCGGATCTCGGTCTCCCTACCCCCGCGGCGGTTGGCCTGCGCCATCAGCTGTCCGGCGAGCCCGATCGCCTCGCGTCCGTGGACGATCATCGTCTTCCGCCTGCCCCCTCCGGCATGGCCGGGAAGGTGGTGGACGCGCAGCCCCCAGCCGCATCCCTCCTCATCCGGCACGAGATGGGACGTGTAGAGGTGCTTGCGCAGAACCCGAACCGGCGCGCCGCGCCGATCCCGAGTCCGCAGGATGACGCGATTGCGATACCACCTCTGCGACAGCCTGGTCCCGATCCAGAGTCCGCCCACGGAGACAAAGCCTCCCACCCAGAGGGCCCCAACGGCGGTGGCCGCGGCCCCGGTGACGAGCATGGCCCGCTTGCGGCGCCGGCCGAACTGGTCGTCGTAGCGCCACGCCGCGAACTCTTGGCGGACGGCATCGCCGACGCGGACGAGTTCGAGTCCCTCCTTCAGCTTCGCGAGGCCGATGTTGTCGGAGGCGACCCGCATGCGGGTGGTCGAGAAGGCGCGCTCGCAGGCCTCGATCGCCTCCCAGCGGGTCTCCAGCGGCGAGAGGTTCCAGCGCTCGCAGCGCCGGCACACGACCCA
>JAAXHJ010000098.1 GCA_012270965.1 Candidatus Palauibacter poriticola
GCGAACGCCTCGCAACCGGACGGCTTGTCGAGGATGCCGTACTCGGCGTACTCCTCGAACATTCGGGTCGGGACGGGATCGCACGCGGGGGGGTCGGGCGGAGGGGGCGGCGGAGGAGATGCGCCGCCGGAGTTGCCCGTGTTGCCGGGCCAGACGGGGGCCACCGGGTCGAACCCGGTGCGGACGCAGTTGCCCGAGGAGTACTCGAAGTCGAACCCCGCCGGGCACGTGACGTTGATGGGCGTGCCGGGCGCGACGACGCGGATCGGCTCGACGGACCACGCGGTGCATTCGTTGTGGCGGTTGCGTTCCAGGCACTCCTGCGCGCTCAGCGGCCGGGGGCCCAGCCAGCGGAGCGCCCCGCGCAGCCCCGCCCACGCGTAGCCGGCGGCCCGCTCCAGCGGCGCCCGCGCGCTCGTCTCCGGCCGGCCGCGCAGCCCCCGCTCCCGGAGCACGGCCTCCAGTCGCGCCACCGTCTGGTCCCGCGCCCGCCTGGTGCCCGGGAGCACGCACACGGCCCGCACCCCCAGCACCGGGGGCAGCGTCTCGACGGTCCCGTCCTCCCGGGGCCTCGACACCGCGCCCATGACGTTGTAGGTGAGCACCCACGCGCGCCGCGCCCCGCGGCGGGCGGCCCGGCCGAACCTCATGCCGAACTCCCGGGGGACGTAGCCGCCCGCCGCCGTCCGGTAGTGAACCACGCACCCCAGCCCGTCGATGCCGGCGGCGACCGCCGCCGGCTCCGGGAGGCCGTCGGCCGCGTCGCCCGGGGGCGTGCTCGAGACCACCGCCGCCGGCTGCGTTCCCGCACGCGCCGCCGGCTCGGGGCCCGCGGGATACCCATCGCGCTCGCCGCAGCCCGGGAACGCCCCCAACGCCACGACCGCGACCAGAAGGAGGGGAAGTCCGGGGCGGGACGGGAGCCGGCGGCGGACGTCGTGCGCGGGGCGGGAACGCACACTGGAGCACTGGAACATCGATCCTCCCGGGCTTCCGGTTATTCCGTTCCCGGGACTCGCTCCCGGGACTCGCTCCCGGGACTCGCGACGAATATCGCTTAACACATCACACGTTTCTGCGCAACGGCCTTAGCTAGCCGCCCGAGGCGGAACGTTCCGGCGGCGGCCGGAGTCCGGTGGCAAACGGCCGGCCAACTCTCCCAGCAGGCGGGCCAGTAGCTGCGGATGCTGCTCGGTTAGCACGTGGCCACCGTCCGAACACACCGTGAGGTCGCAGTCGAGGCGGGAGGCGAGGCGCCTCGCCGCTCCAAGGGGGATCCTCGGGTCGTGTGCGCCGGACACCACGTGGGCGGCGACCGGGCGCCGGGGCATGCGGTCCTCGAGTTCCGCCGGGCGCCAGTCGGCCAGTATGCGCAGGAGCGTCCGAGCGCGCGCCGGGCTCGCCCACGGCCCAGCGTAGGCGGCTACGAGATCCGGAGGGGCCCGGAAGTGGGGGCCGCACGCCCGCCGGAGAACCAGGCGGCCCAGCGGCGCGTGAAGCGGCGCGAGGACGCTCCCGATCATCCGCCGCGCGACGGGCGCCCGCAGCAGCCGGAGAACGGACGGGCTTCGAATCTCCGGCGTGACCGGATTCGAAAGCAGCAAAGCGCCGATGCCCGGTTCGGCTCCGGCGAGGGCGAGCCCGATCGCGGCGCCCTGAGAGTGCCCGGCGACGAGTTGCGGCCGGGGGCCGTCCGGCGCCAGCGCCCGTACCAGCGTGCGAAGCCGGCGCACCTCGTCGTCGAGCGTGTAGGAGAGTTCCGGCCGCGCGTCCGAAGCGCCCCGGCCCGGCAGGTCGGGAAGCCAACATTCCCACCCCGGCTGTTCCGCGTGGAAGCGTTCCGCGACGGGCCGCCACGCGCGGCCGTGGGCGCTGATTCCGTGCAGGAAGAGGACGGGGCGTCCCCGGCCCAGCATCTCGACGCGTACCGTCGCGTCGCCGATCGTCACATTGCGTACCACGGACCGCCTCCGGTTCGTGCAGCGTCCGAGTTCATCGGCACGCGGCGCAGGCCCGCATTCCGCCGCCTCCGAGGCCAAATGCCGCTTGCCGGTCCCACCCCTCCGCGATAGCTTCGCGGCGCGGGAAAGTGAAGAAATTCACAAGCTCGCACGAGAGGAGCGAACCCCCTTGCTCGACCCATATCTCGGCATCCTGATCCTCGCGTTGGTCGGCGTGCTGAACGCTGCCGCGATGATGGGCGTATCGCACTTCGTGGGCTCCCGCCGGCCGACGCCGGTGAAGGCGAGCCCGTACGAGTCGGGGATACCCCCGCTCGGGACGACGCGAGAGCGTTTCTCGGTCAACTTCTATATCGTGGCGATGCTCTTCATCGTCCTCGACATCGAGACGCTCTTCCTCATTCCATGGGCCGCGATCTTCCGGGAGCTGGGGATGGTCGGGTTCGTGGAGATCACGGCCTTCCTCGCCGTGCTCGGCGTCGGACTCGCGTACGCGTGGAAGAAGGGGGCCCTCGAGTGGGACTGAACTCGGCACGGAGTGGAGACGCGCGATGAAGCCCCTCGACACGCTGCCAACCGGCGCGCACCCCGGCGAGGGTCGGCTCGACACCGGCATCCCGCACAACTGGATGACGACGAAGCTCGACTACGTCATCAACTGGGCGCGCCGCAACTCGCTGTGGCCCATGCCGTTCGGGACCGCCTGCTGCGCGATCGAGATGATGGCTTCCGCCGCGAGCAAGTACGACATCGGCCGCTTCGGGATGGAGCGCATGTCCTTCAGCCCCAGGCAGGCGGACCTGATGATCGTCGCCGGCCGCGTGACCTACAAGCTGGCCCCGGTCCTGCGCCGGGTCTGGGATCAGATGCCGCAGCCCAAGTGGTGCGTGTCGATGGGCGCGTGCGCGAGTTCCGGCGGGATGTTCGACAACTACACGATTGTCCAGGGGATCGACACGATCGTTCCGGTCGATGTCTACGTCCCGGGCTGTCCGCCGCGGCCGGAAGGTCTCATCTACGGTCTCCTCATGATCCAGGAGAAGATCAAGGGAGAGTCGCTGGCCGATCCCCGGGCGCGGGACGAAGCTCCGGAGGCGGTCGGACGCCCGAATCTGCCCCCCGAAACGATCGAACTCGTCGCGCAGCCCTTCGGAAACTCGACGAACCAGAACCGCATGAGCGGGCTCGGCCCGACCTCCGCGCTAGCGAGGTCGCGCGACCGGCGCGAACGCCGCTTGGAACACCGGGATTGACCCGGGCGATCCGCCGTTGACGACTGCGACGATCCGCCGTTGACGACCGCGACGACGCCCGCGCCGCCGCGCATGGTGCGAGTCGCGCCCCTCGACGGGAAGGCGGCGAGCCATCCCTCGGTCCGCGCCCTGCGCGAGCGCTTTAGCGAGGGCGCGCGGCGCGTGGAGAGCGATGCGCTCGGCTATCCCGTCGTGTGGATCGACCCCCGGATCAACGGCGAGGCGCTCCGCTTCCTCCGTGAGGCGCCCGACCAGGCGTACGACCTGCTCGCGGACCTCATGGGGGCGCACGCCGGCATCGGGGCCCCGATCCAAGTGTGGTACCAGCTCTGGTCGATGGCGCACGGCCGCCAGCTCCGGATCGCGTGCGAGGTTCCGATGCACGATCTCGAGCTTGACAGCGTCACCGACCTGTGGCTCGCCGCCGATTGGCTCGAACGCGAAGTGTGGGACATGTACGGCGTGAGCTTCCGGGGCCACCCGGACCTCCGCCGCATCCTCATGCCGGAGAACTACGAAGAGGGTTTCCCCCTCCGAAAGGATTTCCCGCTTCGCGGACGCTTCAGCCGCTCCGCGCAGGTGAGCCGCGCTCTCTCCCGCGACCTCATCGACATCTACGCCGTCGACGAGCTGGAGATGGCGGGCTACGCGGTCACCGACGACGGAGGGGTGCGGGCTCCGCCGGAGCGCGCGGCGGAAGGCGGAGCGCCCGGCGGGATCCGCGACGTGAGCCCGGACGAGCAGCCCGAGGACGCGCTCGAGGGCGAACCCATCCTCATCAACATGGGGCCGCAGCACCCCGCCACGCACGGCGTCCTGCGGCTCGTGCTTCAGCTCGATGGGGAGCGCGTCGTACGCTGCTCTCCCCATATCGGGTATCTGCACACGGGCTTCGAGAAGACGTGCGAGTTCCGCGAGTGGAACCAGTGCGTCCCCTATACGGACCGCATGGACTACCTCGCGCCGATGCTCTACAACATTGGCTACGCTGGGGCGGTCGAAGCGCTCCTCGACGTCGAGATCACGGAGCGTTGCCGCGTCGTCCGCGTCATCCTCGGCGAATTGAATCGCATCCTCGGCCACCTCCTGTGGCTGGGCACGACGGCGATCGACATCGGCGCCTTTTCCGTCTTCCTCTACACCTTCCAGGAGCGCGAGCGGATCTACAACCTGCACGAGGCGTACACGGGGGGCCGGATCACGACCTCCGTCACCCGGGTCGGCGGGATGATGGCGGACCTGCCCGTGGGCTGGACGGCGGCGGCGCGCGACTTCGCGGCCACCTTCCCGGAGACGCTGGATGAGGTCGAGCGGCTCCTGTCGCGCAACGCGATCTGGCAGGGCCGCACGATGGACATCGGCGTGCTCTCGGCGGACAGGGCCGTGAGCTACGGCGTCACCGGACCCACGCTCCGCGCGAGCGGCGTGGCCTACGACGTGCGGAAGGCGCGCCCCTACCTCGGCTACGAGGAGTACGACTTCGACGTGCCCGTGGGGACGGCCGGCGACGTCTACGACCGCTATCTCGTGCGGGTGGAGGAGATGCGGCAGAGCGTCCGCATCATCGAGCAGGCGCTGGAGCGGCTGCCCGGAGGCCCGATCAACATCGACGACTACCGGATCGTCCTCCCCCCCAAGGGCGAGGCGATGGGGTCGATCGACACCATGATCTCGCACTTCAAGCTTGTGATGGAGGGCGTCCGCGTGCCCGCCGGCGAGACGTGGTACTCCATCGAAAGCTCGAAGGGGGAGCTGGGGTTCGGGATCGTCTCCGATGGCGGCACGAAGCCCGTCCGCTGCCGTTTCCGCGGGCCGTCGTTCATCAACATCGCATCGCTCCCCGAACTCGTGAGGGGCGAACTCGTCGCGGACGTCGTCGCGATCAACGCCTCGCTCGACGTCGTGCTCGGAGAGATCGACCGGTGAGCCGGCGCATCCATCCCGCGGTCGTCGGGGCGCAGCCCTTCCAGTTGACGGCGAGGGAGACGTTCGACGGTCCCATCTTCGAGACGGAGGAGGGGAGGCGGCGGCTGGAGGCGGCCCTCTCCCGCTATCCGACGAAGCAGGCGGCGCTCCTCCCCATGCTCGGCTTCGTGCAGTCGGTGAAGGGGTGGATCGAACCCGAGGACATGGTGGAAGTTGCCGAGGCTCTGGACCTCACGCCCGCCTACGTCCACTCGGTCGCGACCTTCTACACGATGTACAACAAGCACCCGGTTGGACGTCACTTCGTCCAAGTGTGCACGAACATCTCCTGTCACCTGAACCGCGCCGAGGAGGTGCTGCGGAGCTTCCTCGCCGAGACCGGGACCCGAGAGGGGGAGACCTCGGAGGATGGAGAGTTCACCGTGATCGAGGCGGAATGTCTCGGCGCGTGCGGCTTCGCCACGGTCGTTCAAGTCAACGACCGCTACCTCGAGAACGTGACCCCGGACGGGGTGCCCGAGATCGTCGCGAAGCTGCGCGGGGCGCGCGACGGCGCGGCGGCCGGCGGGCCGGCGGCGGAAGGCGACGCATGAGCTTCCCGCACGGCAGCGACCTCGAGACGACGACGCGGCTTTCGCGGCACCAAGGGAGCGCGGAAGCGCGGACGCTCGAGGGGTGGCGCGCCCGGGGCGGCTACGAGGCGCTCCGGAGGTCCCTCGACATGTCGCCCGCCGAGGTCACCGAGGTCGTGAAAGCTTCCGGCCTCCGCGGGCGCGGCGGCGCGGGCTTCCCGACGGGGCTCAAGTGGAGCTTCATGCCGAAGGACGACGGCAAGCCGCACTACCTGTGCTGCAACGCGGACGAATCCGAACCGGGTGCCTTCAAGGACCGGGAGGTCATCCGCTGGACGCCCCACCTCCTCATCGAGGGCTGCCTGATCGCGGCGCGCGCCATCGGGGCGGAACATGCCTACATCTACGTGCGGGGAGAGTTCTTCGAGGAAACGCGGGTTCTCAACGCCGCGGTCGTCGAGGCGTACGAGAACGGTCTCGCGGGGGAGGGGATCCTGGGCTCGTCGTGGTCGTGCGACGTGACGATCCACGCCGGAGCCGGCGCCTACATCGCCGGCGAAGAGACCGGCCTCATGAACTCGCTCATGGGAAACCGCGCGGAACCTTGGGCCAAGCCGCCCTTCCCGGCGCAGGCGGGGGCGTTCGGGATGCCGACGACGGTGAACAACGTCGAGACGCTCGCCGCGGTTCCCATGATCCTCGAGCACGGCGCGGAGTGGTACCGGCAGTGGGGGAGCGAGCGGTCGCCCGGCACGAAGCTGTGGAGCTGCTCGGGCCACCTCGTGCGTCCCGGGAACTACGAATTCGCGCTGGGCCTGCCGCTGAGCGACATCATCTTCGAAGCCTGCGGCGGCACACCTTCGGGCAGGCCCGTGAAGGCCGTGATCCCGGGCGGATCGTCCACGGCGTTCCTCGGCGGCGACGAACTCGACTGCGCGACGACGTACGAGGGGCTCGCGGAGGCGGGAAGCGCGCTCGGCACCGCCTCGCCGATCGTGATGGACGAGGACACGGACATCGTCGCGGCCATGCGGCGGATCGCTCAGTTCTACGCGCACGAGTCGTGCGGCCAGTGCGTGCAGTGCCGCGAGGGCACGTCGTGGGTCGTCCGCATCCTCCAGCGCATCGAGGCGGGGGACGGGCGCCCGAGCGACATCGACACGCTGTACGAACTGTGCGAGCAGATGACGGGACGGACGATTTGCGTACTCGCGGACAGCGTCGTGTTTCCGCTCCGCTCTTCGCTCGACAAGTTCCGCGCCGACTACGAGGCGCTGATGAAACCTTCCCTGGTCGCGGCGGGCTGAGGCATGGCGGAAAGCGGCGGGCCGAGGCATGGCTGAGAACGGCGCCAGGGCGGGTGTGCGGCGTGGCTGAGAACGGCGCGAGGGCGGGTGTGCGGCATGGCTGAGAACGGCGCGAGGGCGGACGTGAGGCTCACGATCGACGGGGTCGAGGTTACGGTCCCGAGCGGCACCCGCGTCATCGAGGCTGCGGAGCGCGTGGGCGTCGTCGTGCCGCGCTACTGCTACCATCCGGGCATCCCCACGCGGCCGGCGCAGTGCCGCATGTGTCTCGTGGAGGTCGAGGGACGGCCCAAGCTCGAGCCGTCGTGTACGCTCCAGGCGACCGATGACATGGTCGTGAACACGGCGAGCGACGCGGCCCGCACGGCCCGCCAGGCGGTCATCGAGTTCCTCCTCGTCAACCACCCGCTCGACTGCCCGATCTGCGACGCGGCGGGGCAGTGCATGCTCCAGGACTACGCCTACGTCACGAACCAGCTCGAGAGCCGAGTCGACGAGCCCAAGCGGATCATGGGGCGGGACCGCATCTCCGACGACATCCTCTACTTCGCGGATCGCTGCGTGATTTGTACGCGCTGTGTGCGCTTCATGCGCGATGTCGCCGAGGACGATTCGCTCATCGTCGCCCAGCGCGGAGACAAGGCGTACATCGACACCTTCCCCGGGCGCGAACTCGACAACCCCTTCCAAGGGAACATCGTCGATGTGTGCCCCGTCGGCGCGCTCGTACACGAGGATTTTGTGTTCAAGACGCGAGCTTGGGACATGGATTCGGCGGCGAGCGTGTGTCCGGGGTGTCCCACCGGATGCAACGTCACGATCGACACGAAGGAGAACCAGATCGTGCGGGTGAAGCCGCGGCACAACGCGGCCGTGAACTCCTGGTGGATGTGCGACTACGGGCGCAGGCACCTCGTGATGACGAACCGCGGCGTGCGGGCCGACGTCCCGCTCGTTCGCGACGGCGAGCAGCTCAGGCCGGTCGACTGGGCGACGGCGCTCGACTGGGTGGCGGGGCGGATCGACGCGCTCGGCTCGCCCGGCGGGAGCGCGGTCGTGTCCCCGGACGCCTCGAACGAGAATCTGTTCTACGTCGAGAGGCTCCTCGGGCGGCTCGGGATCACGGGCGCCGCGTTCATCGTGCCGCAGGGCGAGACCGCCGCGCTGCCCACGGTGCCGACGCTCAAGCTGCGGGCGGATCGCGCCGCGAACCCGGCGGGTGCCGAACTCTTCGGCGGGCGCCGCGTGGACGGTCTCCGCAACGGCGCCTCGGCCGGGGGGCTGGTCGTGCTCGACGACGAACTCAAGGGGGCCGATGAGGACTTCGGCGGCTCGGCCGACTTCTTCCTCTACCTCGGCACGCGACTCGCCGGCGCGGCGCGCAACGCGGATGCGGTGCTCCCGATCGCGACCTTCGCGGAGATGGACGGCACGTTCACGAACTTCGAAGGCCGCGTGCAGCGGTTCCACCAGGCGCTCCGGCCGCCGGGTCTGGCCCGCCCGGGCTGGATGGTGCTGAGCCGCGTGCTCGCCCGCCTGGGAGATGGCGAGGCCGTCAACGATGTGCGCGGCGCGTTCGAGCGGATGGCGGCGGAGGCTCCGGCCTTCGCGGGCCTCACGTGGGACGGGATCGGGCTCAAGGGCGCCGCGGCCGCCGGCTCGGGCGCGGAAGCCGCCGGCGTCGCCGCCTCCGCGGAGGCCGACGCGTGAACCCGGTCGCCGGCGGCGCCTTCGCCCTCGCCACGGTGGGGAAGGTCGTTCTCTTCTTCACGGTGCTGATGCTCGCGGTCATGCTCGCCACGATCTTCGAGCGCAAGGTGTGCGGCTTCATGCAGGACCGGAGCGGCCCGAACCGCGTCGGCCCGTGGGGACTCCTCCAGGTCATCGCCGACGGGATCAAGAACCTCCTCAAGGAGGAGACGATGCCGGAGCAGGCGGTCCGGCCCTTCTTTCTCCTCGCGCCCGTCCTCGCGATCCTGCCGGCCACGATCCTCTTCGCCGTGATCCCCTTCGCCTCCCCCCTGCCCACGCCGTGGGGACTCGTCGAGATGATCGTGGCGGACGTGCCGATCGGTTTCCTTTACGTGCTCGCGATCGGCTCGATCGGCGTGTACGGCGTCGCCATGGGCGGATGGGCCTCGGGGTCGAAGTACTCGCTCCTCGGCGGGCTACGCGGCTCCGCGCAGATGGTGAGCTACGAGGTCGCGCTCGCGCTCAGCCTCGTTCCGCTCATCCTGCTCACCGGGGATGTGCGCGCCCCCGAGATCGTCTCCATGCAGCAGACGTTCACCGCCGGGCCGGCGACCTACGCGACGTGGTTCGTGTTTCCGCTCCTCGTCGGTCTCTTCTTCTTCTTCGTGTCGGGACTCGCGGAGACGAACCGCCTTCCCTTCGACCTACCGGAGGCGGAGGCCGAACTCATCACCGGATACCACACGGAGTATTCGGCGATGAAGTTCTCGATGTTCATGATCGGCGAGTTCGCGCACGTGATCACGGTCGCCGCGCTCGTCACGGTCTTTTTCCTCGGCGGGTGGGACATCCCGTTCTGGCAGGGAGACAATATCCGCGTACTCTCCGATGGGACCGTGATCGGAGAGCCGACGTGGTGGAAGACGCTGCTCACGCTCGGCGCCTTCGGCTTGAAGACGTCGCTTCTCGTGCTCGTCTTCGTATGGATTCGGTGGACGCTGCCGCGCTTCCGCTACGACCAGCTCATGGATCTGGGCTGGAAGTTCATGCTGGAGGCGGTGACGGTCTATATCCTCGTCATCGCCTTCGTCATCCTCGGAATCGAGGCGGTCGGGATCCCGGCCGGCGGCTGGTACGCGTTCGTTCTCTTCCTCGTGAATCTCGCGCTCGCGGGGGCCCTCTTCTTCGCCATGGACCGGGGGACGCTGATCCGCGGCGGGGCGAAGGGGGCGAGGTCAGCCGGCGGCGACGCCGCACAGGGCCAGGGAGGGTAGATGCCTGGAAACGTGAAGGTCGTGGAGCGGCCGCGAGCCGAGAGTTCGTATGTGCGGGCGGCGGCGAAGGGAATGTCGATCACGATGCGGCACCTCCTGAGCCCGAACAAGAAGACGCAGCAGTATCCGGACGAGAAGTGGGAGCTCGCGCCTCGGACGCGCGGCACGCACCGCATGGCGGTGCACGAGGATGGACGGGCGAAGTGCGTCGCGTGCGGCCTGTGCCCGACCGTGTGCCCCGTGAACTGCATCAAGCTGGTGCCGGCGGAGGACGAGAACGGCGAGCGCTACGCGGCGATCTACGAGATCGACGAGTTCCGCTGCATCTTCTGCGGCTACTGCCAAGAGGTGTGTCCGGTGGAGGCGATCCACCTGGGCGTACACTACGAGAACGCGGAGTACTCGCGGGAGCGCTGGGTGTACGACCTGGAGCGGCTCGTCGAACAGGAACACGACGTGACCGCGCTATGGGATCCGCAGGACCCCGCGTCGCAATGATCCAGGACTTCCTCTTCCAAGCCTTCGCGGCGAGCGCGATTCTGGGCGCCGTGATCATGGTCACGCGCCGCAATCCCGTGTCCGCCGTGATCTTCCTGGTCGGCGTGTTCTTCGCCACGTCCGGCATGTTCCTCATGCTGGACGCGCACTACATCGCGGCGATCAACGTGATCCTGTACGGCGGGGCCATCATGGTCCTCTTCCTCTTCGTCCTCATGCTGCTGAACCTGGGGCACGCGGACTGGCGCGACCTGAGGGGGCCCGTGGGAGGGCTCGTCGGCGGTTCGATCTCCATCGCGTTTCTAGGCGTCCTCACGCGCCTCTTCGTGGGTGGCGCGGATGCCCGGCCGGTCGTGGAGATCGCGGGCGGCGCGCTCCGCGAAGCGGCCGCCGAGCAGGGCGTCGTCGGCGTCGTGGCCCGGCCGCTCTTCCAGGAGTACGTGATCGTGCTCGAGGTCACCGGCGTCCTCCTGCTCGTGGCCATCGTGGGCACGATCCTGCTGGCCCGCGGGGAGCGGACGTGAGCGAGGCGGGCCTGGCGGGCGCGCTCGGAGTGAACGGGCTCATCGCCCTCTTCGTGAGCGCGATCCTCTTCTCGATCGGCGTGATCGGAGTGCTGCTGCGGCGCAACGCGATCATCGTGTTCATGTGCGTCGAGCTGATGCTGAACGCCGCGAACCTCTCCCTCGTCGCCTTCTCCCGCATGCACGGGATCGAGGGCCAGATCTTCGTCTTCTTCGTCATGGCCGTGGCGGCGGCGGAGGCCGCCGTGGGGCTCGCGATCATCATCGCGATCTTCCGGCACTACGAAGTCGTGGACCTCGACCGCTTCCGGCTCCTCAAGTGGTGAGCCTCGGTGCGGTTACGGGCTCCGGCTCGCTTGTGGCCACCGCCCTCGGGGGGCAGGAGGGCGCGGGAGCCGGGTTCCAGCCGGTGCTTCCGTGGCTCATACTCGCCCTCCCGCTGCTCGGGGCGGCGGTGAACGGGGCCGGGGCCTTCCTGTGGCGCGACGACAAGCGGATCCCAACGATCGTCGGACCCGCGGCGCTCCTGGGCAGCTTCGCGGTCGTCCTCCTCAACTTCATCGCCATGAGCGGCGCGGAACCGCACGGCGCGGCAGTCGTCGGCCTGTGGAATTGGATCGTGTCCGGGGACCTCCGCATCGGGGTCGACCTCCAGTTCGACCCGCTCTCGATGCTGATGTGCATGATCGTGACCGGGGTCGGGAGCCTGATCCACGTCTACTCCGTCGGCTACATGCGCGACGATCCCGGCTATTCGCGCTACTTCTCGTATCTCAACCTCTTCGTCTTCTTCATGCTCGTCCTCGTCCTGGGGGCCAGCTTCCCGCTGATGTTCGTGGGCTGGGAGGGCGTGGGGCTCTGCTCGTATCTGCTCATCGGCTTCTGGTACGAGAACCGGGAGTACGCGAACGCGGGGAAGAAGGCGTTCATCATGAACCGGATCGGCGACGCGGGGTTCCTCGTCGCCATGTTCCTCATCTTCACGGCCTTCGGGACGCTGGACTTCATCCCCGTCTTCGAGGCGGCGGAGGGGACGCTCGCCTACGGCGGCGCGCTCGTCACCGGGATCACGCTCCTCCTCTTCCTCGGCTGTACGGGGAAGTCGGCGCAGATCCCCCTTCACACCTGGCTTCCCGACGCCATGGCGGGTCCGACGCCGGTCTCGGCGCTCATTCACGCGGCGACGATGGTGACGGCCGGGGTCTATCTCATCGCGCGCACGAGCGTCCTGTTCGCGCTCTCGCCCGTCTCCCAGGGCGTGGTGGCGGCGGTGGGGGCGGGGACGGCGCTCTTCGCGGCCTCGATCGCGATCCGGCAGTACGACATCAAGAAGGTGCTCGCCTACTCCACCATCTCGCAGCTCGGCTACATGTTCCTCGCCGTGGGGGTGGGGGCGTTCACGGCCGGCGTCTTCCACCTCATGACGCACGCCTTCTTCAAGGCGCTCCTCTTCCTGGGCGCGGGGGCCGTGATCCACGCGGTGCACCACGCGTGGGCGCACGGAGAGGATGGGCACGGCGACGCGCGCCACGGCGACCCCAACGACATGCGGAACCACGGCGGGCTCCGGAAATACATGCCGCGGACGTTCGTCTTCATGTGGGTCGCGACGCTCGCGATCGCGGGCGTGCCGCCGCTGGCCGGATTCTTCTCGAAGGATGAGATCATCTGGTACTCGGGGGTGTACGGAACGCCGATCCTGTGGGGCGTCGCTCTGGCCACGGCGGTGCTGACGGCCGTGTACATGGCCCGCCTCATGGTGATGACCTTTCACGGCCGAAACCGGACCTTCGGCCACGGGGGAGTGGCGGAGGCCGGACGACGCCTGCACGAGGTGCCCGCCGTCATGTGGGCGCCGCTGGCCCTCCTCGCCGTCCTCTCCGTCGTCGGAGGTTGGGCGAACATCCCCGAGGCGCTGCCGCTGCTCCCGACCGTCGAGTGGCTGCACCACTGGCTGGAGCCGGTGTTCGCCCCGGCGATCGCCGTCAAGGAGGCGCACGGCTTCGCCCCCGAATACCGGGCGCCCGCCGGGGGAGGCGAGGCGCTGTGGGCCGGGGTCTCCGCCGCGATCGCGATCGCGGCCGTGGTCGGGACCGTCCGCGCCCTGTCGCCGAAGCCGGTGCCGACGGAGGCGGAGTCGGAGGCTCCGACCGGGTTTGCCCGCGTGCTCCACGACAAGTGGTACGTGGATGAACTGTACGACCGCGCGATCGTCCGCCCGTCGCTCGCCTTGTGGCGCGCCTGCTGGCGGATCGTGGATGCGGGCCTCATCGACGGCGCGGTGAACGGTGCGGGGCGCGCCGCCCGTCTACTCGGGTGGGCCGGGGGGCAGCTCCAGACGGGCCGCGTGACGACCTACCTCGTCGCCTTCATGCTCGGGGCCCTCCTCGTGCTCGGAGTGCTCTCTTGATGGCCCTCTACGACGGGCACTGGATCCTGACCGCGCTCGTGGTCCTCCCGCTCGTCGGCGGCGCGGCCTGCCTCCTGGTGCCGGAGGCGCGCGCGAAGACCGTCGCCCTGGCGACGACGCTCGTCCTGTTCGCGCTCTCGCTGCCGCTCTTCTGGACCTTCGACACGGCGGAGAGCGGATTCCAGAATCTCGTCTCCATCCCGTGGATCGAGGCGTGGGGGATCTCCTACGCGGTGGGCGTCGACGGGATCTCCATCCTCATGATCCTGCTCACGACGTTCACGATGCCGCTGGCGGTGGCGGGCTCCTTCTCGCACATCCGGCGCCGGGAGCGCGCCTTCTACGCGATGCTCCTCTTCCTCACGACGGGCATGATCGGCGTTTTCGTCGCCCTCGATCTCTTCCTGTTCTATGTGTTCTGGGAGATCATGCTGATTCCAATGTACTTCCTCATCGGCGTCTGGGGCGGGGAACGCCGGATCTACTCCGCCGTGAAGTTCTTCCTCTACACGGCCGCGGGCTCGCTCCTGATGCTGGTCGCGATCGTGACCCTCGCGTGGATCTTCCAGGACGGTTCGGGGGCGTGGAGCTTCGCCTACGACGATCTCGCCTCGCTCGAACTCGGGCGGCGTGCGCAGCTGTGGCTCTTCGGGGGGTTCGCGCTCGCGTTCGCGATCAAGGTGCCGCTCTTCCCCTTCCACACGTGGCTGCCGGATGCGCACGTGGAGGCCCCGACGGCGGGCTCCGTGATCCTGGCCGGGGTGCTGCTCAAGATGGGCGTGTACGGGTTCCTGCGCTTCGGGCTCCCCCTCTTCCCGGCCGCGGCGACGGATCCCGCTGTGGTGAACGCGATGCTCGTGTTGGGGCTGATCGGGATCCTCTACGCGGCCTGGGTGGCGGCGGTCCAGCCGGACGCGAAGAAGCTCATCGCTTACACCTCGGTCGCCCACCTCGGCTTCGTCGTGCTCGGCGTGTTCGGGCTCACGACCCAGGGGATCGAGGGCGGCATCCTCCAGATGGTGAACCACGGGATTTCGACCGGGACGCTCTTCCTTCTCATCGGGATGCTGTACGAGCGGCGCCATTCGCGGCGGATCGCGGACTTCGGCGGCATCGCGAAGGTGATGCCGGTGTTCGCCTTCGCGCTCGTCGTCGTCGCGCTGTCCTCCGTTGGGCTTCCGGGGACGAACGGCTTCGTGGGCGAGTTCCTGATTCTCGTGGGGACGTTCAGGACCCACCCGTGGATCGCCGCCATCGCGACGACCGGCGTGATCTTCGCTGCCTGCTATATGCTGCCCATGGTGCAGCGCGTCGTCTTCAACCGCCTCGACCGCGAGGAGAACCGGACGCTCACCGACGTGAACCGGCGGGAGCGCCTGATCCTCGCGCCGCTTCTCGCGCTGATCCTGCTCATCGGCGTGTGGCCGGGTCCCTTCCTGAACCGGACGCGGGCCTCCGTCGAGGCGCTGATCGAGCACGTGGAGACGCGGACGGCGAGCGCGCCCCCGGTGGAGGCCGCGTCGGTCGAGCCCTCGTCGGTCGAGCCCGTGTTGATCGAGGCCCCGTCAGTGGAGGCCGCATCGGTGGAGGCCGCGCCGATCGCCGCGGGCTCCGGTGCCACCCCGGCGCACATCTCGAAGTCCGCCGTCGAGGCCGGGGAAGGGGAGTGACGTGAGTTACTGGGTCGCGCTCCTGCCGGAGGCCGTCCTGTCGCTGGCGGCCATGTTCATTCTCATGCGCGACGCCTTCGCGCGTCCGGGCCGGGGCGGTTCGAACCCGGGCGCCGGCGGCGACGGGCGGATGTCGGTCGACTGTCTCGTCACCCTGTACTCGATCGCGGGCGCACTCATCGCGAGCCTGTGGCTCATGGACGCCTCCGCCCCGCCGGACGGGATGATCGCGCTCGACGGTTTTCGCGTGGCGGCGGACGTGATCCTGCTCGGCGGGGCCCTGCTCGTCGTGTCGCTCTCGCGCGACTACCTGACCCGGGAGGGACTGCGTTCGCCGGAGTTTCACGCGCTGATCCTTCTCGCCCTCGTCGGGATGATGGTGCTCGTCGCCGCGCGCGACCTCATCCTCCTCTTCGTCGGCCTCGAGCTGATGTCGATCTCCGTCTACGTTCTCACCGGATTCGCGCGGAAGAACCCGCGCTCCTCGGAGGCGAGCCTCAAGTACTTCATCGTCGGCGCCTTCGCGAGCGCCTTCGTCGTGTACGGGATCGCGCTCCTTTACGGGGCCACCGGGACGACGCGCCTTGCCACCGCCGCCGAACGGATCGCGGCCGCGCCGGGCGGTGGAGATCTCCTCCTCGCCGCCGGGATCGGCCTCCTGCTCATCGGCTTCGCGTTCAAGATCGCCGCCGTTCCCTTCCACATGTGGGCCCCCGACGCGTACGACGGCGCCCCCACGCCGGTCACGTCGTTCATGGCGACGGGGGTCAAGGCGGCCGCCTTCATCGCGCTCCTGCGCGTGTTGACCGTGGATTTGGGGGGGGCGGCCGAAGTGTGGAGGGGCGCCGTGTGGTGGCTGGCGATCCTGACGATGATCGTGCCCAACCTGATTGCGCTCTCGCAGCGGGATGTGAAGCGGATGCTCGCCTACTCCTCGGTGGCGCACGCCGGCTATCTCCTCGTCGGCGTCGTCGCCGCCTCCGAGCTGGGCCGGTCCGCCTCGCTGTTCTACCTCGCGGCGTACACGGTGGTGACCGCGGCGAGCTTCGCCATCGTCTTCCACGTGGCGGGGCGGGGCGACCGCAAGCAGCGCGTGCGCGACTACCGGGGACTGGGTTGGCGGCGTCCGGTGCTCGCAGCCGCGCTCCTCGTCTTCCTTCTCTCGCTGGCCGGCTTCCCGCCCACGGCGGGTTTCGTCGGCAAGCTGTATCTGCTTCGCGCCGCAGTGGATGCGGGGGAGACGTCGCTGGCGGTCACCCTCGTTCTGACCAGCCTCGTCGCCTACTACTACTACCTCCGCGTGGTGTGGAAGATGTACTTTGAGGCGGCGCCCGAGGACGCCCGCACGCCCCCGCCGCCCAAGCCCGGGTTCAACTTCGTGATCGGGACGTGCGTGGCGCTCATCCTCCTCGGCGGCCTCTTCCCCGGGCGCATCATCGACCGGGCCCGCGAGGCCCTCGCCGATGCGCCCGCTCCGGGCGTGGTCGTCCAAGCCGAGGATCCGCCGTCTCCCTAATGCCGATCCACTCCGGAATCTTCCGCGAATACGACATTCGCGGGATCGTCGGGGACGACCTGACGGAGACGGCGGCCGAACTCGTGGGGCGCGCCTTCGGAACCGAACTTGCGGATCGTCCGGCCCCGCGCGTCGTCGTTGGGTGCGACAACCGACCCTCGTCGCCGGCCCTTATGGCCGCGCTGTGCCGCGGTGTGCGCGCGGCGGGCGTCGACGTGACGACGATCGGCACCGTGCCCACGCCGACCCTTTACTTTGCGGCCATCGAGTTCGGGACGGACGCGGGGATTCAGATCACCGGATCCCACAATCCGCCCGAATACAACGGGATCAAGCTGGTGCGGGATGGCGCGGCGCTCTACGGCCCGGCGATCCGGGCCCTCCGCGACCGGATCGAGGCGGAGGCCTTCGCGTCGGGCCGGGGGGAGATCCGGGAGGCGGAGGTCCTCGACCGCTACGTCGAGGAGATCGCGGCGCGCGGCCGAGTCGAGGGCGACGTGCGCCTGGTGCTCGACTGCGGGAATGGCGTGGGGAGCGTCGTCGCGGTGCGCGCGCTGACCGCGGCGGGAATCGACGTGGACGGCCTCTACTGCGAGTCGGACGGAACCTTCCCGAACCACCACCCGGATCCGACGGTGGACGAGCACATACGGGACCTCATCGCACGCGTGCGCGAGACCGGCCCGGATCTCGGCGTGGGACTCGACGGAGACGCGGACCGGATCGGCGCGGTGACCGAGGAGGGAGAGATCATCCGGGGCGACCATCTGCTTCTCCTCTTCGCGCGCGAGGTGCTCGCGGACCGGCCGGGGGCCGAGGTCGTCTTCGACGTAAAGTGCTCGCAGGCGCTGCCGCGGGTCATCCGCGCCCACGGCGGCGTTCCCGTGATGTGGAAGACCGGACACTCGCTTATCAAAGAGCGCATGCGGGCCCGGGGATCTCCGATAGCAGGTGAGATGAGTGGCCATATCTGCTTTGCGGACAGATTCTTCGGAACGGATGATGCGATCTATGCGGCGGCCCGTCTCGCGGGTCTCGTGTCCCGTGCGCGACGCCCGCTGTCGGAGTTGGCGGCGGAGATTCCAAGCTACCCATCCACGCCCGAACTGCGCCTCGACTGTCCGGAAGAACGGAAGTTCGCCCTTGTGGAGGATGCGGCGCGCTTCTTCCGCGAGCGGTACGAGGTCATCGACATCGACGGCGTACGCGTCCTGTTCGACGGCGGGTGGCTGCTGATCCGGGCGAGCAACACGCAGCCGGTCGTCGTGGCGCGCGTGGAGGCGGACACGGAGGCGCGCATGCGAGAGATTGCGGAGGTGGCGCGAACGTTCCTGGCCGGTGAAGGGGTCGACCTGCCGGCGGTTTGACGCGAGATTCGAAGCCACCGATTGCCGGACCCACTCGGAACCCGGCACGGGCGCATGACCGACCACGGGTGCATGACGACCACGGGTGCATGACGACCAAGGGTGCATGACGACCAAGGGTGCATGACCGACCACGGGAGCATGACGACGATTCGATGAACATTCACGAATACCAGGCGCGCCGGATCCTAGCCCGGCACGGCCTCCCCGTGCCGGAGGCCGAGGTCGCCGCGACGGCGGAGGAAGCCCAAGCGGCGGCCGAACGCTTCGGCGGACCCGTCGTCGTCAAGGCCCAGGTCCACGCCGGAGGACGCGGCAAGGCGGGAGGCGTCAAGCTCGCCGCGACGCCGGCCGAGGCCCGCACCGCCGCCGACGCCATCCTCGGGATGGAGATCAAGGGGATCGAGGTGCGGCAGGTTCTCGTCGCGCCGGCAGAGGACATCGTCTCCGAAGCCTACGTCGGCATCGTGCTCGACCGGGCGCGGCGGGCGGATTCGATCATGGTCTCCTCGGAGGGCGGCGTCGACATCGAGGAGGTCGCCGCGACGATGCCCGAGGCGATCCGGAAGGTCGCCGTGGACCCGCGCTACGGACTCCTCGCCCACCAGGCGGCCCTCCTCGGCCACCACCTCTACGACGACCCGCGCGCGGCGCGGCAAGCCTCGTCCATCATCGCGAGGCTCTACAAGGCGTACCGGGCGAGCGGCGCCACGCTGGCGGAGATCAACCCGATGATCGTGAACCCCGCCGGAGAGGTAAAGGCGATCGATGCGAAGATGAACATCGATGACAACGCCCTCTTCCGGCTGCCCGAGATGGCGGCGCTTCGCGACACGGAGGCGGAGAATCCGGCCGAGGTCCGGGCGCGCGAGGCCGAACTCTCCTACATCCAGCTCGACGGCAACGTTGGGTGCTGCGTCAACGGGGCCGGCCTCGCGATGGCCACGATGGACCTGGTCAAGTACTACGGCGGCGAGCCCGCGAACTTTCTCGACATCGGGGGCTCCTCGAATCCCGACAAGGTGGTGGCGGCGCTCGAACTCATCACCGAGGATCCGAACGTGAACTCGATTCTGTTTAATATCTTCGGCGGGATTACGCGCTGCGACGACGTCGCGAACGGGATCGTGGAGGCGACGAGCCGCATGGAACTAGGGGTGCCGATCACGATCCGGCTCACGGGCACGAACGAGGAGGAGGGGGTCGCGATCCTCGCCTCGCGCGGCTTCGAGGCGATGGTGGACATGGACCGGGCGGTCGAAACCGCCGTCCGCCGGGGAGAGCCCCGCACGGACGGTGGCCGCTGATGGGGATCTTCATCGGAGACGATACGCGGCTCGTCGTCCAGGGGATCACGGGGCGCGACGGTTCGTTCCACGCCCGGCAAATGATGGAATACGGCACGCGCGTGGTGGCCGGCGTGACGCCCGGGAAGGGCGGCCGCACGTTCGACGACGCCGTGCCCGTCTTCGACACCGTGGAGGAGGCGGTCGCGGAGGCGGGGGCGAACGCGAGCGTCGTCTACGTGCCCGCGCGCTTCGCGGTGGACGCGGTGTTCGAGGCGGCGGACGCGGGGATCGCGCTCATCGTGTGCATCACCGAGGGCGTGCCGGTCGGGGACATGCTGCGCGTGCTGCCGTATGTGCGGGAGAAGGGCGCGCGTCTCATCGGGCCCAACTGCCCGGGGCTCATCGTCCCCGGCCGCTGCAAGGTCGGGATTCTCCCCGGCCAGATCGTGCGCGAGGGACCGGTCGGGATCGTGAGCCGTTCCGGCACCCTCACCTACGAGGTCATCTTCCAGCTCACGCGCGCCGGGATCGGACAGTCCGCCTGCGTCGGCATCGGGGGGGATCCGCTCATCGGCACGGACTTCGTCGATTGCCTTGCGGCCTTCGAGGCGGATCCGGAGACCGAGGCCGTCGCGGTGATCGGGGAAATCGGCGGAACGGACGAGCAGGTGGCGGCGGAATACGTGTCGCGGGAGATGAGCAAGCCCGTCGTCGGGTTCGTCGCGGGCCAGACCGCGCCTCCGGGCCGGCGCATGGGGCACGCTGGCGCGATCATCTCGGGCTCCGAGGGGACGGCGGAAGAGAAGATTCGCGCCTTCGAGAGGCACGGGATCGGGGTCGCGCGGAGGCCCGCCGACCTGGTGGGCCTCATACGCGACCGCTGCCGGCAGCCCGTGGCGGACGCCCGCGTCCGCGCCGACGGCGGCGAACCGCTCCCCTGACGACGGCGGTGAAGCTGCCCGGCGGGGGCCCCTCTGGGGAGAGGAGCGAGGAGGCGGCAATGAAGGTTCGGGAGATCATGACCCGCGATGTGACCACGGCCGCTCCCGGGATGGCGCTGGCGGAGGCGGCGGACATGCTCGCGCGGCGTCGGCTGCGCGCGGTGCCCGTCACCGATGGCGAGGGCCATGTGCTCGGAATGCTCACGGACCGGCTGTTGATCAGCCGGCTCCTGCCCGGGCTCGAGCGGCCGGACGCAAGCGGTCCGGCGGGGGGAAACGCCGATGCCGGGGAGGTGCGCGACATCATGGAACGGGCCGTGATGTGCGTGAAGGAGGACGAGCCGCTGGCCAACGTGGTTCGCCTGATGCTGGACAGGGAAATCGAACGCCTGCCGGTCGTGCGCGAGGGCCAGCTCGTCGGGTTTCTGACGCGCGGTGACATCATCCGACGGCTCCTCCTCCAAGACGCGGCGGGCGACAAGGAAGAAACGAAAGGGGAGTGAAGCCGTGCAGAGGATGACGCTCGCGATCATCAAGCCCGATGCGTTCGGGTCCGGGAAGGCCGGCCGGGTGCTCGCCGCGCTCGAGGACGCGGGCTTTCGCATACGGGGGTCACGGGTTCTTCGGCTCGGGCGCGCCGGAGCCGAGGCGTTCTACGCCGTGCACCGGGAGCGGCCCTTCTTCGGGGCGCTCGTGGAGTTCATGACGTCGGGGCCCTGCATGGCGCTCGCGCTTGAACGCGACCGGGCCGTGCCCCATTTGCGCGAGGTCATCGGTGCCACGGACCCGGCGGAGGCCGCGCCGGGCACCGTGCGCGCGCTCTACGCGGAGAGCAAGGAGCGCAACGCGATCCACGGCTCCGATTCCGACGAGAACGCGAGAGTGGAACTCGACTTTTTCTTCGGACAGGTCGACCTCATCGAGAGCGCGTGAGTCCGCGTCGAGCACCGTCGGCGCGCGCATCGGCGGCGTGCGCATCGCCAGCGCCGGACTCGGCGGAACCCGCCCGTATCGGACTCGCGGGCCTCGACGCCGGCCCCATCGAGCGGGCGTTTCGTGTCGAGACGCCGGGTGAAGCGCTCGGCGACCTGCCGCTGCCCTTCGAGCACGTCGATATCGAGGTCGAAGTCCGGAGGGCGGATGGGGCCGCGGTTCGCGCCCGGGGCACGCTCGGCGCGCGGGCCACCGTCGAGTGCCGCCGTTGTCTCGAGCCGACCCCGGTCGGCGTGCGCGCCGGGTGGGACGCGCTGTACCTCCCGCCCGACCGGGTCACGCCCGGGGAGGAGGGGGTTTGGGCGCTGGATGCGGGCTCGGGCGAGCTGGATCTGGCGGGGGCGATTCGCGAGGAGTTATGGGTCCACGCGCCCGCCTTCGTGGAGTGCTCGCGCGACTGCCCGGGGCTCTGCCCGGCGTGCGGCGCGCGGCTCGCGGAACAGGCGTGTCGCTGCCCGCCGCCGGAACCCGACGCGCGCTGGGCCGCGCTGGAGGGCTTGGGGGGAGGTGCGGCGGGCGCTCGGGAGGGCGACATTCCTTGACATTCCCGGGTGGAAAACGCCAGTTGCCATGCTGCGCTCGAAAGGTCGCGGAGTTCCGGTTGATGGCTGCCAGGAGTGAGTTGACGATATGGCTGTTCCCAAGAGACGGACGTCGAAGCAGCGCAAGCGCAAGCGGCGTACGCACCACAAGGCGCGGGACACCGCGCGCCAGGCGTGCCCAAAATGTGGGGATCCGAAGCGACCGCATCGCGTCTGCCCGACCTGCGGCCACTATGCGGACCGCGAGGTCGTTCAGATCGACGACTTTTGAAGCCCCCGAGCGCGGCCGCCGCCCTCCGGCGGCCGGGCCGGGGTGGTGAATCGGACAGCCGGGCGTAATGCGGGTCGCACTCGATCTGCTGGGCGGGGACGCCGCGCCGGAAGCCCCTCTGGAGGCCGCCGCGGGAGCGCTCGACGCGTGGCCGGACGATCTCTCGCTTCTGCTCGTGGGCCCCAGCCGCCTTCGGCGTGAGGAACGAACCCGGTTCGCGCGCGGCCGCGTGGCGTGGCTCGCGGCAGAGGAGTCCATCGGCCCGGCGGAATCGCCCGCCCTCGCCGTGCGGCGAAAGGCGGACAGCACTGTGGTCCGCGGCTTGGAGGCCGTGCGCGACGGGAGGGCCGACGGCTTCGTGTCCGCCGGGCCGACGGGAGCCACGGTCGTGGCCTCGGTGCTCACGCTCGGCCTGCTCCCCGGCGTGGATCGACCCCCCGTGGGAGCCTTCTTTCCGACGGCGACCGGCCGCGCCCTCGTCATGGATGTGGGCGCGAACGTCGATGTCCGCCCGCGGCAATTGCACCAGTTCGCACACCTGGGCTCGACCTATCTGCGCCGGACGCTCTTGATCGGCCGCCCGCGCGTCGGCCTGCTCAACATCGGGGTGGAGGGAGAGAAGGGAGGGGACGTGATCGCGACGGCCCATGGCCTCCTCTCCGCCGACCCCGGGCTTCATTTTGTCGGAAACGTGGAGGGACACCAGATCGTGACCGGGGCGTGCGACGTGCTCGTGTGCGGCGGCTTCGTCGGCAACGTACTGCTCAAGTTCTACGAATCGATGGCCGGGTTCGTGCTCGAGGTTTTTCGCCACGCCGGCGTGGGCGAAGGAGGCGAACTCGGCGAGGCGCTGCGTTTTCTCGACTATACGGAGTACGGCGGCGCGCCCCTGTTCGGTGTGGACGGGGTCACGATCATCTGTCACGGGACCTCCCCCGCCCGCGCCATCATGAACGGGATTCGCACGGCGGCCGACTGTGCCGCCTCGGGCTTCGCCTCCGTCACTCGCACCTCCCTCGCCCGGATGCGGGAGGGCGGCCGGTGAGCGGGGTTGCGCTCCTGTTCCCGGGCCAGGGCTCCCAGTATGTGGGCATGGGACGGGATCTGGCGGAAGACGATGCGTCGGTGCGGGAACTCTACGAGCGGGCGGACGATACGCTCGGCATGCCGCTACGCCGGATCTGCTGGGAGGGGCCCGAGGACGAACTTCGGGCGACGGAGAACGCGCAACCCGCGATCATGCTGCACTCCTTCGCCATCTGGCATCTCATTTCCGCGCGCGCCGGGAAGGCCGGCATCGGAGCGGGACATTCGCTCGGGGAGCTGTCTGCGTATCTCGTGTCCGACGCCTTCGGCTTCGAGGACGGTCTCCGAATCGTGCGCGAGCGCGGACGGCTCATGGGGGCTTCGGGCGCGGACCGGCCGGGTACGATGGCCGCCGTCCTCGGCTTGGACGCCGCATCCGTCGCCGAGGCGTGCGAGCGTGCGGGGGCGGGCGGAAGGATCGCCGTGCCCGCGAACCTCAACGCGCCGGGCCAGGTCGTCATCAGCGGCGATGTGGAGGCCGTGGCCTCCGCGGGCCGGCTCGCCGCGGAGGCCGGCGCGCGCCGCGTCCTCCCGCTCAACGTGAGCGGTGCCTTCCACTCGCCCCTCATGGCGACGGCGGCCGAGGGGCTGGCGGCGGCGCTCGACGGGACGAGCTGGCGCGATCCGTCGTTTCCCGTCGTCTCCAACGCCACGGCGACGCCCGTGACGGACTCCGAAGAGGCGCGGCGAACCCTCATCCTGCAGCTCACGTCGCCCGTCCGGTGGATGGAGGGGATCGAACGCATCCGCCAGGCGGGGACCGCGCGCTGGCTCGAGGTCGGACCCGGCAACGTGCTCTCGGGCCTCGCCCGCCGCATCGATCGAAGTCTGCGCGTGACCGCGGTCGGAGATTCGCCGTCCGTGGACGCCTATCTCGGATCTTCAGATTAGCAGTCCGTGGGAGCACCTCGCGTCAACGCCGCTCGAACGCAGCGGGGCTCTTTCCACGGGCTGCGAAGGGGTGCCCGCATGAGCGAGCTGAGGGGGGAGATCGCCATCGTCACGGGGGCGACGCGCGGCATCGGGACCGCGATCGCGGCGGAACTGGCCCGGGCGGGCGCGCGCGTGGCCGTGGTCGGCACCGGAACGGACCGGGCCCGGACCGTGGCCGAGCGTCTGCCCGGAGAGGGTCATGCCGGCTTCGGTTGCGACGTCTCCGATCCGGAGGCGTGCAAGGGACTCGTGGCGGCCGTCTCCGAGAGGCTCGGCGACGCGACGATCCTCGTGAACAACGCGGGGATTACGCGCGACAACATCCTCCTCCGTCTCAAGGATGAGGATTGGCGGTCCGTGCTCGACACGAATCTGTCGGGGGCCTTCTACCTCATGCGGGCCGTCGCCCGCGGCATGATGAAACGCCGCGCCGGAAACATCGTGAACATCTCCAGCGTCGTGGGCTTGACGGGCAACCGCGGCCAGTCCAACTATGCGGCGGCCAAAGCCGCCCTGATCTCGCTCACCCGAAGCGTCGCTCAGGAGCTTGCGAGTCGCGGTGTGCGGGCCAACGCGGTCGCACCCGGGTTCATCTCGACCGACATGACCTCGGGACTGCCCGAGAGCGTTCAAAAGGCCATGTCGAAGAGGATTCCCCTCGGTCGGCCGGGGTCCCCGGAAGATGTCGCCACGGTGGTGCGATTTCTCGTCGGTCCCGGGGCTTCGTACGTTACCGGGCAGGTGATCGTCGTGGACGGCGGCATGGTCATGCAGTCGTAGCGCCGCCGCCCCAGCTTCGGCCGCCCGAAGGGCTCGGGGAACGGCCGAAGGGGTTGGGAACGGCCGCAAGGTCGGGAGACGGCTGAACGGGCGGGAAACGGCCTTAACGGTTGGGAACGGGCTGAACGGTCGGGAAACGGCGGGGCCGCGGGTCGTCGGCCCCCTTCATACAAGGAGAACACGCAATCATGGACAACGCGGCACGCGTGCGGGAGATCATCGCGCAGGAACTCGGCGTGGAGCAGGAGAAGGTGGTGGACGACGCGAACTTCGTCGATGATCTGGGCGCCGACTCTCTCGATACCGTCGAACTCGTGATGGCCTTCGAGGAAGAGTTCGGGATCGAAATCCCGGACGAGGACGCGGAGAGGATGCAGACGGTCGAGGAGGCCATCGCGTACCTGAACGAGAAGGCCTAACAACCCGTGGCAAGAGCCCCAGGCTTTCGCCGCGGGCTGCCGGCAACCGGGGCTTTCGCGCGGGTCGGCGGCGGGCCAGGGCCTTTCATTTCATGAGAAGACGTGTAGCGATCACGGGGATCGGCCTCGTCACCCCGATCGGGCTCGACCCCGACTCGACGTGGAACGCCCTCCTCCGCGGCGTGAGCGGCGCGGGGCCCATCACCCTGTTCGATGCGTCCGACCAGTCGGTTCGCTTCGCCTGCGAGGTGAAGAACTTCGACCCGGCGAAATACATGGACCGGAAGGATGCCCGGCGGGCGGACCGTTTCCTCCACTTCGCGATGGGGGCGGCGGAGCAGGCCGTGGTCGAGGCGGGGTTCGCGGACGGGTTTGGAGAGCTTCCCCCCGATCGGGTCGGCGTCCTCATCGGCGTCGGCATCGGCGGGCTTCCGCTCCTCGAAGCTCAGCACGAGAGGCTGCTTGAGGGTGGGCCCCGGCGCGTCTCCCCCTTCTTCATCCCCATGTTCATCCCGGACATGGCTTCGGGGATGGTGTCGATGCGGTACGGGGCGCAGGGCCCCAACTATGCGACGGTGTCGGCCTGCGCCTCCAGCGGCCATTCGGTCGGGCTCGCCTTCCGTTCAATCCGCAACGGCGAAGCGGATGTGATGATTACGGGGGGCACCGAGGCCACGATCACGCCGCTCGCGGTCGCCGGCTTCGCGAACATGCGGGCGATGTCGACGCGCAACGACGATCCGAAGCGGGCCTCGCGCCCCTTCGACGCGCACCGCGACGGGTTCGTGCTCGGGGAGGGTGCGGGGATGTTCATACTCGAGGAACTCGAGCACGCGAGGGCGCGCGGCGCGACGATCCTCGGGGAGTTGGCGGGCTTCGGGCAGAGTGCGGACGCGTACCACATGACGGCGCCGGTCCCGGATGGCTCGGGGGCGCGGCTCGCCATGGAGCAGGCGCTCGACGACGCAAGCCTCGACCCGTCGGACGTCGGGTACATCAACGCGCACGGTACGTCGACGCCCGCCAACGACGTCTCCGAGACGAAGGCGATCAAGGATGTCCTGGGCGATCACGCCTACTCCATCGTCGTGGGTTCGACGAAGTCGATGACGGGACACACGCTCGGCGCGGCGGGGGCCATAGAGGGGGCGATCTCCGCTCTCGTCTGCCGGCGCGGGATCATCCCGCCCACAATCAACTTCGAGGAGGCGGATCCCAAGTGCGATCTCGAATACGCCCACGGGGGCGTAATGGAACGGGAGGTCGAGGTCGCGCTCTCGAATTCCTTCGGGTTCGGCGGCCACAACGTCTGTCTGGCCGTCCGGCGGTGGAACGGGGACTAGCAGCCTTCCGAGCGGGGGGCGCCTGCGACTAGCGGCCTTCCGCGCGGGAGGTGCCCGCGACGGATCGGCCGGGAGGACGTGATGAGTTCGGTACTGGTGATGATGGGGTCGGAGTCGGACATGCCCACGATGGACAAGGGCGTGGCGATACTTCGCGAGCACGGGGTCGAGGTGCAGGTCGAGGTGAGTTCGGCCCACCGGCAGCCGAAGCGGACCGCGGAGCTGGCCGAGAGCGCGGCGGCGGCCGGCCATTCCGTCGTGATCTGCGGGGCGGGACTGTCGGCGGCGCTCCCGGGCGTCGTGGCGGCGCACACCTCGCTGCCGGTGATCGGCGTTCCCGTCTCCGCGGGCACGCTCGGAGGGCTCGACGCGCTCCTGTCTTGCGCGCAGATGCCGCCGGGCGTCCCCGTCGCCGCCGTGGGCATCGACAACGCGAAGAACGCGGCCCACCTCGCCCTCCGCATCCTGGGCACGCGGAGCTAGCGCGGCCCGGCCGGAGAGGGTCGTCCGGTGCGGACCGGCGTCGGATACGATTCCCACCGTTTCGATGAGGCGCGGTCTCTCGTGCTGGGGGGCGTGGCGATCCCGGATGCCCCCGGGCTGAGGGGACACTCCGACGGAGATGCGGTCGCGCACGCCATCACGGATGCGGTGCTGGGCGCGGCGGGCCTTTGCGACATCGGCGCGCTCTTCCCGGATACGGATCCCGCGTACGCGGGCGCTGACTCGATCGAACTCCTCGCCTCGGCAGTGCGTCGATTGCGGGAGAGGGGATTTCGGGTGGTGAACGTCGACGCGACCGTCATCGCCGAGCGGCCCCGCATAGCGCCCCACGCCGAGTCCATGCGGGAGCGGCTCGGCCAAGCTTTGGGCACGGGGTCGGACGGCGTGTCGATCAAGGGGAAGTCGAACGAGGGGATGGGATGGATCGGACGGGGCGAGGGCCTCGCCGCCATCGCGGTCGCGACGGTGACCTCGTCTGCGGGGGACGGTGCCTGACGTTCCGGGCGTTCAACCCCTGCTCGATTTCCTCCTCGCCCTCCCCGCGGTCACCGCCTACGCGCTCATCACGGCGGGGTCCGCGCTTGAGAACATCTTTCCGCCCGTCCCATCCGACACGTTCGTCGTGCTCGGGGCCGTGCTGGCGGACAGGGGATCGCTGCAACCCCTCCCCGTCCTGCTCTGCGCGTGGATCGCGAACTCCGGCGGCGCCATGGCCGTGTTCGGACTCGCGCGCCGGCGCGGACGCGGCGTGTTCGAGACGCGCTGGGGACGGCGCCTCCTCCGCCCGCACCAGTTCCAACGTCTGGCCCGGTTTTACGAGCGGCACGGGTTGTGGGCCATCTTCTTCGCCCGCTGTCTGCCGGTGTTGCGCGTCGTCGTCCCCACCTTTGCGGGGTTCACGGGGCTGAGCGTGACCCGGGCGATGGCCCCCGTCGTCACCGCATCGCTGCTCTGGAACGGGCTCATGCTGGCGGGGGGGATGTTCGCCTCGCGCAACGTGGACCGCCTCATGGAGCTCCTCGGCCGGGTCAACGCCTGGCTCCTCCTCATGGCCGCCATCCTCATCGGCGTCATCATCGGCTGGTGGATCCGAAGCCGGCGCGAAGAGGCTCCGCGTGCAGCGCCGGATGACGGCTCGGGCTCCGGAACCGGCGGCCCGGGCTCCGGAACCGGCGGCTCGGGCTCCGGCGCGGGCGGAGGGCGGCCGTCGCCGTGACGGCGGAAGGCCCCGGCATCGAGCGCGCCTTCCACCTCGAGTCCTTCCGGGACCATCTCGGCTTCGAGCGGGGACTCTCGCCGCGCACCATCGACGCGTACCTGCGCGAAGCCCGGCGCTTCGCGGCGTTCGCGGCCTCCGAGGGCGTCGCGGAGCCGGCCGGGGTCACGTATCCGCTCCTGCGGGACCACGTCGCGCGGTTGGCCGAGGAGGGGCGGGCCGCCTCGAGCGTCGCGCGGAGCGTCTACGCGCTGCGCGGCTACTTCCGCTTCCTGATCGTCGAGTGCGCGCTCGAGGCCGATCCGAGCGAACGCCTCGAGGCGCCGCGGGCGGGCCGCCGGCTCCCCGACGTGCTCTCCGTCCCCGAGATCGAGGCGCTGATCGGGGCCGCGGACCCGGAGAGCCGCACGGCGGCGCGCGACGAAGCGCTGCTCGAGGTCCTCTACGGCTGTGGGCTCCGCGTGTCGGAGCTCGTCGCGTTGAAGGGGCGGGATCTCGACCTGAAGGAGGCCCTCGTCCGCGTGCGGGGAAAGGGCGGAAGGGAGAGGTTCGTTCCGGTCGGCGCGGCTGCGCGCTCCGCGGTGCGCCGATACCTTCGGACCACCAGACCGGCGCTCCAGCGGGGAGGATCCGCCGGACACATCTTCCTCAATGCCCGGGGGCGTCCGTTGAGCCGGATGGGGGTCTGGAAGATCGTTCGCCGCCACGTCGAACGCGCCGGCATCCTGAAGCATGTGACGCCCCATACGCTTCGCCACAGCTTCGCGACGCACCTGCTCGAGGGAGGCGCCGACCTCGCGTCGGTCCAGGAGATGCTCGGACATGCAGACATCTCGACGACCGAGATCTACACGCACGTGGACCGGTCGCACCTGCGCCAAGTACACCGCAGCCACCATCCCCGTGGGTGAGCGCCGTCGAAACCATGGGCTGGCGGCGGCGGTGAGGGCCGCCGCGTGAGGCGCCTCGGGCTTCTGGCCGCGCCCCGCGGCCGGCCGGGGGCGGGCGGGTCTGTCCGCCGCGCGAGGCGCCTCGGGCTTCTGATCACCCTCGCCGCGGGGACGGGTGCCGGACTGCCGGCCCCGGCGAGCGGGCAGGAGGTGCGGCTGGCGGAGGAGCCGCGGTCGGAGGCGCAGGCGGCGCTGGAGGTCTTCCTCGAGGCGGGCGGCTTCACGGTGTGGACGAGGGACACGGTCCTGGCCCGGGGCGACACGGTGCCGGGAGCCGTCCTCCTCCTCGAGGGCACGGCTCGCATCGCCGGGCGGATCGAGGGCGACTTGTACGTCGTCGACGGGGACCTCTTCCTTCGCTCCGCTGCCTCCGTCACGGGGAACGTGCTCGTGCTCGGGGGGGGATTCTACGACTCGGACCTCGCCGACATCGGCGGCGCCGTCACGTATCGCCCGAACGAACCGCTGCGCGTACGGCCGACGGGGGGCGGCTACGAGATCATCTCCGAAGTCGAACCCGAGCCCGCCTTCGAACTCGACGGCACCTACGGCTTCCACCTTCCGACCTACGACCGCGTGAACGGCCTCGCCGTCCCGGTCGGCGCGCGGGCCCGCCTCTCCGGCGTCCCCGGCCGACCCGAACTCGCGGGCGGCGTCACGTGGATTCCGGCCCGCGAGGACGTGGATTTTCGCCTCCACAACTCGTGGCACCTCGGCGAGCGCGTCCGGCTGGGCCTGTTCGCAACCACCACCGTGGCCAGCAGTGAGAGCTGGATCCGCCCGGCGTGGTACAACAGCCTGGCTCACTTCGTAGCCGGCGACGATGTCCGCAGCCACTACGATGCGAGGGAGTTGGGTCTCGAACTGGAATGGGTGTCTCCCGAGCCGCCCGTGTGGGAGAACGCGCCGCGCTGGCGCGTCGTGGTCTCGTGGGGACACGAAGAGGCGGCGTCCCTCGAAGCCCGCGAGGTGACCATCCTCTTCGGAGACGCGGCGGACGAGGCGTGGAGCGTTTCGGCCCTCCCCCGGAGCTTCTGGTTCGCGCGCGCCGGCTTTGAGTGGTCGGTGAATCGCCGCGATCGTCGGACGGCGTTCGGAGTCGGTGTGGAGGGGGGACTCCAGGACGAACTCGGGAGCGACTGCGCCCTCGTTTGCTCCCATGATTTCCTGCTGGCGGAGGGGCGGGTTTCGGTCTGGAGGGTGACGGCGTGGGGGCATACCGTGGATGCCTTCGCGATCGGGCGGGCCGGCCTCGCCGGCCATCTCCCCCACCAGCGCTACTCGACGCTCGGTGGAGTGGGGACGCTCCCGACCCTGCCTCTGCGCGGGCTGTACGGCCCGCGGATGATCTACGCGGAAGCCGCCTACGCCATCCCGCTCCTCGGTGACGCGGCGCTCGGCGGGCTCGACCTGTTCGCGCGCATCGGCGCGGCCGCCGTCTCGGCGCCCGAGACGCACCCGTCCGAACACCTGTCCGTCGCGGGGGGGCTGGCCCTCCGGCTGTGGGACCTTAGGCTCGAGTTCGGGGCGGCCGCGGGTTCCACCCTTGGCGACGATGATCCCGGCGTGACCGCGTTCATCGACGTCCGGACGCGCAGGTCGCACCGCCCCACGCGCATGCCGCCACCGCACTGACCTCCCCGCTCTCGGCACCGACGCGGGGTTTTGCCACGGGCTGCCGGACCCGGCCCGGGTGCGCATGGAGGGCCACCGTGGAGCTTTGACAACCCCGGAGCGCAGGTCTAGCTTCTGGCGATGCCGCTCCGGATCGACTCCCGGCCCTCCCCGCGATGGGCGTGATCTGCGTCCTTCCCGCCCGTATCTCCAGCACCCGTATCTCCAAGAAGCCCCTCCAACCGCTGGCCGGCCGCACGCTCCTTGAATGGTGCTGGCGCGCGGCATCGGCGATCCGCTCCTTCGACAGGGTGGTGATCGCGACGGACAGCGACGAGATCGAGGGCTGCGGGCGGGGGTTCGGTGCGGAGGTCGTCCGCACGCGGCCGGACCACCTTTCCGGTACGGACCGCGTGGATGAGGCCGCCGACCTTCTCGGCGCGGCGGAGGATGATGTCGTCGTGAACTTCCAAGCGGATGAACCGTTCGTGGACGGAGGGACGATCGAGGGCGCCGTGCGGAGAGCGCGGGAAGTCGCGACGATCGCGGCCCCCATCCGCGCCGATGATGAATGGCGGTCCCCGGCCGTGGTCAAAGTTGCCCGGGCCGCCGACGGAAGGGCGCTCTACTTCAGCCGCAGCCCCATCCCGTTCTCGCGGGACGAGCCGCCGGAGTTCGGAACCCGCGCGCGGTTGCGCCACGTCGGCGTGTACGCGTGCCGGCGCTCCGCTCTCAAGCGGTGGGCGGCCCTGCCCGAATCCACCCTCGAGCGGGCCGAGCGTCTGGAGCAGTTGAGGGCGCTCGAGGCGGGCATGCGCATCCACGTCGAACTCGGTCCGTGGACCGAACCGGGCGTCGATCTTCCCGCCGACATTGCGCGGGCGGAACGAGTATTGTCGTGCAAGGAGGTGCGGGGATGACGGACGACGGATCGCGGGCGAAGTACATCTTCATCACGGGAGGGGTCGTCTCCGCGCTCGGGAAGGGGATCACCGCCGCCTCGATCGGGCGCCTGCTCGTCGAGCGCGGTCTGCGCGTGACGATCCAGAAGTTCGATCCGTACCTCAACGTCGACCCGGGGACGATGTCGCCCTTCCAGCACGGCGAGGTCTACGTGACGGACGACGGGGCGGAGACCGACCTCGATCTCGGACACTACGAACGGTTCATCGACGAGTCGCTCTCGCAGGCGAACAACGTCACGACGGGCCGTGTCTATCAGGACATCATCACGAAGGAGCGTCGCGGCGATTTCCTCGGCGTCACGGTCCAGGTCATCCCGCACGTGACCGATGAGATCAAGACGGCGGCGCGGCGCCTGGCGCCGGATCACGACGTCGTGATCACGGAGATCGGCGGAACCGTCGGCGACATCGAATCCCTCCCCTTCCTAGAGGCGATTCGGCAGTTCCGGCAGGATGTGGGGCGTGAGTACTCCCTCTTCATCCACCTCACGCTCGTCCCCTGGATCAACGCGTCGGGCGAACTGAAGACGAAGCCGACGCAGCACTCGGTGCGGGAGCTTCTGAGCATCGGGATCCAGCCCGACCTGCTCGTGTGCCGGACCGAACACGACCTCGACGACGGCATCAAGAAGAAGATCGCCCGCTTCTGCAACGTTGACGTGAACCGGGTCATCGAGTCGCGCGACGCGTCGACGATCTACGAACTCCCGCTCGCCTACCGCGCGCAGGAAGTGGACGACCGCATCTGCGAGCAGTTCGGGTTCGACACGCCGCCGCCGAACCTCGACGGCTGGCAGGCAATGGTCGACCGGATCAAGCATCCGTCGAACGGCTCGGTCCGGATCTGCGTGGTGGGGAAGTACACGGAACTCGTGGACTCCTACAAGTCGATCGCGGAGGCGTTCGTCCACGGCGGCGCCGTCAGCGACGTCGAGGTGGATGTGGAGTGGCGGTCCGCGGAGGACGTGGAGGCGCGGGGGACGGATTTCCTCGAACCCTTCCACGGCGTGCTCATTCCGGGCGGCTTCGGGGAGCGCGGCATCGACGGGATGATCGACGCCATACGGTTCGTTCGGGAGCGGGAGATCCCCTATTTCGGCATCTGTCTGGGGTTGCAGTGCGCCATCATCGAGTTTGCGCGCAACGTGTGCGGCATCCCGACCGCCCACTCGTCCGAGTTCGACCCGGGGACGGACCATCCCGTGATCTCGCTTCTCGACTCGCAGCACCAGGTGACGGACATGGGCGGAACCATGCGGCTCGGGGCCTATCCGTGTCTGCTTCAGCCGGGATCCCGGGCGCGCGGCGTATACGGCGCCGACGAGATCTCCGAGCGGCACCGCCACCGGTTCGAGGTCAACCCGACCTACCGGGAGACGCTGGAGCGGCAGGGGTTGGCCTTCAGCGGCATGTCGCCGGACGGCGGACTCGTCGAAATGCTCGAACTTCCCGCGCACCCCTACTTCCTCGCCACGCAGTTCCACCCGGAACTCAAGTCGCGGCCGACCAGGGCTCACCCGCTCTTCGCGGCTTTCGTGGAAGCGGCGGTGACGCGGCGGGATGTGCTGCGGGGTGCCTCCCGCGAATCCGCCGGGCGGAACCGTACGGCCGACGAGTGGGCGGACTCGGCACCGGCCCGGACGAAGGGGGTCGCGGTCGGGAGATGAATTCGAGGCGTCCCACGTTTTTTTCGGGTCGCCGGCGTACATCGATCTTTCTCATCGCCGGACCGTGCGTGCTCGAGGACGACGCGCTGAACTTCGAGGTCGCGGATCACTTGGCGGAACTCGGAGAACGGCTCGACCTGCCGGTGACGTTCAAGGCCTCGTTCGACAAGGCGAACCGGAGTTCCGGGTCGTCTCCCCGGGGACCGGGTCTCGACGAAGGGCTGGCGGCGCTCGCGCGGGTGCGCGACCGCTCCGGACTCCCGCTCCTCACCGACGTCCATCTCCCAGAACAGGCGGCCCCCGCGGCGGCGGTCGTGGACGCGCTCCAGATTCCCGCCTTCCTCTGCCGGCAGACGGACCTGCTGCGCGCGGTGGCCGCCACGGGACGGCCGGTGAGCGTGAAGAAGGGGCAGTGGATGGCCCCGGAGGATACGGGCGGCGTGATCGGCAAGCTGAGGGGGGCGGGGGCGCGGGAGGTGGCGGTGACGGAGCGCGGGTTCGCCTTCGGCTACGGGCGTTGGGTCGTCGACATGCGGAGCTTCGCCCTCATGCGCGAGGCGACGGGCTGCCCGACGGTGTTCGACGCGTCCCACGCCGTGCAGTTGCCGGGCGGCGAGGGCTCGCGGAGCGGCGGGGAGCCGGAACACATCGGGCGGCTCGCGGCGGCGGCGGTCGCAGCGGGCGCGGATGGCCTCTTCATTGAGGTGCATCCGGATCCCGCCGCGGCCCCTTCCGACGGGTCGAACATGCTGCCGCTCGCCGAACTCGAGCGTGTCGTGGAGCGGGCGCTCCGCGTGCGCGAGGCCGTGGCGGGCTGAGAGCCCGGTCCTATGAACCCGAGACCCCCGATGGATCGCCGGCTGGCGGAGTCCGTTCGCTTCGTGTCCCTCGACGTGGACGGCGTGCTCACGGACGGTTCGATCTGGGTGGGCGCGGACTCCGACCTCGGCGCCCCGCGGGATCTGCGTCGCTTTCACGCCCTCGACGGCCTGGCGATCCGGATGATGCAGCGGGCGGGACTCGTGGTCGCGTTCCTCAGCGGCAAGCGGTCGGCCGCCGTTCGCCTGCGGGCGCGGGAGCTGGACATCGCGGAGGTTTCGCTTGGCTCCCGAAAGGGAAAGCTTGCGGCGTTGCGGGGTATGCTGGCGCGACGCGGTTGCACCTGGGACCAGGCTGCGCACCTTGGCGATGACCTTACGGACTTGGCGGTCATGGAACGGGTGGGGTTGCCGGCCGCCGTCGTCGGCGCCGTGCCCGAGGTCCGGGCCGTTGCGGCGTGGGTGGGGACGGTGCCCGGCGGGGAAGGCGCCGTGCGCGAATTCGCGGAGGCCCTGCTCGTCGCCCGAGGAGAGTGGGAGGGGCTGGTGACGGAGTTTCGGGAAGGAGGACGGTTTGCGGGTTGAACGGGAGGCGCGCGCGGGCCGCGATGGTCCGCGGGCGAACGGGACCGGCGCGAGACGGGGGCCGGTGGGGCTCGGTCTGTTCGCCTGGGTTTCGCTGCTGCCCCTTTTCGCCGCGTGCGGGTCCGACGATGCGCCTCCGACCGCAAGCGAGCCGCTGCCCGAGGGGGTGGACACCGCCGTGCGAGGGATGCGGACGTTTGTCACGCGCGATGGGATCCGGCGCGCCGTGGTGGAGGCCGACACCGCGGAGTGGCGTGAGGAGAACGAGATTCACCTGCGGCGGATGACGCTGACCTTCTTCGATCCGAACGGCCTGGAATCGACCGAGGTGACCGCGGAGTTTGGGATCTTCCATCAGCTTACCGGCGACCTCGAGGCCGAACGGAGGGTGGTGGTCGAGGACCGAGTGGACGATCAGCGTCTCGAGACGGAGCGCCTCCGGTATCGGAACGTGGACGGCCGCCTGCTGGGCGATACCGCGTTCCAGTTGTTGCGGGGGGTCGAGGGCCTGACGCTCGAGGGGACGGGTTTCGAGTCGGATCCCGCGCTCGACTCGGTCGTCGTCCTGAATCAGGCGGGAGAGATGCGACCCGGGGTCGCGTACTCGGAGGCGGTCCCCCTGCCGGCGGTGCCAGCCGGGGACACGACGGAAGCTGGCCCGGCGCCCGCTGCCGGCGAACCGGCGCCTGCTGCCGGCGAACGGGCGCCGGCGGACGCGATGGCGGCGGGGGTCGATCCGGCGGAGGTCGATCCGGCGGCGATTCCGGCGCAGGATTCCTCCGCGGTGGCGGACACCACGGCGCCGGACAGCACGACCGCAGCCCTGCCGGACAGCTTGGAGGCACCGCCCGACACCACGACCGCAGACCTGCCGGACAGCCTGGAGGCACCGCCCGACAGCACGACCGCGGCCCTGCCGGACAGCATGGAGGCACCGCCCGACACCAGGGCGGCGGCGCGCCGGTGATTCGCGGACGTATCAGTCTCGCGGGCTGCCTGACGGTGGCGGCATGGCTCACCGGCCCACTCGTCGCGCAGGAGCCCGAAGCCGGCGTCGGGTCGACGCTCGACCGGTGTAGTCTCCGGTGGACCCCGATCGAGGCCGCCACGCGGAGCGTCACAAACCGCGACGTAACCGGTGCGCACGTCACGGTTCTGAGCGGCCGATACGTGTGGACCTGCGGAACCGCCACAATGGAGGCGGACAGCGCGATAAAGCGCGACGGCCCCCGGCAGGTCGAACTCCTTGGCGCGGTCGTCTACGAGGATTCGATCAGGACGCTGAAGTCGGAACGGCTCCTGTACTTTCAGCTCTCCGATTTCATCATCGCCGAAGAAGACGTCGAACTCGTCCGTCTCACGGATCGCTCCACCCTCATCGGCCCCCGCGTGGAGTTCCTGCGAGCCGTCTCCGGCGTCGATGCCTTCACGACCGCGCCCGGGCGGCCGACCGTTACCTTCTATCCGACGAACACCGAGTCGCCGGAGCCGTTCACGGTCGAGTCGGAGACGGCCATCTTCGCGGGAGAGGACGAGGCCCGCTTCTACGGGGATGCGATCATGAGCCGCAGTGACCTCAACGCCCGCGCCGACAGCGCCCTGCTCACGCGTGCCGATGGCCTCGGCGTCCTGTGGGGCGAGCCGTGGATCGAGGCCGAAGGGATACGGCTGGAGGGCGATTCGATACGGTTCGTGTCCCAGAACGAGGAACTCGAGGAAATCCACGCCGTCGGCGACGGCTACGCCGCGGGGGAGAGGTTCGAGGTGGCGGCGGAACTGATCGACATCGACCTGGCGAATCGCGAGGTGGAGCAGGTGCAGGCTCACGGGGAGGGTGTGAGCCGGGCGCTCTCGGGCAGTCACGAGCTTTGGGGCGACTCGATTCATTTCGTGATGTACGGGAGCCGGATCGACACGGCGTATGCGATCGGCGGCGCGGTCGCGGTCCAGCGCGACTCCTCGTGGGTGGTGCCGCCCGAGTGGGATCCCGCGACGGCCGATTCAACCGCCGCCGACTCGACGGTCGTGGACGCAACCGTCGCCGACTCGACCGCCGTGGATTCGATGGCCGTGGATGCGACCGCCGCCGACTCGACCGCCAGCGATTCGGTGGCTGCTGCCCAAAACACCGCCGGGGCCCCCGTCTCCGCCCCGGTGGACTCCGCCGAAGTCGAAGCGGACTCCACCGAAGGAGAGGGGGAGGAGGACGGGCCCGCCGAGATCGAGCTGGCGACCGACGGCTCCGCGAACTGGGCGCGCGGCGATACGCTGATCGCGGTCTTCGAGCGCTCCGAGGCCCCGGTCCCGGACTCGGCTTCGGCACGCGACCCCTTCATGCGGCAACTCGTGCTCGGCGGGAATGCCAGCGCCTTCTACAGAATGGTCCGGGATTCGACGACGAGCACGCGACCTTCGCTGAACTATCTCGTGGCGCGGCGCATTCAGGTGGATTTCGAGGGGGGAGAACCCGCGGGAGTCGAGGGGGAACACGCGATCGGCGCCTATCTGGAACCGCGGGAGGCGTTCGGGACGCCGGCGTCGGCGGATAGCGCGGCCGCGGCCGACAGCGCAGCCGTGGCCGACAGCGCGGCGGCGGGCGTGGCCGATAGCACGAGGGCGGTGGCCGACTCGCTCGGCGCGCCTCCGGACACGTCCGACGTCCGGCCCGACAGCGCGGGGGCGGCGTCCGGTACGCTCGGCGCGCCTCCGGACACGGTGCGCCGGCGCGGGCACTCCCGGAGCCGGGATGTGCGGCTTCCCCCGAGTCACCCCCAACCGGGACGGGAGTGGGGCGCGATGTCCGGCGCGTCTCCGGCCTTCAGGCCCGGGAGATTCCGTTGAGCAGTGTGCTACGGGCTGAGGGCCTCGTCCGCTCCTTCAAGCGCCGCTGCGTCGTGGACCGGGTGGAGATCGAGGTGCGGCAGGGAGAAGTCGTCGGGCTGCTCGGCCCCAACGGCGCGGGGAAGACGACGACCTTCTACATGATCGTCGGCCTGCTCAAGGCGGATGAGGGACGCGTCTACCTCGACGGCGACGAACTCACGAGATGGCCCATGTACCGGCGGGCACGAGCCGGCATCGGCTATCTCCCCCAGGAGGCGTCGGTCTTCCAGAAGCTCACGGTCGAACAGAACGTGATGGCGATCCTCGAGACGATGAGGATGTCGCGGCAGGAGCGGCGCGACCGTCTGGAGGAGTTGCTCGACGAACTCTCCATCAAGCACCTTCGGGCGAACAAGGCCTACTCGCTCTCGGGGGGAGAGCGGCGGCGGCTGGAGATCACGCGGGCGCTGGCGACCCGGCCCAAGTTTCTGCTGCTCGATGAACCCTTCACCGGCGTCGACCCGATTGCGATCGACGACATCCAGCGCATCGTGCGGGGCCTGAGAGACAAGGGTCTGGGGGTTCTCATCACCGACCACAACGTGCGCGAAACGCTGTCGATCACGGATCGCGCGTACCTCCTGTTCGAAGGCAGGATCCTGGTTCAGGGCGAGGCGGACCACCTCGTGAACGATCCGGAAGCCCGGCAACTGTACCTCGGGGAGGACTTCAGGCTCTGAACATGGCATCGCCACGGCCGAGTCTCGCCGCCGGTCTCCACCCGCGGCAGGAACAGAGGGCGCAGCCTCGCCTCTACCAGGCGATGGACCTTCTGCACATGCCGCTCCTCGACCTGGAGAGCCACCTGAGACAGGCGCTCGTCGACAACCCGTTCCTCGACCTCGTGGAACCCGGAGACGAGCCGGACCAATTCGTTGACGACCTGCGCGATTCCCTGGCCGGTGACGTGGGAGATGACCCGGCGGAAAAGTTGGAAGAGGCGGGGGCGGAGGAGGAGGCGGCGGCGGAAGAGGTGGACGAGGTGGACTGGGAGGATATCCTCCTCGACGACTTCGATGCGGGCGGAAGGCGGGAGGAATACGGGGACCGCGAGTACTACACGCCGACGCCGACGGCCACGCGGACGCTTTGGGACCATCTCCACGAGCAGTTGAACCTGCTCCGTCTCAGCGAGCGTGAGCTGCTGATCGGCGAAGAGATCATCGGCAATGTGGACCGCGACGGATTCCTTTCCTGCTCGCTCGACCGGATCGTGGAGGCGCTGCGGGAGCGGCTGGAAGGACGGGCGGAGGAGCGGCTGGAAGCACGGCTGAAGGATCGGCGCGGGGCGGCGGAACCCGCCCTGCGAGAGGAGGTCGAGGAGATGCTCGCCCGGATCCAGACCTTCGAACCGAGCGGCATTGCGGCGCGAGACCTGCGCGAGACGCTCCTGCTGCAGCTGCGGGACCGCGAGCGGGAGGCGTCGCTGGCCTACCGAATCGTCCGCGCGCACTTCGATGATCTCGCGAACCGCCGGTGGGCGGAATTGGCGGAGGAACACGGAGTCACGCCGCGCGAAGTGCAGGCGGCGGCGGACGAGATCGCGAAGCTCGATCCCAAGCCCGGGCTCGGGTACGCGGACGCGCCGGAATCCTACGTGATCCCGGATCTGACGGTGGAGAAGGTCGAGGGGCGGTATCGGGTCGCGCACGCGGATTCGTCGCTGCCCCGGCTGAGGATCTCGCCCGTCTACCGGGAGGTGGCGGCGGATCGCGCCCGGTTCGAGGGGGAGAACAAGGCGTTCATATCGGAAAGGCTGAACAGCGCCCGCTGGCTGATCCAGGCGATCGAGCAGCGCCGGCAGACGATGCTGAAGGTGGTGGACTTCATCGTCGAGCGGCAGCACGAATTCTTCGAGAAGGGTGTCGAACACCTGCGCCCGCTCACGCTTCGGGACGTGGCCCGGCACATCGAGATGCACGAGTCGACCGTCTCTCGGGTGACCAACGGCAAGTACGTACAGACGCCGCGCGGACTCTATCCGCTCAAGTTCTTCTTCTCGGGCGGCTATTCGACGCTCGGCGGCGAAGATCTGTCGTCGGAGGGAGTGCGGGCCCGGATCCGCAAGCTGGTGTCGGAGGAGGACCCCACGGCGCCGCTCAGCGATCACGAGATCACCGCCCGCCTGCGGAAGGCGGGCGTTCGGATCGCGCGCCGCACGGTGGCGAAATACCGGGACCAGCTCGGGATCCTCTCGGCGCGTTTGCGCAGGCGCGTATGAGCGATCCGAGAATCTCGGTCCTCGTCCCGGCGTACGACGAAGCCGAGAACATGCCCGAGCTGTTCGCGGAACTCGCGGCGACCTTCGCCGAGCACGATCTCGCGGCGGAGGTCGTCTTGGTCGACGATGGGTCCGGCGACGGGACGGCGGAAGCCGCCGAGGAGGCGGCCGCGCGGGCGGGGCTGGACCGCGCCGTCGTGCTTCGGCATCGGGCGAACCGGGGGAAGACGGAGGCGATGCTCACGGCCGCGGAGGCCGCCCGCGGCGAGCACCTCGTCCTCTTCGACGCGGATCTGCAGCATTCCACGGAGGAGATCCCGCGTTTCGCGGCGATGCTGGACGAGGGGTACGACCTGGTGGCGGGCCGCAAGGTGGGGCGTTATGAGAAGCACTTCACCTCGTCCATCTACAACCGGCTGGCGCGCGCGATCTTCAAGGTGCCCGTGCGCGATCTCAACTCCATGAAGGCGTTTCGGGCCGATGTCCTCGCGGGCCTCCGCCTGCGGCACGACTGGCACCGCTACTTCGTCGTGCTCGCCCACGCCCAGGGATACCGGCTCGGCGAACTTAACATCGACCTCCTCCCGCGACGGCATGGCGAGCCCAAGTTCTCGGGACGCCGCCGAATCCTGATCGGGGTGCTGGACATGGTGTCGGTGTGGTTCCAGCTCGCGTTCGGGCGCAAGCCGCTGCTCTTCTTCGGCACGAGCGGCCTCACGATGATCGCGGCGGGCTGCGTGACGGGGCTCGCCGCGCTCGTACTGCGCTTCGGCTTCGGACTCGGGTATCGTCCGCTGCTCACACTCGTCCTTCTCCTGGTCGTGGGAGGCCTTCTCCTCTTCGTCCTCGGCTTCCTCGCGGAAACGATGGCGCAGCTCCGCGACGAGATCGAGGACCTCAGGCGCGACCGGTCCGGTTGGCCGTGAACACCTTTGGGAAGGACAACTTCAATCTTGTCGCCGTGGGTCTGGCGCTCCTCCATTTTCTGCTGGGATTGCTGGTCTTCGAGCCCACGCTCTTTCCCGGCGGCGACAACGCCGCATACCTCATCCTCGGGGAGGCGCTGAGAACCGGAGAAGGGTATCGCGACCTCTTCCTGCCAGGTACGCCCCTCCACCACAAGTATCCGCCCCTCCTGCCGTTGCTCCTTGCCCTGTCGGGTTGGGTGGGTGGAGTCATTGTGGCGAAGGTGCTCATGCTCGCGTTCACGGCGGGTGTCGTCTGGGTCACGGCGCACTTCGGACGGCGGTGCGCGGGGAAGAGGCCCGCCCTCGCGGCCGCGGGCGTGTTGGCCGTCAACCCGACGCTGCTGGAGTACGGCCACTACATCCTCAGCGAGGCCCCGTTCACCCTGTTCGTCATGGTGGCTCTCTGGCTGGCCCTGCGTGACGACGGGAAGGGTGCCGTGTTCGCGGTGGTCGCGGCGGCGCTGGCCTTCATGACCCGGACGGCGGGCGTCGCCCTGCTCGTCGCGTTGCCGCTGGCCTGGGTTCTCGAGGGACGCCGCCGCCGCGCGCTGGGGGCGGCGGGGGCCGCCGTCGCGGTCATCGGAGGGTGGGTGCTCTATCAGCGGTGGGCCGCGCCGGGCAGGGGCGGGTACCTGACCGAACTCCTGCTTGCCAACCCCTACGACGCCGGGGCGGGGAGTGTGGAGCTGAGCGGACTCGTGGTCCGCGCCGCCGAGAACTCCTGGCGCTACCTGGAGTCCGTACTCCCGCAGACGCTCGCCGGCCCGGGCTCCCTCGGCGGGGCAAGCGGCGTTTCGGTCGCCCTCGGCATCGCGGTTGCAGCCGGGGCGCTGGCAGGCTGGGCGCTGCGCGTGCGCGAAGGCCTACGGCCCCTCGAAGTGTTCGCGTTACTGTATACGGGAGTCATACTGACCTGGCCGCCCGCTTGGACGGATCGCCGCTTCCTTCTCCCCCTTCTGCCGGTGGTGCTCGTTTTCGCCTTCCTGGCCGTACGGCGGTTCGCGTCTCGTGCTCAGCCGTGGATCAGTTGGGCGGTCCCACTCGTCGTCGCCGCATTCGGTGTGGTCTGGGTGGCGGGAGCCGCGCCGGATCGCATCGCCTGCGCCGCCTCCTATCGCGCGGGCCGGCCCTGCGACCACCCGGCCAGCGCGAGTTTGTATGCGGCCGCCCGTTGGGCCCGGAACAACACGCCCGCGGAGGCGATCATCGTGAACCGGAAGCCGCGTCTCTTCTATTGGCACGCGCGCCGCCGCGGCGATGCCTACGCGTTCTCCTCCGATCCGGCCGCCGTGATGCGTGGTCTCGAGGAGATGGGAGCGGACTATGTGGTCGTGGATCAGATAAGCGCGACGACGGGGCGGTATCTCGTTCCCGCGATCCAGGCGTACCAGACGCGGTTCGAGCTGGTATACGAGGGCGGCGATCCGCCCTCGTACATCTTCCGTCTCCTGCCCGGGCCCGCATCCACTGACTGAGGCGGTGGGGGACCACGGGTTTCGGGCGGGGCGGCCGCGTCCCCCCGTCGTCATCGGTGCATTCCTCTTCTTGTTGGCCGCGCTCGTTGCGGTGGCCGTCGTTTTGTCCGGTCGCTGGGATGCCTGGGCCGCTGTGGCCGGCGCGGAGGGCGTGGGTTGGCGGCTTCGTGCGCCGTGGCTGGTCGGAGCAGTGGCCTGCGAGGTCTTGGCCCTGTTGGCCGGGGCCGCCCTCTGGGCCTCCGTGTTCCGCGCCTGCGGTGCCCGCATGGGGGTCCGCGAAGGCGTCTCCGTGTGGCTCGGGTCGCAGCTCGCCCGCTACTTGCCGGGCAGGATCTGGCAGGCCACGGGTCTCGTCGCCTACGTCCGCGCCCGCGGCGATTCCGGGGTAGCCGCGCTCACGGTGGCACTCGTCCTGCAGGCGGGCACGCTCGCCACCGGCGTGGGCATCGGGGCGGCCGTGCTCGGTCCGGGCGTCTTCGGCGCCATCGGACCGTGGTCGGCGGTGTTCGGCGTTCTCGTCATCGGCGCTGCCCTCGCGCCGCCCGTGCTTCGCGCCATGATCCGGCTGGGCCGCCGGCTGTTGCGGGAACCGCCCGACTCCGAACCTCCGGCGGTGCGGGGAGGCCTCATCCTCCGGGCCGCGCTGGCGCGCCTCGTACTGTGGTTGCCGCACGGCTTGGGCTTCTGGTTGCTGCTCGAAGGGATGCTCGTGTCCAACCCTCTGGGCCCGCTCGAAGCGACCGGAGTGTTCGCAGCCGCCTACGTGGCCGGATACCTGGTCATCCTGGTGCCCGCCGGCATGGTCGTGCGCGAAACGGCCATGGCGAGCCTGCTCGGCGTTGCGGGGGGGCTTCCGATCGGACCCGCGGCCGCGCTGGCCCTGGCTGCCAGGCTCTGGTCCACGCTGGCCGAAGTCCTCGGGTTCGCGGTCGCGGCGCTGATCGGGATGGCCGGCCGCCGGCGATAGTCGCGAAGCCGTGGAGTTGCCCCGGGTCGGCGGGTACGTTGAGCGAGGGTTGAGCAGGCGCAAGAGAAAGCGACGATTGACGGAGTCATGAATGCCTTCGAGAAGTAGACGGCGGCGAGGCCACGAGAGGGTGCCTGAGAGCGGCAGCGAAGGGGCGGATCCCGGACCTGCGGCTGTCGTGCCGCGTTGGGCTCCCTGGGTTCTGTTTCCGGGCCTCGGGATCATGCTTTTCGCGCCCTTCATCTTCAGCGATGCGATGCTGGTGGGCACGGATACGCTCGCCGGCGGATATCACGCCCGCGCCCTCTACGCGGAGGACATCAGGGAACTTGGCCGGGTGCCACTTTGGCAGCCCGAGACCCTGGGAGGCACTCCGTACATTGAAGCGCTGAGCGCGGGCGACGCCCTCTACCCGCCGTCGTTGCTCCTTCTTCTCCTCACCGAGACGTATCGGTCGCTGGGCTGGAAGCTCATCCTGCACGTGATCGCCGCGGGATTCTTCATGTTCGGCTGGACCCGAGCCTTGGGCGTCTCGCGAGGTGCGGCGCTGGTGGCTGGCGTCGGTTACATGCTGGCCCCGGTGATGGTGAGTCTCGTCTACGCCGGACAGGACGCAAAGCTGTTCGTGACCGCCCTGGCTCCGCTCCTGTTTCTCTGTACGGAGCGCTATTTCCTCCGCCCCCGGTTGAGTTCGTTCACCGGCGTCGCGCTCGTCGTCGCGGCGGTCATCCTGACGCCGCACTTCCAGTTGGCGTATTTCCTGTTCGCGTCCGTCGGTGCGTTCGCGATCTTTAGGACCATCCGCCTCTGGCGGCAGGCGACGACGCGTGAGCAGGAGACCGCCGGTACAACAAGGGGTCCGCCCAGGGCGGGGAGCCGCCGGGCCCTGGGCCGGCTTGGGTTCTTCCTGCTGGCTTCGGTCGTGGGTGCCGTCATCGCGGGAGGACAGCTCATTCCCGCCGTCGACTACGTGTCCGAGTTTTCCCGGCGCACGGCCACGTCCGGTGAACTCGCCGGCGAAGCCGGCGAGGCGTGGTCGAGTTCCTGGTCACTCCACCCCGAGGAAGTCGGCTCGCTGGTGATCCCGCAGTTTGTCGGCAGCAGCGTGAACGGATCCGCCGCGTGGGCCGCGGGCACCTACTGGGGACGGAATCCGTTCAAGCTCAATTCCGAGTACGCGGGATTGGTGCTTCTCCTGCTCGCGGCGGTGTCCTTCGCCGGCGGCGCCAGACGCGGCACGCGCTGGTTCTTCACGGGCCTGGCCGGCGTGGTACTCCTGTTCGCGCTGGGCGCGCATACGCCCGTGTGGCGCATCGCGTACGAAGTCGTGCCGGGCATCCGAATGTTCCGGGCTCCGTCCACGGCGATGTTCCTGTTCGCATTCTCCGTGGCGACGCTCGCCGCCCTGGGCGTGGACCGTTTCCTCGCCGCACAACCGGAGGCGTCGGGGTCCGGAAAACCGCAGCGCGTACTCCTCTGGGGTGCCGCCATCCTGGGGGGGTTGGCGCTACTCGCCTCCGCCGGGCGTCTGACGTCCACTTGGACGGCTGCCTTCGGAATCGACGAAGGGCGCCAAGCGGCGCTCGCGACAGCTGTGCCGCACATTGCGGCCGGAGCCTGGCTCGCGTTTACTCTGGCGGGAGTTCTCGCGATCCTGGCATGGGCGTATCGCGGCTTCCGCCTCCGCCCGACGCTGTTCGTTGTCGGACTCGTTGCCTTGGTGGCCGCCGACGCGCTGCGGGTGGACAGGGTCTTCGTTCAGACGATGGATTTCCACCAATGGGCCGCCCCGGATGCAAACATCCGTGCCGTGCTGGAACGCGAGAGGGGGAACGACGAGCCCTACCGCATGCTGTCCCTACGGCGGGCGGGACAGGATCTCGACCCCGCCCTGCACGGAATCGAACTGGCGGCCGGACATCATCCGAACGATCTCGCCCGGTACCGCGAACTGATCGGGATGGCGGGTTCCGGGCTTCCGCTCAATCTCCTGCAGTCCGGGAACATTCGGGCACTGCTCAACGTGCGCTACATCCTTTGGCCCGATCTCGCTATGGGGCAATCTCCCGCCGGACCGGTCCTCAGCCGCACGCAAACGCGGGACGGCCGGATACTGGAATCCGTCTTCGAGGAGGCGGCGTTGCCTCGGGCCCGCCTCGTGGGTTCCGCCGTCGTCAAGACCGACGAGGAGGCGGTCCCCTTCATGCTGTCGCCGGACTTCGACCCGGAGAGGGAAGTGGTCCTGCCCGAGGCGCCGCCGCTGGAGTTCGACGGGGCTCCCGTCAGTGGAGAGGTGAGGTGGCTGGAGCGCGGACCCGACCGGATTCGGCTTGAGGTGTTCGCCGAGCGGCCGGCCCTCCTTGTGGTGGCGGACAACTGGTACCCTGCGTGGAAGGCCCGCGTGAACGGGGGGAGCGTGCCGGTCCTGCGCGCGTACCACACGTTGCGGGCGGTCTCCTTACCCGCGGGGACGTCGGAGGTGGAACTGTGGTACGAGTCCCGCGTGGTTCGCTGGACGCTCTTGCTGGGGGGCGTCACCTTGATCGGCCTGGTTCTCGGCAACGTCCTCCACACGCTGCGGATTCGCCGCCGGGCGCGGGTAGGGGGATGACGCCTCGCAAGCCATCGCCGGACCAGCAGCCCTCCGTCCGCATGGGGGAGGACAACCGACCCGACATCCTCCCCCTGGAGTTGCGAGACGGAGTCCCTCTCCGGCGGGAGTACGACAACTTGGTGCGATCCGCGATTTTCGAACACACGGACGCGTTTTCTCAGGCATTTCTGGAACGAGACCGGCATGTGCTTCGGCGTTACATCGGCAAGTGGGGCGCGGAGAATCCTCTTCGGGCATGGAGCCGGCAATGGTAATAACCCATATGTCTTTAGCAGGGTGGCTAGAGTGGTTCGGGCTCGTCCACAAGCGAGGATATTGGATGCAGGCTCGGGCGCGACGTTTTTCCCCTTCTATCTCAGACACTGTTTTCCGGGGACGACGGTAGCCTGTTGCGATTCTGACCCCACGCTGAAGGATGTGTTCTCAAAACTCAATCAGACCCTGAGAAGCGACATCGAATTCTCAACTGCGGATATCCGGGCGCTTCCGTACGATGATCGGTCTTTCGACCTTGTGTATTGTGTTTCCGTGCTTGAACATACGGATAGCTACGAAGAGGTCGTGCATGAAATACAACGAGTATCGACTGGCGGCGAGGTCGTGATCACGTTCGATGTCTGCCTGGACGGCACCCGTGATGTCCGGATGGAGCACTTGGACGGATTGTTGGAGGTGTTGGCTGCTGTCTTCGGGAGGGACCAGAGCGAGGTGGTTCGTGAAGTCGGGTCGCAGCTGTCGAATCCCGCCATCGTAACGACCTGCAAGGTAAGTCCGAATCTCCTGCCGTGGAGAGGACCGCCGCTCCTGCACCGACTGAAGTCATCTGTGATAAACCGCCGACTTGTTCGCGGCCCCCGTCCCTGACTGTTTGCTGTCTGAGCGGGCGCCCGCTGCTCTCCGATCAGAATTAGGGTCGGCCGATTGGGTTGGCTGGGAGCTTGGGAATGCGGGCTAGGAGATCCCGATAGAGTTCCTCGTGTCGGTCGGCCAAGCGCTCGTTGCTCCACCGCGAGATTACACGCCGTCGAGCTTCAGCGCCGAGTTCCTGCATTCGGGCGCTTCGCAGGAGGCTGATCGCCAGCCGCGCCAAGCTCGCGGGATCGGCGGGTTCGCAGAGTCCTCCAACGCCGTCGTCGATGATTTCCGGAAGGCCTCCGACGTTCGTTGCCGCCACCGGCAACTCACACGCCATCGCCTCGAGCGCGGCGACGGAAGTCGCCTCCATCAGGGAAGGAAAAACGGCCAGATCGGACGATGAGAGCAATCCGGGCATCTCCGCGTGGGGGCGCGTTCCAAGGAAGCTGATCCGGTCGGAAACTCCCAACTCCCGGGCGAGGGATTCGAGCCGGGCTCGTTCCGGCCCGTCGCCGATGATGACTGCTTCCACGGCTACAGCTCGGGCGATGAGGGGCATGGCGCGCACGAAGTGCTCGACTCCGTTCTTCTCCACTAGGCGTCTCGGAACGATCAGGCGGAAGGGCCGGGTCGCATCACGCGCCGCGCGTGAGGTCTCCGTGCGCCGAAATGTCTCGGTGTCCACGCCGTTCGCGAGCGGCTCAACGCATACCCTTGGGGCGATCTCCTCCGCGACGCCCGCGATCTCCCGACTGGCCGCAAGGTTGTGATCCGCGGCTCGCAGGAAGCTCCGGAAGATCGGGCGCCAGAAGCGAGAGCCGGCGCGCCGAAGGAAATGGCTGGTGTGGTAGGTGGTGACCACCGGGGTCTCCGTGGTCCCGCGTGCCAGCAGACAGGGCGGAACGGCGGCTATGTCCTGAGCGTGCAGGATGTCTGCCTCCGCGCCAAGCTCGACGAAGCGAGGCACAGACCCGAGGGAGTGGACTGCCCAGCCAACGGTGTTTCGGGCGGGCAGCAGAGTCCTCCAGACCTCGACGCCATCCAGCGTTTCGTAAGCGGGCGGGCCCGGCTGGGAAGCGGATGTCACGACGCGCACCGTGTGCCCTCGGGCGGCCAGCGCGCGGCAGAGAAAGTGCACGTGACTCTCCAAGCCTCCGACCTCGGGCGCATAGTAGACGGTGTGCATGAGAATGTTCATCCGGACCAGTCCTTGAACCGGCGCGACCGGCCGAGCAGATCCGCGGCGAGGATGTCCGCGATCCGCTCGCCCGCTCGCCCGTCCCCGTATGGGTTGCGCGGCGGCTCAAGGCCGGGCTCGCGAGACAGGGCGGCACGGGCGCGCTCCGCGATGAGCCGGCGATCCGTGCCGACAAGTTCGGCGACTCCAGCCTCCACTCCTTCCGGCCGCTCAGTCACGTCCCGCAAGACGAGGACCGGAGTGGCGAACGTCGGCGCCTCCTCCTGAATGCCGCCGGAATCCGTCATCACCAGCGCCGCGGATTCCAGCGCCGCCGCGAGGTCCAGATAATCGAGCGGTTCGGTGAGGCGAATGCGTGGGTGATCCCCCAAGAGCTCGCGCGCCGGCACGAGGACGTTCGGGTTGGGATGGACGGGATAGACCACGCATACATCGTCGTGTGCATCGGCCACATCCCGAACGGCCCGGAAAATCTCGGTGAGAGGGGGACCGAAGGCTTCGCGGCGATGCGCGGTCAACAAGACGAGCCGTGCCTCGCCGCGCCGCACCCGCGCGCGGATGTCCGCCAAGGAAGGATCCCTTACGGGTCGCCTGCGCCGCGCGACCGAGAGCAGAGCGTCCACCACCGTATTCCCCGTGACGAACACCGCGTCGGGGGGAGCGTTCTCGCGCAGCAACTCGGCGCGCGCCCGGATCGTCGGGGCGAAGTGGTACTCGGACGCGACATCCGTGAGGCGACGCAATACCTCCTCGGGGAAGGGCGCGTAGCGGTCGTGGCTCCGGAGCCCCGCCTCCACGTGTCCCACCCTCACCCTTTCGAGGAAACCGGCCAGTGAAGCGGCAAACACCGTGGCCGTGTCGCCCTGTGCGAGGAGGACATCCGGCGCGGCGTCGCGCAGGACACTACGCAAACCACGGAGCACGCGGCCCACCACATCCGTCACGTCCTGGCCTTCCCGCATCACGTTGAGCCGGTAGTCCGGCACCAGCCCGAAGACATCGAGCGCCGGCTCCACGAGGTCGAGGTGTTGCCCGCTCAACGCGATCCTCGTTTCGAACGTCGGTTCGAGGCGGCGGAGAGCGTCGTGCACCGGCGCCATCTTGATCGCTTCCGGACGGGTCCCGATCACGAGTAGGATGCGCGGGACGGTGGTCATTCCGAAGCTGCCGACTTCGTCTCATGCGGCGGCTCGTGGGGCGGCTTGACGATGAGCCCGCCGCTCCCCCCCACCCTGGTGAACGGCAACGCATGCCGGTCGGTGAACTCGGAGTACGCTTGGAAGGCGCCGTCCGCCCAGCCCGGTTCGATGCAGTCATCGACGACAAACCCGCCGCCGGGAACGACGAGGGGCCAGATCGCATCGAGCACGTGCCGAGTGGGAAGGTAGAGATCGACGTCCAGCAGCACCGCACCGACCGGACCCGTGACGTCGGCCCAATTCACCTCCGCGCAGTCGTCCACGACGATGCGGTAATTCGAATAGCCCAGGCGCGTGAGGCCGTGCTCGAACACCCGGCTGTCCAGGTAGGAGTAATCCGAGATTTCCGATCTCGTCTTGCGCCGCTCGCTGGTCTCATGGGCGATACTCTCCGGAGTGAAACCATCGAACGTATCCACCAGGACCAGCTCCCGCGGGTCGCCGGTCGTCAGCAGGTGTTCGAGAATGAACACGGAGCTGTCTCCGCGGCCCACGCCGATCTCCACGACGGCGGCTCCGCTCCGTCGCGTGGCATCGATGAGGCCCACCATCGCCGCCAGTACCCCGGGATCCACCCAGTACGGATACGCCGGCAGCATCACATTCCGTAGCAGCGGAGTGCGGTACACGATTCTTCTGGCCCCGCCCACGAGGCGCGGCAGCCGGCGGTGAAGGACCCGGACGGACGAAGCGAGCCACCCCGCGCGGCGCACGGCTCCTTGGGAGAGTGTCGCCTGGAGCGCCGAATCGCGGAGCGGGTGTGCCACCGACTGGTCCTTTCTCGGCAACTCCCGCGCCCGATGTACGTGGGAACGGCGGGATCGCCCGGGTTGCCGTAGCGGTCGGAGCCGGCGACCGAGCTGCGGGCGGGGAACGGGTAGTGGTTCGAGGATACGACCTACGAAGCTACGGTGCCATCGATGGGCTGCCAAATGTCGAAGCGGCCGTCCCGGTGGGCAGCCTGCGAATGCCGGCCGGGGGGCGATAGGTTAGGCGTGCCATGAGCCCCCAAACCTCCTTCACGGCGTCTCCGGACCCCGAAGACGACCCGGTCGCTGCCGGGGTTTCCGCAGGTAGCGGGCGCGGCCTCGTCATTCTGCCGACGTACAACGAGGTCGATTCCATCGCCGGGATCGTCGAGAGCGTGTTGGGGCGGGACGGCCGACTCTCGGTCCTCGTCGTCGACGACGCGTCTCCCGACGGAACGGGCGCGCTCGCCGACTCGCTCGCCGCGGCGGAACCGCGCGTGAACGTGCTGCACAGGGAAGGGAAGCTGGGACTCGGAACCGCCTACATCGCGGGTTTCCGCTGGGCGCTCGAGCGGGATTTCGAGTGGATCCTCGAGATGGACGCCGACGGGTCGCACGACGCGCGGTATATTCCCGACATGATCGCCGCGACCGCCCGCTTCGATGTCGTCGTCGGGTCTCGCTATACTGCCGGGGTGAACGTCATCAACTGGCCCATGTCGCGCCTGCTCCTCAGCTACTACGCGAACAAGTACGCGCGCATCGCCACCGGACTGCGCCTCGCCGATTCCACGAGCGGGTTCAAGTGCTTCGCGCGCCGCGCATTGGAGGCGATCGACCTGGACCGCGTGGGCTCGACCGGGTACACGTTCCAGATCGAAATGAACTTCCGCGCATGGAAGCAGGGGTTCCGCGTGGGGGAGGTCCCCATCGTGTTCACCGACCGCCGCCTCGGGCGGAGCAAGATGTCGGGGGCGATCGTGCGCGAGGCGGTGTGGCGGGTGTGGGCTTTGCGTCTGCGGTCCCTCATCGGGAGGCTGTGATGGCCAGGAACCGGACGATGTCGTACTTCCCGTCCCGGCGGGAACCCGTGCGTCCGGCGATCGACTACGAGAATCATCCGATCTTCTCGAAGCGGCCGCGGTGGAGGTGCGAGGCCCACCGCATCATCTTCGGCAACCTGACCCGGGCCGGCCGGCTCTTCGACCTCATCCTCATCGGCGTCATCCTCGCCAGCGTCGTCGTCGTAATGCTCGAGAGCGTGCAGGACTCCAACGTTCGGGCGCGCAGCGCGCTGTGGACGCTCGAATGGGTGTTCACGGTGTTGTTCACGATCGAGTACGTGCTCCGGCTCATCGCCGCGGAGAGGGCCGGCGGATACGCCCGTTCCTTCTTCGGGATCGTCGACCTGCTCGCCGTCCTGCCCAACTTCGTGGGTCTGCTCATCCCCGGAGGGCAGGCGCTCGCCGTCATCCGCCTGCTGCGGGTGCTGCGGGTGTTCAGGGTTCTGAAACTCGCCCAGTTCGTGGGGGGAGAGCGACTCCTCATCGGCGCCCTGCGCTCGAGCGCCTACAAGATCGCCGTCTTCGTCGTCGCGGTGCTCGTCGTGGTGACGGTCGTGGGCGCGGCGATGTACGTGATCGAGGGAGCGGAGACGGGCTTCAGCAGCATCCCGCGCGGCGTCTATTGGGCCATCGTGACCGTGACGACGGTGGGCTTCGGCGACATCACGCCGCAGACCACGGCGGGGCAGATGCTCGCCGCGCTCCTCATGATCCTGGGGTATGGCGTGATCGCCGTCCCGACGGGGATCGTGACGGCCGAGATCACGGGCGGCCGTGAAGCGAGACTGCGCGCCGCCATGGAGCGGATGTGCCTGCGCTGCGCCTCCTCCGGCCACGATGCGGATGCCCGCCACTGCAAGCACTGCGGTACCGAACTGCTCGAATGAACCGACTGCGGCGAGGTGGATGAGGGGCCGCGTGTCGTCCCGGCGCATGCCGAGTGGACCGGTGGGGCGTGCGAACCGGCTCGGGCGAGGCGTGTTCGGCGGTGCCGTGGCGGCCGTGTGCGCAGTCTCGGGGCTGGCGGCCCAGGCCAACGCCGCGGATGCCGTGGACGTTGCGGCGCTCCGGCCCGGCGCTCCGGTCCCCATCGTCCGCATTTCCGCGGCGATCAACGTGGACGGGGTCGTGAACGAACCCGTATGGGACACGATCGATCCGCTCCCGCTCTTCATCATGTCGCCCACGCACGGCGGGGAGCAGACGGAGCGGACCGAGATCCGGCTCGCGCACGATGACCGCTACCTCTACGTCTCCGGGCGAATGTACGACTCGAACCCGGCCGGCATCCGCGTAAACACATTCTATCGAGACACTTACAGCGGAGATGACCTGCTGTCGTTCGTGATCGACAGCTACAACGACTACGAGACGGCGCTCTGGTTCGGCACGACCCCCGCCGGGGTCCGGCACGACCGCTCGATCTCCAACGATGCCGAATTCAGCGGCGACCTCCCGCCCTTCAACGAAGACTGGAACGCGCACTGGGACGTTCGTACGACCCGCGACGGGGAAGGGTGGTTCGCGGAGTTCCGCATCCCGTTCTCCACCCTCGGATTCCAGGCGGAGGGCGATGAAGTGACGATGGGGATCACCGTCTATCGCTACATCAGCCGCAAGAACGAACGTCAGGTGTACCCGCCGATCGCGCGGGAATGGGGTCGGCTCGCCTTCATGAAACCGTCGCAGACCCAGCGGGTGACGCTTCGCGAAGTCCGGCCGACGGCACCGGTCTATGTGACCCCGTACGCGCTCGGCGGCCTGCGCCGGACGCCGGTGCTGCGCGAGCCGGCGGACGCGGCCGCCTACTGGGCGGCGGAGCGGGACCGCACCACGGAACCGGGGGTCGATCTCAAGTACTCGCCATCGTCCAACTTGGCCATCGACCTCACGGCCAACACGGATTTCGCACAGGTGGAGGCGGACGACCAGCAGATCAACCTCACGCGCTTTTCGCTCTTCTTCCCCGAGAAGCGCCAGTTCTTCCAAGAACGGTCCTCGACCTTCGACTTTGGGACCGGCGGCTTCACCGACCGCGTCTTCTTCAGCCGACGGATCGGTCTCGAACGGGGGGAACTCGTCCGCATCTACGGCGGCGCCCGCGTCGTCGGCCGCCTCGGAGGGCTCGACTACGGACTGCTGAACATGCAGACGGCACCGGCCGCCGGCCGTTCGGGCGAGAACGTGGGCGTCATGCGCTTCAAACAGCAGGTGCTCAATCCGTACTCGTTCGTGGGCGGGATCGTGGCGACCCGGCTCGGACGGAACAGGCAGGACAACATCGCCTACGGCGTGGACGCGCAGCTCCGTCCGTTCGGCAACGAATGGGTGACGCTGACGTGGGCGCAGACGTTCGACGAGGAGGTGAACGAGCGGAATCCGCTCGACGCGGGCTTGTTCCGCGCCCGGTGGGAACGGAGAACGGACCGCGGCCTGTCGTACAACCTCTATTACCGAAGGGTCGGGCCCGATTACACGCCGCGGCTCGGCTTCCAGTTGCGCAGCGACTTCACGCTTTTCGGCGGCGAGATCGCCCACACCTGGCTCCTGGGCCCGACCGCCTCGCTGAACACGGTCACGCTGGCCGTGATGGGCGACAGCTACTACCGGAACGCCGACGTTTCTCCAGAGTCCCAGTCGATCCGCCCGGAGCTGCGGTTCGACTTCAAGTCGGGGTCGCGGATCACGGCGTACTCGAACACGCAGTTCGAGGACATCCGGACCCCGTTTCGGATCACCGAACTGCCGATCCCGACCGGCGAATACTGGTTCCGGGAGGCGGGCATCGACTGGATGCTGCCCCGCACCGCGATATTCCGGGGCGACATCAGGACCACGGTGGGAAACTTCTACGACGGACGGCGCGCGGGCCTGGCCTTCAACCCTATGTGGAGCGTATCCCGCTACTTGGAGATCGGTGGCGGCTACGAGGTGAACCGGATCGAGTTTCCGGATCGGGGGGAGGCGGCGACCACCCATCTCGGCCGGGTACGGCTCGCCTTCGCGCTCAATCCGCAGATCTCGTTCAGCACGTTCGCGCAGTACAACAACCTCGACGAGCGGATCAGCATCAACGCCCGCTTCCGTTACCACTTCCGGGAGGGAACGGATCTCTGGATCGTGTACAACGAGGGGCTGAACTTCGATCGCGACCGGGGCTTCGACCCGAGACTGCCGCGGTCGGCCGGGCGGAACGTCATGGTCAAGTACTCGCACACCTTCAGCTGGTAGCCCGGCCCACGCGCCCGTCGCCGGCGCGTCTCGAGCCGATGCGCCCCGAGCCGGCGCGCCCGCCGCCGCCGGGATTGAACCCTCGAGTTCGCCGGGGTGTTTTTTTCGGCGAGCAGACCTTCCCCGGTGCCACTCCCGATCTTGGGTACATGCCGTTGAGCCACACCGGCCGTCGATGTCGGCGCCTCGCGATGCCGCGCGCTTGGATCGTGGCGGTCTGTCTGCTTGCGGCGCGTGGGCTCTCCGCCCAGACCGGGGGCGCGGACGAAGTCGATGCCGCGGCGTTCCGGTCGCCGGTTCCGGTTCCCATCTCGCGGCTCACCGAGGAGATCGACGTGGACGGGGTCGTCGACGAGCCGGCCTGGGATGCGGTCGAGCCGCTCCCGATGTTCATGTTTGCCCCCACCCACGGCGGCGAGATGACGGAGCGGACCGAGGTCCGGATCGCGCACGACGACGAATACCTCTACCTCTCCGGCCGGATGTACGACTCGAACCCCGGAGGCATCCGCGCGAACACCTTCTACCGGGATGCGTTCAGCGGCGACGATCTCTTCTCGTTCGTGGTCGACAGCTACAACGACTACGAGACCGGACTGTGGTTCGGGACCACGCCCGCCGGCGTCCGCCAGGATCGTTCTCTATCCAACGACGGCGACTTCACGGGCGACGTGATGCCGTTCAACGCGGACTGGAACGCCCACTGGCACGTCGTCACCTCGAGACACGACGAGGGGTGGTCCGCCGAATACCAGATCCCCTTCTCCACGCTGGGCTTCCAGGCGCAGGGGGACGAGGTGACGATGGGGATCATCGTCTACCGCTTCATCGCCCGGAAGAACGAGCGCCACGTCTTCCCGTTCATCGGCCGCGAATGGGGGCAGGGAGGCTTCCTCAAGCCATCGCAGGGCCAGCGCATGACGCTGCGCGGGGTGCGGCCGACGACGCCGGCCTACGTGACCCCGTACGTACTCGGGGGCCTGAGCCGGACCCCGGTCCTGCGGGAGCCGTCGGACGCCGCCTCCTTCTGGGGGACGGAGGGCGACCGGGTCGCGGAGCCGGGCCTCGACCTCAAGTACTCTCCCTCGTCGAACTTGGCCATCGATCTCACCGTCAACACCGATTTCGCGCAGGTGGAGGCGGACGACCAGCAGGTGAACCTCACCCGGTTCTCGCTCTTCTTTCCCGAGAAGCGGCAGTTCTTCCAAGAGCGCTCCTCGACCTTCGACTTCGGGACGGGAGGGTTTACCGACCGCGTCTTCTTCAGTCGCCGCATCGGGCTCGAACGGGGTGAACTCGTCCGCATCTACGGGGGCGCTAGGCTGGTCGGCCGACTCGCCGGCCTGGACTTCGGGATCCTCAACATGCAGACGGCGCCGGCCGCGGGCCGGTCGGGCGAAAACATGGGGGTCGTGCGCCTCAAGCAGCAGGTGCTCAATCCGTACTCGTTCGTGGGTGGGATCCTCACCACCCGCTACGGCTCCACCGGGCAGAACAACGCGGCCTACGGCCTGGACTCGCAACTGCGCCTGTTCGGAGACGAGTACCTCACGGTCACTTGGGCGCAGACCCGGGACGAGGTCATCAGGGAGCGCAACGCGCTCGACGCGAGCCTCGTGCGGGCGCGCTGGGAGCGGCGGACGGACCGCGGGGTCTGGTACAACTTCTACTACCGGCGCGTGGGTCCGGACTACCTGCCGCGCCTCGGGTTCCAGCTCCGCAACGACTTCACCCTGTACGGAGGGCAGTTCGCCCATACCTGGCTGAGAGGCCCCAGCTCCGCGCTCAACGGCGTCACCCTGCTGCTCATGGGCGAAAGCTACCTCCGAAACGCGGACCTCACGCTCGAGTCCCGCTCCATCCGCCCCTCGGTGTCGTTCGAATTCAAGTCGACCGCGAACATCACGGTCTACTCGAACAGCCAGTTCGAGGACATCCGGACGCCGTTCCCGATCGGCGGGGTGTCGATCGAGCCGGGCCGCTACGGGTTTCACGAGGCCGGGATCGACTGGTCGCTCCCCCGCAGCACGATCTTCCGGGGCGACATCAAGACATCCGCGGGGAGCTTCTACGACGGGCGGCGCGTGGGCCTCATCTTCAACCCCACGTGGACCGTCTCCCGCTATCTGGAGGTCGTCGGCGGCTACGAGGTGAACCGGCTCGAGTTCCCCGGCCGGGACGAGGCGACGACGACGCACCTGGGCCGGTTGCGCCTGAATTTCGCCTTCAACACGCACCTCTCCTTCAGCACCTTCGCGCAGTACAACAATCTCGACAAGCGAACGAGCATCAACGCGCGCTTCCGTTACCACTTCAGGGAGGGCACGGACCTCTGGATTGTGTATAATGAGGGGTTCAACTTCGAACGCGACCGGGGGTTCGATCCGAGGCTGCCGTGGTCGGCGGGGCGAAACATCATGATCAAGTACTCGCACACCTTCATCTGGTAGGGCGGTGCGTCGCGTGACCGCCGTCCGGAGAGTTGGCGGGTTCCCGTCCGGAATCGGCCTGGTGGCCAGCGTCGGCGTGGCGCTGGCGGCGGTGCCGCCGGGGGTCGGGGCGGCGCAGGACGGCGGACGGGGGAAGCCCCCCGTGCCTCTCCATCGCCTCGAGGACCAGGGCCACATCCACCCCGACGGCTTCGTCGATGAGCCCGCTTGGGCGGACATCGACCCCGTCCCGCTCGTGATGTATTCGCCCACCTACGGCGGAATTCTCACCGAAGAGACGCGGATCCGGATCGCCTACGATGCCCGGTATCTGTATGTCTCGGGGCAGCTGTTCGATTCCGATCTCGGCGGGATCCGCGCGAACAGTTTCTCCCGCGACGGGTTCAGCGGCGACGACCAGTTCTCCGTCGTGATCGACAGCTACAACGACCACGAGACGGCCGTGGCCTTCGTCGTGAACCCCAACGGCGCGCGATCCGACCGCGCGGTCTGGGGCGACGCGGAGTGGACCGCGGGCACCCGGCCGTTCAACAGCGACTGGAACGCGCACTGGGACGCCGCCGTTCAGCGGACGAACGACGGCTGGTCGGCGGAGATGCGGATCCCGTTCTCGACGCTCGGGTTCCAGAATACGGGCGGGGAGGTGACGATGGGGCTCATCGTCTACCGCTCGATTTCGCGCAAGAACGAGCGCCACGTCTACCCCGACATCTCTCCCGAGTACGGGTTCTTCGGCTTCGGGAAACCATCGCTGGCGCAGCGGGTCACCTTCAGGGACGTGGACCGCACGAATCCGATCTACGTGACGCCCTATGTCCTCGGCGGGATGACGCAGATCCCGACGCTGCGCGAACCGCCGGACGTGCAAGCGGCGTACTGGGAGACGGCGGACGACCCCACGGGTGAACCGGGTCTCGACTTCAGATATTCGCCATCGTCGAACCTGTCGATCGACCTCACCGCAAATACGGACTTCGCACAGGTGGAGGCGGACGACCAGCAGATCAACGTCACGCGGTTCCCGCTCTTCTTCCCGGAGAAACGACAGTTCTTCCAGGAACGTTCGGCGACTTTCGACTTCGCGACCGGCGGAGTCACCGACCGGGTCTTCTTCAGCCGCCGGATCGGACTCGACCGCGGCGAACTCGTACGCATTTACGGGGGAGCGCGCGTGGTGGGCCGGGCCGGCGGGCTCGATTTCGGGATGCTGAACATGCAGACGGCCCCCAGAGCCGGCCGGCCCGGGGAAAACATGGGCGTGCTGCGGCTCAAGCAGCAGATCTTCAATCAAAATTCGTCGGTCGGCGGAATCGTCACGACGCGCATCGATGCGTCCGGCAAGGCGAACGTGGTCTACGGCGCGGACAGCGAGGTTCGGGTGTTCGGGGACGAGTACCTGACGCTGCGGTGGGCCCAGTCCTTCGACGACGATGTCGTGGAGCGCAACCCGCTAGACGCGGGAACCTTCTTCGCGCAGTTCGAGCGGAGGCGCCAGGAGGGGTTCGCCTACAGCGCGCAGTATCGCCGCGTCGGGGACGACTATCTGCCGCGCCTGGGTTTCCAGCTGCGGAACGAGTTCACGCTCTTCGGCGGGTCGGCCGGCTATTCCTGGTTCATGGGCGCCGACTCGGAGCTGCGCGCCGTGACGCTCAGCGGCGAAACGCAGCACTACTACCGGAACGTGGATCTTACGCCTGAGTCGCGAGTTATCGCTCCTCAAGTGATGATCGGCATGAAGTCGGGCACTTTCCTGATGCTCACGTCCCGTTCGAGCTTCGAAAGCATCCGGAACCCGTTCACGATCGCGGGGCTGACGATCGATCCGGGGGAATACTGGTTCCACGAAGCGGAAGCCTCGCTCCGGCTCTCCCGCGGCGGCCTCGTGCGGGGGGAAATCGGGGGTTCGGCCGGGAGCTTCTACGACGGTCGCCGGGTGAGCCTTCGCCTGAGTCCGGCGCTGAATCTATCCCGGCATTTCGAGCTTCGCCCGAGCTACGACATCAACCGCTTCGAGTTGCCGAACCGCGACTTCCTGACGACACATCTGGCGAGACTCAATCTGGATTTCGCCCTTGACACACACCTGTCGCTGAGCACGCTGGCCCAGTACAACTCCACCACGGACCAAGTGAGCGTCAACGCGCGCTTCCGCTACCACTTCCGCGAGGGCGTGGATCTGTGGGTGGTCTACAACGAAGGCTACTTCATGGACCGCGCGAACGGCGGCATCGATCCGCGCCGCCCGTTGTCGTCCGGTCGGGCGCTAATGGTGAAGTACTCCCACACGTTCACGTTCTGATTCGCCTGGGTCCACCCCCACCATCCGGTCTGGTCGCGGATCACCCGCCGCTTGGTCGCATGACGTCATGGACGCGTACGTATTCCACGTCGAGTTCGTCCTTCCATACGCCGAGGAGATAATCGCGGCCGATGGACATCGGTCGAAGACGGGCCGGCATCGTCGCGTCGCCAAGGTGCGTTCCGCCGGCACCGTAGACGCTCCAACGCGTGTGACCCCGCCGGGCCGCATCGACATCGAATTCCTCCACCCACAGTTCGCCGTCCTCCTGCAGGGCCAGTGACGAGAACGCGGGCATCGTCGTCGGGAACTCGATCCCGTCGTACAGCCTCCGACGTCTCTCCCGGAGTTCGGGGTCGGAGATGACCGAAAGCCGGCCTTGGATCCAAGCGTTCCGGTCGCCTGTGGTCACGGTGCCGGACACCCGAGCGCGGCGCACCGTGTACATCAAATCTCCGCTCGCGTCGGTGACGCGAATCTCATAGTCCGCCGTGTTGCCAAAGGCCACAGCCCCCCAAGCCGCGTCTGCCTGAAAGGTCTTGAGAAACGGCAGGTCAAGCACGGAGCTCGTCATGGATATCGTCCCCGAGCCTCCGTCATCCCTTTGATCCTGAACCTGGGTGAGGAAAAGGGATTCGCTGCCCTTCAGCTCGCCGATTCGTGAAGCCAGTCTTCCCTCGCGGTCGAAGGACAGAAGCTCGATCATTGGTCGCCGTAGGCGGAGGGATTCGCTGTACGTCGCCGACGGTCGCGCGCGACCGAGAGAGTCGGATGAATCTCGCCCCGAGCGGGCTGATGTCGATGTCCGGAATGCCACCAACTCGCCGGCAGGGGTCCAGCCTGCCGCCTGCAAGCCCGGGCCGAAGCCGAACCCCGCGGGCAATGCGGACCTGATGTCTATACGCCTGGTTCTCAGGAATGCCCCGTCGGCGCTGAAAACAGAGATCCGGCCAGTCCGATCATCGTAGGTAAACAGCGTGTCGTCCGATCCGACCCCGAGCGTTGCCAGTGAGAGGAACGCGCCGGGACCGTCACCAGAGCCACCCGCGGCGAAAAGAAAGTTGCCGTCGGGGGCGAAGAACATGACTTCCGAGGTGCCGCGGTTCGCCACGACGATCCGTCCGTCCGAGAGCATGACGGCCCCCACGATATCGTAAAATACCGCGTCTCCGTCGCTGGACGATCCCACTTGGATCCGTGGCTCGTCGGCGATCCGCCGTTCCAGCCGCGCCTCCCGGGATCCGGCCGCCCGACCTTCTACGACCCTCGCGCCGGCGTCGTCTCGGTCCGCCTGGCGGCAACCTGCAACGAGAGCCAAGATTCCCGCCGCGACTGCCAGGCGGGCCAACGAACGCCGGGAGGGCATCGGACCAGCCGTCAGTGCAGAGCTCCTCGGGCCACCGCAACCAGGACGACGCTGAGCACGTCTTCGCCGCGCCTTACTTCGAGTGTGTATCGCCTTCCGGGGATCCGTCCGGGAAACGGATTCGTGCGTGCGGAGATACCATCAACTGTCAGGATTGCATCACCCGGCCGCAGTCCGGCCTTATGGGCCGGCCCGTCGCAAACCACGGCGGATATGGTCGGATGTTCGGACCAATTCGCTGCGCCGTCACGGAACTCAACGCTGCCACCCCAAGCCATTCCCAGCGTACCCGGAGCTGGGGTGCCAGCCACTATCTCCATTGATTCCGATAACGCCTTGGAATCGACGCATCCCGTCTCGAGCGGATCGGCATCCTGGCCGTGGAGCGTAGCCGCCGACATCAAGAAGAGAAGCACCGCTGCCAAGGCGGTTACTCCACGCAGTCGCACTTGACGCTCTTGAGCTTCCCATCGTCGCAATCGAAGGAACACTTGGCGCTGCCACCGCACAACTTGGCTGCCTGGTCCGCAAGCTTTTCACCCTCCGCTTGGTCGATGCAAAGTGCAGCGCAAGAAAGGGTCGGAGCATCGTCGATCAACGTCATTGGAGCGGCATCGGTAGAATGCAGCACTCCTGCACTCCGATTTGACGCCGATGCTGCATCGGACATCCCGGCGAACACGAAGAAGATCGTGATCGCCCCAAGCAATGCCCCGAACATGCCGTTGCTCTGTCGAGACCGCATTCTTCGATTCTCCTGACTGAAGGAATCCAGCATGTCGGCACGAGAGCACACGATACGTTACCGAGCGTAGAGGGCACAAGGAGAATCATGGTGGCTCACGAGTTTACATAATGTGTGTTATGCGCCATCTCGTGCATGGCGAGGAAGGTCGCGAATTCGCGTGCTGCGAGCCGCGCACCAAACGCTCACATCACCCCCAAGCGTCGCGATGGGACGGCGGATCACCGCCAGCCGCGATTGTGGATTCGCAGCAGCATTGCGGTGTCGGGACCACCGTCATGGCGCTGCTGGTGCGTCAGCTCCAAGCTCATCATCAGGCCCAGGCGTTCGCTCAGGCTCGTCCCGCCTCCTACGCGGAATCCCGGACCCGTTCGCCAGCCGTCCGTGAGGGTGGCGCGCAGCTCCCGTCGCGGTCCGTCCCGCCCTTGCCAGCCGTACTCCAGCGTCGCCTCGTAGCTGCCGGGCCGGGCACCGGCCGAGCGCGGGGCACCGGAACCCGGCGGAATCGGTGCGACACTGGATATGTCGGACGCGAGCCACTGCATCGCGCTGGCTTGGGGATTGCCCCAGGAGGGTGCCAGCGACACGCGCAGACCCCGGCCGCGAACGCCGGGATCCAGCGACACCGCCCCGCTCGCGCTCCAGTTCTGGAAGCGATCATCCTGGTGCAGAAGCGTGTACCGCCCCTCGTATGTGAGATCGAGGCCGAGTTCGGAGTTCAGGAGGGACATCCGCGCACCCAGCTCCAAGCCGCTGCCGGAGATGCCGTAGCCTTCGTCCACACGACCGCCGGCTTCGAAGACAAGTGACATGCTCGATGTCGCGCCCGACCGGTTCAACCGGCTCTCCAGCAGCATCCGCGCGCGCTGCGCATGCACGTTCATCCAGGTGGAGGGATCGTCCGCGCGGTCGGCGGACAGTGTGGTCGAGAAGGCGTCCCCCTTGAGCGCAAGCCCCCAACCGTTGCGTGCGGACGTGACCTCGCGGCGCACGCCCACGGCGGTCAGACTCCTGGCCAAGCCCGCCGACTCGGCGCCCAAGCCGTCCGTCAATCGAACTTTGCCGGAACCGCGTCCGTACAGTCCCCAGATGTTGAAGCCGCCGACGGTCAGCCGCAGGTAGGGCAGAACTGAGCGCAGAAGGATGTCCGCTTCGCCTTGGAACGCCGAAGCGTCGCTCGCTCGGTGGTATTCGACCTGGTCTCCGGTGCGGGACACGGCCACCCCCAGGAGCAGATGGTCGCCGAGCTGGTGATCCACTCCGGCGTAGACGGTCTTCAATCGACCCTCTGTTCCGTAGCCGTTCGATTCTGCGGCGAAACCGCTCATGGTGAAGCGGCCCCACAAGCCCAAGCCTCCCGAGCAGGCCCCGTCCGCCTCGGTGGCGCCGATCCGCGTCTCGTACTGGCGCGGCAGCGTTGACTGCAACCTGCCCCAAAGGTCTGCGGAGGAAACGGCAGGTGCCGGCGAGGGAACCGGCTCCCGCGGAGCGGTGCCGAGCTCTCCTGCGATTAGTGATTGCACGCCCGTCCTCACGGACGAGGCGACACCCGCCGGGCTGGGCGGAATGACCCGGCAGGTGGACCGGGCCATCGACTCCATGCGTCCGCCGATCGCGGCCAGCGCATCCGACGCCAACGTGCGGCCAACGCCCGCGAGCACGCCCCTAAGCGCCGTCTCGCGCGCTCCTTCAGTGTCGTCGTCCAAGATCGCGCCTTCGGCTTCCGCCGTGCGGAGCACTGCACCCGTCGGGTTGGAAAGGATGATCCGCAGGACCTCGTCCGCCTCCGGCATGTCGTCGTCGACGACCCTGACATGGACCGTCGCGGCAGTGTCTCCCGGTGCGAAGCGGAGTGTTCCCGATGCCGCGATGTAGTCCTCACCGGCCATGGCGGTCCCGTTCGCGGTTGCCCACTCGACCGTCACCGGAGTGGGTTTGGGAAGGCTCAGATTGACGTTGAAGGCCATCCCGAACCAAAGATCGGCCCCCTCCCCTTCGGACACGCTTGCCGCGAACACCGACAGCGCCGCCTGGTCGTCGTCCACGAGATGCACGCGCACGATCGGAACGGCTACGCCATCGTATCCGCCGCCGGAGGCCGTGTGGGAGATGGTGGCGCTGCGTCCGTCGTTGTCGATGTCGTCGTCCAGGGCCGTCACGCTGACGATCTTGGCCGTGTTCCAGTCGGCTGCGGTGAAGGAAAGCGACGAGGGGGACACCGTGGCGGCGGTCGTATCGCTGGTCGTGGCCACGACGGTGACGGTGCCTGCGGGCTCGGAGTTGAGCTTGATGGTGTAGGTGCCGGTGGCGCCCTCGATCACGATCAGGCTGGCCTTGGAGACGACGATGTCCCGGTTATCGTCGTCGGCGACGGTGAGCGTCACGTCGGCGGGCCCGCTCACGCCGCCGGAGTTGGCGGCGGAGCCGGAGACGGCGAAGGTCTTGTCGGGCGCGTCCGACGGGTTGTCGGCGGCGGTGATGGTGACGGTTCCCGTGCTCGCGGTCTCCCCCGCCGCGATGGTGAGCGTCGCGTTGGCGGAGAGCGTCACGTCGCCCGCGGAGGCGCCCTGGTTGGGCGAGACCGACACCGTCACCGTGGTCTCCGCGGCCGAGCCGTGGTCGAGCGAGGCGGTCACCGCG
>JAAXHJ010000073.1 GCA_012270965.1 Candidatus Palauibacter poriticola
GGAGGACGGGCGCGGCCGCTCCCCCGGTGTCACTCAACACTGCTCTAGTTCTAATCCTCCGTGCGTCCCTTGAAGGCGCCGGCCAGCCGATCCCGCAATCGATCCACCGCGGCGTCGACCTCGTCGAAGAGTTCGCGCGCGCCGTCCTGATAGCCCTTCGCCGCCGCGCGGAGATCCTCGCGATACGGGCGGTCGTCCTGCTCGTCCCGGTGCTGGTATTCGCCCGCCAGAATGCGGTCGTACTCGCCGCTCTCGATCCAGTCGCGCAGCTCCGCCACGCGGATCACGGCGAACGGGTGGGTCTGGCCCAGCACGTTGAGCACCTTGTAGACGGCGTCGAGGAGATCGCCGCCGGCCCGGTACTCGTCGGACTGCGCGATGAACTCGTCGAGGTCGAGAGAGACGCCCCGGCCGCCGCCGGCAAGCTGCATCAGCGCGGACATCGCGACCCGCGGATTCTGCACCGCGAGGAGTCCGGCGCGGTCCGACGAGAGTTCGCTCTTCCGGTACCATTCCATGAGGGCCATGAGGATCGGCCGCAGCGCCAGCCCCGCGAGCGTGTAGCGGAGAATCACGAGGTTGAGGATCAGAATCAGGAGGGTCCGGTAGAGCACGTGGCCGGACAGGATGTGTCCCACCTCGTGGCCGAGCACGCTCTCGACCTCATCCTCGGAGAGGATTTCCAGCATCGAGGAGTTGAGGACGATGAACGGCTCGCCGAAGCCGACCGCCCCCGCGTTCACGATCGGCGTCTGCGAGACGTAGCACTCCGGCGGCTTCTCCACGTCGAGCACTTCGCAGACGCGGTTGAGACGCGCGTGAACCCAGGCGTACTGCTTCTCCGACGTGCGTACCGCGTTCGCCTTGAAGGCCAGCCGGAGCGCGCGCTCTCCGAACAGCGCGAGGATCTTTCGCAGTGCGAGGTCGAACCCCGGAATCCTGCGGAGCGCGTTGAGCGCCGCCCGGTCCGCCGGGTGTTCCCACGAGACCGCGGCGATCTGTGTGAGGATCCGCCTCTGGTGTTCGTCGCCTGCCGACATCCGTCACCCCCCTGCGTGTGAAAACGCGCTCCCGTGAGCCGGCTGATTCGCGGGGCCGGCTTCCGCGCTCCCGGCTCTACGTCCGGCCCCGATTCCCTGTTTCACCTGCGTTTCAGCGGCCCGGACCGCCGCAATCCGCCGCCGAGCAGCCCGCGGCCGCTAGAGATGGGCCAGGGCTTGCTCGATGTCCTCCGCGAGGTCGTCGCCGTCCTCCACGCCCACCGACAGCCGGACGAGTCCCGGTCCGAGGCCGATCTCCCGCTTCTTCTCGTCGGGTACCGAAGCGTGGGTCATCGAGAAGGGAACGGACACCAGACTCTCGACCCCGCCCAGACTCTCGGCCAGTTGAAACACTTGTGTCAAACCGGCGAAGCGGTTGGCCCGGTCTTCCGTACCCAGGTCGAAGCTCACCATCGAGCCGAAGTCGCGCATCTGGCGTCTGGCCAGGGCGTGCTGCGGATGGCTCTCGAGCCCGGGGTAGCGAACGTATTCGACTTCGTCGTGCCCCCGCAGGATGCCGGCGACCCGCCGCGCGTTGCGGCAGTGGGCCGGCATGCGCAGGTGCAGCGTCTTCGTGCCGCGGAGGACGAGCCAGCAGTCGAAGGGGCCCGGAATGGCCCCGGTCGTCTTCTGCTGGAAGCGAAACCCCTCGGCGAGTTCCCCGGAGTTCGTGAGCAGCGCGCCGCCGATCATGTCGCTGTGGCCGTTGAGGAACTTCGTCGTGGAGTGCATCACGACATCCGCGCCCTCGTCGAGCGGGCGCTGCAGGAAAGGCGTTGCGAACGTGTTGTCGACGGACAAGACGGCCCCCGCCTCGTGAGCGATGGCGGCGCACGCCGCGATATCCGTAATCGTCATCGTCGGGTTGCTCGGGGTTTCGACATGGACGAGGCGCGTCTCCGGGCGGATCGCGGCGCGAACCTGATCGAGGTCTCCCGTGTTCACGAAGTCGAAGTCGACGCCGAACCGCTCCCACACGTGGCGCAGCATGCGATCAACGCCCCCATAGACGTCCGCGCCGCAGATGAGGTGGTCGCCCGCGTTGAGCACCGTCTTGACGATCGCTTCCGTCGCGGCGAGACCCGAGGAGAACGCCGCGCCGTGCCGCCCGTTCTCGAGCGCGGCGAGGTTCGTCTGCAGGGCTTCGCGCGTGGGGTTCTTGACCCGCGCGTAGTCGTAACCGTCGCGTGGCGATCCGACGGCGTCCTGGACGTAGGTCGATGTCTGGAAGATCGGCATCATGATGGCCCCGGTCGCGGGGTCGGGGCGCTGCCCGGCGTGGATGGCCCGGGTGCCGAACCGTTGGGCGGCTGGGTCCACGTCTTCATCTCCGGCTCGGGTGGAGGCAGACGACGCGTGCCACGACGCATCGCGGGTATGGCCCGCCCGTGGCGAAACCCCCGGAGGAACCCCCGCCGAGCGCTTCACCGGTCTCGGCGCTGGCGCGGGGTGTTGCCACGGACGGCTTGCGCGCAAGGTATTCGCGCCGTGCGGGGAGGGCGACCGGGACGGACGCCGCAAGCCCGCCGGACGCCGCAAGCCCGCCGGACGCCGCAAGCCCGCCGGACGCCCAACCATTATGATCCCGCGTCCGTCTCACCGTTGGTGGAGAGCGCAGCGTGTCAAGGTCACTCATCGTTTCTGCTTCAGGCATCCGCGGAGTCGTCGGACGAGGGCTCACGCCCGACATCGCGGCCCGCTACGGCGCCGCCTTCGCCACCCACATCGCCGCTGCGGCTCCTGCCGGGGGGCATGTACTGATCGGCCGCGACAGCCGCGTCTCCGGGCCCGCGCTGCTCGACGCCGTGTCGGCCGGGGTCCGGGCCGCCGGGCTGGACGTGTGCGACCTCGGGATCGTGGCGACGCCCACGGGCCTTCTCGCCGTGGAGGAGGACGAGGCCGCGATCGGCGGACTCCTGGTGACCGCCTCCCACAACCCCGCGCCGTGGAACGGGCTCAAGCTGGTGGCGGGCGAGGGACGGTTTCTCTCGCCGGCGGCCGGACGCGACGTCCAGCGCAGGTTCGAGGGAGAGATCGGGTACGTGGATTCCGCGCGCATGGGAGAGAGGAGCGCCCGGAAGGACGCCAGCCGCGCCCACGTCGAGCGCATTCTGTCGCTGCCGATCATCGACCCCGAACTCATCAGGTCGAAGGCGTTCCACGTCGCGCTCGACTGTGTGCGCGGCGCCGGAGGGCCGATCATGCTCCCGCTGCTCGAGCGTCTCGGCTGCCGGGTGAGTGGACTCGACCTCGAACCCGACGGGCGCTTCCCCCGTCCTCCCGAGCCTCTGGTCGAGAACCTTGCGCGGCTCTCCGAACGCGTCACCGAGGTGCGTGCGGACATCGGTTTCGCGGTGGACCCCGATGTCGACCGCCTCGCCCTCGTGGACGAAAACGGGCGTCGCGTGGGCGAGGACTGGACCCTCGCCTTGGCCGTCGAACTCGTCGCGGCCCGCGAGCCCGCGCCCGTCGTGACGAATCTCTCCGCGAGCCGCCTGATTCAGGACGCGGCGGACCGGGTCGGCGTACCGCTGCTCCGCACGCCGGTGGCGGAGGCCCACGTCGTCGCCCGCATGCTCGAGGCGGGAAGCTCGATCGGAGGAGAGGGGAACGGCGGCGTGATCTACGCGGGACTGCACCTCACGCGCGACGCCCCGCTGGCGGCCGCCCTCATCCTGCAGTTCTTGGCGGAGAGCCGTTCCACGCTCGGCGCCGTGGTCGACGAGCGGGCCTCGTACAGGATCGTAAAGCGAACCATCTCCCGCGAAGGCCTGGGCACGGAGGAGGCTCTCGCCGCGATCGCGGCCGCGGCCCCGTCCGGAACGGAACTCGACCGGCAGGACGGGATCCGGCTCGAGTGGCCGGATGGGTCGTGGATCCACGCCAGACCGTCCGGGACCGAGCCGATCTTCCGCATCATGGCGGAGGCGTCCCGCGAAGAACTTGCGCACGAGCGTGCCGACTGGATCGACGCTCTGGTGCGGCGCGCGGTCTAAGCGGCGCATGTGCGGAATCGTCGGCTACGTCGGGGCGGCGGAGGCGGCCCCCCTCCTTCTGAACGGGCTCCGCCGCCTCGAATACCGCGGGTACGACTCGGCGGGCCTCGCCGTGCACACCGGTTCCGGGCTTGGCCTCCGCAAGTGCGCGGGCCGCGTCGACGACCTGGCGGAGCGACTCGTCGAGACCCCGCTCTCCGGAAACGCCGGCATCGCCCACACCCGCTGGGCGACGCACGGCGCGCCCACCGGCGACAATGCCCACCCGCTGACGGACTGCCGCGGCGAGGTGGCGCTCGTTCACAACGGTGTGATCGAGAACTGCGACGCGCTGCGAACGAAGCTCTCCGAACTCGGCCACCGCTTTGCATCGCAGACCGATACCGAGGTCGTCGCGCACCTGATCGAGGAGGCGTACGACGGGAACCTCGAGCGCGCCGTCGCCGCCTCGCTGACCCAGGTGGAGGGCACGTTGGGGCTTGCCGTCATAAGCGTGCACGACCCGGCGCGGATCGTCGTCGCCCGCCGCGGGGCACCCCTCCTGCTCGGGATCGGAGAGACGGAAGAGGAAGCGACCTGGGTCGCTTCGGACGTGGCGGCGGTTCTCGAACACACCCGCAACATCGTGTACCTGGATGACGACGAAATGGCTGTCCTCACCTCGTCGGGGCACCGGACCGTCGATCTCGGCAGAGGCCGCGGCCACCTCGGCTGGGAGCCGGTCTCGAAGGAAATCAACCGCGTCGATTGGGACTTGGAGAAGATCGAGAAGGCGGGATACCCTCACTTCATGCTGCGCGAGATTCACGAGCAGCCGCACACCGTGCGCGATGCGATGCGGGGCCGGCTGCTGGCGGAGGAAGGCACGGCTCGGCTGGGCGGACTCGACGAATTCCGGCCGGAGATCGACGCGGCCGAACGCATCGTCCTCACGGGGTGCGGGACGAGTTGGCATGCGGCGCTCGTCGGGGAATACCTCATCGAGGCACTCGCGCGCCTTCCCGTCGAAGTGGAGTACGCCTCCGAGTTCCGATACCGGAACCCGATCCTCGCTCCGGGGACGCTGGTGGGCGGCATCTCCCAGTCCGGGGAGACGGCGGATACGCTCGCGGCCGTGCGCGAAGCCGGACGGCTCGGGGCCCCCACGTTCGGAGTCGTCAACGTGGTGGGCTCGACGATCGCACGGGAGACGCGCGCCGGAATCTATACGCACGCCGGTCCGGAGATCGGCGTCGCATCCACGAAGGCCTTCGTCGCACAGGTCGTTTCTCTCGCCCTCCTCGGCCTCATGATCGCCAGGCGGCGCGGGCTGAGCCGCGAGGAGGGCCGCCGTTTCGTGTGCGCCCTCGACGGACTCTCCGACCTCATCGAAGAGGTTCTGGCTACCGAGGACCACATTCGGCGGGTGGCGGAGGAGTTCGCCCCCGCGCGCAACTTCCTCTACCTCGGGCGGGGCCCGAACTTCCCGATCGCCCTCGAGGGGGCGCTCAAGCTGAAGGAGATCTCCTACATCCACGCCGAGGGATACCCGGCGGCCGAGATGAAGCACGGCCCGATCGCGCTCATCGACGAGGACATGCCCGTCGTCTTCATGGCCCCGCGCGGCGCCGTCTACTCGAAGGTGCTCGTGAACATCGAGGAGGTGAAGACGCGCGGCGGGCGCGTGATCGCGCTCGTGCACCGGCGGGAGACCGACCTCGCCCGCAAGGTGGATCACCTGATCCCGGTGCCCGCGACGCTGCCTCTCCTGCAACCGATCGTCAACGTCGTTCCGCTACAGCTTCTCGCCTACCACATCGCCGTCCTGCGGGGCTGCGACGTGGATCGTCCGCGGAACCTCGCGAAGACCGTGACGGTCGAGTAGTCGCCCGTGCGCCGGGGGGTTCCCGCCACCGCGCGGAGTGGCGGAGTGGAGGGGTTACAGGCGGAAGAGCCGGTGGTATGTTTGGGCGTCGCGTCCGCCGCCGGGCCCTACCCATCGGGCCGGCCGCCGGTCGCGGGTCCACCCGGATCGGGGATTGGAAGGGATGCCGAGCGCCTACCTCCAGGGGATGAAGGATCAGGTCGCACGATACGCGGGGACGCTGCGTGACGTCGTCATCCTCGCGCCCGTCTACGGGTTGTTGATGTTAACCCTCATGAAGGATCCGCGCCTCACCCGGCAGCAGCGAATTCTGGTGGATGCGGCCATCGCCTACCTCGTGAGTCCGGATGACGTGATCCCGGAGGATGAGGTCGGACCGTACGGTTTTTTGGATGATGTGTTCTGCTGTGCGTATGTGACGCACCGGATCGGAGAGGAGCTTGGCTGGGATGTGGTGGAGGAGCACTGGACCGGCGAGCGCTCGGCGCTTGAGGTTTCGAACAATCTGCTCGCCCGCGAGCGGGAACTGCTCGGCGGGGCCGGTGATGACGTTCTCGAATTCGCGGGGCTCCTCGACCGGCGGTCGGACTCCGAAGCGGAACGCCCCCCACTCGTCCTCACGGGGGCCGGACGGTAGCCGGAGCAGCCGACCGCGGAGCACCCATTTCGGCGCCGACGCGGGGTTTCGCCCCGGGCTGCGGGCCGGGCTGGCCGGGTTGGCCGGCCTGGCCGGGCTCGCCGTGATCGTCGGGCTCGCGGGTGCGGAGCCGGTCGAGGCCCAGTATCGCCTGACGGCCCCTTCGGGCAGTGTCGTGGAGTTCGAGGCCGACCTCCTCCTTCGCTTCCGGGATCGCACCGACTCCCTCATGACCGATCTCGTGGAGGATCCCCTCGTTCTCTACTTCCGGTCGTTCGGGCGAGACCTGGACGAGTCCGAGGCGCGGGACGCGTGGCCATGGAACGCGGTCGAAGTCGTGACGGATTCGAGCGCCGCGCTCGTGATGCCGGGGAATCTGAGGGAGGCCGGGCGGGCGTACGAGAGCTACGCGGTCTTACGAATGCACGCCGTGCGTCAGGATCCCGACGAGGCCTGCGAGGTGCTCGTCTCGCGGGAAGTCGAGGCGGTCGACGGGTTCATCGACGGGTGGATCGTGGCGCGACTCCTCTTCGGCGGGCCCGCGTACGAGCCGCTTGACGAACTCGCATTCGCGCGCGAGGCCGGCGTTCTCGCGGGACTCATCCTCGACCGCTCGGATCGCCAGTTGGGCGGTTGCCTGCAGATCTCCCGCGAGCGTCGCGCGGAGGAGGTCGCCGCGTACCGCGTGTGGCGGACGGAACACTACCTCCCCCCGGGTGGGCGATGAGCCTCCGACTCTACGACTCCCTGACGCGGCGGCTGCGCCCGTTCGAGCCCGTCGAACCGGGGCGGGTGCGGATGTACACCTGCGGGCCCACGGTGTACGACCGCGCGCACATCGGGAACTTCCGCGCCTTCACGTGGGAAGACCTGCTCCGCCGCTACCTCCGGTTCAAGGGATACGAAGTCTGCCAGGTCATGAACCTGACCGATGTCGACGATCGGACGATCGCGGCGGCCTCCGCCCGGGGGGTGCCGCTGGCCGAGGTCACCGATCCCGTGATCGAGATGTTCCTCGAGGACTGGGACGCGCTGGGGCTCGAGGAACCCGAGCATCGGCCGCGGGCGACCCGGTACGTCAAGGGGATGATCCGGCTGGTCGAGGCCCTCTCCGAGCGGGGACTCACGTACGAGAGCGAGGGTTCGGTGTACTTCGCGATCGGGCGTTCCCCGGGGTACGGACGGCTGGCCGGGATCGACTCCGGCGGGCTCGCGGCGACCGGCAGGACCGCGGGGGATGAGGAGTACGACAAGGATGACCCGAGAGACTTCGTCCTCTGGAAGGGCGGCGACCGCGGCGCGGACGGCGCCGTGGCCGTGTGGGATTCTCCGTGGGGGCCGGGCCGGCCGGGCTGGCACCTCGAGTGCTCGGCGATGGCGATGCACCACTTGGGGGAAACGCTGGACATCCATGCCGGGGGGGTCGACAACCTCTTCCCGCACCACACCAACGAGATCGCTCAGTCGGAGGGGGCGACGGGGAAAACGTTCTCCGAGTTCTGGCTCCATGCCGAGCACCTGCTGGTGGAGGGCCGGAAGATGTCGAAGTCGCTCGGCAACTGCTTCACGATCCCGGAACTGATCGAACGCGGACACGCGCCCTCGGCGATCCGGTACCTGCTGCTCAGCGGACACTACCGGGCCCAGCTCAACTTCACCTTCGGCGGCTTGGAGGCGGCGGCGAAGGCCGTGACCCGCCTGCACGAGTTCAGGCAGCGCGCGCGCGAGGCCGTGGGGGCGGAAACCGATGCGTCGACCGACATCGGAGGGGTCGCGGCGCGGGCGGGCGCCGCGTTCGAGGCGGCGATGGACGACGACCTGAACGTGAGCGAGGCGCTCTCGGCGGTGTTCGGGCTCGTCCGGGAAGCGAATCACCTGCTCGACGCCGCCCACCCCCGAGCCCCCTCCGGCGTCGAGGCCGCCCTCGCCGTGGTCGACGCCTTCGATCGCGTCTTCGGGGTCCTGGCCGTGCGGCACCGCGAGTCATCCGGTGGCGATGACGAGTTGGTGGCGTGGGCCACGGCCCGCGTCGGCGAACGCGAGCGCGCCCGGGCGGGCCGGGACTTCGCGCGCGCCGATGCGATTCGCGCCGAGCTCGAGGCCCGCGGGGTGATCGTGGAGGATCTGGCGGAGTTCACCCGCCTTCGGGTGGGGGCGCGCGCGATCCAAGTGCCGCGTCCGCTCCGGACGGCAGGATGAGGGGATGCCCCCGCAGGTGCCCGACCGCGGCGCCGACGAGCCCCATCGGGATCGAGGCCCATGACGACCGGCGGCTGCAGGTACGGGCGGCGCATGGCGGTCGAAACGGGGCCGGGGAAAAACCTTGACGCTCGGCCGGGGATGCCCCTATGTTAGAAGACTGTTGTGCGGAAGGGTCGCTGGCGTAGCTCAACCGGTAGAGCGTCGGATTTGTAATCCGGAGGTTGTGGGTTCGAGCCCCACCGCCAGCTCGGTCGAGTCGGACGAACAGCCGCCCCGAAGCGGCGAACCCTGGAACTCATCGATCGGGCGTCGATCGGGCGCCAGGTACCGGCGGTGGGGTACCGAAGCGGCCAAACGGGGCAGACTGTAAATCTGCTGGCTCATGCCTTCGGAGGTTCGAATCCTCCCCCCACCACCTTCACGAGACCACTGAGGAAACAAGGGGCGTAGCCCGCGCGGGAGCAACGAGGAGCGCCCGCCGCGGGGTCACCCCGCCAACGGTTCGTAGACGGCGGGGCGCCGTTCGCGGGCGGGCCGCAGACAGACGGGGGGAAACGAGGGGCGATGGCGAAGGAAAAGTTCGAGCGGACGAAGCCGCACGTGAACGTGGGCACGATCGGACACGTGGACCACGGGAAGACGACGCTGACGGCGGCG
>JAAXHJ010000069.1 GCA_012270965.1 Candidatus Palauibacter poriticola
CGCCCGCCCCGTCCGCTCGACCTGCGGAACCGCCCGCCCCGCGACTAGGTGCCCCCCGCCCGCTCAGCCGAGATGCGGCGTTCACCAGCAAGCCACCGCCGACGCTTCGCTCGCCCACCCCCGCCCGGACATCGGGCCACCCGCCGCCGGGGCACCGGGGCTGCCCGGCACCGACACCGGGGCGCACCTGCCGCCCGCCCCTACGGTGTGCGAATCCCGGCCGAAGCGCTCGCGGCGGCCTCCTCGGGCGGGCGCCGCCGCTCGAGGGCGCGCGCCTCGGGATAGACTTCGTCCAGCGTCGTCCCGTCGTACAGTCGCCCGTCCTTCATCACATAGTGGATGTCGACCGTACTCCGCAGATCGTCGAGCGGGTTCGAATTGAGGACCACGATGTCCGCGAACTTCCCTTCCTCGATGCTCCCGAGTTCCTTCCCGAAGCCGATCGCCTCGGCCCCGAGNNNGCCATCGCCCACAGCTCCCAGTGGTAGCCCACACCCTGGATCTGCCCGTGACTCCCCACGGCCATGCGGGCGTCCGCCTCGAGCATCTTCTTCACGAACTCGCCTTGGCGCCGGAAGACGTACTCCTCCTCGAGGAACCAGCCTCCTTCTCCGGGGCTCCCGCCCGCGCCGGGCCCCCGCCGCCGCGCCCGCGCGTCGATGTTCGCCTTGGGCACGAACGTCGCGAGCTTCTCGTCCCCCACCACATCCTCGTGGGTATAGAAGTAGTTCTCCCCGAACGGGCCGCCGTAGGACACGAGCAGGGTTGGACTGTTCGTCGTCTGCGACGTCTTGAAGAGTTCGACGACATCCGAATAGATGGGCGCGATCGGGAGATTGTGTTCGATGCCGGGGTATCCGTCGATCGCGTGCGTGATGTCGATCTTGTAATCGAGCCCGCCCTCGGTCGTGGGCATGAGTTCGAGGTCCCGCGCCGCCTGGATGATCCACTGCCGCTGCTGGCGGTTGCCCGTCATGTACATCTTGAGCGTCTTCGTGTCGAAGTACTCCGCGTAGCGCCGCAGGATCGTCTTCGCGTGGTCCGCGTCGCGGATGTTCTCGCCCGCGAACACACCGGGTCCCGTCGAGTAGATGCGCGGGCCGGTCATGCCGCCGGTCCGCACTCGATCCGTGTAGCTCAGGATGTCGGTCGTCGCGGTCTGCGGGTCGCGCGTCATCGTGACGCCGTAGGAGAGCGTCGCGAGGTACTGCCACACCTCCTCCGGATGGACCTCCGGCACGAGCCATTGCGCGTGGTAGTGGGTGTCGATGAAGCCGGGGACGAGCGTCTTTCCGCCGACGTCGATGACGGTGGCGCCGTCCGGAACCTCGACCGAGTCGGCGGGACCCACGGCGACGATGCGGTTGTCCGTCACGAGGACGACGCCGTCCTCGATGATGCGCGGTTTCATGGCGGGTTCTTCCGGCTCATCCTCGGCGCCGACTTCCGCCGCCGCGGTGGTGTCGGCGGCCGCCGCGGCCGTGTCGCCGGGTGCCTCCGGATCGCTCGGCGGGTCGTCGGGGATCTCCGCCATCGTGATGATCCGCCCACCCGCGAGTGCGACCGTGCCGCGCGGGATGTCCCGCGGCAGCATCGCCTCGATGCGGCGTTCGTGCGCCTCGTACGTCTCCGTCGTGTCCGCGAGGACTTCCTCGTCGCCCGCCCGCACGGCGGCCGATTTCGCGGCCACCTCCTCCGCCGCCTGCCGGATCGAGTCGGCGCGGGCCAGCAGGGAGTCGGCCACGACCTGCACGGAGTCGGCCTGGAGTCGCGTGATCTCGTCCTCCAGCTCCTCCGGCACCTCATCGTCGGCGTTCTCGAGGCTGTCCGCCTCGGCCCGCTTCTCGCCGAGCGTGTCGGTGATCGCCGCCGCTCTCACGCGCAGGAGGGCGCGCGCGTGGGCCGTGACCTCCTCCTCCTCCTCCTCGGCCTCGACGTGGTCCAGATCGTAGGTGAAGAGGACGTTCCCCAAGGCCCAGTGGAGGGCGCCGCCATCGGACGCCCACGAGGCGAACTCACCACCGACATCAGTGACCTTCCGCACCGGTACGGGGGCATCGTCGACCCGGAACAGCGTGATGGTCGGAGGGGTGTCCCCGACTTCGGCGAGGTCCACGACGAAGAGATCTCTCCCGAACTGCACGAAGGCCCGGTCGCCCGCCGGGGACAGCACGATGAGCCCGGCCGGCTGCGGTCCGCCCGGTTCCGCCGGGGGGTCGGGGTCGGTGGGATCGGGGCCCTGACGCCACGGGAAGACGCGCCGGGGCAGGAACTCCCACTCGTTCGGGTGCGGGTCGCCGATGCCGGCGATGCCCTGGCGCCCTTGCACGATCAGATGGCGCTTCACATCGGTGCCGTCCCAGCGGAAGGACACCAGCCCCTCGACCGGGCTGTAGGCGTAGATCCGGTCCGGTTCGCCCGCCGCGAAGTGCGGCACGTCGCGGAGTCCGGTGGGTGAGATGACCTCCGCCTCCGCCGGCTCCGGTCCCGCCGCCGACACCCACACGAACTCGCCGCCGATGGGTCCGAAGAAGGCGCCCGCCGCCTCCTTGAGCTGACGGGCGGCGCCCCGAGAGGCGACGATCCGCCCACCGTCGGGCGACCACGCGACGTTGTAATAGAGGGCCGCCGTGGCCGAGAGCCGAATCGGTTCGCCGCCCTCCGCGGCAACCTTCATGATGTGGCCGCCGTTTGTGTCGTCCCACGTCGTGAAGGCGATCCAGCGGCCATCGGGCGACCACTGCGGATGGAACTCGCCCGCGTCTCCCTCCGTAAGGCGCCGCGCCTCGCCATCGGGCAGGTCGCGGATCCAGAGGCGGTCGAAGGCCGTGAACACGACCTGTTCGCCGTCGGGTCCGACGACGGGACTCCGGATCTGGCTCGCGGTGACCATCGCCGTGGTGTCGATCTGGTACTCGAACTTCACCTCCGGGCCGACATCGAGTTCGACCTCCGCCTCAAACGGGATCTCCGCGGCTTCGCTCCCGTCCATGGGGACGTTCCAGATCCTGCCCCCATAGGAGATGATGATCGCCGAGCCATCCGGCAGGAAGGCGTAGCCCGGCAGGAGATCGAGCGGCGCCCGCGACTCCTGCTCGTCCCGCTGCACCGGATAGGCGAGCCAGCTCTCCTCTCCCGTCTCGAGGTCGCGCTTTCGCAGCCCCGTGTCCGCGTTGTGGCGGGTGCCGTAGACGAGCCAGCGGCCATCGGGCGAGATCGCCGGACGGAAGGCGGACCCGTACCGGTTGGTCATCCTCGTCGTCGTGCCCGTCTCGCGGTCGTAGCGATAGAGCTGGTAGAGAGGGAGCACCGCGTTGTACGTCCAGTCGCCGGAGCCCGCCGCGTACCAGATGTAGCGGCCGTCCGGGCTGAACGCCGCGCCGATCCGCTTTTGGAAGGGAGATCCCGGCAGCGGCAGGGGAGACCCGCGCTCGGCGTGGTACATGGCGAGCTGCGCCACCCCGCCCAGCCCGTTCGAGCGGCTGGCCACGATGTAGACGCCGTCGGGACTCCATTCGGGCGACAGCATGAGGCTCGATCCGCCTCCGGCCACCCGGGTGGTGTCCGTGAGATCGAGGCGCATCTTCCACAGCGCGTCGCCGCCGCTGCGATCGGAGATGAAGGCCACCGACTCGCCGTCCGGACTGAAGCGGGGCTGCGTCTCGTAGGCCATCCCCGTGAGCAGGGGCGACACCCTCCCGCCCTCGATGGGTAGCGTGTAAAGGTCCCCGAGCAGGTCGAAGACGATCATGGTCCCATCGGGACTCACGTCGAGCGACATCCACGTGCCCTCGCTGGCCGTGAACGTGGCCTTGCGGGCACCGCGCAGGGGGAGCGGATCGCGGCTTCCGGGACCGCCGGGGCCCAACACCGCCTGGGCCGCCGCCGGCACGCCCGCCACCGACGAGACCAGCGCGGCGATCGCCGCCGCCCTCCCGGTCCGTGCCAGCCTCTCGCGGCGACTCATCGGCCACCTCCCCGGACGCCGGTGCCTACGCCGGCGCCCACACCGGTCGGTGCGGTGTCCCGCCACGGTTCGTTCGGAGCCGGCCGCCGCCTCGGCCACAGCTCATCGAGCGTGTCGCCGTCGTAGAGTCGCCCGTTCATCATCACCTTGTCGATCGTGTTCGTGTTCCGGATGTCCTCGAGCGGGTCCGCATCGAGGATCACGAGGTCCGCGAGCTTGCCGGGTTCGATGGAGCCCAAGTCAACGCCGAGGCCGATCGCTTCGGCCCCCATGAGCGTCGCGGCGCGCAGCGCGTCGTGCTCGTCCATGCCGCCGCTCTGCAACGCCCACAGCTCCCAGTGGTAGCCGAGTCCCTGCAGCTGGCCGTGGCTGCCGACGCCGGTGTTGCCGCCGCCCTCCACCAGATCCGCGAGCCACGCCGCGTGCTTCGGGAAGGCGTATTCGTCCTCGTGGAACCACCCGCCCGGCCCCGGCCCCGTGAAGAGCCCCAGGCGGCGTGCCTTTATGTCGAGTTCCCGCTTCGGCGTGAAGTGCGTGAGCTTCTCGTCGCCGAAGATGTCCCAGCGCGTGTAGAAATAATTCTCCGCCCAAGGTCCGCCGTACGAGACGAGGAGGGTGGGAGAGTTCACCGTGCCCGAAGTCGCGAACAGTTCGACGACGTCGTTGTACGCCGGCACGATCGGCATCGAGTGCTCGATCCCCGGGTATCCGTCCATTGCGTGCGTCATGTTGAGGCGGTACTCGAGGCCGCCCTCCGTCGTCGGCATGAGACCGAGTTCGCGCGCGGCCATGATGAGCCACTGACGCTGACGCCGGTTGCCGGACATGTACATCTTGAACGTCTTCGTGTTGTAGTACTGGCTGTATTTTCGCAGGACGTCGAGCGCGTGCTCGTAGCTGCGAATGAAGTCGAACTGGAAGACGCCGGGGCCCGTGTGATACACGCGCGGCCCCACCATCCGGCCCGCCCGCACCATGTCCTCGTAGGAGAGGACATCGGTCGTCGCCGTCTGCGGGTCGCGGGTGGTCGTCACCCCGTAGGCGAGGTTCGCCTGGTAGATCCAGGGCCGCGCCCAGTGGAAGTCCCACAGGTTCCACATGTGGGCGTGCGTGTCCACGAACCCGGGCACGACGGTCTTGCCGCCGATGTCGACGACCTGCGCACCCTCGGGCACCTCGCCCGGTCCCGCCCGCACCGACGCGATACGGTTGTCCGTGACCACGATATCCGCGTTCTCCAGGATCTCGTCGCCGTTCATGGTGATCGCGCGTCCGCCGCGGAGGACGACGGTCCCGCGCGGGATGTCGCGCTCCGCCGTGACCTCGATCCGCCGTTCGGCGGGCGTGTACGCCGTGTCCGCGAGCGCCGCGTCGAGGTCGTAGGTGAAGAGGGCGTTGCCCAGCGACCAGTGGACCGTGCGTCCGTCCGCCCCCCACGCCGGAAACTCGGCCCCGAGGTCGTTGAGCTTCCAGGCGGGGACGCCCGCCGAGTCCGGCTTGGCGACGTCGATACTCGGGAGCGTCGCGCCGAGGTCGGGTACCGTGACCGCGTACAGATCATCGCCGATGTGCGCCAGCGCCAGATCGCCCTGCGGCGCCATGACGACGGACCCGGCCCCGAGCCGCAGGACGAGTTCGCGCGGCTCGTCGTCGTCGTGCGTTCGCGGCATGGGGAGGTCCGACCGCGGCGAACGCTCGTACCGTTCGTACGCCGCCGGGACGCCGCCCGCGTCGAGATTCGCCCGGGCCGTGACCGCCAGATGCTGCCGCCGGTCCGTGTCGTCCCAGCGCGCCGACGAGAGCGCGGTGGTCGCGATGGGCGGGCTGGGTGACCCCGGCACCGCGTCGGCGCGCGCCAGGCCGTAGTAGTAGATGCGGTCCGGGTCCGCCGTGAAGTGCGGTTCCCGGCGTCCGCCCGTGGGACCGATTCGGGTCATGGCCCCGCCCTCGGCCGGAACCCACACGAACTCCGAGTCGAGCCCGAAGCCGATGAACGGATCGACCGCCTCCCGCACGTTCCGCCGCGAGGAGCGGATCGCCACGATGCGTCCGCCATCGGGAGACCAGGCCAACTGCTGGTAGTAGGCGGGCTCCAGCGTGAGGTTCGCGCTCGCGCCGCCCTCCGCGGACACGCGACGGATGTGGCCCTCTCCCGCGTCGTCGTCCCACGTGACGTACGCCACCGAGCGCCCGTCCGGAGACCACACCGGGTGATACTCTCCCACCTCGTCCTCCGTGAGGCGGCGCGGCGTCCCGTCTGGAAGGTCCGAGACGTAAAGCCGGTCCAGCGCGGTAAAGGCGACGCGCGCGCCATCCGGCGATGGCCGCGCGTTGCGGATCTGCTTCACGACGAAGGTCGGCGTGTCCTCGATGGGATACTCGAAGTCGACTTCCGGACCGATCGCGATTTCCGCGTTCACCGTGAAGGGGATCTCGACCGGGCCGCCGCCGTCGACCGGGACGCGCCAGATGCCGCCGCCGTAGGAGATGACGAGCGCCTCGGAATCAGGGGTGAAGGCGTAGCCCGGATGCACGTCCATCGAGGCCGTCGACTCCTGATCGTCGCGCTGCACCGGGTACGCTAACCAGCGCTCCTCGCCCGAATCCAGCTCGCGGAGCCGGATCCCCGTGTCCGCGTCTTCCCGGCTGGCGTACGCAAGGAGTTCGCCGTCGGGGGAGAGCGCCGGACGGAACGCCGATCCGTACCGGCTCGTCATCGGCGTCCGGGTCCCCGTCCGACGGTCGTAGACCCATAGCTGGTACTGAGGGAAGATGGCGTTGTACTGCCACGTACCGGAGCGCTGCGCGTACCAGACGTAGCGCCCCTCGGCGTCCACCGCCGCGCCCAGCATGCGCTGCGCCCCGCTCCCGCCGACCATCTCGAGGCCGGTGCCGCCGTCCACGTGATAGAGCCAAAGCTTCTCCAGTCCGAAGAACGCCCGCGAGCGCGAGACGACGACGTACTTGCCGTCCGGCATCCACTCCGGCGAGAGAAAGACGCTCCCGATCCCCTTGCTGAGCTGCGTCGGCTCGCCCCCCTCCGCGTCGATGAGCCACACGTTCTCGTCGCCGCTGCGGTCGGAGACGAAGACGATCCGCGATCCGTCCGGGCTGAAGCGCGGCTGCATGTCGTGCGGCAGGCCGCTGGTGAGCCGCGTCGCCTCGCCGCCCGCGATCGGCATCCTGTAGAGGTCGCCCAGCAGGTCGAAGACGATCGTCCGGCCATCCGGACTCAGGTCGAGCGAGATCCACGTTCCCTCGCTCGTCGTGAAGCGGGCCCAGCGCGCCGGTTCAAGGGGAAGGCCGCGGTCGGGGTCCTTCTTCTCCTCCTCCTGGGCCGCGGCGGGCGGCGATGCGAGCAGCGGTGCGAGCAGCAAGAGGGCGACGGCCCGGAGGCGCTGGTGGAACGAGAACATTCGTCGGCTCCGTTCGGGAGTTGAACCCTTATTCCGTATTCTGTGGACGGAGTGAAGTACGTACGAGCCGTATAGTAGTGTCGGCCGGTAGTCGCTACCAACCAAAGGAACGATTCTTGGATCACCATCGAGACATCGCGCCGATCTCGGTCTCCATCGACTTGGTCGCCGGACGCCGGGGCGTGGACATGGGCCCGTCCGCTCTGCGCATCGCCGGGATCGCCCGAGAGATCGAAGCCGCCGGACACGGCATCACCGAGCTCGGCACCGTGACGGCCGGCGGGCTGGAGGCGACGGACGCGGGCAAGCGCGAGCCGCGCTTCCTGAACGAGATCGTCCACGTGGCGGAGGAGACGCGGAAGCTCGTGTGCGAGAAGGCGTGGTGCGCCGAAGGGCTCCTCAGCCTCGAACTCAATCCCGTCCTCGACCACCGCAACCAGACCGCCGAACTCGTCGCCTCGGCCCTCGACGCCGCGATCCCATGGAACTTTCCGGCTGGCCGCTCCCTCGCGGATCTCCGATACTGACAACTTCGACCCCGGGCCGGTCACGAAGCCGAAGGAGCGAAGGATGAAGACGAAGCTCGGAAGCGCCGTCCTGCTGACGGCCATCGCCGCCGGAGCGCTCGCCCAGGAGGCGGTGGCCCAGACCCGCCGGCTGTCGCTCGACCACTACATGGAGATGGAGTCCGTCTCCGACCCGCGGATCTCGCCGGACGGATCGCGGATCGTCTATACGCGCGGCTGGGTGGACAAGGTCAACGACCGCCGCGAGTCGTCCCTACACATGATGAACGCGGACGGCAGCCGGAAGCGGGCGCTCGTCACGGGCGGCGGCGCGCGCTGGTCCCCCGACGGTACGCGCATCCTGTTCACGGCGGCGGGCGAGCCCTCGGGGAGCCAGATCTTCGTGCGCTGGATGGATGATGAGGGTGCCACCACCCAGGTCACCCGCCTCGAGAACGGCCCGTCCTCTCCCCGCTGGTCGCCCGGCGGAGAGTGGATCGCCTTCACGAGCCGGGTGAACGACCACGCGGACTTCGCCGGCGTCGATCTTCCCTCGCGCCCGGTTGGAGCGGCGTGGACCGAAGGGCCGAAGATCGTCGAGCGGGCCGGCTACAAGCGCGACCGCCAGGGGTACGTCGACACCGGCTGGACGCATGTGTTCGTCGTCCCGGCCGACGGGGGCGCCTCCCGCCAACTCACGACGGGGGACTGGAACCACGGCGCGATCGCCTGGAGCCCCGACGGAAGCGAGATCTACTTCTCCTCCTACCGCGCCCCCGATTGGGACCGCCCCGAGCACTGGCAGGAGTCGGAGATCTACGCGGTCTCCGTGGCGTCCGGCGCGATTCGGCAGCTCACGGACCGGCGCGGCCCCGACGCGGGACCCGTTCCCTCGCCGGATGGCCGCCTCATCGCGTACAGCGTCGGGGACGAGCACCGCGACACCTACCGGAACAGCAGAATCCACGTCATGAACCGGGACGGGTCCGGCTCGCGCCTCATCTCCGGCGACTACGACCGGCAGTCCGGCGGCTTCCAATGGGCGCCCGACGGCAGCGGCCTCTACTTCAACGTGAACCGGGAAGGATACCGGCAGCTCCACTTCGTCTCCGTCGACGGCGGCGTCACGCAGCTCACGGAGGGGGCGCATCTCTTCTCTCTCTCCTCCTTCTCGGACGACGGCACGGCGGTCGGCACGATCTCGACGGACCACGAACCCGGGGACATCTACCGCTACTCCCTGTCGAACCCCGGCAACGCGAGCCGGCTCACGGAGGTGAACGCCGACGTCCTGCACGGGGTCGCACTGGGCGAGGTGGAGGAGGTCTGGTACGAGTCGACGGACGGCTTCCGGATCCAGGGCTGGATCGTGACACCGCCCGACTTCGATCCGAATCGCGAGTATCCGCTCATGCTCGCCATCCACGGCGGGCCGCACGCCATGTACAACGGCGGGTTCAACTTCGCCTTCCAGGAGCACGCCTCGAACGACTATGTCGTCCTCTACACGAACCCGCGGGGAAGCACGGGATACGGGACGGAGTTCGCGAACGCGATCAACCACGACTATCCGGGCGCGGACTTCCCCGACCTCATGGGCGGCGTCGACGAGATGCTGCGCCGCGGCTATGTGGACGAGGACAACCTGTTCGTTTACGGGTGCTCGGGCGGCGGCATCCTCACCTCGTATATCGTCGGGAACACGGACCGTTTCCGGGCCGCCTCGGCGAACTGTCCGATCGTGAACTGGATGTCGGCCATGGGGACGTCGGACGCCATCGGATACCTCCGCACCTTCGAGAAGCCCTTCTGGGAAGACCCGGAGGAGTGGATGGACCGGTCGTCCATCTTCTACGTCGGGAACGTGACGACGCCGACGATGCTGATGACGGGGGAGATGGATCTGCGGACGCCGATGGGCCAGACCGAGGAGTTCTACCAGGCGCTTCACTACGAGGGCGTGCCGACGGTCATGGTGCGCTTCCAGGGGGAGTGGCACGGGACGAGTTCGCGTCCGTCGAATTTCCTGCGCACGCAGCTCTACCTGAGGAAGTGGTTCGAGCAGTGGGGGACGCATCGCGCCTCGGTCACCACGGAAGAGGGGGAGGACGACGGCTCTTGAACGTTCCCGGTGGCACTGCGGTCCCCGCCGCCCGCGCCGGGTCGCGCATCCGGGCCGCGTTTGAGGACCGGGAGGCGGACGCGGCGTTCATCCCCTTTCTTTCGAGCGGCTTTCCGCGGCCAGCGGACACGCCGCGTCTGCTGGAGCGGTTGGCGGCGGACGGCGCGGACATCATCGAACTCGGGATCCCGTTCAGCGACCCGCTCGCCGACGGCCCCACGATCCAGGCCGCGAGCTGGCGCGCGCTGGAGCAGGGAGTCACGGTCGAATCGACGCTCGACCAGCTCGCCGAGATCTCGGGCGAGCTGCCCCCCGTCGTCGTCTTCTCGTACCTGAATCCGATTCTTCGCATGGGGGTGGAGCGTTTCCTCGCGCGGGCGGAGGCCGCGGGGGCGGCGGGGCTCCTCGTCACCGACCTGCCCGTGGGCTCGCACCCGGAGCTGGAGCGGCGGCTGGCCGGCGGTGCGCTCGACCTCATCCCCCTCGCGGCCCCCACCACGCCGCGGGCCCGCCTCGAGACCATCCTCGGTCACGCCTCGGGGTTCCTCTACTATATCTCTCGCCTCGGCGTGACGGGCGCGCGGAAGGCGCTGGACGCCTCGCTCGAGGATCAGGTGAGAGGGCTCCGGAAGACGGTGCGGCTGCCGGTGGCGGTGGGGTTCGGGATCTCGACGCCGGAACAGGCCGCCGCCGTCGCGGGCATGGCCGACGGGGTCGTCGTCGGGTCCGCGCTCATCGCCGCCCTGGGTCGCGGCGAGACCGCCTTCGGGGAGCTGTCCGCCGCGCTGTCCGCCGCCGTGCGCCGCGAGGCGTAGCGGGTCGGCACGAACCCGCTCATCGACGGGCGGTTGGCGGTGTGACGCTTGCGGGTTGACGCGGGCTTGGTGTCCCCGGGGGAGGGCCGTACCATGCGGGTATGGCCACCACCATGATCGAATCCACCTACTCGCTCGATGTGGAGACGGTGCAAACGCTGAAAGCGCCGGCGGCGCGCTGGAACGTCTCCAAGTCCGAGGTGCTGCACCGGACCGTCAGGACGGCGGCGGCGGAGGACGAGAGCGGCGCGGCTGAACCGCTGGCGGCCCTTCGCCAGCTTCAGGCCGGCGTGATGGAGGACGGTGTGGACATCGAACGGTGGGTGCGCGACGTCAGGGCCGAACGCCGTGCCCGGATGAAGCCCCCCGACGCGGTCGAGCACGGAGCAACCCGATGACGCCTACGAAGCCTGCCGGGATGACGTTGATGAGACGGGTCTTTCGGATCGCGATCGGGGCCGTCGCCGCGGGCGCGAGCATCGCCCCGTGCGCGCCCGTGGCGGCGCAGGACGGCTTCGGCGCGGCGGTATGGGCGCCGGCGGCGGACGAGATCCTGATCCTCAAGCCGGCGTTCGGGCGGGGGGCCGCCTCGGTGCTCGTGTTCAAGAAGGGCGAGGCGGGCTGGTCGCAGGTGCAGGAAGTGTGGTCGGCGGGCTCGTTCCTCGGGGAGTCGTTCGGCCGCACCATGGCGCCGGTGGAGGGCGGGTTTCTCGTGGCGAGCGGGGATCCGCAGGTGATGATCGGCGCATACGGGTTCGCACGCGGGGGGGACGGCACTTGGGCGGAGTCGGGTGCTCTGCCGCTGCGGGCCGAAGCCGGCGCGGTCCCCGAGGAGATGAGTATGGGCCGGGTGATGGCGATCCTGCAGCCGCCGGCGCGCGTCGTCGCGGGGGACGGGGATGTGGCGCTTGTCTTGGCGCCGGGCGGGCGGGGCGCCGGCACCGAGGTGCGGGTCTACGCGCGCGGGCCGGACGGAACGTGGAGCGCGGCGGGCTCGCTGGAGACCGGGGAGCTGCGGGCGAATGCGCGGTACGGAGCGGCGATGGCGGTGCGCGGCGGGCTGGCGGCGGTCGGGGCGCCGGGGCAGGGAAGCTCCGGCACGGTGTACCTGTTCGCGCGCGGGGCCGACGGGGGGTGGAGCCGGGAGGCGGCCCTTGAGGCGCCCGCGCTGGCCGGGGGTGCCGGGCTGGGCTCCAGCGTCCTCTTCACCAGCGATGGCGAACTCGCTGCGGGCGCCCCCTCCGCGGACGGGTCGGTCGGCCGGGTCGTGCTCTTCGCCCGCGAGGCGGGGGGCGCCTGGGCGGAGACGGCGACGCTGCTCCCGGGCGATCGGGGGCCGGGCCAGCGCTTCGGGAGCGCGCTCGCCGCCGCCGGAGACCAACTGCTCGTTGGAGCGCCGGGGGCGGAGGACGGCCGGGGCAGGGTCGACGTCTTTCGCCGCGCGGACGCGGATGAGGGATGGGGCGCGGCGCACGTCTTCGCGCCGGAGGCGACGGGCCTCGTGGCGGGCTTCGGCGCCGCGCTCGCCCTTCGCCCCGGCCTCGCCGTGGTCGGCAGCCCCGAATCCGAGGGGAGCGCGGGGCTCGCCGCCGTCTACGAGGCGGCGGAGGACGGCTCCTGGTCGGGGCCGGTCTGGCTGCGCCCCGGGGTGCCGCCCGCCGCGGTGACATCGGCGGAGGTGCGCTGCGAGGATGGCCGCGCCGCGGGCTTCGACTGCGCCGATGTGGACCTGCAGGCGTACCTCCCTCTCGTCTCCATCGGCGCCGAACCCGGGGAGCGCGTCAGCGACGCGTGGGGCTGGACCGACCCCGAGACGGGGAGGGAATACGGCCTCGTCGGCCGTACTGGCGGGGCCGCGATCATCGACGTCACCGACGCCGTCAACCCCGTGTATCTCGGCGTCATCCCCGCGAATCGCAGCGGCGCCCGCGACCTCAAGGTCTACGCCGACCACCTCTTCTTCACCGGGGACGGGGCCGGCGCCCACGGCCTCGTCGTCTTCGATCTCACGCGACTGCGCGACGTGGCGAATCCCCCCGTGGAACTCGCGCCCGATCTCCGCTGGGATGGGATCGGGAGCGCCCACAACCTCATCATCGACACCGGCTCGGGCACCGCCTTCACCGTCTCCACGAGCGGGGACGGGCACACCTGCGGCGGCGGCCTCGTGATGATCGATATCCGGCAGCCGCTCGCGCCCGAGTTCGCCGGCTGCTACACCGACACCGAGGGACTCATCTTCCAGGGGCGGACGCACGACGCGCAGTGCCTCGTGTACGACGGGCCCGATATGGACTACCTGGGCCGCGAACTGTGTTTCGCATCGAATGAGACCGCCCTCCGGATCGTCGATGTCACGGACAGGTCGAACCCGCGCCCGATCTCGGCCGCCGCGTACCCCGGCGTCGCCTACATCCACCAGGGATGGCTGAGCGACGACCGGCGCTACTTCTTTCTGGACGACGAACTCGACGAACTCGTCGGCACGACGGACCGAACGAAGACGATCGTGTGGGACGTGAGCGATCTCGATGACCCCGTGGTGATCGCGGATTACTACGGACCCAACAACGCGACCGACCACAATCTCTACGTGAAGGGCGACCGGATGTACCAGGCCAACTACCAGGCCGGCTTCCGCGTCATCGACATCAGCGACCCCGAGAACCTGCGGGAGGTCGGACACTTCGACACCACGCCGTACGGAGCCGATCCTCCCGGCTTCAACGGGGCGTGGACCGCGTTCCCCTATTTCCAGAGCGGGACCGTCCTCGTGACGAGCATGCTCGAGGGCGTCTTTCTCCTCAAACCGAGACGAACCGAACTCGTCCCCTGACGGCGGATTCACTGCGATGGGAGATCGGATGACGGCAAACGGATGCATCGTTCACCTAGGTGGCGACGGCCCGCTCCTCGTTCGCAGCCCGCTGCGGGTGCGCATGCCGGGAGCGGAAGACGGCATCGCGAAGCCGAAGGCCGCCCTCTGCCGTTGCGGGCAGTCCGCGAATAAGCCGTTCTGTGACGGGGCGCACCGCGACGTCGAGTTCCGGGCCTCCGGGCTGATCGACACGAGCCGCGCGATGCCGGAGTCGGAGGCACCGTCCCGAGAGGGGGCGCCGTCGGAAGATGAGGCGCCGCCCCGAGATGGGGCGCCGTCCGGAGAGGGGGCGCCGTCCGGAGACGAGGCCGGGTCCGCCGCACCCGCGGACGAGGCCGGGGAATCGGTCGTCACGGCGCACGCGAACGGTCCGCTGCACTTCGACGGCGTGGTGGAGATCAGCGGAGAAGGGCACGAGGGGTCCGCCCGCTTCCTCCAGCCTTGGCTATGCCGCTGCGGTGCATCGAAGAACAAGCCGTTCTGCGACGGGTCGCACAAGGAGATCGCCTTCGAGGCGGAGGGCCTCTGAGCGCGCTCGCCCTCCACCCCCTCCTGTACGTGGCGTGGGCCGATGGTGAACTCGCGAGCGAAGAACTGGAACAGCTGCGCGATCAAATCCGTGGGGCGGGGCTTCCCGAGGGAGCCCTCGCGGAGTGGCTCGATCCCGGCGCGCCCCCCTCGGCGGAGCGGCTCCTCCACCTCCTCGACGAGGTGCGGTGGCGGGCGGCGGAGGTCTTGCCCGAGCGACGGCGATCCCTCACCGAACTCGGCATCGCGATCGCCGAAGCCGACGGCGAGTACCCCACCCGCGAGGAGCGGGCGGCCATCCTCCGCATCGAGGAGGCTCTGGGGCTGGGCGGTCCGGACGCGGTGGCGACGCTCTTCGATCCGGCGCGGCCCATCGCACCGCTTCCCGATGTCCGGCCGCGGTTCGACCGGGACGCGATGGCGGGCTTCATCGGCGGTCCGGCCCCGGAGACCCGGCGACGCGTGTGCGCGCTCCTCGCGGACGGCCGGTTCGAGACGGTAGCCGGCCTCTCGACGGCCGAGTACCGCGCGCTCGTCTCGGAGTGGTGCCGGGTGCTCGCCGACGAGGGGCTCGGAGCCCTCGGCTATCCTGCGGAGTTCGGAGGCGGAGGCGATCCCGCCTCCTTCATCGCCACCTTCGAGACGCTCGCCTACTTCGACCTTAGCCTGCTCACGAAGTTCGGCGTCCAGTTCGGGCTCTTCGGCGGCAGCATCCATCAGCTCGGATCTCGGCGACACCACGAGAAGTACCTGAGGGACGCGGGCACGCTGGCGCTCCCGGGCTGTTTCGCGATGAGCGAGACGCTGCACGGATCCAACGTCTACGACATCCAGACCACGGCGGTCTACGACCCCGGCGCCCATGAAATCGTGGTCCATACGCCGGTCCCCGGGGCGCGCAAGGACTACATCGGGAACGCCGCGCGGGACGGCCGGCTCGCCACCGTGTTCGCGCAACTCGAGGTGGAGGGGGAGGGGCGCGGGGTTCACGCGGTCCTCGTCCCCATCCGCGGCGAGGATGGGAAGCCGCTGTCCGGCGTGACGATCGAGGACTGCGGGGAGAAGCTCGGCCTGAACGGCGTGGACAACGGACGCCTCACCTTCGATCGTGTGCGCGTGCCGCGCGAGAACCTCCTCGACCGCTTCGCCTCGATCGACGACGAGGGGGCCTATCGGAGTCCGATTGCGAGCCCCGCCCGGCGCTTCTTCACGATGCTCGGCACCCTCGTGAGCGGCCGCGTGGCCGTCGGGAGCGCGGCGCTTAGCGCGACGAAGGTCGCCCTCACGATCGCGGTCCGGTATGGCGCTCGGCGACGGCAGTTCGGTCCCCCCGGCGAAGCCGAGCGCATTCTGCTCGACTATCCCGCGCACCAGCGGCGACTGCTCCCGCGCCTCGCCACGACGTACGCGCTCGGTTTCGCCATACACGACCTGCAGACGGAGTACCTGGCCGCGACGACCGCGGGAGAAGGGGACTCCGGCGAATCGGAGGTCGGGGACGCGGCGCGGCGGCGACACCTCGAGGCGGCCGCGGCCGGACTCAAGGCCTGCGCCACGTGGCATGCGACGGACACCATCCAGGCATGCCGTGAGTCGTGCGGGGGGCGCGGCTACCTCGCGAACAACCGCTTCGCGGCACTCAAGGCGGACAGCGACGTCTTCACGACCTTCGAGGGCGACAACACCGTCCTCATGCAGCTTGTGGCGAAGGATCTCCTCACGGGCTTCCGGCAGCAGTTCGGGGATCTCGGCGCGCTCGGGCTCGCCCGCTTCGCCGCCGCCCGGGCCGGCCGCGCCATCGCCGAGCGCAACTGGGTCGTCTCGCGGAAGACGAGCGAAGCCCACCTCCGCGACCCGGGCTTCCACGACGCGGTTCTCGATGCCCGGCGCTCCGATCTCCTTCTATCGCTCGCCCGCCGGGTCACGCGCCGGATCGCGGGCGGGATGACCTCGTTCGATGCGCTCACGGACTGCCAGCACCACGCGCTAACGGCCGCCCGGGCCCACGTCGAGAGCGAGATCCTGCGCTCGATGCTTGCGGCGGAGCGGCGGACGCCGAGTTCCGGCGTCGCGGAGTGGCTCGATCGTCTGCGCTGCCTCTACGCGCTCGCCACCATCGAGCGCGATGCGGCGTGGTTCTTGGAAGAGGGCTATTTCGATCCGCCCAAGAGCAGGGCCATCCGCCGCGCGGTGACGGCGCTCTGCGCCGAGGTTCGCCCCCAGGCCATCCCCCTCGTCGACGCGTTCGACGTCCCCCCATCCTGTCTGGAAGGCTCGATCGGCCTCTGACGGCGCGGGGCTGGGGTCGGAGGGGAGAGGCCAACAACGAAACACGCGGTGGTCATCGAGAGAGCCGGGAACAGCTATTCGCCGGTGGGTCTCAACTTCGGGAGTCGAGCGGCGAGGTCCGGGGCGTCGATCGGCCAGTACTCCTTCGGACGCGGACGCCGGACGCCGGGTCGGCCCGCTTCGGGGCGGCAACGGAGGATCTTCGCGGTCCAGCGCGCGGGCACGGCCTCCAGCCCGTGGACTGCACCCAGGAGCGCCCCGCAGATCGCGGCGTTCGTGTCGGTATCGCCGCCTCGCATCACGCTGTCGATGACGCCCTCTTCGAGCGATGGGGCGCGCCGCAACTGCCACAGCGCGTTGCGGAGCGCGATCCGGACCCAGCCCATGTGCGTCATGTAGTCTTCCGGCGGCCCGGCGGCGGCCGCCTCGACACACGCCCGCACGTCGGGGCAGATGTCTTCTTCGTTCGCCCACGTCGCTATCCGTTCGTACAACTCGCGCGGAGTCGGGCCGCGGTCGACGGCGTGCGCTAGGGCCATCGCGAAGAGCGCGTTCGCGTCGAGACAGACGCGATGCGGGTGTGTGAGACGGGCGTCTTCCCGCGCCCAGCGGGCAACCGCGTCGAGGCGATGACGGGAGCCGAAGATGCCGAGGGGACCGATGCGCATCAGCGCCCCGTTGGCCTGGCTCTCGTGGCGCGGACTTCCGCGCAGACCGGCGCGGATTGTCAGTCCGCAGTCGAACGGGCCGGAATCGAGCCACCGCCCGTAGGCACGGCTCGCCGCCTTCGCGTCGTACCTGCCTCGCGCGATCAGCGTGCGGGCCAGCGCCAGGGCCATCTCGGAGTCGTCGGTCGGCTGTCCCGCCAGCGTGTCGAACGTGCCCCCGTCCTCAAGGTCGCGGACGCCGCCGGGGTAGAGGCGGCGGATGTCCTCGGGCGACTGGAACTCGACGAGGCTGCCCAGCGAATCGCCGGCGATCTGGCCGATGAGGCAGCCGCGCGCGCGGTCGAGCTTCGGATCCCCGCCGCGAGCCGTTCCTGCGGGAATGTCGGCCGGCGGCGCGATCAAGCTTCCTCCGCGTGCCGGCCCATCGCCTTCACGAGATCGGAATCGGGTTCGACGAAGATCGTTTGAACGCGGTCCGGCGTCACCATGCCCGGCGGAGACTTCCGCGGCTTGCGGACGTACTTGCGGCGGGTCCAGACGACCGGGGCCGTGCGGCTGTGGCGCGCGCCGCTGTGGACCGCCGCCGCGACCGCGGCTTCGAGCAGGTCGCGCCGCGGCGGATTCTCGTCCCTTCGTCCCCAACGCAGTATCACGTGCGCGCCCGAGGCCTGGGAGGCGTGCAGCCAGATGTCGTCCGGCGCGGAGTGACGGAAGGTGAGGTTCTCGTTGTCGCGGGCGCCGCGCCCGACCCGGATCTCGAGCCCGCGCGAAGATCGGAGCCGGGTGTAGGGCAGCCGGAGTTCCGGACGGCCCGCCTGCGGACGGGCCGCGTCCAAGCCCACCGGCTTCCCGCCGGCCGCGGCCCACAGGGTGTCCGACGGACCGGATTCGGCGAGCCGCTCGAGGTGGGCGTCGAACTCGCCCGCGCGTTCCCGGGCAGCCGCGACCGCGTCGGGTAGCCGCTTCAGCGCGCGCTCCCGGCGCCGGGCCTCGTCGAAAAGGGCCTCCGCGTTGGCGACCGCATCCCGAGCGGGGTCGAGTGTGATCTCGCGCGGAGCGCCGTCAAAGTCCGGCAGCGTCACGGCGGAGGCCCCCCTCGGTACGTCGTTCTTGTAGGCGAGGAGGATCTGGCCGAGGAGGCGGGGCTCGTCCGGCGGACCGGCTGCGGCCAACTGCCGCTCGAGCGCCGCGGCGCGGCGCCGATGCCGCTTCCGGCGCGCTCGGAGACGCTTGCGGAGCTGCGCCGCTTCGTCCCCGGCCTCGTCGTCCTCGGCGCCGGGGAGGGCTTGGAGGGTGGGGGCGGGGCCGCCGCCGGGGGCGAGCAGTTGCGCGGCCGCGGTCAGCAGTCCGGCGGCGGACCCGCTGCCGGCCCCGGCGGGGTGCGGATAGGGCTGGGGGCCCCACGGGCGATCGAGCACGAAGGCCGGCCGGGGCGGCACGCCCGGCGCAGCGGACGCGGCCGGGCCGCGCGGGGATGCCGCCGCGAGCGCGTGGAGGGCCAGGTATCGCTCGTACGTCTCCGCCGGGTCGGATGCGGCCAGGATCCAGTCCACGTTGAGCGCGCTCGTCCACGCCCACGTCCGCAGCACGGCCCGCCGGCGGCCGGCCTCGTCGCCGGCCAGCACGGCAGCCCACTCCGTCTCCGATGGCGGGGCGGCAACGGCTCGCCGCGCGGACGAGGGCGGTACGTAGGACGCTCCGCGACGCAGCGAGCGGTCGCCCGCATCTTTCGCGAGCAGCGCCGTTTCGATTCGCCACGCCGGGCGGGGGTCGGTGCCGGGCCCCGGGGCGGTGGGCTCCGGGGCACCGGGTTCCGAGGCAGCTGACTCCGGGGCGTCGGGCCCCGGGGGTTGGTGGGGCCCGAGGCGGCGGGCTCCGAAGCGGTGGGCCCCCGCTGCGCGGCGGGCTCCGAGACGGTCGGCCCCGCTGCGGGCGGGCTCCGAGGCGCGGGCCTCCGTTCGGCGGCAGTGGACGGCGTTGCGGCGGCGGGTGCAGAGTTCGATCGCTAGGAGCTCCCACGGACGCCCCGCCCGGTCTCCGAGCGTCAGAAGCACGGCGCGCTCGTCCGCCGGCGCACGCGCGTCCACGAGCGACAGGCGCCCGGTCCGCGGCGCCTTCCCCTCCACTCCCGAGGCCGGCGCCTCGGGACCGAGTTCCAGGATGTGCCCGTGCAGCGGGTGCAGCATCGCGACGAGCCGCGACCCGTCCTCGAAGGCGAGTTCCACGGCGCGCCGCCCCGATGCCATGCGGAGTCCGGCGATCCGGACGCCCCGCCAGCGGTCGCGGATCTCGCGGGCGAGGGCCCGGGCGAGGAGGGAGTCGTATCGGATGCCCATTGCAACCATATTCGGGATCCCGCGCGATCCCGACAAACCCGCGATCGAAACGGACCCCACGTGGACAGGCTTCACCCGATCATCCACGCGGCCGGCGCCGAGGAACGCCTCCCCGGCTGGGCCGTCGCGAGTCCCGCGCGCCGCCGCCACGCCCGGCGGGTCGGCGGGTTGTTGGGGGAGTGGGCGGACGCCCTCGAGCACGACGCGACGACGCGGATCCGCTGGCGCGCGGCGGGCCTGCTGCACGACGCCCTCAAGGACGAAGCCGTGGAAGTCCTGCGCCCCCTAGTCCACGGGGCGGAGGAATGGCCCGGCCCGCTCCTCCACGGTCCGGCATGCGCCAACCGGTTGCGCGCGTCAGGCGTCGATGACGAGCCGCTCCTGCGCGCGATCGCCTCTCACACGACCGGGCACCCGGATCTCGGCGCCCTGGGGCGGGCTCTCTACATGGCCGACTTCCTGGAACCGGGCCGCCCTGCCTCGGGTCCGGAGCGCGCCGGCCTGCGCCGACGCATGCCGGAGGACTGGCACGCCGTCCTGGCCGAGGTCGCGACCGCGAGGATCGGCAGCCTCATCGACCGCAAGATCCCCGTGTCCTCCGCGACCGCCGGGTTCTGGAGGGTGGTCACCGCGCCGCGCTGAGGGGTCGCCGCACTGACGGAGGTTCGCCGCACTGACGAGTTTGCAGCGCGGCTCCCGGGCTTGCGTCGCCGGTCCTCCGGCTCGGGTCGGCGGCCCGTTTTTCGCAAATCGCGAAATGGTTGGTTAGATTGCCGAAGTGGCCGGAGGCGGGGTGGTGCGAGGTAGTGTGGCCGAGCACGGTCGATGGGCGGATGAGAGGACGACGGGAGGCGACAAGGTGCTTTCGAGGTCCAGACGACGGTCCAGGCGGGAGACGCGACGAGGTTCCGAGGGTCGTACCCCCTATCGCAGGCGGCGGGATACCTTCCAGCGAGTGACGGCCGCATTCCGGGGACTGATCACGACGGCGATCCTCATCGGCGCCGGCGCCCTCATCGGTCTCTTCTGGGAGGAATGGAAGGGCGTGCGGCTCGCGATTCTGGCCGGGGCCGGATCCGTACCGGCCGCGGCCGCGGAGAGTACGGAGGCGGGCGCGGCGGCGGGAGGTCCCGCGGCGACGAGTTCCGCCACGGGGGGGATTCCCGAACGAGGGGATCTGACGAACCGGATCAAGGTCGAAGTTCTCAACGGGGCCGGCGAGAGGGGGCTCGCGCGCCAGTTCGCCGACCGGCTCCGGCTCCTCGGCTTCGATGTCGTCGCGACCGGGAACGCCGACCACTTCGACCACGAGGTCACGCACGTTCTGGATCGGTCGGGCCGCCTCGGCGCCGCGCTGGAAGTCGCCCGCGAGCTGAGTACGGACTCGCTCGCCATCGCCCTCGAGCCCGATCTCTTCCTCGATGCGAGCGTGGTCGTGGGCAGCGACTGGGTCGGCCTGCTCGGAAACATCGAGAGCAACTGAAGGCGGCCAACAGAGGAGCGACGCCGCGTTGCCCACCCCTCGCGCCGCCAGCGCAGCGTTCAGGCGGGATGAAGCGCCGCTCGAACGCAGCGGGGCTCTCGCCACGGCCCGTTAGCCTTCCCGCGACAGTCGCAGTTGTCCGCACGCGGCGGCGATGTCCCGTCCCCGCGGTCTTCTCACCGCGTTGCCCACCCCTCGCGCCGCCAGCGCCTCCGAGAAACGCGCGATCGCCTCGGCGGAACTCGGACCCCACTCCGGACGCGACGGAATGGGGTTGAAGGGGATGAGGTTCACGAAACAGATGAGCCCCCGCGCCAGCTTCGCGAGCGACTCCGCCAGCGCCGGATCGTCGTTCACCCCCCGGATGAGCGTGTACTCGAAGCTGATGCGCCGGTTCTTGCAGCTCTGATACGCGCGCAGGGCGTCGAACAGCTCCGGCAGCGGGTAACGCTTCTCGATCGGCATCAACCGCAGCCGCAGCTCGTGGGAGGGCGCGTGCAGCGAGACGGCGAGTTCAAAGGGCTCCGGCCGCCGGGCGAGTTCCAGAATCCCGGGGATGAGTCCCACCGTCGACACCGTGATCCGCCGCGCCCCGAGACCGAACCCACCGTGCAGCGACGCGAGCGATCCGATGACCCCGTCGAGGTTCGCCAGAGGTTCTCCCATCCCCATGTACACGACGTTGGAGATTGGGCTGGACGCCGGCCGCCCCATCTCCTCGCGCGCGACGCGGAGGGAGTCGCGGTACTGTGCCACGATCTCGGCCGCCCTCAACTGGCGCCGGAAGCCGAAGTCGCCGGTGGCACAGAAGCGGCACGCGAGGGCGCAGCCGGCCTGCGACGAAATACAGAGCGTGAGGCGGTCGCGCGTCGGGATGAGCACGGACTCGACCCGCTCGCCGTCGTCGAGCCGCCACAGGTGCTTCACGGTCCCGTCCCTCGAACGGGCGACGTAGTCCGCTTTGATCGGAGTGAGCGAGAAGGCCGTGTCCAGCGCTTCCCGCAGGCCGGCGGGCAGGTTCGTCATCTCGTCGAAGGAACGCGCGCCATGCTTCCAGACCCACTTCTCGACCTGCCGCGCCCGGTACGCCGGCTCTCCGCGCGCGGCGAGAAACGCCGCCAGCCGCTCCCGTCCGCCGTCACCCGACTCCGCGAGCAGCTCCGCTCGTGTGCTATCCGTCATCCCCCGCTTCTTGCTGTCGCCGCCGAAAATCGGCTATCTTCCGCGGCGTTCCGCACTCCTCAGAACGATTCCGAGCCGACTCCCTTGCGCCGCGAGTTCTCCTGACCAAACTATCGCTACCGACCGAACGGCGTGAGCCGGCCTCCCTCGAGACCGCCTTGCGCGACGCGAGTTGCGGACAGGTCGAGGCCTCGTGGTCCGGACGTAAAATCCGCGTCATCGGGTGGGTACACCGCCGCCGCGACCTCGGAGGACTCTTCTTCGTCGACCTGCGCGACCGGACCGGCCTCCTCCAGCTTTCCTTCGGCCCGGAGTGGTCGGATGCCGCCGGCCTCGAGCTTGTGGCGGAGCTGAACCCGGAGGATGTCGTGCAGGCGACGGGCGTCGTCGCGCCGCGGCCCGAGGCCAACCCGGACATGCTCACGGGCGAGATCGAGATCCGGGTGTCGAGTCTTCGGCGGGTGTCCGTCTCCGACCCGCTCCCGATCCTCGTCTATCAACCTCCGGATGAGGAGTTGCCCTCGGAGGAGCTTCGCCTCCGCCACCGGATCCTCGACCTGCGCCGTCCCGACATGCAGCGCAACCTGAGGCTCCGGCACGTGGCGACGAACGCGGCGCGCGCCTCGCTCACCGAGCAGGGATTCGTGGAGATCGAGACCCCGCTCCTCACGCGGCAGACGCCGGAGGGGGCGCGGGACTATCTCGTCCCCAGCCGGGTCCACCAAGGCCGGTTCTTCGCCCTTCCGCAGTCGCCGCAGCTGTACAAGCAGCTTCTCATGTGCGCCGGCTTCGACCGCTACTTCCAGATCGCGAAGTGTCTCCGGGACGAGGACCTGCGGGCGGACCGGCAGCCGGAGTTCACGCAGATCGATGTGGAGATGGCGTTCGTCGAGCAGGACGACGTCTTCCGGGCGGCGGAGAAGATGTTCGCGCGCATCTGGCGGGACGGTCTCGAGCGCGACCTCCCCGTGCCCTTCAGGCGCCTGCCCCACGCCGAGGCGATGGAGCGCTACGGCACGGACAAGCCCGACCTCCGCATCCCTTGGGAGATACGCGACTTCACGGACGCGCTCACCGGCATCGGGTTCGGCATCTTCGACGGTGCCGCGCGGGTCGGCGGACGCATACGGGGACTCGTCCTTCCGGGCGGCGCGGCGCTCTCGCGCTCGCGGATCGCCCATTACGACGGACTCGCCCGGGAGGCCGGCGCGAAGGGCGCCCTGTGGCTGAAACGCACGGCGGACGGTTGGTCCGGTCCGCCCGCGAAGGTCGTCGGCGAGGAGGTCGCACGCGCGCTCGAGGCGGAGTTCGGGGTGGGCGAGGGCGATCTCGTCCTCTTGGTCGCCGGGCGCGACGCGGAGAGTTCGCCGGCCCTCGACCGGCTGCGGCGCGCGGCGGCCCGGGAACTCGGCGCCGCGGACGAGAACGGGGAAGAGTGGCTCTGGATCACGGACTTCCCCCTCTACGAGCGCGATCCCGACACAGGCCTTCCCGTTCCGGCCCAGCACGCCTTCACGATGCCGGCGGACCCCGACCCCGAGCGTCTGCGCGAGGATCCCCTCTCCGTGAACGCGGTCGCGTACGACATCGTCTACAACGGGATCGAGTTCGCCAGCGGGAGTATCCGTTGCCACCTTCCCGAGGTGCAGCGCGTCATCCTTGAGGCGACGGGGCTCACGCCCGCGGAGGTCGAGGCGCGCTTCGGTTTTCTGCTCGAGGTGTTCCGCTACGGCGTCCCGCCGCACGGAGGGTTCGCGGTCGGCATGGACCGCTTGGTGGCGGAGATGGCCGGCTGCGCGTCGATCCGGGACGTCATCGCATTCCCGAAGACCACGGCGGCGAGAGGGCTGTTGGAGCGGTCGCCGTCGTCAGTGACCCCGGCCGAACTCGAGGAACTCGGGATCTCCGTGACCGGCGGAGGCGGCGGGTCCGGGGAGGCCGGCGAAACCGGAGGGCCCGGAGGGAACGGGACTTGAGCGTTGCGACGGAGCGGCGCCTCTCCATCGAGGGGGCCGACCAGCAGTTGCTGGCCGGCGTGAACGATTCGAACCTCACGACGCTGGCCCGCCACTGCGAGATCCGCGTCGTCCTCCGGCGCGACGAGATGATCCTCTCCGGGCCGCGGGCGGACGTGGATCGCGCCTCCCCCACGGCGCGGCGCATGATCCGCTACGCGCGGCTGCGGCGTCCCTTCGATGCGGTGGATGTGGAGCGTTTTCTCGAGGTGCCCGCCGATGGCGACCGGGGCTCGCGCAAGCCTGTCGGCGCCCGCGGTTCCGGTCGCCCCGGCCGAGGCGGGACGTCCGGCGGTTCCCGGAGGCGCGGCGATTCGAGCGCGGAGGGACGTCAGGCGGAGGTCGCGCTGGCGGGGGCCCGGCGCGCGATCCGGCCCAAGTCTCCGGGACAGGACAAGTACCTCGCCGCGATGCGCGAGCGGGACATCGTCGTCGGCATCGGCCCGGCCGGCACCGGTAAGACCTATCTCGCCGTCGCGGCGGCGGTGGAGGCGCTCAACCGGAAGCGGATCCGCCGCATCATCCTCACCCGGCCCGCGGTCGAGGCCGGCGAGGCGCTCGGCTTCCTGCCCGGCGACATCCGCGAGAAGGTCGACCCCTACCTGCGCCCGCTCTACGACGCGCTCGAGGACATGATGCCTCCCGACCGGGTCCGCCGCGCGATCGAGGACCGCGTGATCGAGGTCGCCCCGCTCGCCTACATGCGCGGCCGGACGCTCTCCGATGCGTTCCTCATCCTCGACGAGGCGCAGAACGCGACGACGGCCCAGATGAAGATGTTCCTCACCCGGCTCGGGCTGAACTCGAAGACCGTGATCACGGGCGACAAGACGCAGATCGACCTCCCACGCCCGGAGGACTCGGGACTCTTGGAGATCGAGGAAGTCTTGCGCGATGTCGTCGGGATCGACTTCGTTTATCTGGATGACGCGGATGTCGTCCGGCACCGACTCGTGAAGGAGATCATCCGCGCGTACCGGGAGTCCGAGCGTTGAGTTTCTTCGACCGCGTCCGAGACTACCTGCGCCCCGTGAACCGGCCGCCGGCCGGCGGGCGCCGGGACGCGTGGGTCCACCACGGATTCCGGGCCGGGATGGTCGCCGTCATCGCCCTCGCCGTGCCCCTGATGTTCCCGCAGCGGACGCCGAGCGGGTTCGACGGCATCGACCCCGGCAGCGTCGCCCGGCAGACGATCAACGCGGACTTCGATTTCGACGTTCCCAAGGATCCGGACCGCCTCCGGGAGCAGCAGGACGAGGCGGAGGCCGGCGTGACGCCGAGGCTGCGCTTCGAACCCTCGCGCGCGGACAGCATCGTCGAGCGCGTGAACGCCTTCTTCGCGCAGCTCGATTCCACCATCCTTGCGGCGGAAGCGCGAAGCGAGGAGCAGGAACTCCCGGTCGCGTCGGGTGCCGCGCTCGTCCGGGACGAGGTTCGGCGGGTCGCGGGGGGGATCGGGATCGACCTCTCGGCCGACGGAGTGATCGACTCGCTCCAGGTCGACTTCCTCCTCGACGGGGCGTCGCGCGTCCGGCTGCGCGAAGAACTCGAGACGGCCTTCGAGGGAATGCGCGGGGGTGTGATCCGCGGCAGCGAACTCGCGGACATCAGCGCCGCGAACGTTGTCGTGCGCGAGGGACCTTCCGGCGACGACCGCGTGCGCGCCGTCGGGGATCTCGTCCGGCTGGGCGATTTCACGCGGGTAACGCTGGAGGGCGTGGGAGACCGGCTTTCGCCGGGGGGCGCGGCGCTCTTTCAGCAACTTGTCCTCATGGGACAGCCGACGCTGCGCATCGACCAGGACGCGACCCGGCAGGCGCGGGAGCAGGCCCGGGCCGCGATCCCGCAGGTCGAGGGCTTCGTGCTCGAGGAAGAGCGCATCATCACCGAGAACACGGTGGTGACGGAGGAGGAATACCGCCGACTCCTCGCCTACGAGGCCCAGATCCTGGAGCGCGGAGGGACGCGCACGACATCGAACCTCCTCCGCAACGTGGGCATGGTCCTCCTCGTCGTGAGCATGCTCGGGATTCTCGTCTTCGCGACGTTCCGCTTTCGCCGCGACATCTACGAGGACCTCCCCAGCTTCACCGTGCTGCTCGGGCTCGTCGTCATGGTGATGGGGCCGGCCGGCGCCGTGGCCGTCGCGGGGGGCTCGCCCGCGCTCGTGCCGGTCGCGCTTGCGGGCCTCCTCGCGGCGGCGCTGTTCGACAGCCTCCTCGGCCTCGTCGTCGTCTCGACGATCACGGGGATCCTAATGGGCCAGCCGCACTTCGCGGGACTCGCGGCCCCCATGGTGACCGTGGCGGGCGGGGTCACGGCGGCCTTCGCGGTCCACACGATCCGCACGCGGTCGCAGAGCTGGGTTCTCGTGGCGCTCATCACCGCGGCCTACGTGGGGGCCGGCCTCGTGCTCGTCCTGACGGGCCACTACGCGCTGGGCGAGATGGGCACGACCGCGGCGCTCGGGTTTCTGAACGCGACGGTGTGCACGGGACTCGGCGTCGGCATCGGCCTCCCGCTGCTCGAGACCTTCACGGGACGTACGACGGAGGCGTCGCTGCTCGAACTCTCCGACATGAACCGGCCGCTCCTGAGGCGGCTGGCGCGCGAGGCGCCCGGTACGTACGCCCACTCCATCAACGTGGCGAACCTCGTCGAGGCGGCTTGCGAGGCGATTGGGGCCGACGCCGTCCAGGGCCGCGTGGGGGTCTACTACCACGACATCGGGAAGCTCGAGCGTCCGCAGTACTTCATCGAGAACCAGCCCCGGGGACTGAACCCGCACGACCGTCTCACCCCGTGGCAAAGCGCCGAAATCCTGCGCGACCACGTGCGCCACGGGCTGGCGATGGCCGAGGAGGCGCGTCTGCCCGAGGTCGTGAGGGACTTCATTCGCGAGCACCACGGGACGCAGCTCATCCGCTACTTCCTCGAGAAGGCGCGCGCCCAGGACGGCGTCGCGGATGTGGATCCGAGCGACTTCGCCTACCCCGGCCCGAAGCCGCAGAGCAGGGAGACGGGCGTGGCGCTGCTGGCGGACGCGGTGGAAGCCGCGTCGCGCGTCCTCTCGAACCCGAGTCCCGAGCGCATCCGGGCGCTCATCGACCGCCTCGTACAGGACCGAATCGACTACGGCGAACTCGACGACTGCCCGCTCACGTACCGCGACCTCCGCATCGTCAAGCGGGAGTTCGCGCACGTCCTCACGGGGCTCTATCACCACCGCATCGACTATCCGAAGCCGACGGCGCCCGGCGAGACGTCCGGCGGTGCCGGTGAGGTGCCAGCCACCCGCGGGCGGGGAAAGAGCGACTTGGAGGAGGCGGTGACCACCGGGGAGGAGGGCGCGTCGGCGCCGATCGACCTCGAACAGGCCGCGCAGGGCGACACCGGTCCCATCCCCGCATTGGATTTGCCCGCGGAGTCGGCCACGGACCCGGCCACGGACCCGACCACAGAGCCGCAGTCGGCCGCGGACCCGCAGTCGCCCGCAGACCCGGAGGCGGCCGCGGAGCCGGCCGCGGAGCCGGCTGCGGGGCCGCAAGGAGTTGCCGGCGGGCGGACGGATTGACCGAACCCGTGCCGCCGGAAGTCCGCCTCAACTTCCCCTCCGGTGGGGGAGATGGTTGGCGCGGCCCCCCCGAGGTTGAGTTGAAGGCGGCCGCGCGGGCGGCCCTCCGCACGGGGCGCGCGGCACCGGCCCGGGAGGCCGCGGCGGGACAGGGCGGGGAGGCTGCGGCGGGACAGGCCCGGGAGGCCGCGGCGGGACAGGATCGCGAGGCCGGTGGGGGCGCCGCGGGTGAGGGCGCCGAGATATCCGTCACCTTTCTCCCGGCGGAATCCATGCGCGCCCTGAACCGGGACTACCACGGCGTCGACGACGTCACGGACGTGCTGGCGTTCGGGCTCGGCGAGGATCCGCTCGTCGGCGACATCTACATCTCCCCGGAAGCTGCCGAGACTTCGGCGCGCGAAATGGGGCTCGATCCGGGCGAGGAAGTCCTCCGCCTCCTCATCCACGGCATCCTTCATCTGCTCGGACACGACCATCCGGAAGGCGAGGCGCGCTACGCCTCTCCGATGTTCGAACTTCAGGAGGGGCTGCTGGCGCGGCTGCTGGCCGACTTCCGCGGCCGCGCGTAGCATTCCCCGTCTTCCGCGGTCTTCCCGAAGGCCTGGTCCACGAACCGCCCGTCTCCGCGGGCCGGCTCCCCGAGCAAGCATGCACGAGAATCCGGAAGATCAGCGCCGGCTCCTGATCGACGAGATCCGAGTCCACCTCTGGGCGGGCGACATCGACGCGCTCCTCGCGTTCGTTGAACCGCTCCATCCAAGCGACATGGCGGACGTGCTCGAGCACGTCGAGAAGGCGGAACGCAAGGCCCTCCTCAATTTCATCCCGGCCGCGCTCGCCTCTGACGCCCTCGCCGAGATGGAGGAGGAGGAAAGGCCTGGCGAACTGCTCGCGAGCCTGCAGCCGGTGCGGATCGCCGAGATCTTCGAGGAACTCGCGGACGACGACGCGGCCGATCTCGTCGGCGAACTCGACCCGGAGGACCAGGCCTACGTCTTCGAGTCGGTGCCGGACGAGGAAGAGCGGGGAATCCGGCGCCTACTCGAGTATCCGGAGGAGTCGGCGGGCGGGATCATGACCCGCGAGCTGTGCGCGGTGGACTTCGAGGCGACGGCGGCCGCGGCGATCGAGGAGCTTCGGGCGCAGGCGGAGGAGAGCGAGGACCTCTACACCGTGTTCGTCGTCGGGCAGGGGATGCGGCTGCGCGGCGTCGTCACCCTGCGGGATCTCGTGCTCGCGGCGCCGGAGACGCCCATCTCCGATCTGCTCGAGGAGCCCCCGGCCGTGGTTTCGGTGGATCTCGACCAGGAGGAGGTGGGGAGGCTGCTGTCCCGCTACAACCTCGCCGCGATCGGGGTCGTCGACGGCGAGGGCCGGCTGGTGGGACAGATCACCTTCGACGACGTGATCGATGTCGTCGAGGCGGAGGTCACCGAGGACATCCTGCGCTTCGCCGCGGTGTCGGACGAGGAGCAGCTACGCGGGACGACGCTCGGCGCGATCCGGAGCCGGCTGCCGTGGCTCGCGGTGAACACGCTTACGCTCTCGGTCGCCGCGGTTGCGGTGTGGCTGTACCGAGACACGATCGAGCAGTTGGCGATTCTCGCGGCCGTGATGCCGGTGATCGCGGGCCTGGGTGGAAACGCGGGAACGCAGGCGCTGGCGGTCACGATTCGCCGCATCGCGCTCGCCGACGAACTGCCGGGAGAACGCTGGTCCGCCGTCGTCAAGGAACTCGTCGTGGGTCTGGTGAACGGACTCGCGATCGGGTTGCTCGTGGCGCTCGTCTCGCTGCTGCTTCCGCAAACCGAGGTGATCTTCGGGTTCGTCGTGATGATCGCGATGTGGGGGAACCTCGCCGTAGCCTCCGCGCTGGGTGCGTTCTTCCCGATCCTGCTGGAGCGGTCCGGCGTGGACCCGGCGGTCGCGTCGTCGGTCTTCGTCACGACCTTCACGGATCTGTTCGGGTTCGTTCTGCTGCTGGGGCTCGCGACCCGGTTCCTCCTGTGAGCGCCGGGAGGGCGGCAGCCTCCGGGTGCGCCGGAGCCTCAAGGTGCACGAGAGCCTCCGGCTGCGAGGAGCTGCGGAGTGAGTGAGGCGTTCGATGCGGGGGGACTCGCCGACCGCATCGCGGGCGGCGAGCCCTTGGCGCTGGCCCGGGGGATCTCGCATGTGGAGAACGAGAGCGACGGATTCGAGGCGCTTCTCGAACGGCTGGACGGGCGCACCGGGCGGGCGCGCCGCATCGGCATCACGGGGCCGCCCGGCGCCGGCAAGTCGACGCTCACCGCCGCGCTCACGCGGCACTACCTCGACCGGTCGCTCACGGTCGGGATCGTAGCCGTGGACCCGACGAGTCCGTTCACCGGCGGGGCCCTTCTCGGCGACCGCATCCGCATGGTAGAACTCTCCACCGAACCCGGCGTGTTCATCCGCTCAATGGCGAGCCGCGGCTCGCTCGGCGGTCTCGCGACCGCGACCCGGGAAGCCGCCGATCTCATGGACGCCGCCGGTTACGACCGCGTGATCTTGGAGACGCTCGGCGTGGGCCAGGCGGAACTCGACATCGCCGTCTCCGCCGACACCACCGCCGTCGTCCTCGTCCCCGAATCCGGCGATGGCGTGCAGGCCATGAAGGCGGGGCTCATGGAGGTGGCGGATCTTTTCGTCATCAACAAGTCGGACCGTCCCGGCGCCGACCGACTGGAGAAGGAGATCGCGATCATCACGTCGATCCGCTTCGCGAACCGCCCCCGGACCCGCCCGACCACGACCCGCCGGGCACCGACTGGCCCGACCACGACCCGCCGGGCGCCGACTGGACGCCCGCTGGCCGACCCCGTGCCGGAGGTCGAAGCCGAGTGGCGGATGCCGATCATCCAGACCGTCGCGTCCGAAGCGCGCGGCGTAGAGGAGTTGGCCGATCACCTCGACCGGCACTTCGACTGGCTGACCTCGACCGGGAAGCTGGCGTCAAACCGCCAGGCTGCCCGCCTCCGCCGCGCACACGACGCCCTGCTGCGCCGCTCCCAACGCGACGCGCAGCGGATCTGGCGCCGATTCTCTCCCGAAACGCTGGATTCCGGGGCCTCCCCCTACGCCATCGCGCGCCGGCTGTACGAAGACCTGAAGTGAAGACCTGAAGTAGGGAAGCGCAGCCGTGAGGGCCGGCGCTGCCCATTCACGGCATCCTGACGACGAGTCCCGTCCCCGTGAAGAAGCCCGTGGCGGACTCGTTCAGCCCCACGCCGACGCGGATGTCCCACTGAACATCGTCGCCGACGCTCCAAGTGAACCCTCCGTTCGCATAGTGCTCCGACCGCGTCCCGAGCGGTTCGTCGTGCAGGCGGCCGAACCACTCGGCGTAGACCCCCGCCCGCGCGCCCACGGAGAACCCGGCCACGACCGACTGGGTCCACTCACGGTATTCCTCCCCGGCGCCGCGCGATTCCGCCACCGCCCGGTTCACCTGCGTGCTGCCCGCCAGCGTGACCGTCTGCGAAAGATCCCAGCTGTAGATGAAGTTCACGCCCGGCAGCGTTCGGTCGCTCGTGAAGGCCGTGCTTCCCGAGGGGACCGTCGTCTGGGGAAGGATCGCCGTCGCCGGCCGGAGACCGTCCTGTTCGGTCAGCAACAGCTTGATCCCCAGGTATAGGTCTTCCATTCCCGTCTCGGTGAGGCTGCGCCCGTCTGCCCTGGCGCCCGCCGACACGGGGCTAAGCCCCAGCCGGACTTCCAACGCTTCGGACAGCACGCCGACCCGCAGCAGAGCCTCGCCCAGCGAATGCACCCAACTCCCGCCGGCACCCTCGGGCCGGTCGTATTCGTACGTGTAGCCGAACTCAAGCTGGAACACACCGCGGCCCACCGTCGCGGCCGCTTCGGTAAAGTCCGGCCGGTCCGCAACCAGCGGTCCCCGCTGCCCGTGCGCGGGGTCGGCGGCCATCATGAAGAGCGAGCCGACCGCGAGGGCCGGAACGATCCTTAGTCCACACATCATCCTGTTCTCTCCAAGTGTTTGCGCCCGAACACGTTCCTGCGGAAACGCCCGTTCCCTGCCCCTGCCGGCCGGAAGGCCGGCCATTTCAGCGACGCGGACGGCGACGAGCTCACGTACTCGGCGGCCAGTTCGAACGAGCATGTCGCGGTCGCGCTGGAGACGGGTGCCGGTGTCCGCACCTGAGGTATGGCGCACTTCCATGCGTGGCCTCCCAATCGATCGAGTCTCGTGTCGCTTTGGCGTGGCCACGAAACGCAGCCTCGGTAATCGTAACCGTTCGAGCAGGCTCGAGCGTGCTTGACGACCTCTCATTACGGGCGGAACCCAAGTCCCGGATCGCCACGAACCGGGCCTCGAACTCCGCGTTCCGTCGCGCGGGCCGGAGGAGGGCGCTCTTGGCCAATGGTGGCCGCGTCCGCGAAGCCCAGGATCTTCGGCGAGACTTCTAAACATGAGTGTCGTGACCATCTCCTCCCGCTACCAAGTCGTCATCCCCCGCGAGGTTCGCGAGAGACTCAATCTGCGACCGGGACAGAAGATCCATGCCCTCCCTCTGAACGAAGCGCGTGGAACTCGTACCCGTGGAGCCGATCACGGAAGCGCGGGGGTTCGTACGCGGCATCGACACGACGGTGCCCCGCGATGGAGACCGGGTTTGAACGTCGTCGACTCGTCGGCATTGCTGAGTACGCGCGGCTGCAACAGGGCCGGGTGGTGGACTTGGGCGCCAACTTGGCATGCGCCGCCGCCGAATTGAGCGCGGAGCTGGGGCTGCCGCTGGCCTACGCCATCACCCTCGCGACGGCCCGCTCGTCCGGGGCCACGCTTTGGACTCAAGACGGGGTTTCGAACGCTTGGGCGACGTCGAGTACTCCGGGACTTCATCACCGTCCGCCCGCCACGGGTTGTAGGGTGGAAGCCTACTCGGGCTGCGGGCACGTCCCTATCTTGGAGGCTGGGCGGGAGAGGGTTCCGGATGCGCGGATCTAACGAAGAACCTCGGTATGGCGAAGCAGACAGGGCTCACGATGGGCAGGCACGGCGCGCTGAGCGATCAGCTCGAACTCTGGGAGGCGGTCCTCCGCCAGACGCCGCAGCGCGACGACACCAGCTTCCGAAGCATCTCCGGGCGGGAGGTGAGGCCGCTCTACACGCCTCTCGACGCCGGCGACACGGGACCGGGCGCATACCTGGACCGGCTCGGGACGCCGGGCGAGTTTCCGTTCACGCGCGGCCCGTACCACTCGATGTACCGGACGAAGCTGTGGACGATGCGGCTCTTCTCCGGCTTCGCCACCGCGCGCGAGACGAACGAGCGCTACAAGTACCTACTCGAACGCGGCCAGACGGGACTCTCCGTGGCGTTCGACTTCCCCACCCTGATGGGGTACGACTCCGACGACCGCCGCTCCGAGGGAGAAGTGGGGAAGTGCGGCGTCGCGGTGTCGAGCCTTGCCGACATGGAGACGCTCTTCGAAGGGATCCCGCTCGACAGGGTCTCCGTGTCGATGACGATCAACGGGCCCGCTCTCATGCTGTACGCCTTTCTCCTGGTGACGGCGGAGAAGCAGGGCGTGCCGTTCGACCGGGTCCGGGGGACGATCCAGAACGACATCCTCAAGGAATACCAGGCGCAGCATGCGTGGATCTTCCCGCCCGAGCCCGCGCTCAAGATCATCGCCGACATCTTCGAGTGGTCGGCGGAGGCGGCGCCGCGCTTCAACACGATCTCCATCTCCGGTTATCACATCCGGGAGGCGGGGGCGACGGCCGCGCAGGAACTCGCCTACACGCTCAAGAACGGCTTCACCTACGTGGAGCGGGGGATCGAACGCGGGCTCGACGTGGACGGCTTCGCGCCGCGGCTCTCCTTCTTCTGGGACGTACACAACGACTTTTTCGAAGAGATCGCGAAGTTCCGCGCGGGCCGCCGCATCTGGGCCCGGCACATGCGCGACGCGTACGGGGCCCGGGATCCCCGGAGCCTGAGACTGCGGACGCATGCCCAGACGGCCGGCGTCTCGCTCACGGCGCAGCAGCCGCACAACAACATCGTGCGGGTCGCCTACCAGGCGATGGCGGCGGTGCTCGGCGGCACGCAGTCGCTGCACACGAACGCGATGGATGAGACGCTCGCGCTCCCCACCGAGGAGGCGGCGAAGATCGCCCTCCGCACGCAGCAGATCCTCGCCTACGAGACCGGCGTCCCGAACACGATCGACCCCCTCGCGGGCTCCTACTATGTGGAGTCGCTGACGGACGAACTAGAGGCGGAGGCGGAGGAGATCTTCCGCGAGATCGACGACATCGGCGGGGTCGTGTACGGGATCGAGTCGGGCTACTTCCAGGCGCAGATCGCGGCTTCCGCGCGCCGGTTCCAGGATGAGGTGGAGAAGGGGACTCAGACGATCGTGGGCGTGAACCGGTTCGAGGACGCCGAGGAACCCCCGATCGAGATTCTGAGAATCGGGGAGGAGGCGGCCGCGAAGCAGGCGGAGCGGCTGGCGGATCTCCGCGCGCGCCGCGATTCGGGTGCGGTCGAGCGTGCGCTCGAGGTGCTGGGCCGGGCCGGGCGGGAGGACGAGAACCTGCTGCCGCCCCTGCTCGACGCGGTGCGGGCCTACGCGACGCTGGGCGAGATCCGGATCGTGCTGGAGAAGGTGTACGGACGCTTCAGCGAGCCCGTGGCCTTCTAGCCGCCGACCACGCTCCCCGCCGCCGCCTCTAGC
>JAAXHJ010000061.1:0-81995 GCA_012270965.1 Candidatus Palauibacter poriticola
TCCCGCCGAGCCCGCCGCGTCCCCCGAACCCGGCGAAGCCGGGGCCTCCGGCCGCGCGATGGGTCGCAGTTCGTGGGTGTGGATGTCTTGTGCCATCAGGTTCACGCCGGGGTTCTCCGCCCTGTAGGCCCTCGTGATCGCCTGCGCCGCCTCGTCGATCCGGTAACGCTCGAACGCCGCCTCTCCGAGCGCCGCCTCCTCGTCGCGTCCCAGTGCCCGCAGGCTGAGCATGCGGTTGTAGTGCGCCTGCCGGTGCTCGGGATCGATGGCCAGCGTCCGGTCGAACGCCTCGACCGCGGCCTCGTACCGGCGGGCAAGGTATCGCGTCCGTCCCAACTGGAACCAAGCCTCGCGATCCTCCGGGAAGGCGTCGAGCACCGCAAGGTACGCCGCCTCGGAGGCATCGTACGCTCCGTCCTCCTGGTGCGCCCCGCCCCACACCCACGCCACGCGGGGGTTGCCCGGTTCGATGGTTTCGGCCCGCTCGAGGTTGTCGAACGCGTCGTCGAGGTTGCCGGCGATGAGGGCCATGCGCGCCAGATTGAGCGGCCCGTCCACCCGATCCGAGAAGAACTCGGCCACCCGTGCGAAGGGCAGCTCGGCGAGCCGGTCGTTCCCCTCCCCGAGAAGCGCGATCCCGTAGTCGTTGTAGCGGACCCAGATCTCTTCATCCTGCGACTCCGTCGAGACGGGATCCACGCGCCCCCCGACGCCGATCACGACCTCGTCCCGCGCGATCTCCGTCACCGGCAGCTCGGGAACGCCGCCGAATTCCGCGAACCCCGCCGGGTTGGCCCCGAACGCGAACTCCGTGTACGCCCGGTCGAACTTCCGCCACAGGAGGCGCGCCCGCGCCGTCAGCGATCCCTCGGGCAGGTCGGACGGCAGCGTGATCCGGTAGTGGGCCACATCCGCGCTCCCGGGACCGATCACGTTCGCCGCCGCGGTGACGTGGATGTCCTGCGCGTTCCGCTTTTGGATCGGCCGGCCCTCGCGGTCGAGGATCACGGACCTGAAGAAGTGGGCCATCGGATCGAGGTGTCCGTCGGCCCCGATCTCGCCGCTGATCGCGATCCGCCGGCCCTCGGCGTCCACCAGTTCGAACTCGAGCCAGCCCTCGTTGGAGTCGTTCGTGCCGCCGGGGAAGGTGTGGCCCACGCCCTGGTTCCGGACCACGACGTCGAACATCACCGTCTCCCCGGGAGACACGCTCGGAGGCGAAAGGTCGAGCCCCATCTCGGGCTCGTCGTCCGGGCCCCGCCGGATGGCGAAGATGTCCACCCGCAGCTTCTCGTCCCGCAGGAACTCCTCGATGCGGCGGATCGTCGCCGTGTCCCCCCGCAGGAAGGGGAGTGCGGTGTTCACGCCGAGGAAGCGGTGCGAGCGCACGCGCCCGTTCTCGGCCGACACGTCGCCCAGCGGCGCCTCCTCCCACGGCATGTGACAGTCCTGGCACACGCGCGCGGCGGCGGGCAGGTAGAAGGTGCGCGAGGCATTCCGCGCCACCCCGCTGTCGTGCCACGCATCGTATTCGTTCTGTCCCCTCAGCCAGCGGTAGTTATTCACGGGCTCCGTCAGGCTCACCTTGTGGCAGGTGGCGCAGAACTCCGAGGTCGAATGAACCGGCTTCAGGAGTTGCCCCATGTGGACGGAGGGCTTCGCCTTGAGCGCCGCGTCGTGCAGGTAGGCGCCGAGCGTGCCGGCCTCGGCATCGGCGAACAGGTACGGATCCTCCTGCTCGTCGGCGATGTTGTAGTTGCCGTTGCCGGTGTTGTCGTGGATACGGTCGATCGCGTGGCAGGCGAGACAGGTGAGCCCCGCCTGCGCCTCGACCGTCGCCGGATCAATGGGCGCGTCCATGGCTCCGGCGAGCATGAGGGCGGGATCGTGGCACCCGCTGCACCACTTGCTCTTCACGCGTCCCGCCGCGTCCGGCTCAAGCCCGAACTCCCGCAGGTGCGCGAGCACCTCCGGCCCCGCCTCCAGCGACCCCTCGCGCATGTCCTCGATCGTCGCCGTATAGAAGGGGTTGTTGAAGGAGGCGAAGCGGTGCGCGGACGTCGCCCACTGCGCCGTCACGTCGGGGTGGCAGCGCACGCACTGGGTCGCGCCGATGAGTTCGTCCGCCGCAAACCCCCGCCGTTCCACCTCGGAGCGAACGCGCGCCGAACGCTCGCGGGCCGCCTGCGCGGCGAGTTCTCCCGCTTCCGTGCGGGTGATGATGCGGGACGGCAGATAGGTCCCGGTGCTCGTCGTGGTCGCGGCCGGGAAGAAGGGACTCCCGGGCGGCACCAGACCGGTCGGAACGAAGCCGTCCTCTACGAAGCGCGATACGTCGCGATCGCGACCCCCGGGCCCCTCGTTCAGGCCCCGCGCGAGCGCGGCCTCGGCCTCGGGGGTGAGCTGGAGTCCGCGGTGCGTGAGGCTGTGCCATGCGATGAGGACGACGAGCACGCCCCCGGTGGCGAGCGCGAAACGGCGGGCCCGCCGCCCCGGCGGACGCGCGTAGCTCACGAGACGGTGTCCCGCGTAGGCCGAGACGATGAGGACGGCGCTCCCGACGTGCGCCCACCACGCCCAACTGTTCTCCCGGCTCGCCGCCGCGGTGAGGATGAAGAGTCCCGTGAGGACGAGGACGCCGCCCACCAGCCCCATACCGACCCCCGTCAGAATCGAGGCGCGGTGCCTCCGCTTCCACACCGTCGGGAGGTGCGCCGCGAGGAACCCGAACAGGATCGCGGCCAGCAGGAGCCCCACGCCGGTGTGCGTGAGCACCATCGCCTGAAACAGCTTGGGGAGCGAATTCTCTCCGACCGCGAAGAACTCGAGCCCCAGCCCGTCCGCGAGCCGGTTAGCGAGCAGGTAGAGCGTGTTCGCCAGCATGAACACGGCGACCCCGAGCCCGAGCCGCAGCCACCGCCGCTGCCCCGTCCCGAGCAGCGATGGCAGCACCGGCCGCGCGCCCGGAGCCTTGGAACCGGCACCGCCCGCCCGCTCGGAGTCGGCACCGTACCCGACCCCGTCCCCCTCGTCCCGCCCTCGTCCGCTCATGCCTCAAACGAAACCGCCCGCCGCGCACCGGCGCAACCTGCCGGGCCGGACTCTTTGGGGCCGGACTCGTGCGCCGCAGCGAACGACGGGGCACGAAGCCCGATTTCGTGCGCGTGCTGAAGCTCGTCTGTGCGCTCGCGTTTCGATACACGGTCGTGGGCCGGCTGAATCCCAACAAACTGGAGCCGGTGTATCATCGCGCGAGCAAAGCGGTGGCGGAGGGCACCGCCGGAACGCCGGGGGAGCTGTTCGAGGTCGTGAGACCAATCTATGTGTCGGACGAGGAGACGGCGAGCGCCTTCACGTTCCTCTCAATGTCGGCTCGCGGTCCCCGCAAGCGACTGGTCCGGCACATTCTCGCCCGCCTCGAGGAGGATGCGTCGGGCCTCGTGCGATCCGGAGCGGGATCCGTTTACGATCGGGCACATCCTGCCGGAGAACCCCGTCTCCGAATGGGAGGAGACGTTTCCGCCGCCGACCCGGTACGCGGCGGCCGACAGGCTCGGGAACCTCACCTTGTTCGAGTCCGGGCCGCATGTCCGCAGGTTGCAGGGATGGCATCGAGTTCGCACTTGACGTGCTGCCGGGCGGTCTGGTCCCAAGAGCCGTTTCATGCGGCGGATCGAGCAACGAGCCGGACGGGGGCCTTCCGTCCCCCTTCCCCGTGTTCACATCTTGGACCCGCTTCCGGGAAGACGAGATCTTGAATTGATGAGTCGCCGGGGGTGATACCTTCTCTCCCGACGGATCTCGGCAGCGACGGACACGGGCGTCTTCGGAACGAAGACCGAACTACGAATACCGGACCATGAAACCAGAGACGGTCGTCATCATCGGCTCGGGCCCCGCCGCGTGGACGGCGGCGATCTACGCGGCTCGCGCCAACCTGAAACCGCTCGTGTTCGAGGGCGCGGGGAGCCGCACCATGATCCCCGGTGGACAGCTCATGTTCACGACGGATGTGGAGAACTATCCCGGTTTCCCCGAAGGGGTTGGCGGCATTGACATGATGCTGGACTTCAAGAAGCAGGCGCTGCGTTTCGACACGCGCGTCCTCACCGAGGATATCGTCCAAGTCGACTTCTCGCGGCGACCCTTCCGCCTGCACTCCTCGGGGGGACGGGACGTGCGGGCACAAACCGTGGTCGTGGCCACGGGGGCCAACGCCCGCTGGCTCGGCGTGCCGGGCGAGGAACGGCTCGCGCAGAGCGGCGGCGGGGTGTCCGCGTGCGCCGTGTGCGACGGTGCCCTGCCCGCCTTCCGAGACCGGATCCTGGCCGTGGTCGGGGGTGGCGACAGCGCGATGGAGGAGGCGCTCTACCTGACGAAGTTCGCGAGCGAGGTGCTGCTCATCCACCGGCGCGACGAGCTGCGGGCTTCGCGGATCATGCAGGAGCGGGCCTTCGCCAGCGACAAGATCCGCTTCCTGTGGAATCGGACGGTGGAGGAAGTGCTGGGGGATGACGCAATCACCGGCCTTCGCCTCCGCGACACCGTGACGGGAGAGGAGACCGAGATCGAGGTGGGCGGGATGTTCGTGGCGATCGGCCACATCCCCAACACGGGGTTCCTGCGGGGCCAGCTCGACCTCAAGGACAACGGCTACGTGGACATGCCCACGGCGTGGCGCACGGAGACGAACGTGCCCGGGGTGTTCGCGGCGGGGGACGTCATGGACGACTACTACCGGCAGGCGGTGTCGGCGGCGGGCACCGGATGCATGGCCGCGCTCGACGCCGAACGCTTCCTCGCCCACCACGGCCCCGCCGACTGAGCGCGCATGACTACCCAACTGGCGGATCGCATCCTCGAGACGCTCGCCGGTCAGGGAGGGCTTTATTCGGCGCCGCGCCGCGAAATTGGGACCTTCACCTTCGTCGAACCGTTGTTCCTGTTCGGCGGCGGGGCCGGAGCGGGCTCGAACCCCAAGGCACTGGCCATCGAAGGGGATATTCCGCGGATCAACCGGAAGGCGCTCCGGACACTTCCGAAGGCGCTGGGCGAGGGCGAGCTGCAGGAGTCGATACGCTTGGCCGAGCTTCTTGGCTTGGATGGTCAAGGCGTTGACCCGGCCGACTTCGATGAGGGGGTTGACCGTCGCGTCCGGGGATGGCTGGACTCGGCCTCCGGTTAGCGTTGGTCGCCCTTCCCGCTCGCCTGTTCCGTGGAAATCCGTCGGGTTGTTTATGGATCACGCACGCGGAATCGGATCGAACACCGGGCGTGGAGGCGTTGGGGCGACTCGCTCCTACCAGAAGATGGTGTAGAGGACGGCCGCCCCCGCGATCACGCCTCCGGCCCAGAATCCGGCGCGTGGGGCGGGTGTCAGATCCACCCCTTCCGCGGCGCGAGGCAGCCGACGCGGGGCCTCGAGCGGCCGCGCGCGCGTCACGACGATGATGTACACGCTGATTGCGAGGAAGGTGATCGCCATGTGGTGGAGGAATGCGATCCCCGGGAGGAGCCACAGCAATAGGCCGTAGACGGGGATCCCGAGCACCATCCCTCCGAAGGCGGCGGCGGGCGGCGTGCGCGGCGCGAAGATGCCGAACAGGAAGGCGACCACGATTCCCGGCGAGATGAACCCCCAGAACATCTGGATGTACTCGAACACGCTCGGCGCGCGCGCCACGACCGGGGCCCACAGGCACGCCACCACCACGAGCACGCCCGTCGTCACCCGTCCCACCACCATCAGACGGCGCGAGGACGCTCCGGGTCGCAGGTGCCGCTTGTAGAGGTCGACGCTGAAGATCGTCGCCGCCGAGTTGAGCATCGAGTCGAGCGAACTCATCACGGCCCCGAACAGCGCCGCGAACATCACGCCGGTGAGCCCCGCCGGGAGAAGTTCCCGCATCATCACCGGATAGGCCTGGTCCGGGTTCGTCACCTGATCGGTGAACAGCTCCGCCGCCATGATCCCCGGGAAGATGATGATGAACGGGATGAACAGCTTGATGAAGCCCGCCAGAAAGAGCCCCCGCTGCCCGTCCGCGAGGCTCCGCGCCGCCAGGGTCCGTTGCGTGATGAACTGGTTCAGTCCCCAGTAGAAGATGTTGGGGATCCACAGACCGCCGATGAAGACGGCCAGCCACGGCATCTCCGGGTGGTTGAAGGGGAGGACCGTGTGGAGCTTTCCGTCCGCCGCCTCGAGGAACGGGCCGATGCCGCCCAGCGCCCGGAACCCGAGCAGGGTCACGAGCACGCCGCCGAGGAGGAGGGCCACGCCCTGGAGGAGATCCGACCACACGACCGCCTTGAGGCCGCCGTAGATCGTGTAGCCGCCCGCCAGCACCCCGATGAGCCAGATTCCGGCCGACATGTCGAGGCCGAAGACGGACTCCAGGGCGAGCGCCCCCGAGTAGAGGACGGTCGCGAGGGCCACGAGCACGTACGCCGCGAGGATGAAGCCCGCCATCAGCGTGCGCGTGCGCACGTCGTAGCGGAACTCGAGGTACTCGGGGATGGTGTAGATCCCCGCCGCGAGGAAGCGGGGGAGGAAGAAGAGTCCGACGAGGACGAGGGTGACGGCCGCCATCCACTCGTAGCTCGCGATCGCGAGGCCGATGTCGTAGCCCCGCCCCGCCATCCCCACGAAGTGCTCCGTCGAGATGTTCGAGGCGATGAGGGAGAAGCCGATCAGCCACCAGGGGAGGTTGCGCCCGGCGAGAAAATACCCGGCCGCGTCGCGCCGGCCTCGCGAGGCGTACAGCGACACCCCGACGACGAGCAGCAGAAACGCCGCGAACGCCGCGACGTCAAGCGGCTGGAAGCTCATTTGGGGTCGAGCAGGAACACTCTTGCTACTCGGGGTGAGGGGTGGGCCGTTGGCGGATCTCGCGCCGCGGCGGTAGGAGCGCGTCCGCGCGGGCCTCATCCGCAAGCAGCGTTTCCTCGAGAGTTGGTTTGGTCTCCGTGATTTCGGCGGTCCAGGTCACCTTGATCGCGCCTTCCAGGGAGCGTGCGGTGGGGCACTTCGCGTCGTGGGTCGCGAGGGCCCGGTCGACGGTCTCTCGCGCCGCGGCGGGGACGCGCAGCCGGTAGTGGACGATGATCTCCTCCAGCATCGGCATGCGGTCGCGGAGGTGCATGACGCCCTCCGCTTCGGCGTCGATGTCTTGGGGGGCCAGGCGGATGCCGCGCACTTCCAGTGCGCCGTTGAGCGTGCCCAGCATTCAGGCGCCGGTGGCGGCCACTTGGTAGTCGACGGGGAGCGGCAGGTCCTTCGCGTCGATCCGGTAGTGGGACTTGATCGGTCCGTGGACGCCGAAGTCGATCTCGGTCCCCTCCTCGAGGCGAGCCCGGCGGTGGACTCCCTCGACCTTCTCGAGACGCGCGCGGGCGGTGTAGAACGGTTCGGACACGACGTTCTCCTTGTTCTGGCGGAGCGGGATGCGCGGGTTCCCGTGCCCCTTGGTGGGCTCTTCCTTTACGCGCCCGCCTTCCCTGCCGCATTTTCGGGCGGCGAGATTCGGGCGTGACCCCAAACGTAACGATCAAGAGCGGCCAGAATGACGTCAACCCGCGACACGAACCGCCTTCCGGGAGGAATCCCCGGCCTGTTCGTGGTGCTGGTATTCGTGGCGGGTGCCGTCACGGCGTGCGGCGAAGGGGCGGCCGACACCCCCGAGGGTCCGCTGCCCAGCGACCTTTCGGCGCTCAGCGACCGCTTCTGGGACGCCTACCTTTCCTGGAACCCGCTGCAGGCCACCTATCTCGGCGCGAATCGCCTCAACGACCGGGTGCGCGACATCTCCCCGTCGGGACGGACCAACCGGCGACGCGAGGTCGGGGCCCTGATCGATGCGCTCGCGGCGATCAATTTCCCGACGCTGCCCCCCGGCGAGCGGCTGACCTGGCTGGCGCTCGATCACCAGTTGCGGGGAGAGATCGCCCAGCAGACGTGCGACCTCGAGGTGTGGGTAGTCGATCACCGCGAGGGGTTCCAGCTCGACTTCCTCAACGTCGTGGGCGCCCAGCCGCTGGAGACGCCCGTGGACGGCGAGCGCATGATCCGGCGTTGGAACGCGTACGCCAACTTCATAGACGACTACATCTCGAACCTCCGCTCCGGGCTGGAAACGGGCCGAGTCGCGGCGCGCGCCTCGGTGAACCGCACGATCATCCAGCTCGACGCACTCCTCGAACGGCCGGTCGAGGAATGGCCGATCTACGCCCCGGCGGGGACGCGACTCGACGCGTGGCCGGAGGGGACGCGGCACGACTTCCGGGCCGGGATCCGGGAGGCGGCGACGGACCGGATCCGTCCCGCGTACGCGCGGCTGCGCGACTTCCTGCGCGACGAACTGTATCCGCACTCCCGCACGGGCGCCGAAGTCGGCCTCTCAAGCCTCCCCGGCGGGGGCGCCTGTTACGAGGCGCTCATCCGCGACTTCACGACGCTCGACCTCGCGCCCGACGAGATCCACGACCAGGGGCTGGCCGAATTGGGGGCGATCCACGAGGAGTTGCGGGATCTGGGCTCCAAGGTGCTCGGCACGTCCGACCTCGCCGAGATCCAGACGCGTCTTCGGTCGGACCCGGAGATGTTCTTCCGCTGGCCGGGGGAGATCGTGCAGATGGCCGAGGAGGCGTACGCGAGGGCGGCCCTCGTCATGCCCGACTGGTTCGGCACGCCGCCCCGGACGGAGATGGTGATCCGCCCGATCCCCCTCTACGAAGCCCCGCAGAGCGTGCTCGCCTACTATCGGGAGCCGGCGCCGGACGGATCGCGCCCCGGGACCTATTTCATCAACACGTACCGCCCGGAGATCCGCCCCCGCTACCAGGCCGACGTGCTGAGCTTCCACGAGGCGATTCCGGGGCACCACCTCCAGACGGCGATCGCCCAGGAGGTCGAAGGCCTGCCCGAGTTCCGAAAGCACCTCGGCTCGGTCGCCTTCGTCGAGGGTTGGGCGCTGTACGCGGAACGGCTGGCCGACGAAATGGGCCTCTACGTGGACGACCTGAGCCGCATCGGCCTCGCCTCCTACGATGCGTGGCGGGCCAGCCGGCTCGTCGTCGACACCGGCATCCACGCCTTCGGCTGGACGCGGGAGGAGGCGATCGGCTTCCTTCGCGAGAACACGCTGCTCGCCGAGACGAACATCGAGAACGAGGTGGACCGCTACATCACCTCGCCCGCCCAGGCCCTCACCTACAAGCTGGGGCAGCTCGAGATCTTGCGGCTGCGCTCCGCGGCGGAAGCCAGGCTCGGGGAGGCGTTCTCCATCGCGGAGTTCCACGACCGGGTGCTGGAGAACGGCGCGCTGAGTCTCCCCGCGCTCCGCGATGCGATCGACCGCTGGCTCGCCGAGACCGCCAGTTAGCCGGAGGAGACCGCCAGCTATCCGGTGTGCGGGGCCGTGTTGAGAGGGCGTTGATCCGGCGCGGCATGTTCACGGCATGTGTTCTCTCGGCAAGATTCCACGGCTTCGGGTCCCCGTGCCCGCGGAAGCGGCGCCTCGCGGCTTCGCGCTGCCCTCGGCCATGCTCATGCTGCTGCTCGTTTCGCTCATGGCGGCCGCCGGCTTCTTCATCACGTGGATCGACGGGCAGTCCGCTCGCGCCTTCGCGCGCTCCACTCAAGCCTTCTATGTGGCCGAGAGCGGACTCGCGACGGCGGTCGCGATCGCCGAGATGCCGAACCCCTCGGTGCCTCCCGTCACGCTGGGCGTGGGGACTGCGACGGTCTCCTTCGAACCGCTCCTCGAGCTGCGGACCGGAGAGGCCGTGTACCGCGCCGAGTCCCTCGGACAGGTGGTCTCCGGCGGCGCCACCTTCGAGCGGTCGGTCGGACAGCTCCTCTGGGTGGCCGGACCACCGCGAGTCCCCGGTGCGCTCGTTCTCGTGGGGAGCACGGGCCTCATCCCCCCCGAGGGGATGATCACGGGGCTCGATGCGTTCGGGAGCGCCTGTCCGCAACAGCCCTCTCCGGTGGCGGGCGTCGCGTACTGGGGCGGGCCGGCGCCGGCTCCGGATTCGGCGTTGATGATCGCGGGGACGCCTCCCGACCGACCGATGCCGGCCGCCGTGTCGGTCGCGGCCGAGACCGGCATCCGCTGGGCGGAGCTGCTCGCCTCGTTCGGGCCCATCCCGGACGCGACCGTGCCGCCCGATCCATGGCCCGGCGCCGGCGCGGGCTCGCCCTACATCCTGATGCGCGGGTCGGGGTCGCTCGGCCCCGGTTCGAGCGGACGGGGCGCCCTGGTCGTGGAGGGCGACCTGGCCCTCGATGACGGGTTCGCCTGGACGGGGCTCATCCTCGTGGGCGGAGCGCTGGTCCTGAATGGGGACATCTCGGTCCGCGGGAGCGTGGCGAGCGGGCTCGCGGGTGGTTCGGGAGTCGCGGCCGATTTCGGCGGACACCGCGTCGATCTGCGCTTTGACACTTGCGCCGTCGCGGCGGCCGCGGAGGGGCTGACGGCTCCGGCGGCGGCAATCCCCGGCACCTGGTACGAAGTGTGGTAGCCCCGTCCGTAGCGGCCCGTGGCGAAACCCCACTGCGTTCGAGCGGCGCTTACGCAGGGTTTCGCCAAGGACTGCTGGTCTGCCGCGGCCCGCTACAGGTGCTCGGCGACGAGGTCCGGGAGGCCGTCGGGATTGTCCACGTGCAGCCAGTGGCCGCCCGCAAGTTCGTGCAGATGCACGCGGCCCTTCCCCGCGGCAGCCCGGAGTCGCCCCATATCGTCCGCCGTGAGGATGTCCGACCGCGCAGCCCGCACGACGTGGATTTCCGACGGGGGGACGGGCGTCTCGACGACGTCCCAGAGGTCGCGCCTGAAGTAGTCGACCAGCAGTTCCTCGGCCGCGTCGGGATCGATGCGCCACCGATAGCCGGCGTCGCCGAGGACGAGGTTGGTCGCCAGCCAGTGCGCGACGGGCGAGGCGAACCCCTGGGCCGCCACCGCGGATACGGCCTCACGTCTCTTCGCGAAGGGTCCCGAGTGCCGGCGGATCACGTCGAGCAGCCGGGTGGCCGCGCCGCCGGGGGAGCGGCGCGAGGGCGTCGCGTCGATCACCCACGCCTGGCTCGGCACCGCGGCCGCCGCCACCATCAGCGCCACCTTGCCGCCGAAGGAGTGTCCGAGGATCGCGTCGATCGGCCGTCCGAGCGACTCCGAGAGTTCGAGCACATCGTGTACGCACGCGGCAAGCGTGTGCGGCGGATCGAAGCCCGGGGAGTGCCCGTGCAGCCTTAGATCCACGAGCACGATGCCCCATTCGGGACGCCGGGCGACGAGCCGGCGGGCGAACGAAGCCCAGTTGCGGCCGGTGCCGTAGATGCCGTGCAGCACGTAGAGCCAGCGCCGGGAACCCGCCTCCGCGACGGTGTACTGATGCAGGAATGGTCGAGACACGAAACGAAAGGTAACGGATCTTGAACAATCCGCCGGCGTTCGAGCCGGCGCGGGGGCTCCGGAATCCCCACCTGCAGACCGTGGTGGGACGGATCTTGCGCCGGCGCATCGAGCCGCGCTACGACCGGGTTCGGCTCGACACGGACGACGGAGACTTCATCGACCTCGACCTGTGGACGGGGCCGGAAGCGCCCTCGGGCGTGTGCCTTCTCCTCCACGGGCTCGAGGGGAGCGCGCGCTCCGGCTACATGGTGACGACGAGCGAGGCGCTGGCGGCCCGCGGCGTTCAGGCGGTGGCGCTCAACTTCCGTTCGTGCAGCGGGGAGCCGAACCGTCTGCCGGGTGCCTACCACTCCGGTCGGACGGACGACATCGCGCGTGCGCTGGCTTGGATGGCGGCCCGCTTCCCGGGTCTTCCGCGAACCGCGGTCGGGTTCTCGCTGGGCGGGAACGCGCTCCTCAACCTGCTCGGGCGGGAGGGCGGCGGCCGGGGTCTCGTCGCCGCGGCGGCCGTGTCGGTCCCCTACGACCTCGCGTCCAGCGCCGACGCCCTGCAACGCGGGATGGGGCGCGTGTACGGTCGGCGCTTCCTCCGCAGCCTGCGGGAGAAGGCGCGCGAGAAGGCGGCGAGGTTCCCGGACGTGGTCGCGCCCGGGGCGGCGAGGGCGCGCACGATTCGGGAGTTCGACGACCGGCTCACGGCGCCGGTTCACGGCTTCCGCGACGCCGCCGACTACTATGCGCGCTGCAGCGCGAAGCGTTTCGTGGACGGCGTGGACCTTCCCATGCTCCTCGTCCACGCGCGCGACGACCCGCTCGCCCCGGGGAGTACGGTGCCCGTCGAAACGATCCGGCGCCACCCGACCCTCTCCTTGGAACTCACGGAGCGGGGAGGGCATCTCGGCTTCGTCGGCCGGCGGCGCGGAACGGGGTGGGCCGGCGCGCGAACCGGCCGGGCCGGTGCGCGAATCGGCTGGGCCGACGCACGAAAGGCGTGGACCGGCGCGCGAGAGGGGTCGGGCGCGCGCACCGGCTGGCTCGAAGAGACCGTTTCCCGCTACATCTCGCGGGCCACGCGGCAGGCCGCGCGGCAGGCCGCGCACCGGGCCACGCATCGGACAACGCATCCGGATTCCGGAGTGTTTTAGATGGTTTGTACGACTAGCAGTCCGTGGCGAAACCCCGCGTCAGCGCCGAGAGCGGTGAAGCGCTCGCCTGACAAGGAGCGACGAGGGAGCATGGCAGCACCATGTGACCGAGGAGCGCAGCGTTCAGGGGGGATGCGGCGCCGCTCGAACGCAGCGGGGCCTTCGCCACGGGCTGCTATGGTCCGCAGCCTTCACGATGGGAGTCATTTCATGCGCGGATTTTCACGAGTCGCGGCCCTTGCGGCCGCCTTCGCCTGCCTGGCCACGCCAGTCACGGGACAGGGTTTCGGACGCGGCCCCGCCGTCGCGGTCTCGTCCGGCCAGGTCCTCATCGCCGAGAGCGGCGGCCCGACCTCCACGGGCACCGTCTACGTCTACGAGAGGGGTCCGGATGGATGGGCCGTGTCCGCGGAACTCGCGCCGTACGCGGCGGAGGAGGGCGGCGGGTTCGGGATCTCGCTCGCGGTCGATGGCGACCGCATGCTCGCCGGCTCGCCCGGCGCGGCGCACGTGTTCGAGCGGAGCGACGGAGGTTGGGAGGAAGTCGCCACGTTGAGGCCGGCCGAGCTGCCGGAGGGCTACGTCTTTGGCGCGGGCGGGGCGATCGCTGGCGACGTCGCGCTGGTGTCGGCCCCGGGTCGGCCGAGCCGCCAAGGGGCCGGTGCCGCCGGCCGCGTCTACGTCTTCGAGTGGGACGGCTCCGCCTGGAATGAGGCCGGGGCGCTCGAATCCCCCGAGGCGGCCGATGGAGACGGCTTCGGCGCCGCTCTCATCACCGATGGCCGGGTCGTGGCGATCGGCGCTCCGGGGGCGACCGTGGGTAACACGAACCGCGCCGGCGCGGTCTTCTTCTTCACGCGCGCCGATGACGGAAGCTGGGCGGCGGCGCCGGAACCGCTCACGGCCGCGGAGGCGGGCGAGAACGGAGGCTTCGGGAGCGTCCTGTACGGCGAGGACACCGGGGACGGCTTCCGGCTCGTGGTCGGAGCCCCCGGCGCCGGAGGCGTGGGCATCGCCTACACGTTCACTCCCGATGGCGCTGGCTGGAGGTCCGAGGGCCGGCTCTACCCGCCGGTCGTAGCCGGGGGCGGCCGACCCTTCGGCGGGGACTTCGCCAACGCCTTTGCGGGCGTGGACGGAGAGATCTGGATCGGCGGGTCCGGCGCCGGCGCGGGCCGCGAGGGGCGGGTGCTTCGCTACTCGACCGACCCCGCGGGCGGAGTCGAGTTCGCGGGCGCGGTATCCGCCTCGAACCGGGCCGCGGGCGACGGATTCGGCGGCAGCGTCGCCGCGCAGGGTGACGTCGCCGTCGTCGCCGCAGGCCGCAAGGACTACGGGATGGGGACCGCCTACATCTTCGAGCGGCGGGGCGACGAGTGGGTCGAAGCCGCCGAGGTGTGGAGCGACGCGAAGAACTACGCGGCGATCAATGGCCACGAGGTGGGCTGCGAGGAGGGCGTCTCGGCCGACTTCGATTGCAGCGAGGTGAACATCCTCTCCTTCATGCCGGTGCAGTCGCTCGGGGCGAACCGCGGCGTTCGCGTCAACGACGTGTGGGGCTGGACCGATCCGCAGACCGGGCGCGAGTACGCCCTCGTGGGGCTCACCGACCAGGCTTCCTTCGTCGACATCACGGATGCGCAGAACCCGCGCTACGTCGGGCGCCTTCCGATGACGGAGGGGGCGCGCGGCAGCGTGTGGCGCGACATCAAGGTCTTCAGGGACCACGCCTTCATCGTGTCCGATGGGGCGGGCGGCCACGGGATGCAGGTGTTCGACCTCGCGCGTCTCCGCGACGTGGGGAGCGAGCCGGTCACCTTCGAGGCGGACGCCCACTACGATGAGATCGCCTCCGCGCACAACATCGTGATCAACGAGGAGACGGGCTTCGCCTACAGCGTGGGATCGAGCGGCGGCGGCGAGACGTGCGGCGGCGGCCTCCACATGATCGACATCAACGAACCGACGGAGCCGAGCTTCGCGGGCTGCTTTGGTCACGAGGGCACCGGGCGCCGCGGCACCGGATACTCGCACGACGCGCTATGTCTGATCTACGACGGTCCGGACCGCGAGCACGCCGGCAAGGAGGTCTGCTTCGGATCGAACGAGACCCACGTCTCGATCGCCGACGTCACCGATAAGGAAAACCCGATCCCGCTGTCGACCGCCACCTACGCCGACGTCGCCTACGCCCACCAAGGCTGGGTGACGGAGGATCACCGTTTCTTCTATCTGGGAGACGAACTCGACGAGCTGAGGACGCAGTTCACGGGCACGCGCACGATGATCTTCGACATCACCGACCTCGATGACCCCGTCCTCGTCAAGGAGCACTTCGGCGAGTCCACGGCGAGCGACCACAACATGTACGTGCTCGGCGATCTCCTCTATCAGTCGAACTACAACAGCGGGCTGCGGATCCTGAACGTGAGCGACCCCGAGAATCCGACCGAGGTCGGCTTCCTCGACACCGTGCCGTACGCCGAGGGGCCGGCGATGGGCGGCTCGTGGAGCAATTATCCGTACTTCGCGAGCGGCACGATCATCGTGACGAGCGGGAACGAGGGGCTGTTCATGGTGAAGTACCAGAAGCCGGAACTCGTGCCGTAATGGCAGCGCTGTGGATTCGCCCCTCGGGCGTACCAAGGCTCTTGCAACGGGCTGCCAGCGTCGCCCGGTCCGGCACCCTCGCCTTCGGGATGGCCGGACTCGTGGCGGTTCGGGCGGCGGCGGCGGAGGGCGGGCCCGCGGCGGCGGGGGACGGGCCCGCGGCCGCCGACGGTCCGTTCCTCTACGTGGCGAACCAGGAGGCGGCGGCGGTGACCGTCATCGACCTCGAGACCCATGAGGTCGTCGAGATCATCGACCTGGAGGCCATGGGATACGGGGCGAACGCGAAACCGCACCACGTCGCGGTCGAGCCGGACGGGTCGTTCTGGTACGTGTCGCTCATCGCGGCCGACCGGGTGCTCAAGTTCGACCGCGACAACGAACTCGTCGCCTCCGTCGAGTTCGAGCGGCCGGGTCTCCTCGCGCTCCATCCCTCGGAGCCCTGGCTCTTCGTGGGGCGGTCGATGGCCGCGGTGAACCCGCCGCAGCGCATCGGCCGCATCGACCGGACGTCGATGGAGGTGGAGGAATACGACGTCTTCATCCCGCGCCCGCACGCGCTCTTGGCGAGCCCCGACGGCGGGTGGGTCTACGCGGGCAGCCTTGGGGAGAACTCCGTCGTCACGGTCGAAGCGGAGAGCGGCGAGGCCGAGTTGCTCAGGCTCCCCGGCTCGGGGACGATGCCTCACGTCCTTGTGCAATACGCGATCTCCCCGGATGGAGAGACGCTCGTCGCAACAGCCGAGATGACGGCCAAGCTGCTCGTATTCGACGTCGCCGAGCCGGTGGCACCGAAGCTCGTCGGCGAACTGGACGTGGGGGCGCGGCCGTGGCACCCGAGCTGGTCGGCGGACGGGCGCTGGATCTGGTTCGGCAACTTGGGCGCGAACCAGGTCACGCTCGTTGACACCTCCGATTGGTCCGTGGCCGCGGTGATCCGGGGCGAGGGCCTCGCCGAACCGCACGGCAGCGTGCTCTCGCCCGACGGATCCCGGCTTTATGTCGCGAACCGGAACGAGACCGGCTCCTACGAGTCGGCGGACCGGATGGGATACGGGGCGCCCGGCGGTACGGTCGTCGTCATCGACACCGAGACGCGCGAGATCATCGACGTCATCGAGACCCCGCCCTACGCGTCGGGCATCAGTCTCGCCTCCGGCCCGAGCTGAGGGTCTCGGCGACGTGAGCCGCATTGACGGACCCCGGAGCCGGCGGGCCAAGTCCCGGAGCCGGCGGGCCGCGCCCCGGAGCCGGCGGTCCGGGCTTCCGAGCCGGCGGGGTGCGCCGGGAGCGCTGACCGCAGCGCTCCTCGCGGCGGGATGCGCCTCGAGCGGCGGCGCCCCGGGGTCGTTGGCGCCGGAGCGCGCGGCCGGCGCGGAAACCCGCTTCGTCCGCGCCGTCACGCCCTTTCCGGTGTTCGACGAATTCGGCGAGGCGTACGAAATCCCCTTCCTCGGCGGCTTCAACGTCCCCCGCCCGCAGTGGGTGGACATCGACGGAGACGGCGATCTCGACCTCTTCGTGCAGGAGACGACGGACCGCCTGCTGTTCTTCGAGCGCGAGGACACGCCCGAGGGACGGCGCCACACCTGGCGGCCGGCGGCGTACTCGGACATCGAGGTCGGAGAGTGGTTCCGCTTCGTGGATGTCGACGCGGACGGAGACCGGGACCTCCTCGCCGAATCCCCCTTCAGCTACATGAAGCTCTACCGCAACACCGGGACGGCCGGCGGGGCCGCATTCGAACTCATCGCGGACACCCTTCGCGACACGCGCGGGGAGGCGATCTTCTCGGATCGCCAGAACATCCCCAACGCGGCGGACATCGACTGCGACGGTCGCCTCGACCTCTTCATCGGACGCCTGGTGGGGACGGTCACGCGCTACGAGGCCACGGGCGAGATCGGCGCGAACGCCTCGCCCTTCCGGCACATCACGGACCGCTTCGAGGACATCGAGATCGTCGCCGACCCGGCGGCGGCCGGCGGCGTACCGCCCTTCAACGGCTCCGACGGAGGCGGGCCCTTCCCCACCCTGCACGGGGCGAACACGATGGCGCTCGCCGACTACGACGCGGACGGCGACACGGACATGTTCTGGGGCGACTTCTTCGAGGCCGGGCTCCTCCTGATCGAGAACGCGGGCTCGTGCGAAATTCCGAATCTGCGCGTGGAGCCGCGTCCCTTCCCCCTCGACGAGCCGATCCGGACGAGCGGCTACAACGCCCCGACGTTCGGCGACTACGACGGCGACGGCGACCTCGACCTGCTCATGGGCGTGCTCGGCGGAGCATACAACGCGAACACGACGACCGCCGACAACCTGATGCTCTTCTCACAGGAGTCCGATGGCGGCTTCGAGCTTCGCACGCGTCGCTTCATCTCGCAGATCGACGTGGGCAGCGAGAGCGTGGCGTCGCTCGTGGATCTCGATAGCGACGGCGACCTCGACCTCCTGCTCGGCAACAAGATCGACCCCGGCGACCTGTCGAACTCGCGCGTCTTCCTGTTCGAGAACGAGGGGAGCGGGACGCGGCCCGTCTTCCGCCGCACCGGAGAGTTCGAGTTGCCGGGTGCCTACCACAACGCGCCGGCCTTCGGCGATCTGGACGGGGACGGAGATCTCGACATGCTGCTCGGCACGTGGCGCGACGAGATCCGCTACGTGCTGAACGAGGGGTCGGCCACCGAACCCCGCCTCGCGCTGGTCGACTCGGCCTTCGTCGAGATCACGCGCGGGAGCAACGCGACGCCCGCGCTCGGCGACCTGGACGGGGACGGTGACCTCGACCTCATGATCGGGGAGTCCTCGGGGGCGCTGAACTACTACGAGAACGTCGGCTCCGCCTCGCAACCCAGCTTCGAACTCGTGAGCGACGAGTACGCGGAGATCGACATCGGCCGGCGGAGCTTCCCCAAGCTGCTGGATCACGACGGGGACGGCGACCTCGACCTCGTCGTCGGCACCGAGTCCGATGGGATCCGCTACTTCCGCAACGACGGGAGTCGCGCGGCCCCGAACTTCGTCGAGGCCGACGGTGGGTTCCCCGCCGCCGAGAACTTGCCGCTGTTCGCGACGCCGGAGTTCGGGGATCTGGACGGGGACGGCGACCTCGACCTCGTCGTCGGCAGCGCCGGAGGTGGCCTCTACTACTTCGAACGACGTTGAACTCCTCAACGAAGGTTGAATCCCGCGACATTCTAATCCCGCAACAAAGGATGTATCCGATGTACGTGACGAATAGAACGATGATGAATGGAGCACGGAGCTTCGCCACCGCGGCCGTCGGCGGACCCGTCATGGCCGTCTGCGGACTGCTCATGACGGGGGTGGCGCAAGCCCAGGAATTCGGCGGCACGGTGGTGCTCGACGAGGGAACGATCATCGTCAGCGAGGCGCTCGACCCCGGCGCGGACCCGCAGAACCCGTCCACGGCCGCTCCGCGCAGCCTCTACCTGTACGAGCGGGCGGACGATGGCTGGGAGCGCACGGGCACGCTGCGCGCGCCGGAGCACGGAGGGGCGGATTTCTTCGGCCGTTTCGTGCTCGCCGACGGCGACCGGCTCCTGGCCGGAGCCACCGCTCTCGACCGCGACGGCGACGGCGAGAGCGACGGCAGCGTCCTCATCTTCCGGCGGGACGGCGATGGCTGGGCATTCGAGCGCCATCTGCGGCCGGAGAGCGTACCCCTCGGCGCCTCCTTCGGCCGTTTCGCATCGGTCGGCGGCGACCTGCTCGTCGTCACGGCGCTCGGATACGAGGGCACGGGCGGGGCGTGGGTGTTCGAGCGCGGCGACGATGGCGAGTGGGTCGAGAGCGGCATCCTGACGCCATCGGCTCCCGCCGAGCAACTGGAGTTCTTCGGCTGGGGGGTCCACACCGATGGCGAGCGGGTCATCGTGGGGGCGATCGCCGGGCAGCAGTACCCCGGCGCCGCCTACGTCTTCGGCCGCGATGAGAGCGGGGCGTGGGCGGAGGAGGCCCGGCTCGGCCTTGAGGGCGACGAGATGCAGCCGGGCGCGGCCATTGCGCTGAACCGGGCACCGTCCGTTGCGGTCGGTGTCAGCGGCTCCCACGCGCTGCTCGGACTTCCCGGCGCCGACGGCGGGACCGGCACGGTCCTCTTCTATGAGCGCCGCTCCTCCGGAGACTGGTTGCGGCGGGGATCGCTAGCGGCCTTGCACCGGGCACCCGGCGATGGCTTCGGCGCCTCCATCACCGCGCACGACGACGAACTTTGGATCGCCGCGCCGGGCTCGGGCCGGTTCGGCGCCATCTACGCCTTCTCGTGGGATGCCGCGACCGGCGGCTTCGCGGCGACGACCCGGATCGGAGCCGGTGCGGGCACGGACGCGGGCGACGGCTTCGGTCTCTCGGCCTCCGGCAGCGGGGATCTAGCCGTGGTGGGCCAGCCGTGGGACGACGCGTCGCTGGGCTCGGCCGTGGTGTTCGAGCGTCGGGATGGCCGCTGGACCGAGACGGCGAAGCTCTTCGTTCCCGAGGAACGCCGTCCCCTGACGGCGCTCTCCGACGTGGGCTGCGACGAGGACGGGATGGCCGATCAGTTCACCTGCGATCAGGTGGACGTGCTCTCGTTCCTTCCGCTGGACGCGATCGGGGGCACCGACCGCGGCATCGAGACGAACGACGTGTGGGGGTGGACCGACCCGCAGACGGGCCGCGAGTACGCGATCGTCGGCCGCACGGACGGCACCGCGTTCATCGACATCTCCGATCCCTCGGCACCCGTCTACCTCGGCAGCCTGCCGAAGACGCCGGGTTCGCTGACCCAGTCGTGGCGCGACATCAAGGTCCATGCCGGCCACGCGTTCGTCGTGGCGGACAACGCGGGCGAGCACGGGATGCAGGTGTTCGATCTCACGCGGCTGCGCGACGTGGGCGACGCGCCGGTAGAGTTCGATCCCGACACCGTGTACGAGGGGATCGCGAGCGCTCACAACATCGTGATCAACGAGGAGACCGCGACCGCGTACGCCGTGGGGTCGAGCGGCGGTGGCGAGACGTGCGGCGGCGGACTTCACATGATTGACATTAGCGATCCGAAGGCGCCGAGCTTCCTGGGGTGCCACGCCGAGGCCGGCACCGGCCGCGGGCGGACGGGGTACACGCACGACGCGCAGTGCGTGAACTACCACGGCCCGGACGCCGAGCACGCCGGGAAGGAGATTTGCCTCAAGGCGAACGAGACCGCCGTCGTGATCGCGGACGTGACGGATCGGAACAACCCCGTCACGCTCTCCACCGCCGATTATCCGGCGGTCGCCTATACGCACCAAGGCTGGCTCACCGAGGACCACCGCTACTTCTACCAGAACGACGAACTCGACGAGATGACCTCCGTCGGCATGGCCCAAGAGGCGGGGACCGAGCCCGACATGGAGGCGAGCCGCACGCTCATCTGGGATGTCTCGGACCTGGACGATCCGATCCTCGTCAAGGAGCACTTCGGGGAGACGTTCACGATCGACCACAACCTCTACATCGTCGGCGATCTCATGTACCAGTCGAACTACGTGAGCGGGCTTCGCGTGCTCGACATCAGCGACCGCGAGAACCCGCGCGAGGTCGGCTTCTTCGACACGGTGCCGTGGGACGAATCCGTCACCTTCGACGGCTCGTGGTCGAACTACCCGTTCTTCGCCAGCGGGACGATCGTCGTGTCGAGCGGCAAGGAGGGCGTGTTCCTCCTCAAGTACCGCCGGCCGGAACTCGTGCCCTGACACGCTCGGCTCGGGCGCGGGCGCTCCCGACGGGGGTGTCGGCGCGGGCGCTTGCGCTCCTGACGGGGGTGTCGGGCTGGGGGTGCTCGGATGGCACGGGCCCCTCCCCGGCTCCGCCACCGCCGCCCCCGGCGCCGGAACCCGCCGTCTTCGAGCTGACGGCGAACGAAGTGCTGACCGGATTCTCCCAGCCGGTCTTCCTCGCCGCCCCGCCGGGCGACGCGAGACTCTTCGTCGTAGAGCAAACGGGTCGCATCCGCATCGGGAATGCGGACGGACAACTCCTCGCGGATCCCTTCCTCGACCTCTCGGGCCGCGTGGGCACGGCCCCCGAGGGCGGCCTCCTCACGATGGCCTTCCACCCGCGTTACGCGGACAACGGCCAGGTCTTCGTCTACTACACCGACACCGGGGACGACACGGTGGTCGAGCGCTACACCGTCTCGGGCGACCCGGACCGCCTCGACCCGGGCTCGGCGAAGCGCATCCTCGCGCTCACGCAGCGGCGCCAGAACCACAACGGCGGGATGCTGCAGTTCGGACCCGACGGGATGCTGTACATCTTCCTCGGCGACGAGGGCGGGGCGGGCGATCCGTTCGGCAACGGGCAGAATCCGCAGACGCTGCACGGTTCGATCCTCCGCATCGACGTGGACGGCGGCGACCCGTACGCGATCCCCGACGACAACCCGTTCGTCGGAGAAGAGGGCGCGCGGGGCGAGATCTGGGCCATCGGCGTGCGGAATCCATGGCGCTCGACCTTCGACTTCGCGGGCAACGTCCTCTACGTGGCGGACGTGGGCCAGAACGAACGCGAGGAGATCAACGCGGTATCGGCGGACGAGGCGGGCGTGAACTACGGTTGGAGCACGATGGAAGGGTCCGCCTGCTACCAGAGTTCCGCGTGCGACATGTCCGGTCTCACGCTGCCCGTCGTCGAGTACGTCCACGACGGCCGCGTCTGCTCGGTGACCGGAGGGTACGTATACCGCGGCTCACAGCTCCCCGAGATGGCGGGGCACTACTTCTACTCGGACTTCTGCACCGGCTTTTTACGGAGCTTCCGGCTCGACGGCGGCATGGCGACCGCCGAGAGACGCTGGAACGTGGGAAGCCTCGGGGCCGTGTCCTCCTTCGGGGTCGACGGCTCCGGAGAACTCTACGTCGTGAACCTCACCGGCTCCGTGTCCCGCCTAGAGCGCCGCCAACCGTAGCCGCCCGCCTCCGCCGACAGGTTGGGGTCGTGCGCCCCCGATCGGGCCGCGGCGTACGCCGATTCGTCCGGTACCCTCAGACTCCGAACGTCAGCCCCAACTGGAAGAGCATGAAGTCGACATCGGAGGCGATGGGTGAGAACGAACTCCCTCCGAAACCGTCCTCCACGATGCTCCCGGGCACGAGATACTCCGTGCGGCCGTGCCTCCGGTATTGGGCTTCCAGCCTCAGCATTACCGGCTTGGCGTTCCAGTTGACCGGGACAGCGAGCCCGCCGCCGAATCCGTACGCGGCTCGCACGTCGTCGAAGTTCACCGTCGTCCCGTCATAGGGTGATTCGTAGAAACTCCACCCGCGCTCGACGGAGCTGACCGTGAAGAAGTAGCCGAGCCCCACGAAGCCGTTCACGTAGGGCTGGATCGGGCCATACGGAAGCCGGATCTCGGGACCGAGCCCCACGTAGCCCACATTGTTGCGCGTGACGATGTCGGTCAGGATCCGGTCCGTCACCGAGAATACGGGGACGCCAAGGGTCTCGGACCCGTAGTTCACGTAGCCCGCATCGAACCGAACTCGGAAGGCGGGGGAATCCTCGAAGCCGAGCACAGCGGTGAACGCCGCCCCGAACCCCTCCTCCACGAACGAACCGAAGGGCCCCTGCGGCGCCATCACGGAGAAGGTGCCGCCCAGATCCCACTGCGGGCCGCTTGCGCGTGAAGATGGCTCCGCGGGTGGTTGGCCGGGGAAGTGTCCGCCGGGGAGCTGCGCCGCGACCTCCGCCGGGGCCAGCGCCACCAGCGTCACCAGCGTCACCAGCGTCAGCAGCCTGGCGAGTCCGGCCCCGAGCATGCTCCGGTTCCGCATCCGTGTACGCATCATCCGTCCCGCTCCTTCCTTCTCGCCTGCGACCCGCGGGTCGCCCGCCCCGCAGGGTTGCCCGTCCCGCGCCCGCCGTCACACGCCATCACCCCGCCGTCACTCGCCATGACCCGCCGTCCCACACCATCATCCGCCGTTTCGCGGCGTCTCGTAGACGGCCGCACTCCGAAATCCGTCACAGGGTAATCTCGCCGCAGAGGTAGAGCGCCGCACGGCCGGCGATCGTCACGCGGTCGCCGAGGAGACGGCAGGTCAGCCGTCCGCCGCGGGCGCTGATCTGCCGCGCTTCGAGGGTAGCCTCGCCGCGCCCGAGCCGTGCGGCCCAGTACGGAACCAGCGTGCAGTGGGCCGACCCCGTCACCGGATCCTCCGGCACGCCAACGCTGGGCGCGAAGAACCTCGACACGAAGTCCGCGCTCTCGCCCGGGGAGCTCGCGATGATGCCCAGCCGGTCCAAGCCGCGCAGCCGGGCGAAGTCCGGCTTCAGCTTGCGCACCTCATCCTCGGCGGCGAACACGGCGAGGTAATCGCGTTCCGATGCCAGAACCTCCACGGGCTCCGCGCCCAGCCCGCCGACGAGCGCCCGCGGGGCCTCGCACGGCACCGCCGGTCGCGCGGGAAAGTCCATCACGAGTAGGTCTCCGTCGCCCCGTTCCACGATGAGTTCGCCGCTTCTCGTCTCGAAACGCAACGTGCCGCGGTCCGGCGCCAGCCGGTTGAAGATGACCCACGCCGTCGCCAGCGTGGCGTGCCCGCAGAGGTCGACCTCCGAAACAGGCGTGAACCAGCGGAGCCCGAACCCGTTCCCCTCGCTCTCGTCGTCGCGAATGAAGAACGCGGTCTCCGAGAGGTTGTTCTCCGCCGCGATCTTCTGCAGGACACCGTCATCAAGCCACGCCTCGAGCGGACAGACGGCAGCCGGATTGCCCTCGAAGGGGCGATCCGTGAAGGCGTCGAGCTGATACAGCGGGATCTTCATGCGTTCTCCGTGCGGCGTGACTCGCGGAGCGGCGGCGCGCCCGTTCCGGCGGCGGCGCGCCCGTTCCGGTTCAGGCAAGGTAGCGTCGCGTCGCGGATGTGCGCGAGCTACCGGAAGTGCCGGAGCGGCGGGCCGGGGCGCAGGCGCCTGCCGGGGCGGTGGGCCGTTGCCGGGACGGGGCGTGCCGGAGCGGCGTGCCGGGGCGGGGGCGCGTGTCGGGGCGGGCGTGTGCCGGAACCCGGGGTTCACCGTGCGCGGCTGCGTCGGTAGATTCCGCGCAGCCGCGCGGAACGTCCGCGCACCTTCGGGATGCGGGAAGACGCGAGCAGGGGAAGACGCGACATGCCGCTCGAAATCACCGGATACTGGCTGGCCAAGACCGAGCCGCACGTGTACTCGATCAACGACCTCGCCCGGGACGGCGAGACGGAATGGGACGGCGTGCGGAATTACCAGGTCCGGAACTTCATGCGCGACCGGATGAATCCGGGAGAGAAGATCCTCATCTATCATTCCAACACTGCGGTGCTCGGCGTGTACGGCGTGGCGGAAGTCGCGGGTCCGGCGCACCCGGACTCCACCCAGTTCGACCCCGACAGCCATTATTTCGACCCGAAGTCGAGCCGGGAGGATCCCCGCTGGTGGTGCCCCCACTTCCGCTACGTGGAGACCTTCGGGACGCCGGTGACGCGGCAGGTGATGAAGGAGACGGCCGGCCTTGAGACTATCAACGTCATGAAGCGCGGCATGCGGCTCTCGGTCATGCCGGTGACCGAGGAGGAGTTCGAGATCATCCTCCGCCTGGGGCGTGAAGGATAAGGGGAGACAGAGGCAAGTCATGTTGTGGTTCCTGATCGCACTCGCGGTGGCCGCCTTCATCGTCATCGGGATGTACAACGGTCTCGTGCGGCTGCGCGTGCGCGTGAACAGCGCCTGGGCCGACATCGATGTCCAGCTCAAGCGCCGCTGGGATCTCATCCCCAACCTGACGAGGACGGTGCAGGCAGCCGCGGGCCACGAACGCGAGACGCTCGAGGCTGTGATCGAGGCGAGGAATCGGGCCATGGGCGCGCGGGGGCCCGCCGAGGCGGCGGCGGCCGAGGGAGCGCTCGCGGGGGCGCTCGGGAAGCTCTTCGCACTTTCGGAGGCCTATCCCCAACTGCGGGCGGTCGAGGCGTTCACGGATCTCCAGCAGAGCCTCGACGAGATCGAGGAGGCGGTGCAGAACGCGCGGCGCTACTACAATGCCGTCGTCCGGGACTACAACACGAGGACGCAGGTCTTCCCGACGAATCTGCTCGCCGGGCTGTTCGGCCATACGCGCCGGGAGTTCTTCTCGCTCGACGACGAGCGGCGGCGCGAGGGGCCTGGGGTGGCGTTCTCGTGAGGCGGCCGCGTCCGCGACGAGCTGCAGGAGTCGTCGCCCGAGCCGCGGAAGCCGTCGCCCGAGCCGCCGTGCTGGCGGGGGTCGTGGCCGGGGCCCTCTGTCCCCTGCCCTCCGCGGGGGCCGCGCAGGAGCGCTCTTGGCGCATCGAGGACCTCCACGCCGACATCCAAGTGCTGGAGAGCGGATCGATCGAGGTGACCGAAACGATCCGGGCCCGATTCGATGGAAGTTACAACGGAATCTACCGGGCGATCCCCGTCGAGTACCGGAGCAACGGATTCCGCTACAAGCTGCGCCTTTTCGTGGAGGCGGTGACGGACGCGGACGGGAATCCCCTGCGTTACGAGTCGAACCGCGATGGGGACTACCTGAACACGAAGATCTGGGTACCCGGCGCGGTTGACGCGGTTCGCACGGTCCGGCTCTCCTACGGCGTGACGAACGGGCTCCGCTTCTTCGAGGCGGATGAGGGAGAGGACGGCATCGTCGAGGCGTACGACGAGCTGTACTGGAACGTGACGGGGACCGAATGGCCGGTCCCGATCGAGACGGCGAGCGCGACCGTGAGGCTTCCGCCGGCGGCCGGGGGCGTGCGCGCCCACGCCTTCACGGGGGGTTACGGGGCGACGGGCCGGGACGCGGTGGTCGACATCGCGGGAACGCGGGTGGAGGTGCGGACCGACCGGCCGCTCGGCTTCCGGGAGGGCCTAACCGTCGGGGTCGGATGGAGTGCCGGAGTCGTCCGGCGGCCCACGGCGATCGACCGCGCCGGCATGTACCTGTTGGACAATTGGCCGCTCTTCCTCCCGTTCTTCGCCTTCGCCTTCATGTACCGGCGCTGGAACGAGCGGGGTCGCGACCCCGAAATCGGGTCGATCGAGCCACGCTACGAGCCACCCGGCGACCTGACACCCGCCGAGGTCGGCGTCATCGTCGACAACCGGGCGGACCTGCGCGACATCACGGCGACGCTGATCGACCTCGCCGTCCGGGGGCACGTGACGATCGAGGAACGCGACGGGAAGGACTACCTCTTCGAGCGGCGCGACACCCCGGACGACGACCTGGCTCCGCACGAGAGCGCGCTGCTGCGGGCCGTGTTCGGAGGCCGAGCGACCCGCCGGCTTTCGGACCTCAGGGACCGCTTCTACAAGGATCTTCCGGAGCTGAAGTCAGAGTTGCTGGCGACGCTCATCGAGCACGGCGTGTACACGGAATCGCCGGCCATCGTCGCCGGAAAGTACGTGGGTCTGGGGTTCCTGGTTGGTATCGTGATCTTCTTCGGCGGGCTGCTCGCCCAGGCCGTGGTCCCGCTGGCTATGGGGGCCGTGCTTGGGGCGGCCATCGCCTCCGCGCTCGTCATCGTGGTTTTCGGACTCTTCATGCCGGCGCGCACGAAGAGGGGAACGGAACTGCTGAGGCAGGTGAAGGGGTTCGAGGAGTTCCTCACGCGCGTCGAATCCGACCGCTACCGGCGGAAGATCACGGGCCCGGAGATGTTCGAGAAGTGTCTTCCGTACGCCATGGCGCTGGGGGTGGCGGCGCAGTGGGCGCGGGCCTTCCGGGATCTGTATCGAGAACCCCCGGACTGGTATCATGGGCATGCCCTGTCGACGTTCAACTCTCACATCCTGGTCTCGAACCTGAACAGCATGTCCGCGGAGACGCACAGCGCGATGCAGTCCGCGCCGCGCAGCGCCCACAGTTCGAGCTTCTCGGGCGGCGGGATCTCCGGGGGAGGCGGATTCTCGGGCGGTGGCTTCGGCGGAGGTGGAGGAGGCGCGTTCTGACATGACTTCCGACATGAAGATCTCGGTCGGCGACCGCGTGGAGCCGTTCACGCTGCCCTACGAAGCCGGGGGAACGATCGATCTGGGGGATCACCTGGGCCGCGATCGGATCGTGCTCCTCTTCTTCCCCCTCGCCTTCACCTCGGTGTGCACGGCGGAGATGTGCCGGCTCCGGGATGAGTGGAAGGCCTACGCGTCGCTCGACGCCGCCGTGTTCGGGATCTCGGTTGACAGCCCGTTCGTCACCTCCCGCTTTCGGGCCGAGGAGAGTATCCCCTTCCCCCTCCTCTCCGACTTCAACCGCACGGTCTCGCGCGACTGGGGCGTGCTGTACGAGGAGTTTCACGGGCTCCGGGGCGTCGCCAAGCGGTCGGCGTTCGTGATCGGCACCGACGGCAGGGTGGCGTACGCGTGGGTGTCGGAGGATGCGGGCGTGGAACCGGACTATGAGGAACTCCTGCAAGCGGTTGCCCGCGCACCCTAAGCACGCCCGACTCGCGGAGGCGACAGCAGCCACGAAGACGACAGCAGCCACGGAGACGATCCGATGTCGATACCGCTCGCGCAGCAGCAGTGCATCCCCTGTCGAGGCGGGGTTCCACCCTTGGAGGGGGAGGCCCTCGACGCACTTGCGGAGGAACTCGGGGCCGGTTGGCGGGTCGTGGACGGCCACCACCTCGAGAAGGAGTACCGTTTCCCGGACTTCGTGGGGGCGCTCGAATTCGTGAACCGCGTGGGCGGGATGGCGGAGGAGCAGAACCATCACCCGGACCTGTTCCTCGCGTGGGGACGGGTCGTCGTCCAGATCTGGACGCACAAGATCGACGGGCTGACGGAGAGTGATTTCGTGTTCGCGGCGAAGGCGGAAACGCTTCACCCACCGCCCGCGTGACCCGCACGATGTCCTCGAGGGCGCCGGAAGAGCGGCGGACTCCCGGGCGCCGGGTCGGCGCGTATCGCGGTGACGAGCCCGGGCCGCTCGTTCTCTGCATCGCCTCGCTGCACGGCAACGAACCGGCGGGGATGATCGCGCTCGAGCGCGTCTTCGATGAACTGTCCCGGACCGGGCCTCCCATGCGGGGCGACCTCGTGGGGCTGCGCGGCAACCTTCAGGGGCTGGGAGCCGGTACGCGATTCGTTGACGAGGATCTGAACCGGGTGTGGCAGCGGGAGCGCGTGGACGCGGTGCTGGAGTCGCTGAAGTCCGGCGGATCGTCCGGGGACGGGGACCGTCGCCCCATGGTGGGGAGCGCGGAACTCGCGGAACAGCGGGATCTGCTCGCGGCCATTCGAGAGGAAAGCCGGCGGGCGAGGGGCGCGATTCACGTGCTGGATCTGCACACGACCTCCTCGGAGAGCGCGCCCTTCGCGACCGTCGGGGACACGCTCCAGAACCGGGAACTGGCGCTCCGGCTCCCCGTCCCGCTCGTCCTCGGCCTGGAGGAGCAGATCGACGGCGCGATGCTCCGGTACTTCGACCGCCTCGGGTGGCGCAACATCGGCATCGAGGGGGGGCAGCACGCGGCGGAGTCCTCGATCGAGGCGCACGAGGACGCGGTGTGGATCATGCTCGAGGCGCTGGGGCTGATCGAGGCGGGGAGTTCGTCCGCCCCGGAGGACCGTCGTGTCCGTCTCGCTCGGCGGGCGGAGGGTCTGCCTCGGGTCGTCGACGTCCGGTACCGGCACGTCGTGTCCGAGGAGGACGGGTTCCGAATGCACGCCGGGTTCCGGAACTTCGATCCGGTTCGGGCCGGAGATGAGGTGGGCGCGGATCGGGGCGGACCCGTGCGGGCGGCGCTCGCCGGGCGGCTCTTTCTGCCGCTCTACCAGCGCCAGGGCGACGACGGCTTCTTCATCGTCCGGCGCCTCGCTCCCGCGTGGCTGGCCGTCTCGCGGCTGTTGAGGGTGGCGGGCGCGGACCGGGCCGCCCGCTGGCTTCCGGGGGTGCGGCCGCACCCCGCTCGAAGCGACGCCGTCGTCGTGGCGCGCTGGGCCCGCAACCGGTGGGTGTTGGGGCTCCTCCACCTCATGGGGTTCACGGCGCGGGGCGAGAGCGGCGGGGCGGTGATGGTGCGACGCCAGGAAGGGCCCGCCCGCCAGCCGGAGTCTGCGCCCGCGGGCGGTTAGCGACCCGTGGCTCGTCGCCCACCCCGGTTCGGAACCCGGGCCGCCGCGCCCGCGCTCGCGGGCGCCGCCGTGTGGGTGGGCGCCTGCGGAACGGACGTCACGCCGCCGGAGCCGCCAGCCAACCGGAGTCCGGTGGCGGTGGGCGCTTTTCCCGACCTCGACGTGCGGCTCGGGCACCCGGCGGTCATCGAGGTGGCTCCCTGGTTCCGCGATCCGGACGGCGATGCGCTGACGTTCGCCGCGAGGTCGCTCGACGCCGGCGTGGCCCGCACGACGGTTGCCGGAGACCGGGTGACGGTGGAGGGGGTGGGGCCGGGATCCGCGACGGTGGAGGTGACGGCCCGCGACGGCGGCGGGCTCTCGGTCGCGCAGCGCTTCGAGGCGACGGTCGGGGTCGGGGTCGCGCTCTCGCTGGGCGTGGCGCAAGCGCGGGAGGGCGGCGTCGCGCGCGTCGAAGTCGTGCTCGACGAGGCGGCGGAGGCGCCGCTGGCCGTGCGCTATACGCTGGGCGTGGACGACGCGCGGCTGACGTACGACGCGGATTCGGCGGACGTACTCGGCGCGGGCGGGGGCGAGGTCGAAGTCCCCGCGGGAGCGAGCGGCGCCGTCATCGAGATCCGTATCGCGGACGACGACGAGATCGAGCCGCCCCGGGAGGTCCTCACCCTTGTACTCGAGCGGCCCGCTAGCGGGAGCGGCTTCGTGCTCGCCCCTCCCTCGAGCGCCGTGGTCGTCATCCGGGAGGGAGTGTGTGACCGGACGGCCGCCGTGCGCGACGCGATCGTGCGCGGGCTGCGGGCCGACGACTGCACCGCCCCCGACGGCCAAGCGCTGGCCGAACTCCGCTCTCTCAGGATCAGACCGCGGGAGCCGGACCCCGGCACGGGAACGGGAGCCGCCCCCGGCACACTGCGTGGCGCCGACCTAAGCGCCCTCTCCGGCCTGGAATGGCTCTCGCTCCGGGACTACCGGCTGGGGGCGCTTCCTCCTCGGGCCTTCTCCGATCTCTCCAGTCTGGAGGTGCTCGACCTCGCGGGTAACCTGATCGCCGACCTGCCGCCGGGGGTGTTCGCGGGCCTCCGCAGGCTGGAATGGCTCTCCCTGGTCGACAATCGGCTGGGCGCGCTTCCGGCGGGCGTATTCGGCGACCTCGCCGGCCTGCGGGAGCTGTTTCTGCAGGATAACGAGCTGCGCGTCCTGCCCCCGGGCGCGCTCACGGGCCTCTTGAGCCTGGAACGGCTCGCCCTGGGGGGGAACGAGACCGCCTTCGCCTTCACCGTGCGGCTTGCCCGAACGGACGACGAGGATCCGACCGCTCCGGGCCCCGCCACGATCGAGGCCCGCATCTTGGAGGGCGCGCCCTTCGACGTCCGGCTCCCGCTGCTCGCCCAGGGCGGGACGCTCTCGGTCGACTCGGTCCTCGTGCGCGCGGGCACCACGGCGAGCGCCGCCGTGACGCTCGCTCCCGGCGGCGGCGGTGCCCCGGTCTCCGTGACCGTTGGCACGGAGGAGGCGCTGGCCGAAGCCTGCGCGGATCGTTGCGACGGTTTCGATCTCGTCGCGGGGGATCCGCTCGTCGTGTCCAACCCCGCCTCGGTCACGATGTCCGTCCCGTATGCGTATCTCACGCAGGCGGCCCAGGATCGGGAGGGCGGCGTGCCGCTGGTCGCGAACCGGCGCGCCCTCCTTCGCGTCTTCGCCACCGCCGATGAGGTCAACGGCTTCCGGCCCCCGGCCGCGGCGACCTTCTTCCGCCACGGAGTGGAGACGTACCGGACGGAGCTTGACCCTCCCGGCGGGGGGATCCCGCTCGCGGTGGACGAGAGCCGGCTCGAACGGTCCTTCAACGCCGTCATACCGGGCCACGTGCTGCGGCCGGGCGTGAGCATGGTCGCGGAACTGGATCCGGAGGGGGCGCTTCCCCTAGCCCCGTCGAGCCGGTCCCGGTTTCCGGCCGAGGGCCGGCACGATCTCGACGTTCGGGCCGTACCCCCGCTGCGCGTGACGCTCGTTCCCGTGCAGTACCATTCGGATGCGAACCGGGACGTGAATTCGGGCGTGGCGGCGTTCGCGAGCGAACTCGCGGCGGCGGGCGCGGGAGGGGGCTCGGCCGTTTCCCGGAGCGTGCTGCGCTACGCCCGCACGGTGCTCCCGGTCGGAGAGCTGCACGCGACGCTCCGCGAACCCTACCACACGTGGGCGGACACCTCGGAGGCGGGGGTCGTCGGCCTGATCGGCGAGATCGAACTGCTCCGCATGATGGAGGCGGAAGACCCCCGCGAGCACTACAGCGGGATTTTCGGAGTTCCGAAGCCCGTCTCCCGGCACCCCGACGCGTACTGGACCGACGGTCTCGGGATGCTGGGCGGACGAAGCTCCCTCACGGGCTCGCACGGTCCGGACGGCCTGCCGCAGAGGACGGGCCGTCTCCGCCTCGTGTTCGCGCACGAGCTGGGACACAACTTCGGGCGTCCGCATACGCCCTGCGACGAACCCGTCACCGACCCCGGGATGGTGGATCCCGACTATCCGTGGCCCGATGGCCAGATCGGGGTGTGGGGACACGATTTCGGGGACCGTGACGACGACGGTGGCGGCAACGGGACGGACCTGGGACATCTGTTCAGTCCGGACCGTTACCGGGATCTGATGTCCTATTGCTATCCGCAGTGGATCAGCGACTACAGCTTCACCCGGATGCTGGAGTTCCGCCTCGAGGACGCCGGCGGCGCCGGGATGTCGGCAGCGGCGCGCACAGCGGCGGCGGACCGCCGAAACGGGCGGGGCAACATGCTCCTTCTCTGGGGCGGCGTCGACGATGGCGAACTGCGGCTGGAACCCGCCTTCGTATATCCGGCCACCGCGCGCCTTCCCTCGTCGGCCGGCCCGTACCACCTGTCGGGCCACGATGAGGCGGGGCGGACCCTGTTCTCGTTCGGCTTCTCGCCGACCCCGGTCGCAGGCGCGAACCACGGCAGCAACCACGGCGGGAACCACGGCCGGATCCGGGCGTTCGCCTTCGCGATCCCCTTCGACCCCGCCTGGACGGAGACGCTTGATCGCCTCACGCTGCGCGGCCCGGAGGGATCGACGTCATTGGATCGGGCTCGCGGGGGTCGCGCCGCGTTAATCATCGACCGCGCCACGGGCCGGGTCCGCAGCATCGTCCGGCACTGGCCCGGCCCGGCACCGCCCACGCAGGCGAAGGACGGAAGTGGGGTTCGAGTCCTACACGGCCTCCCGCGCCGACCGGACTAAGAACCGCAGCACGCGATCCATGCTCCGAGAGACGATCGATGCTCCGAGGCACGCGATCCAAGCTCCGACGGAGTGGTTCGCCCGCGACGGCTCTACGGATTCACGGCCGTTCCCGCCCCGCCCCGGGCCGAGACGGTACCGCGCCCCCGAAGCGCCTCCTTGATGCTGAGCAGCCGGGCGTCAACGCCATCCAGCCGCCGCTCCACGCCGTCCAGCCGCTGTTTCACCCCGTCGATCCCTGCTTCGAGCGGCTGTTCCGCGCCGTCAATCCTTGCCTCGAGCCGGCGTCCCGCACCATCGATCTTGGCTTCGACGGCACCCATACGCGCACCGAGATGCCATACACCGCCGAACCACAGGGACAGCAGCGTCATGAGAATCGCGAGCCCACCCGCACCCGCGATCCACCGATCCGGATTCCTCATCATCGCCCTTCCTTCTCCGCTCCCGGCGTCTCCATTTCAATACACTGTCCCCCCCCCGCATCCGCCGCCTTGTTCTCGGGAGGGGCGCAGCTCATCGGGTCGCTACGAGGCGGACGAGCGTTATATTGGCCGATCAGATTCCATGACGCGGAGAGATGACCCGTGAACGGCTTGCTGATCGTCAAGTACAAGCTGGGAGGGAACGACTGATGCACAAGTACGAAATCATTCTCTACTGGAGCAACGAAGATGAGGCCTTCGTCGCCGAGGCACCGGAGTTGCCCGGTTGCATGGCGCACGGAGCCGATCACGAGAGCGCGTTGGGAAACATCAAAGACGCCATGCAGTTCTGGATCGAACGCGCACGGGAGTTGGGACGGCCCGTGCCGGAACCCAAGGGCGCGCGCCTGATGCTGGCGTGACCAGCTCCGGAACCGACGTCGAGCTCATGTCGCATTCATTGCCGACCGATTCGCGAGACGAGTGCGGATGGGCCTTCCCGCTCGACCCGGCTCCGGCTATCATGGTCGCCCGATCTTGGGCGGTCGACGGATTCGCGGACGCCCCCGGCTTGCCGCCATCGCGCAGTCCCCGGAGTTGACCACGATCAAGCATTCCACCCAACCGGCGCGGCAGCCTCGCTTCGAGGACCTGTTCCATGCGGCGTTCGACGCCGAGACCAGACCTTTTGAATGGCAGCGCACACTCGCCGGACGTGACTTACCGTCTGTGCTGGTCGCGCCGACCGGATCGGGGAAGACCGCGGGCGTGACCTTGGCGTGGGCCTACCAACGACTCGTTAAACCGGAAACCACACCCAGAAGGCTCGTTTGGTGCCTGCCGATGCGCACCCTCGTGGAGCAGACCGCAGACCACGTCCAGCGGTGGCTGAGGAATCTGGCAGGAGCGGGGATGGACGACGGTGGCACCCTCCCTCTCACGACGGATGTCCACCTCCTGATGGGCGGTGCAGATTCCGGTGACTGGATCGAGAAACCGGAGCGGCCCGCGATCCTCATAGGAACCCAAGACATGTTGCTCAGCCGCGCTCTCATGCGCGGCTATGCGTCATCCCGACCGATCTGGCCGATGGAGTTCGCGATGCTCCATCAGGAGACTCAATGGGTTTTTGACGAAGTGCAACTGATGGGGGCCGGAGGGGCCACGTCGGCGCAGTTGGAAGCTTTTCGCCGCCAAGAATACGAGAGAGCCGAGCGAGAGGGTGCGCCGGCCGGGCGTTCCTGCCGGAGCCTGTGGATCTCCGCAACGCTACGGCCGGAGTGGCTCCGAACGGTTGACCATCCCACACCGACCGAAGTGATGCAGGTCAACCCGTCGGCTGAGAACGACGACGGGCTCCTCGTGCTGGCGCAAGCCCCAAAGCGACTTGCGGTCGCTGCGGATGCGCCGCAGTCGAAGACTGCCGCCGATGAGAAGGCTTATCTAGGTCGCCTCGCAACGTCGGTAGTTGACGCTCACCGTGCGGGCTACATGACACTCGTCATCGTCAACCAAGTCAAGCGGGCGCAGGCCCTGCACGACCGGGTTGCCAAGGTTCTGAGGGCTCGCCGGAGTCCCGTTCCCGCTCTCGCCCTTCTCCACTCACGGTTTCGTCCGGCGGACCGCAGGCGCGAAATGGACAGCGTTGTGGGTGCTGGCGCGCAAGGCAACATCATCGTGATCGCCACCCAAGCAGTGGAGGCCGGGGTCGACATCTCCGCCGCCGTAATGTTTTCCGAGCTCGCACCCTGGGCTTCCATGGTGCAGAGGTTCGGGCGCGTGAACCGGCGTGCGGAGGTGGACGGCGGTGCCCAAGTGTTCTGGATCGACCTGTTGGGGAAGCTCCAAGGGGACGATAAGGCGGTTGAGAAACAAGCGAATACTCTGTCGCGACCCTACAAGGTCGATGAGCTGCGCGAAGCGCGCGAGGAGCTTTTCTCACTCGCCGACGCGGCGCCGATCCACCTTCCACCGCCCGGAGATAGCGATCCCCCGATTCGAGTGATCCGCCGGAAGGATCTCGATGATCTCTTCGACACGGACGCCGATCTGACGGGCTTTGACGTCGATGTCTCTCCTTACGTACGCGACGCCGATGACACCGACATCAGGGTCTTCTGGCGGAAATTCCCGATATCGGGCGAGTCGCCGCCCAAGGCGGGCGCGGCGGAGCTGTGCGCGATACCGATCGGAGCGGCCCGAAAGTGGATGAAGCCCCTCGGAAGGGTCTCGGGATCTGCCGTTTTCTTCGTGCGCGATCCCCAGTGGAGACGCCGCGATGGTCGTGTCGGACCCGGACCGCCGGGGTGGACGCCGCTCCGTGACCCACCGTGGCCGGGATTGACGGTTCTGGCCGATGCGCGGGCGGGCGGGTATTTGGACCGGCTCGGATTCACCGGCAATCGAAAGGATGAGCCGTCGCCGGTTGACTCGCCCGTAGGAGCCGTCACGGAGCCCGGAAGATCGACAGGTCATCGCCCGGGTGACGAGGCGGACGGACACGAGGACGACTCGCTGAGCGAGACCGGTTTTCCGGTCCTTCTCACAGATCACCTGCATCATGTCGCTCATGAGGCGTCCGTACTCTGTCGGGTGCTCGGACTGGATGCGCGGACGACGGAGCTGATCGTCCGGGCCGCCCGCTGGCACGACTTGGGGAAGGCGCACGAGGTTTTTCAAGATACGATGCGGAGAGGGCTGGACGGCTACGACCATTCGGTCCCCCAGGATGCCTTTCTGGCCAAGACGATAAGCGGGAATCTTCGACACCAACGCGCCTATTATCGACACGAACTCGCGTCCGCGCTGGCGTTTCTGGCTCACGAAGGGTGGTCACGAGACGCCGACTTGGGTGCCTATCTCATCGCCGCGCACCACGGCAAGGTACGCATGAACCTGCGGGCCCTGCCTCGCGAGTCGGCCCCGAAGGATGCCTCACGTGCGGATGCCCGGTTTGCAAGGGGAGTGTGGGAAGACGATGAATTGCCGGCTTTGACACTCGGCGACGGCCAGCGGTGGCCCGGCGGACCCCTGACTCTAGCGATCATGGAACTTGGCCGCGACGATGAGACGAAGGAGAGCTGGACCGAACGCACGCGCGAGTTGCTGTCGCACCTCGGCCCGTTCCGACTGGCGTGGCTGGAGACCATCCTGCGAGTCGCGGACTGGCGGGCGTCGCGAAAGGAGACAGTGGGAGAGTACGATGGCCGGTGACCGTTTGACTCTGCACGGGTGCTCCCCCACACCTCTAGCCTCGTACCTGAAGGCTTTGGGCGTCCTGCGCCTGCTCTCGTCGGCCGCCAACAACGTGAAGGGCGAGCCAGCGGATCCGCGCGCCCGCGGCTGGTGGCAGAACGAGCGGTTCCACCTGCGGACGTCGCTCGGGCCGGACGGCGTTCTGGAGTTCTTCCTGCGCGATTACGCGCCCAGTCCCGTGATCGCCCCGTGGAATGGCGGAAGCGGGTTTTATCCCAACGATAACCAGGATGGATTCGGACCGTTGAACTCGGCCAACGTCGCGGCGCGCTTTCGACCGTTCGCCACGGCCGTTCGAGTATCGTCCGAAGCACTCCGACACCTAGGCTTGCAGGTCCGCCCCCAAGGTGACGAGAAAGCTCGACTCGTAGGCGTCCTCCGGGCGCAGCTTCCCGAGTCCGCGCTCCCGTGGCTCGATGCGACACTCGTGTTGTCGGGTGACGGTCTCGGCTTTCCGCCGTTGTTGGGGACCGGAGGGAACGACGGACGACTCGATTTCACCAACAACCTGATGCAACGACTTGTCTCAGCGAAGCGGAGCACTCGTGGCGTATTCGACGCGGCTTCCGGCCAACCATCGCCTCAAGCCCGCGCCCTGCTGGAAAGCGCCCTGCTCGACAGACCGATTCACCAACTGACAAGTGCCGCAGTAGGACAGTTTTCACCGGGCCGTGCGGGCGGGCCGAATGCGGCTACCGCATACGAGGGCGCATCGGTCGTCAATCCGTGGGACTATGTGTTCATGCTCGAGGGCGCAGGGACCTTCGCTTGCGCTGCTGCCCGACGCCACGAGGGCCACGCCATCTCGGGGGCAAGCTTCCCGTTCACCGTTGGAGCGGTGGGTGCCGGATCGGGCGGAGTCGAAAGTTCGGATGAGTCCGACGCCCGAGCAGAATTCTGGGCTCCGCTCTGGACGCGTGCCGCTCGGTTCCTTGAGATCGAGGCGCTGTTCGGGGAAGGACGCGCGGTCACGAACGGACGAACGGCACAGGATGGACTGGAGTTCGCCCGCGCGCTCGCTAGCCTTGGGGTTAGCCGAGGCTTTTCGGAGTTTCAACGCTACGGATTCTTCAAGCGCGCTGGCAAGAATCACCATGCGACCGCGATTTCGCGCCGCCCGGCGGAATCGTCTACGGGGGCGGAACTCCTAGCCAACCTAGATGAGGGAGGTTGGCTCCACCGGGCCCGCCGGTTCGGCCGAGAGGGTAACCAACCAGCCACGCTGCGCAACGTTGTCAAGGCTCTGGAGGATGCGCTTTTCGAACTTCTTGCCCCGGCGCCGTCGCATCGACTGGTGAGCATCGCGCTGGAAGCCGTTGGTCGACTGGCGCACTGGCTGAGCGTAAGTGCCGCCGGGCAAGACAAGTTAGGACCACCACCCCTTCTGTCGCGCAGGTGGGTGTCTCAAGCTGACGACGGTACTCCGGAGTTTCGGGTCGCTGCGGCTCTCGCGGGACTCGGGATTCCCGCGAGGCCGGGAGCAGACGCATCCGCTTCCAACGACACGCGGTTCGACTGCCCGCTGCCACCACCGATGGCGGCCCATCTTGCGCCGCTCACCAACGGATCCGACGACGGATTCGAGGGGAAGACGTTCTTCCGAGGCCGTTGGCTGCGGAAACGCCGTGTCTGGGCGCAAGACAACAATCCCCCGACCGTCGTGTGGGGGAACGGGGGCCTCGTCTCCAACATGATCGCCGTGTTGGAACGGCGTCTCCTGGAATCGTCGATTCGCGGACTCAGGGACAAGCCACTTGAGGGCGCGAACTTCGCTCGGTTGTCCGATGTAGCGACGTTTCTTTCGGCGGATTTCGACGATGCGCGCTGCTCCACCCTGCTTGCCGGGATGGTGTGGGCGCAGCCGGTCTGGCTGCCGGACGCTAAAGCTGCGTCCGCCACGCCAGAATCCGACATTCCGTTCGCGTACGCTGCGCTCAAACCCATCTTCTCCTCGGACGCAGCGCTGGCCCGTGCCGAGGCAATCCGCAGTGGAGCGAATATACCGATACCGCCTGGCCTGATCGGCCGGTTGCGCCGGGGTGGTGGAGACACCGACGGCAGGGCAACCGACGGGGCAGTACGCTCAGCCTTTGCGCGGACTCGCGCTTCCGGCCTGCCGTCTCCCTATGATCCCATTCGATCAGGAGGTGGCGCTGCCGGACTCGGCAGGCGAATCGGCGCAGGTATCCGACCGGATCGACTGGTCGCAGCCATGCTGATCCCGGTTTCCGAGCCCGGCATGACCAGCTTGTTGAAGCGCGCATATCCAAGTGAGATTCATCACGTCACCAGTTCAACGGAGGAAGCCCAGAATGTCAGTTGACCTGACGCCGCTCGACAATGAGCCACGGATTCTGCTCGAAGCCGCCCTGCGCCCCGTACAGGGCAGCCGTTTTCAGCCCACGGGTTTCCCGAACCTCGGCCACGCCGTCTACGAATCGCCGGACGGGATGGGGCAGACCGTGCTGGTGGAGAGCGCCCAGTCCATGGCCAACCGGCTGGAGGCTGTCTGCTGGGATGAGGTCGAAGACGACTGGGTCGAACCGCTGAGAGGTTTGCCGGTCGTGCAGGTGCTTGACATGGACGGCAAGCACCTCACGAATTCCCTCATCGAGGCCCACCGCCTCAATTCTCCCTACATTCTTGAAGGCAAGGACAAGTCCGTCTTGAACATGCTCAAGAAACGACTGACCAGCCTCGAGGAGGGACGCGTCGATCTGCGCGAACTGGCGAGGGTGCTTCTCAAATTCGACACCAACGCGCTGCTCCACGGGGTGTTTTTGGCAAAGAAGGAGCTTGCAGGCGGTCGCCTGAGGCTGCCTAGATCGTTGTCGTCGTTCATCGAAGCCGAAGGAGCGAAGCGTGCGGTAAGCGGAGGAGTCAAGAACGACACCGTGGATCCCCGTGGGGATACCGCCAAGGGCTTCGGAAACGTGCCGTTCGTGCGAGACGAATGGACAGCCGACCGAATCACCGCATTCTTCAACATGGATCTCCGCCAAATCCGCAGCTTTGGCCTTGGCGACGACGTGGAGCGGCTCCTGATCCTCCTCGGGTTGTTCAAGATCCGAAGGTTCCTTGCCGAGGGCCTGCGGCTGCGTACGGCGTGCGATCTTGACGTGGTCGGCGATGTGGCTGTGACTCGACCCGCAGTGTTTCGTGTGCCGGCGCTAGCCGCCATCGAGGCGGAAATCCCAACGTTGGTTCAGAGGATCGGCGACGCTGGCGCGTTCGGAACCAGCCGAGCCCTGACCGTCACCTACCAGAAGTAGCCTCGTGTTCGGACTCGCCTTCCGATTCCCGGCCGGACGTTACCACGCCACGCCGTGGGGACGGAACGTCAACGAAGCCGATGTGGCGTGGCCGCCGGAGCCTTGGCGGATTCTGCGAGCGCTCGTCGCCTGCTTCTGGAGAAAGGGCGACCGCGAACGCTGGGCTGAGGACGACTTGGCTCGACTGATTGACATCCTAGCCGAGGACCTTCCTGTTTTTTGCCTGCCGGAGGGTGCAATCCATGCCCACACGCGACATTATATGCCGATCCGCAAAGGGAAATCTGAATCGACAACCTTGGTATTTGACGCCTTCCTTCGCCTGCGTGAGAGCGCGGAAGTGGTTGCGGTCTGGCGGGACACGACGCTCGATGACGATCTGCTGGGTCTCGCGCGAGACCTTGCGTCCGGTATGGGATACCTAGGGCGTGCGGAGAGTTGGACGGAGTGCCGGGTCGTCACGGAAGTAGATGTGGAACCGAACTGCGGCCCCGCCAAATTCGAGTTTTTCGGGCAGGCGCTTCGGGTACTGGTGCCACGCTCTCCCGCGTCGTACCAAGCCGAACGAGATCGTCTGATCGACCGGGAGACGAAGCGGCTTCGCGAGCAGTCGAAGCAGGCGCTGACCGAACGTGCCTTACAAGCCAAGCTCGATCGCTCCTTTCGGGCGAACAGTGGTGTTCACACGCTTCCACCGCAGCTGCTCGATGCGCTTTCGATCGACACTTCCGACCTGCAGAATCGCAGGTGGAACCGGCCCCCGGCCGCCGACGAGGTCATCTACGCTCGAAGCCCGGCAGCCGCCCCCGGGGTTATCGGCCTCGCTCGCCACAGTCGCGGCAGGATGCGAAGGAACATGTCCGACGAGCCTACCGTAGCCCGGTACCTTCTCGCGGGACGGCCGCTGCCTCGCATGGAAGACGCCGTGAAGATCGGCGAGGTAATGCGCACGGCGACCATGTCGAAGTTCGGCTGGGCGACCGACGAGGCGTCAGGGAAGCGGATTCCCCGAGCGCCTTGGCAGATCTCGGGGCGCGATGAGAGAAACCGGCCGCTGCGGAATCCCACGCATCCCCACGCCTTTTGGCTGCCCGAAGACGCGGACGGCGACGGTCGGATCGACCACGTTGTCGTTTACATTGCCGACGGCATGAACGCGGCGATTCGGTCCCGACTCGACCGCGTTACGCGAATCTGGACGGCGCCCCGTGGCGGCCTCATTCAACCTCAACCTAGCGAGACCCCCAAGGCTGACGAGTGGCGCCTTGCGTTGGAGGGGTTCGGTAACCCGAAGGACTTCATCGGGAGCTCGCCGCTCCTCGGGCGGTCGCGTCGCTGGAGGAGCCTGACTCCCTTCATGGCTTCCGGGCACCTGAAGAAGGGCGGGTATCGCCGCGAAGTGCTCAGGTTGATGGAACGGCGGGGCATCGATACGGAAGGCGTGACAGTCACGGAGCGGAAGGAGATCGTGGTGGGCGGCACGTCGAGAAGGGCGCTGAACTTCCACCGGTTCCGGTCTCGCGGGCGAGAGCCGCAGCTCGACAGCTCGGGAGCGCTGTTGGAGATCGAGTTTCCGCAGGAGTTCGCTGGGCCGTTGGCGCTGGGGTACGCCTGTCACTTCGGGCTCGGAATGTTCGGGGCGAGACAGGAATTGTACGCTCGGGCGGGCGAATTCAGGGAGCCGTGACACCGAAATGATGCTATTGAAGAGCCACCGAGGTGGCTTCCAGCGGAAGGTGGTCGACAACGATGCGCTTGATTCCCCTCGTTGGATGGCCGGGCGCACCTCGCGCGATCGCTTGAACGGCCGGGTGGCGCGGCACCCGGCCGGTACTCCGTCAGGGCGCGAGGCCGGTAAGGGCCGTTTGAACCAATCTCGCCCGCTGCTTTAGCTTCTTCCTTCCGACGTTGGTTCTTGTCTTGGCTTGACCCCTTCGCCAGTAGTCGAGGTAGCCGGTCGCCCGCACGGCCTCGGCGAAGGCACGGCGCTCTTGCGGATCCTCAATGGGATGCTTCTCGAGGTGAAGGCGCACCTCCTCGAGCAGCTGCGTCTCCGTCATCCCCTTGAGCTTGAGCCGCCAGCGGTCTTCGGGGCTCTTCATCGCCTCCTGTCGCTCCCGCTCCTCTCGGCGCTTGCGGTCCTCGCCTTCCATCCGGTCGCGGTAGTCTCGCGTGGCCTTCTCGTCGCGGCGAAACCTACCGTAGCCCACGGCCGTCTTCGCGCCGGCACCCGACCACTCCAAGGCCGACTCCAACCATTTGAAGACCGATTCAAGGTCGCCTTCGTGCACGTTGGAGCGTGGAACCACGCCGACAAGCATGCGCGTATTCGCGGCGGCTGTCAGGAACGGAATGGGTTTCGGCGAACACCAGTCGCCCGGCGGATTTTCCGGGCCCCACCCCGCATAATGGGGCGTCATTACGTCCGCGTCGAGCCGCACCGGGCCCAGAGGAACCGCGTCCAAGAAGCACACCGCCCCCACGCCTTGCACCGGTCCCGCTGCACCACCGGCCCCGAACACACGGTCCACGGCCTCCTGTGTCAGTCGCGGATCAGCGTCTGCCGCCGCCCACGATCGAACGAGCCCCTTGACGGAACTCCCCGGCAGGTAGGGTGTGCCCAGTGTCGGATGCCAGGCAAAGCCGTTCTCAACGGGGTGGCTGCGGCCGAGACCCGTCACGAAGCGCGATTCCGCCTCGAATACGGCGAACTGGCCACCGCGCGCACGAACCAGCCGCAGGAGCCGGACCACGTATTCTCCAATCTCCTTATCGGAGCCGACGGGATTCCCGTTTGCGACCGTCCGTATCCAGTCAAGCTTCAGGTTGGCCCCGCCGCCGCTGGCCGACAGGGTCCACTTGTCGCCGACGACGGACCACGTGTCGCAGAACTTGTCGAACCATAGCCCCGCGTGCCCTTTCGGATGCCGACTGAGCCGCGACGCGACGCCCTTATGGAGCGGTCGGCGACTCACCCCGCCACGCCGTCATCGGCTGGGAACGTGGCCCGGCAGAACTTCTTGTGCCATTCGAGCCAAGCCAGCGCCTCCGCTTGGGCACGAAGGTATGTCTCTTCGTCGTTGCTCACGATGGCATCCAGCAGATCCCTGTCCTGCTCGTATACGTCCCCCTCGCCGCAGAGCCACCGTCCGATGCTCCTGTAGAGTTCGAGGTGCGCCCGTTGCACTTCGTCCGCCGGACGAAGACCCGCCGCCGCAAGCTCGGTCGCGAGCGCCTGGCCAAGTCCGTTCATGACGATGGCCGGGCCGATCCGGTCCACGTAGGCTCGGTAGTTCTTCTTGAAGGAGTCTGGCCTGCTGCCCAGCTCGCGGGTGCGCACGAGGGCGTTCTTCGCCCGCTCCCGCCCCAGGCTCATGATTCCCCCCGTCCGTCGCCGAGGACGGTCACGGCGAACCAGCCCTGACCCACGGTCTCGTTTCCGCCCGCCTGAAGGTAGGGTCTGCTGTTCGTGAAGAGTTCGTCGAGCACTCCGAGCGCACCGTCATCGCGGCCAGCGACGAGGGCGTACATGACCGAGTCGGGCGGCAGCGTTTCTTCATACCACAGGTTCTTGCTCTGCTTGGTTTCGTCCTCGAGCACGTTGCGTGCCTGAATGGAAAGACCGTAGCGGGCGAACCAAGTGAAATCATCGTCGTGAAGGACGACGAGCTGGGACTCGACACGATCCCGCGTTTCGTCGTGAAGGAGCAGTCGCTTGATGGCGTTGACGAGATCGGAGGTCGGAGTTCTCGCAACCTTGAACTTGCGCTCCTCAAGGAATACCGTGTCGCCGCCGTGCGCCGAAAGCACCGAGCCGCGCCTCGGTCTGGGCACCTCGGGGCGAGGCTCCACCCCGGCGCGCGCAAGATCTCTGCGGTAGCGCTCGATCAGGTGGGGACACGTTGCCCACCGGTACGACGTCGTCAGACTACGCACCGGAAGCAGGAGGATCCGGGCATCCGATATCATGAGCCCCCCGGCCCTGTCTCGCGTCCCGAACGGGGCGGCCGCCGCCTCGCGGGCCTGATCCGCGCTCGCTCCCTGGGCGCGCCGACCCGCCTCGAACTTGTCGCGCAGGGCACCCTTGAGGCTCGACCCCACGAGCACCGGATAGTCCGTGGCCGCCTCGCGCGCCACCGGAAGATCGACCACGCCCAGCCCGCGTCCGGCGCCCGGGTGGACGGGAGTCTCCGCCAAGAGTCCGAGTATCGCCGTCTTCATCGATCAGGTCTCCATCTGGTTGGGCCACGCGCCTGCCGCGGCGAGGCCGAATCCCCATTCCGTCCGTCGTCCCACTCTCAGCCATCCACCGCCCTTCCTGACGATCCGCCCAAAGCGCCCAGGCGCGGCCACTTCGCAGAAGAGCGTGCTTCCAGCGGGCAGCACGGATCGGAGCAGCAGGGGGCGGCGGGCAAGCGAGTCCCACCCGCCGACCCCGTGAGGCCGATCCAGGCAGGCGCATACGACCCGAAGTCCACCGCCGATGTCGAGCAACTCCCTGCCGCAAGCGCTGCCTTCGTCGAGATCGAGCGGCGTGAGGGCGATGAGCGCAACCCTCCCCGCCGCCTCGATTTCGCGCAAGGGCGAGCTGATCGTCAACGCCTCCGCGTTCCAAGGACGGCACTCGGCGACGCGGCTCTCGCCCCCCAACGGAACGAGGCGGCCGTGCGGCCACGTCCATCCGTTGCTCGGTACGCCGTCGATCCGAATACCCAGGGAGACGCCGCTCGCAACCCGGACATGGGTGGTGCTATAAAGCCGACCCTCTCGCGCCGTTCGAGTAATCAAGTCGCGTTCGAGCCCGATCCTGCGCTCCTCGCTCCAAAGCATGCCGCCCGGCACAATCTCGTCCGCACCGGGGCGCTTACCGCGCAGCACCGACTCCAAACCGGCCTTTGTGATCCATCCGTCCGGGGCGGCCTTGAGTTTCCTGTCGCCCGCATCGCGAGGGAACTCGGGGAGGCGAACCGCGACACCCAAGTCGCACATGACGGCGGGTCCGGGGCGAAGGTAGCCCTCCGGCCGCCATTCGTCCGCGCCCGTACCGACCGTACCCAGCAGGTGGCGCGCGATGGGGAAGAGTGGCCGCAGAATTTTTGAGGTAGTCGCGGAAGTCCCCCGCTGAGGATGGGACCGGGCACGCTCACCCTCCGTCAAGATAATCGGGCCGTCGAACCTCAGTGAGCCAAGATTCGGACCGTCACCGAGCACGGAATTGAGGCGCTCCGGCCACCGCCCCTTCCCGCTCCATCCGTTGCAACGCGCCAGCGCCGCCCGCAGCGCCCCGACCATGGTTGAAGGATGCGGCGGGAACAGGCTTCGCACATCTTCTTGGGGAGCACCACCGGCGTCGAACGGAGTGCCGTCCCTCAGGAACAGAGTGTCCACCGGCTGGAGCCGGACGCCGACCGTCACCGGCCCGCCCCTTCTCCGTCCGGGGCCGCCAAGAAACGAGCCAGCAGCAGCCCGTCGATGCCGACCGCAGTACCCGTCCCGCCCTCGTCGGACCGCGCACGCGACAGAACCCCCCGCACCAGCTCGGCCCATTCCGAAGCCCGCTCCTCCGCCCCATTCGCCGAAAGGAGGGTCAGGCTCCGGCGGATCTCGGCGTGAAGGAAGGCCCCGATGTCGAGGTCTCCCGGCGGATCCGCCCACGCACCGGGTTCCCACCGCGGTTGATCGCAGAGGAGGGAAAGTGTCTTCCGCATGCGGTAAACCAGTGAGGAGGAGAGACCGGCGTCGCCATCCGTTCCGGCGAATCTCCGCACCAGCTGGCCGAGCGACTCCACGGCCTTGGCGTCTCGGCCGCCGTCAGACCGCGTCCAGGCCGTAACCCAAAGGCAATGCAGGCCACCGGGCTTGAGGACTCCGGCCGCAAGCGAATCGCGTCCGTTTCCGTCCTTCGCGACATCGTCGAGCAGCCGTCCCGCCTCCAGGAGCGCCGCACGCAACGGCGATCGAACGTGGGTGAACAGGACGGCCGCGGAGAGCGTCGCGCCCACACCTGCCTTGAACGCGGACCGGTAGCGGTTCGCGAGGGCTTCCGCGCATGACAGCGCACCGGGAACGGGTAGCATCGCCAGTACATCATCGCCGCCCGCGTAGACGGTCACGCCGTCGTGCCGCGCCACGATTTCCGGAACCTCGCTGGTGAACGCGGTCAGCGCCTTTCCGACCGGATCCGATCCGATCTCGCGCACCAACTCGCCCAGACGGTCGCCATCGGCCTTCAGGAGTGCGTAGAACGAGGAAGGCCTTCCCAGTGGGCAACCCGAATCCCCGGTCGCCCGGTATACGGTGTTCAGGAGGCGAACAAGGTCTTCGCGAACCTCCCCCGCCGTGCCGGGTGCCAAGGGACACCGTCGCTCGTCGCGCACGAAGTCGACGTGAAGCCAGTTCGCGTCGGCCGTGTGCGAGGGCTGCGCCGCGCCCGTGCGCTTGGCCGCTTCCGCAACGGCGTCGGCGTACCGTTTGACCTCCGCAGGTGCAATGGCCTTCGCACGCTTCAACCACGGCGAAGCACCAATGGACACCGTGGATGGCCACCGCGAGGCGTCGACGGTCCACTCCAAGGCCTCCGGAACGACGGGGAAGAGACGTTTCACGAGGGCTATGGCGCACAGACGCTCGTTCTCTCGCAGGTTCAGTGATCCGACGAGCCGGTGCTCGCGCACACGGTCCCAGAACCCGTCTTGGCGCTCTCGGCTCGTGGTACTCTCGGCGCGCACGAACCCGGACAACTCCTGCAAACCGTGCATGACCGTGCACTTGTCGCCTGGCTCGTCAGGCGGTCGGTGGCTGCGCCAGTGCTTGCGGCGCGCGAGAAGCCCTCCACCGTCCGGGTCAACCCCGGCCGTCCACACGACCTCCCAAAAGCTCCGGATCTGCCGCTTCCAGATCGTCACGCTTCCATGCCCCGCCGCAGCGGGTTTCTCGACGACACGTCGCCACACGGCATTGCACACGCCCTGCCACGCGTCCTCGACCGCGTGAAGCGCCGCGCGCGCCACCGCGTCGGCCGGTTCGTTCGTTTCGATCACAAAGTGGTTCGGCAGAGAGCCAATCCGCGGAACCTCTCCCTCCCTGTGCCCGGCGACCCACATGTAGAGCGGGTCACCTTTTACGACCGGCGAGACGATCCTGCTCCCGGCCCGCTCCGCGCCACGCATCGCGCGTGCACAGAGGAATGACAGCAGATAGGAGCTCGCCCATAGGTCTCGCGTACGCCGAGACTGGGCGACGAAACCTTGGACGGGACCGATCGAAACGTCGACGCGAGTCGTCACGGCCCCACTTCAATCGCGGTCAGCGCTTCCCGGGGTTCCTGTAGAAGGCGGTCGAGGAATCCGTGAACCGGGCGGTATAGTTCGTCTTCCGGTCGTTGCTCAACTCGTCGCCCGCCAACCGAGATCCCCGATTTCCCTTCGGGAAGAAATCGAGCGGGAAGAAACGACAGGACGGCGACGGGCTTGTCGCCGCACTCGTGGATGTGGATGAAGAGCGGGCTGGCCCGCCGGTCGAGGCCGTGGTCGGCGGGTCCAACCTGGTGCTCCCGCCTCGGCCCGTAATTGTGCGGCAGCCCGAAGGCGACGCGGCGGGGATGGGTGGGAGCGCTCGCATACTGCATCTTCATCAGATCGTGATCGTCCTCGAAGTTTCGTTCCGATTCCATACCTTGCAGAATCCGGCCGCCGCGACCCCAGCTCCGGTATCTGATGAGCTCGCGTCCGATCAGATCGAGTAACGTCAAAGGCACACGAGGCGTGTGCGAATCGCTCCACACCAATACATGCCGCGCCCGATCAGACAACGCAGTGTACTCCGGCAACACGTCGCTCACGCCGGTTCGGCGCAGCCGGGCGACGCACTTCTCGAGGTCGTCCTTGGATCGCGGGGCAGCCCAGCGGCTCTTGCCGTCCACCATCAGAGAGCGGAGAACCACCGAACCGAATCCCTTGCGGCTCTTCGCGCCCATGCCGCCGAAGACTCCCGTCGCGATGAGTGCGTCTCGCAGCAGATCCGTTCCGCCGGGGGTCAAGCGCTTCCCACTCCTCTCCAGATCGCGGACGCGCATCCGAATCGTGAACTCGCAGGGTGCCTGAAGACACTCCCGAGTCCCTTTCTTCCGGCTCGGGAAAGCCTCCATGACCCCGTACCCAAGATAGCGCACCCCTTCTCCGACCGGCTTGGTCGTGTCCGGAATCCGGAGTATATCTTTCGCACGCGCCGTCGCCGGTCGGCCAACCTCCGAATCCAGCCGCATGGTCACCATGGATTGACCGTCCCGGGCGCTGCCGAACAGCTCGTCCTCCCGGCGCCGAATCTCCTCCAGATCACCCCCGTGCTCCTCCCAGGCGAGGGCTCGCCACCAGTACCGCAGAACGCCTTTGAAGCTGGACATCCGCAGCTCGGCCCGTGCCGGATCGGCACCGCCGGAGAACATCGGCGTCACGACCTTGTATGCGGCGTCAATTCGCGTCGGCATCTTCCGCCCCCTCGCCATCAAGCCAGAACGGTTCGCCAACCTGGTACGGATCCGCGTCCTGCTCGGCGGGTGGTCTCCGGTCGATCAAACCAAAGCGGCGCACCGGCCGCGCGAAACGCCGCGCCTCGGCCGCCAGCGCCTCGGCCGCCAGCCCCATGACGGTCGTGCCTCCCGTTACGTTCACGAACACATCATCGGCACCGACGAGATGCCTCCGTCCGGCCTTCACCGCCGCCTGTATCTCGCCATGGCCGCCGTGGGGGTCGATCCGGACCGCCTCGATCCGGCCGGCGAACCGCGCGTGATTCGCTGCCTGCTCGACCAGCACCTCCGTCTCCGGCGAACAAATCGCGAGGCAGATCGTCGGCTCGGCATCGTCCGCCGCCGCCCGGCACGCCTCCAGCGCGCTGAATAGCACGCCGGGGCGCCTGCCGACCGGGCTCACTAGCACGCGCTCGCCGACGTCTCCGAACGTCAGCGACCAGTCCGGGAACATCTTTAGCTCTCCCCACACCTCCGTGATTCGCCTTTCCTGCAGGGCTGTCTGCTGGCCCAGCAAATCCTGCTTGCGCATGCCGTGGTGGGCGTAGGCGTTCCGCGTTTCGGAGAGGCCATTCCAGAACTTGCCCAGCCGGCACTGCTCGTCTGACAGCAAGACCTTGAGTTCCGAGTCTCGATAAACCGCCCCGATCGCGCCAAGAAGACTTGCCGCTCTACCGCGTGATCCATGAAAGTCCAGCCACCCGGCTCCCGATTCGAGACGCCACACCGCCCATGAGACGGTCCACTCGTCCATCATCCCGAGCGCCGTCGCGATGCTTCCCCGCTGCAACAGATCGTCGATGATCGCCCCCTGTCGGGTCAGCTCGCCTCTCGACAGCTCGACTTTTGCCTTCCAACCACCGCCAGCCACTGGGTCATCCGGGAGTGCGAACTTGCGAAGCGTGTCCTCGAACCGCCGCACGAGTTCGTTGGTCAGCGGGAGGCGGTGATCTCCAGACAACCGCCTCCCGAGGGGTCTCAAGCTCTGCCGGAGAATGTCACGCGCATGCCGGCCCAACTCGAGCGGCAACCCCGAATGGTAGGCCTTCGACAGGTCCTTCAGACATTTGTCCAGTTGCCGAATCGACGGGTGGTCCGATCCGGTGGCCAGAGCTTCGGCAAGCGGAAGGGCACTGCCCGTGTCGCGCAGGACTCGCAGGGCGTAAACCCACCGCGGCAACTCCAAGAGCGGACGGAGGTCAAAAAAAGTGTTGGGTTGATCCCCCGGACCACCGAACACGCCGTAGTGCGCGCCGCGTACGCGGGCGATTCCGAGTGCCTCCAAGTAGAGGACGGCCGTGTACGCCAAGAACGAGAAGTGCCGGAACCCGTGCGTAAGGTCCACGGTAAGGTCAACAGAACCTCGTTCGGAAACTCGTTTGCAAACAGCGAGGAGGTATTCGTTTACACTTGCCTGCGTGTATCCGGATGGCACGGCCACACGCTCGACGGCACAGGCCGTACTGCGGAGTTCCTCCTGAAGAAGCGGCCAGCTTTCACGTTTGGCCTCAGGCGTGCAGAGGGCGATCACCCGGTCTGGACGAGCTTCGTCCTGGAGAAGGTTGAGCAGGGCGACGGGCGCGAAACGCGATTCCGCGCACCGCCCATCCAAGGTGTAGGACGCCGCTATTGGGTTCGTCCCGAGCACGGTGAGGAGGATGTGCTCGCGGGTTTCCAAGACCGAAACCACCCTTCCCGCCTCGGGCGCGTCACCCACTCTCACGCCCTCTCCACGTCGAATCCCACCACGTTCCGCGCCGCCTTGCTGAACTCCACACCGACCAAGAACACGTCGGCGCTTCCGTCTCGGTATTTGTCAGCGTAGCGCCGCTCCCTCAGCTGCGTGATCGCCGTGCCCGCAGGCGTCATCTCCACGACCTTGAATTCGAACAGATACACGTTGCCCGCGAATCGTACGGCCATGTCCAGGCGGCCGTGGCTCGTGCGATCCTCCACCGTCACGTCGAGTCCCAACGCCGCGAAGTAGGAATAGAACACGCTGGCGTAGTAGCCCTCGTAGTCTGCGATGTCGTTGTTCGTGTACCATTCGTACGGAATGCTCGAGAAAAACGACTCGAACACGGCCCTCAGGCCGTCCAAGTCCGCCGCCGCCAGAAGCTCGTACAACCGAACGCTGTTCGCCGTCTGCCGGGTCGCGTTCCTCACCAGATAGCGCAGCAGGCTCCGGTTCAGGCTCTGTCGCACCTCCCGGTTGGGGTACCCGAGCCGGTAGACGGGTCCGCCGCCGAGACTGGCCTCCCCGGTGATGGTCAGATATCCAGTTTGGAATAGAAGCGCCTCGGTTGCCATCTCGTCCACGTCGAAAGTGGAGAGGAGGTCACCGCTCCCCATCATGCTTCCGAGTTCCACCGAGCTGACGCGGCGCCTGAAAAGCGTCTCCACAAGGAACGAGGGCGTGCCGGTTTCGAACCAGTAGGCGTCGAATTTCCGCTTTCGTAACAGCAGCAGAATGTCGAATGGGTTGTAGACCTGATCTCCCAGCCAACGGTAGCCGTTGTACCAATCGCGGATCTTCTCCCTGTCCAGCCCGTTCAGTTCCGGAGCGAACACGTCGTCGAGGTCCCGGTCGGTGTATCCGCAGATGGCCGAGAAATCCGGTTCGAGCGTGATGTCGATCAGGTTGTTGAGGCCCGAGAACAGGCTGACCTTGGAGAACTTGCTGACGCCTGTGAAAAAGCTGAACCGGACGTGGGCATCCGCGTCCTTGACCACCCCGTAGAGGCCCTGCAGAAAGTCGCGGTTCGCCCGCGAGATCTCCGGCGCGGCGAGCGCGTCTAGGATAGGTTTGTCGTACTCGTCGACCAGCACCGCGACGCGCCGTCCCTCTCTGCCGTGGAGCGCTTCGATCAGCGCGGCGAGCCGCTCGGGTCCCGTCGAGTATCGCGACACTACGCCCGACCGTCTCGCCACTGCGTCGAGCTGAGCCATGAGATTCGCGTGCAGCGAGCCGGACTCGCGGAAACTGCCGCCGCCGAAGCTCAGCCGCAGTACGGGGCGGTGCGCACGCCAGTCCCACCGGTCGTGGATGTCCAACCCGCGAAAAAGAGTCTCATTCCCCTCAAACAGCTCCTTGCACGTGTCCAAGAAAAGACTCTTGCCGAAGCGCCGGGGTCGTGACAGGAAGTAGTGCTTCCCTCCTCCAAGCAATCGCGACAGGAAGGCCGTCTTGTCGACGTAGTAGTACCCCTCCGTCCGGATTTCCCGGAAGGTCTGAATGCCGATGGGCAGCTTGCGCTTGGCGTGGACCATCATGATTCGCCCGCCTGAGGTTCGATACGTCGGGACGCTAAGCGAAACGCGTTCACGTCGCAACGCTGGACGCTGGAAGTGTGTGCGGACCAAGTCGCGGCGCTGACGAGGGCGACCTCGCAGGCCGGGGGCGCTTCCATGAGGGCGGCACGGGTCGAGAACCTGTTCGAGTTCCAGCCGCTTCAATGAGGCCGGGGCGGATCCGCCCCGGAAAGTCGACCGCATGGAGATGGGGACGGGCGGGCCGTACACGGCTTCAATGAGGCCGGGGCGACAGGGGCGGAACCGAAGGTTGACGCGCTGGCTTCAATGAGGCCGGGGCGGATCCGCCCCGGAAAGGTAGGGTACGTCACGCGGCCCGGAGAATCGCTCCGGCGCGCTTCAATGAGGCCGGGGCGGATCCGCCCCGGAAAGGCCACCGCAGTACTCACATTCGTGGCCGCTTTCCGATTCGCTTCAATGAGGCCGGGGCGGATCCGCCCCGGAAAGGCGCCAGCTGGCGGCGCGCGAGTCCATCTCCACCTCCACGCTTCAATGAGGCCGGGGCGGATCCGCCCCGGAAAGGGATGTCGCGTTGAGGGAGGCCATGCGCTGGCGGTCGCTTCAATGAGGCCGGGGCGGATCCGCCCCGGAAAGTGGAACAGTTGCTAAGCGGGGTCAATATCAACTGGCAGTTGCTTCAATGAGGCCGGGGCGGATCCGCCCCGGAAAGACCGCCCCGGCGCGAGAACACCGAGAAAGGGAGAGGCTTCAATGAGGCCGGGGCGGATCCGCCCCGGAAAGGCCCTCCGGCGTGACGTCCCACACCATGATTTCGCCGTTGCTTCAATGAGGCCGGGGCGGATCCGCCCCGGAAAGAAGACGGCATTGAAGTCGCCGTCTTCCCAACGGAGGACGCTTCAATGAGGCCGGGGCGGATCCGCCCCGGAAAGATGGAAGCTTACGCCGAGGTTGGCGTGGACCATGATCTCGCTTCAATGAGGCCGGGGCGGATCCGCCCCGGAAAGGTTGGGGCGGCAGACTGTAAGTTGCGCCCCAACAAAAGCTTCAATGAGGCCGGGGCGGATCCGCCCCGGAAAGATGCCTGACACCGCCGGCACCAATCCGGAAAAGGCGCCGCTTCAATGAGGCCGGGGCGGATCCGCCCCGGAAAGGCGGACTTTTTGCTCCGCTACGGCCCCGCCGCGCTTCAATGAGGCCGGGGCGGATCCGCCCCGGAAAGTCCGCTCCGCCCGGTAGACGTTCTCCGTCTGCGTCGGCGGCTTCAATGAGGCCGGGGCGGATCCGCCCCGGAAAGCTCGTAGACCACGGCGTCGTCAAACATCTCCCGCTCCTCGCTTCAATGAGGCCGGGGCGGATCCGCCCCGGAAAGGAAGAAGACGTATCGCGGCTACGCCGCGAAGTTCCCGGGGCTTCAATGAGGCCGGGGCGGATCCGCCCCGGAAAGATGATACTAATACCCTTGCCACCGTTGCGCAAGCAAAGCTTCAATGAGGCCGGGGCGGATCCGCCCCGGAAAGTCTGACCGACCGCGGCCAAGCGCTTCTCTCTCTGTGGCTTCAATGAGGCCGGGGCGGATCCGCCCCGGAAAGATCCTTGAGGGAATCAAGGATGGGCGCAAGTTCGATCGCTTCAATGAGGCCGGGGCGGATCCGCCCCGGAAAGTGCCGGCGGGTGCGAGCGGGGTGGTTGCTGCTTGGCCGGCTTCAATGAGGCCGGGGCGGATCCGCCCCGGAAAGCTGATCGCCGCGGCGAAGGAGTCCTTCGTTCCTGATCGCCGGCTTCAATGAGGCCGGGGCGGATCCGCCCCGGAAAGTCAGGCCATGAACGACGATGAGAAACTCAACTTCATGGCTTCAATGAGGCCGGGGCGGATCCGCCCCGGAAAGTTTCCCGGTCTCGCGGTCAATCCGCCGGGCCGGGTGAAGCTTCAATGAGGCCGGGGCGGATCCGCCCCGGAAAGCATATGCCCCCCCCGAGAAGGATCATCAGGATCAAAAGGCTTCAATGAGGCCGGGGCGGATCCGCCCCGGAAAGCGGTGGGGCGTCCGGCCCCGGGAACGGGACTCGAAGCTTCAATGAGGCCGGGGCGGATCCGCCCCGGAAAGGTGTTTTCCGGCGTATCGAGCGGGGATCGGCTGCGGATGCTTCAATGAGGCCGGGGCGGATCCGCCCCGGAAAGCTACCGTGTGGCAACTTCAAGAGCAACAACGCACTGCCGGGGCGTTTGCGACCGCTGGGCCTCGCGGCCGCATCCCGGCAGGGGATGTCCTGTACACACCTGGTTGTCAAATAGCCAACGCGTTGGGGAACTTCTGGTTAGCGACGATGCGACCGCTCCCGGTGGGGCGTCCGGTACCGGAGCGCTCGCGCCATCGCACGGCAGTTCGTTCCCACGCGTCATATCACAATAGCCCGTCTCGTCGGCGCTTCATAGGATTTGCCCAGACTCTCGACGCGAGGCTCTACGCGGTCCGCCAACCCCACGTCAACGATGAGGATGTGGTCCTCCGATGGCTTGATGAGGGCCTCCAGATCGGCCGCCATCTCCGCGCGGCGGCGGGCCGTGAGCCTGCACTGAAACACCGACAGCTGCAGCCACCGCCCGTACCCCTTCATCGTCTTGAACACGTGCTTCCAACGCTTGGGATCGGCGATGTCGTAGGTTACGAGGTACAGCCGTTCCGCCGCCATGGCGAGCGTGGCTCAGCGCGGAAGGTAGTGCGGGTAGGAGGCGATCTCGCCCTGCAAGTGTCGCGCGAGGAGACGGGCCTGCACCTCGATGAGGCGTCGCATCGACACCTGATAGCCGAAGAGGGGATGGGTCGTCTCCGTCGCCATGCGGCGTTCGAACGCGGCCATGAAGGCCTTCCGCCCCGATGGTTTGAGCGAGCAGGCCGTTCCGTTCATAACGAAGTCGTTCGGCTTGACCTCGCCGTTGTTCACGACCTGTATGACGGTGGAATCGGCGATGATCGGTCGAAACGGCTCCATGAGATCGAGGGCCAGCGCCGGCCTCCCGTGTCGCAGGCGGTGATAAAGGCCCATGTACGGATCGAGACCGGTCGAGGAGATCGTGTGCGTCATGGCGCGCGTCAGAACCGCGTAGCCCAGCGACAACATCGCGTTGACGGGATCGCGGGGCGGGCGGCGGTTGCGGGTGGAGAAGGAGAACTCGCCGACTCCATTTTCGCGTCCCTGCGCCAACATGCGGCCGAAGCTGCCGAAGTAGATCGCCGCGGCCTCTCCCTCGAGGCCGAGAAGTTGCTGCGCGTCTTGCGCGTGGCGCGCGCGGCGGGCGACACGCGTGAGTCCCGCCAGCGTCCGTTCCTTCCCATCCACGCCGTGCTCGGCCCTCCAGTTCCGGCGTAGCATGGTACGCGAGTTGCGAATCTTGGCATCGACGAGATCGCGAGCGAAGTCGAGCCGACGCTCCTCGCTGAAGGCGGCGCGGTACTGGGCTTCGCGCACCGCGACGTTGCCGTTTCCGGTTCCGACCGTGTGGCCGAGGAACCATCCTCCCATGGAGAACCACGACACCGGGATCTCCGCACGCATCAAGGCGTGCAGAGCCGGCGTCGTGATCGAAACCGGTCCGAACAGAAGCACCTGCGACACGTCGATCAGCGGCACTTCCACCCTGTCCTCGTCAATCTCGACGATCAGCCGCTGTCCACGCTTTCGCAGCCTCGCGCCCGGGGTCTGTACGTAGAGAGGCAGCGCCGGATCATCGGAAGGATTGAGTGGGCGCGGAGGGTGTCCCGTCTTGAACAGGTTGGTCTCGTCCGGCAGACATATCCCCGCCAGAGAACAACGCGGACACTTTGGACTGTCCTCCAGCGGGGGCGGCCGAACACCGGCCTCGGCTGCGGCACGGAGATCGCGAATCGCCTCCAATGTCCTGGTCCGCAGCGCGTCATCCAGAATGACCGGCACGCGCTCCCGCGAGCCCGCGTACCAGATCGCGCCCCGTTCGACGCGGTATCCGTTGTCCTCCAAGATCATCGCTTGGACGCAGAGCTGGACGCGCTCCGGTTCGTAGACTCCGGCCGCCACGTGCGGCCGCTTCCCCTTCTTGAAGTCCACCGGCATGACGACGCCGTTACGCACGTCGAGCACATCCATCTTGGCGATGACCCCGAGCCGCTCGGAAGAGAGCGTAACGGAGCGCACGCGAGACGTTTCGTCGCCGAGTGCGCCCGGTGCTGGCAAACGTCCCGAGGCCCTGTCGACGCGTTTGTGGACGCGCCTTCCCTGTGCGGTATCCGAGCTATCGGCCCACTCTCCCTCGACCCATTCCAGGTACGCCAGTCGCGGACAGTACACCCATTCGTTCACCATCCGGGCGGGGATAAGCGGCGTTGAGGACTGAAGAGCCGGGAGGGGAGACCGCGCGGTTGGGGGTGGACGTGGGATTCGGGGTGCTGCACGACGACTTGACTGAGTCCGCCTCTTTCCGTGTTCCATCCAGCGTCTCCATGTGGGAGCTACGTCGAGATGGGCTTGTTGATACTACCTGTGAGAGGATTTGTTCCGACTAGCCGGAGCAGGCACCTCAGCTCCGAGGCAACCCGCCCTGCGCACCCGAGGAGCATGTCCGAGAACCAGGCCTCTACTCGAACGTGGCCAGGACTTGGCGGAGGGCGTCGATGTCCTGCGGATCGTTGTAGACGTTCGGGGAGACGCGCAGGGCATCGCCGCGGAGGGAGGCGTAGACGCGGGCCTCGGCTAGGCGGGCGTCCACTTCGGCAAGGTCGCTGCCGGCGGGGAGGCGGACGCCGAGGATGTTCCCCGTGCGCCACTCGTCGTTCTCGATCGCCCAACCGCGGAGGCGCAGTTCATCGGCGAGGCCGGACAGCAGGGCTCGGCAGTAGTCGAGGATGCGGGCGGGATCCCATGCGAGGATCAGATCGAGCGCCTCAACGAGCATCGGAACGAGGATGAAGTTGGAGGTCTGCCCCACGTCGTAGCGGGCGGCGCCGTCCCTGTATTCGTCGGTGTAATCGATGAGGCTCCGGAAATCCTCGGAACCGCGGCGGGAGATCCACGTCTCCTCGAGCGGCACGCCGTCGTCGAAGCGGGGACCGTAGTACCCGAAGGCGGTCGAATAGGGTCCTAAGAGCCACTTGTACCCGACGGTGATCAACGCGTCGGGCCTGATGCGCTCCACGTCGAACGGTACGACGCCGATGGACTGCGAGCCGTCGATGACGAGCGCGGCCCCGACTTCGCGCGCCCGTTCCCCCGCCGCGTCCAAGTCGATCCGGGTTCCGTCCGTCCAGTGGCAGTGCGGAAGGCAGACGACGGCGGTCTCGGCGTCGATGGCTTCGAGCAGCCTCTCGTTCCAGAGCGCGCCGGAGGGTGGCGGCGCGGGGCGTTCGACGGTGCGGACGACACATCCGCGGGTCGCCGCCCGGCGCCGCCAGGCGTAGACGTTGCTCGGGAACTGTTCGCCGAGGACGACGATGTTCTGCCCCGGTTCGAGCGGGAGGTTCCGGGCCGCGACCTCGATGCCGTAGGACGCGGAGGGTGCGAGCGCGATCCGCTCCGGCGGAGCGTTGACGAGGCGTCCGAAGCGCTCTCGGGTGCGATCGCAATCCGTGAAGAACGCCTCGCTCGGGAAGGGCGTGGGCGAGCACTTGCGGCGGATCCCCTCCATCCCCGCCTCGGCGACCGAGCGCGGGAGGGGTCCGAGATAGGCGCAGTTCAGGAAGTGCGCGCCCTCGTCGAGGCGAAACCGGCTCTTTTGGCAGGCGAGCGCGGGTGCGACGGCGGTTCTCACCCGGCGACGCGTCTCATGGGAGGGGCTCCGGGGCCGTGAACCCGGCCGGGCGGCGCGGGACGTCGAGTTCGGCAATGAGACGCTCCACGGCGCCCACGCGTGCCTCCAGCCGGTCGAAGCGTGCATCGATGCGCTCGCGGTCGGCGGCCTGCCGCTCGCGCATCGCAACGAGTTCGATCCGGACGCCGGCGAAATCATGCCGCGCATCGGCGAATTCTTGGCGCACGCCGGCGAACTCCTGGCGCACGCCGGCGAACCTGTCCTCGAGGAGAATGAACCGCTCGCGGAGGCCCCCGAACTCTCGGCGGAGTCCGACGAACTCTCTGCGCAGTCCGACGAATTCCTCGTGCATGCCGGCGAAGCTCGATTCAAACTTGGCATCGACTGCGTGTACGATGGCCTCGACGAGTTCGGCGTCGCGACCGTTCAGCTTCGTCATGGGGAAGCATCTCCTGATGGGGGCTCGACCTCAAGATCTTCGACGGTGCCCTTCGATGTCAAAGCGGGCGTCCTCCCAGGAGTCTACGCGCTCCCCGTCAAGCAGCTCTCAACTCGTCTCGCAGGTCCCGGCATCATCTGAGCACGACCATGATGTAGTAGGCGTTCCGGTGAGGAGCGTTCCCAGCCGGGCGCGGTCCACCTTGCCCGTCGCGGTCCGGGGGAGACGGTCCAGCACCTTCCAGCGGCGGGGCACCCGCGGACCCGACAGCCGTTCGCGGCACCACGGATCGAGACGTGCGGGCAGATCGGGATCCTCCCCGGCGACGACGGCGGCGACCACCTGCCCCCACCGATCGTCCGGCACGCCAATGACGGCGACCTCGCGGACCTCCGGGTGGGCGGCGAGCACGCCTTCCACCTGGACCGGATCGACGTTCGACCCGCCGCTCACGATCCGGTCGCTAAGGCGCCCCGTCACCTCGAGGCGGCCCTGCGCGTCGAGACGACCGAGGTCGCCGGTCGCGAACCATGCGCCGGGGGGCTGCGCGGGCTGTCCGACGTATCCCCGGAACAGCGTGTCGCCGCGCACCTCGATGTGGCCCGGGGCAGGCGCGCCGTCCGGCCCTACGTCCGCAGCGGCCGACGGGCGGATGCGCACTTCGACGCCGGTCAGCGGGACGCCGGCCGACCGGTCGCCGGCGCGCACCTCCGCCGGGGTGGCCGTGGTGACCTGCGACCCCGCCTCGGTCAATCCGTACGTCAGCGCGATCGGCCACCCGGCGGAGAGGGCCCGCTCCACCAGATCCGGCGGGGTCGCCGCGCCACCCAGCAGGACGGCGCGCAGAGAGCCCGGCGGCCGGGCGCCGACGGCCAGCAGCCCGTGCAGCATCGCCGGCACGAGCGAGAGGTGCGTCACGGCGAGTTCGCCGAGCGCCCGGGCGACGGAGGCGGCGTCGAACCGCGGACCCGCCAGCGCGACCGCGGCGCCGGCGGCCGCGGCCCTCAGCGGCACGGCGAGCCCCCCGACGTGCGCCCAGGCCAGCGTCGCGAGCCACCGGCCGCCCGGGCCGAACCCGAGGCGCTCGCTCGACGCGATCGCGTTCGCGCGCAGCGACCGCCATTCGTGGAGGGCGAAGCGGGGGCGGCCCTCGGTGCCGGATGTGGGGAGGACGGCGCCGATCCCGCGGAGACCCGCCGATGCCGCGGGCACCGAGGTGCAGACGGATGGTGCCGCGCCCGCCGCCGGAGCGGGGCGATGCGTCCGGGTGGAATCCGCCAGATGCAGGGCGGAATCTCGCACATGCAGGGCGATCTCTCCGATTCCGGCCACGGCGAGCGACCGCGTCCTCCACCCGTCAGCCGGCCACGCCACTTCCCTCCCCGTGAGCGCGGCGGCAGGCCGAAGCGCCGCGATGAAGGCGTCCCGCTCATGCGGCGTCCACTCCGCGTGCGCGGGCGCAAGTACGCGGGCGCACCCGGGAGCGGCGTCCAGAGCCAACGCGGCAAGGGCGGCCGCACCGGCAGCATCGAGCGGGAACTGGTGAGCGACGACGGCCCCCTCCCCAACTCCCTCCTCCTCCAGGACCCCCGCCACCGAGGCGCCGGCGGCGCGGATCTCGGCGGCGGACCACGTCCCGTCCCGCGACACGAGCGCGAAGGACGACGCCGGGGTGGGGGCCGCGAGACCGCTCACGACAAACCGCCGATCGCGAACACGAGCCCGTACGCGCGCGCCGCCGGGGAGGGGGTCGCGGGGGCGCTCACCACAGGCAGCCGATCGCGAACAGGAGTCCGTAGGCGCCCGCCGCCCGGGCGGTGCCCGCGAGCGCCGGGTTCAGCGCTCTCGGATCCTCATGGTGCCACACGGCACGGAGCGCGGGCGCGGCGAGGAGCACGGCGCCGGAGGCGAGGAGCGCGCCGGCCGGCCAGCCGCCCGCGAGGGCACCCACCGGCGGGACCGCGGCCGCGACGACGAGCAGTAGCGTGTACTCCACGCATGTCCCCGTACGCCCGAGCCGGACGGCGAGGGTTCGTTTGCCGGCCGCGGCATCCGTCTCCCGGTCGCGGAGGTTGTTCACGACGAGAATCGCCGTCACGATCGCTCCGGCGCCGACTCCGGCGAGGATCGCCTCGGACGGCCAGCGCCCCATCTGCACATAGCAGGTGCCGGCCACCGCGACCGGACCGAAAAAGGCGAAGGCGAAGAGATCGCCCAGCCCGTGGTATCCGAAGGGCCACGGCCCCCCCGTGTAGCAGATACCCACCACAATCGCCGCCGCGCCGATCCATACGACCGGCCAGCCGCCCACCGCGACGAGGTACGCGCCCACCCCCGCCGCGAGCGCGAAACTTAGGCCCGCCCCGAGCCGCACCGCCCGCGGCGAAAGCAGCCCCGACTGGGTCACGCGCGGCGTACCGAGGCGGGCCGCCGTGTCCACGCCGCGCACGAAGTCCGAGTAATCGTTCGAGAAGTTCGTGCCGACCTGGATCAGGAGCGCCCCGGCCAGCGCCGCGAAGAAGGGTCCGGGCGAAAACTCGGCGCTCTTCCAAGCGAGTCCCCCGCCCGCGAGGACGGCTCCCAGCGCGGCGGGCAGCGTCTTGGGACGCGCCCCGATGATCCAGGCGCGGAGCACCCGGTCCGTCGCCGAGGCGGACGTCAGGGACGCCAGGGGTACTGTCTGAAGTTGGGCGCGCGCTTCTCGAGGAACGCGTTCTTCCCCTCCTGTCCCTCCTCCGTCATGTAGAAGAGCATCGTCGCGTGCCCCGCGAGTTCCTGGAGCCCGGCCTGGCCATCGCAGTCCGCGTTCATGGCGGCCTTCAGGCAGCGGATCGCGAGCGGGCTCTTCCCGAGGATTTCGCGCGCCCATTCGACCCCCTCCGCCTCCATCCGCTCCAGCGGGACAACCCTGTTCACGAGCCCCATGCGCTCGGCCTCCTCCGCCCCGTACTGCCGGCACAGATACCAGATCTCCCGCGCCTTCTTCTGTCCCACCGACCGCGCGAGGTACGAGGAACCGAACCCCCCGTCGAAGCTCCCCACCTTCGGTCCCGTCTGTCCGAACACGGCGTTGTCCGCCGCGATCGTGAGATCGCACACGACGTGCAGCACGTGCCCGCCACCGATCGCGTACCCGGCGACGAGCGCGATGACCGGCTTCGGCATCGAGCGGATGAGACGCTGGAGTTCGAGGACGTTGAGGCGCGCGACCCCATCCTTCCCCACGTACCCGGCGGTCCCGCGCACCCGCTGGTCGCCGCCGGAGCAGAAGGCCCACTTCCCGTCCCTCGAGGGTCCGTTGCCCGTGAGGAGGACGACGCCGATCTGCTCGTCATCCCGCGCGTCCTGAAACGCCTCATACATCTCGAACAGCGTGTCGGGACGGAACGCGTTGCGAACCTCGGGCCGGTTGAAGGCGATGCGGGCGATCCCGTCGCTCTTGTGATACGTGATGTCCCGGTAGTCGCCGGCCGGCTCCCAGTCGACGCCGCTCTGCGGGGGCGAGAAAGTCTCTGCCATCGCGGGTGCTCCCTCTTCAGATTTCGCGGCGCGCCGCATCCTTCGCGCTCTCGATCGCGGCGGCGCGCTGCTGCCAGTTGTGTTCACGCTCGATGACCGCCTCGGTAAGGCGAAGGCCCCGGCCCTCCGACTCCGGGCCCGGCGGCTTCATGGCCTCCCGCAATTCGGCGGTCGACGAGACGAGACGGTGTGGGATTCCAGCGGCGGCGGCAACCGCGCCCAGATCGACGGACTGGGGCATGACCACATAGGGGGTGAAGGGCGGATCGTGCTCGCGGATCGGCAGCATGTGGAAGATGCCGCCGCCGCGGTTCTGGATGACGACGAGGTGGAGCGAGATGCCGGGCGGTCGGTTGGCGAGCAGCGCCCCCACATCGTGGAGCAGCGTGAGGTCGCCCACGAGCGCGGTCGCGGGCCGTCCCGAGGCGGCCGCGGCGCCGAGCGCCGCGCTCAAGTTGCCGTCGATACCGCTGGCGCCTCGAAGCCCGAGCGTGCGCAGCGGTCGGTCCGTCGCCCGCGCGAAGGCGTCCACGTCGCGAACCGGCATCGAGTTGCCGATAAACCAGGGCGCTCCTTCGGGGAGGCTCTCCGCCACGGCGTTCGCCACGGCACCCTCGAACCACGTCTCCGCGAGCCACGGCTCCACCGCGAGGCGGGCAGCGCGGTCCACGGCCCGCCACCGCTCAACCCAAGCCCCTTCCGAGACCCAAGCCTCCTCCGCGACGGCGGCCTCTTCCGCCTCTTCGGAGTCGGCCGCAGCCGCGCGCTCGAGGGTCGCGACGGGATCGCTCATCAGCGGTCGGGCGCTCGTGGCGAGATGATCCCGCCAGCGGTGCGCCGCGTCGAGGACGAACTGGGGTACGTCCCCGTGCCGTTCCAGGTAGCGGCAGACCGCCGCGGAGGTCGGTGCGCGTCCGACGCGAACGACCAGGTCGGGACGCAGCGCCGCAGCGACCTCGTCGGCCCGGAGCGAGAGGTCGGCGCTGCCCATCGTCCAACGCCCCGCGCCGGTGCCGAAGTGGGCGCCAGAGCCGAAGCGGGCGCCGGAGAGCGGATCGGCAACCAGGGGAGCGCGGATCCGGGCCGCCAGCTCCAAGGCAGCCCGGCCGATCGCGGGCCGCTGGGTGGGACCGCAGACGATGAGCGGCCCCCGCGCGCCGCGCAGCAGGGCGGCGAGTTCGCCACCGGCGTCTGGCGGCGAGGCTCCGCCGCGTGGCCCCCGCGGCGATGCCGAGGGCCCGTCGCCGGACGATGCCGAGAGCCCGCCGCCGGGCGGTGCCGAGGGTCCGGTGTCGGCCGGTGTCGCGGAGCCGGCGCCGAGCGGCGCCGCAGGCCCGTCGCCGGACGCCGCCGAGGGTCCGGCGCCGGGTGCCGCCGAGAGCCCGCCGCCGGGCAACGCGGAGGCGGGGAGGCGCGGCTCCAAACCGGGGGGCACGTCGCCCGGCACGTACACGGGTTCGAGCGGCTTCGCGAACTGAACGTTCAGATGCGCCGCTCCGGCGGGAGGCCCCAGCGCCGCGCGCCACGCCGCCTCCACGGCGGCCCCCAGGCGGACGAGCCCCGCCGCGGTCGGCTCCGGAAGCGCGAGATCGATGGAGCGGCGGGCGTAGCGGCCGAAGAGATCGCGCTGGTCGATCGTCTGGTTCGCATCCGTGCCCCTCAGCGCCGCCGGGCGGTCCGCCGTCAGCGCGAGGAGGGGAACCTCGCTCTGGCTCGCCTCCACAACGGCCGGAAAGAGGTTCGCCGCCGCCGTGCCGGACGTCGTGACGACCGCGGCCGGCCGTCCGCTCGCCGCGCCCACGCCCAGCGCGAAGAAGGCGGCGCTCCGTTCATCGACGTGCGGGTGAAGGGTGAACCGGCCGTCGGCGGCCAGCGCCTCCACGAGGGGGGCCGAGCGGGAGCCGGAACCGATGCAGGCATGCGACACGCCGCGGCGGGCGAGTCCGTCGACGAGCGTCCGCGCCCACAGTGCGTTCCGATTGGGCGCGGCCGGCGTCCGGCTCACCGCATCCGCGCGACGCCGAGGGCCGCGAGCATCGTCTGCAGCTTGACCCGGGTCTCGTCCCACTCCGCCGGAGCCCGGGAGCCAGTTACGAGGCCCGCGGCGGCGTAGAGCCGCAGCAGCGGGCCCCTGGCCACCCCGCCGCGCAGGGCGGGGGCGAACTCCCCGTTACCCTCTTCGTCGAACCAGCCGACGGGACCCGCGTACCAGCCGCGATCCTCCGTCTCGCGCGAGCGGATCATGTCGAGCGCGCCGGAGCGCGGATCGCCGCACACGGCGGCGGTGGGATGGAGCGTCTCCACGAGCGACAGGATATGGGTCCCGGGCCGGGTCTCGGCCTCGATGTCCGTGCGCAGGTGTTGGATCCGCGGCAGGCGCAGCAGGGCGGGCTTCGGGATCGCCCCGATGCGGACACCGGCCCGCCGCAGTCCTTCGACGATGTCCTCGACCACGACGAGGTGCTCCTCCCGGTTCTTGCGGCTGTCGATCAACTGGCGACCCAGCCAGGCATCGGCTGCCGGGTCCGCGCCGCGCGGCGTCGATCCGCCAACGGCCATCGTGCGAAAACGCCGGCCGCGCAGCGAACCGATCAACTCGGGGGCGGCACCGACGAAGAAGCGGTCGCGCGCGAACTGCATCAGGTAGAGGTGCGCGAGCGGGTTCGCCGTGCGCAGCGCCGTGAGGACGGCGGCGGAGTCCGGCGGTCTGGCGAGCGTGATGTCGACGGAACGCGCAAGCACGACCTTTCGCACCCGGCCGGATCGGATCTCGCCGAGGATCTCGTCGACGGCACGCCCCCATTGCCGGCGATCCACGAGTTCCTCGATCGCGGTCGCGGACGGGACGGCTCCCGGCACCGCTCCGCGGCGCTCAAGCGTGGCCAATTGCTCGCGGGTTCGCGTCGCGCGCCGGCGGAGTCGGTCAATCGCCTGATCGCCGGAGGTACCGGACGCGAAGCGGCGCGTCACGGTCAGCCACGCGCCGCGTTCGTCCGCCTCGACTTCATAGGCCGGCAGCACGAAGCGCGCGCTCGGGAAGGCCTCCCAGAAGCCCGGCTCCCGGTCCGCCCGCCGCGCGGGGTCGAAGGCGAAGCCTCCGTGCATGCGCGGGCGCCGCGTCTCCCCATCCAAGTCGAGGATCCACGGTTCGGAGTACAGTTTCGCCGCGCGCTCCCGCGTCCATGCGATGAGATCCCCGGGCGGGGGTCCCGGCGCGCCCTCTCGACTGTCGATCTCCGCCGCGGAGCCGGCGTGCGCGATCCAGCGCGGGCCGCTCTGCCAGAAACCGCGCACGCCGACCGGCGGCGAGGCGAGCACCGCTTCGGGTTCGATGCTCGGCAAACGCAGCGTCACGCTGGCAAAACAACCCTCCCCCCGCGCGCGCTCGACCGCCTCCTCGGCCCGCTCCCCGCGGGAGGGCCGCGCCGCCTTCTTGCCGCTCCCCTCATGCCGTCGCCCCACGCCGCCAGCCTCACGGCGCCGGCCGCACACCGCGGCCGCTCCCACACCGGCCGCTCCCACACCGGCCACTCCCACCCGGCCGCTCTCCCGCACCCCCGTCGCTCCTACGCTGACCGCTTCCACACCGCCGCTCCCATCTCGCTAAGAGATCCGGAACTGGAGCCGCAGCAGACGGCCGGGCTGCGGAAGTCCGCACTGATCGAAGACGGTCGCGTCCGCGAGGTTGTCCAGCGCCAGCGAGGTCTGGAGCGTCCGGAAGGGTCCGCCGACCGCGAACTCCCGGCTCACGACGAGGTCGACGCGGGCCGTCGAGTCGAGAGCGACGTCGGCGCCGAGGTCCGGATCGACGCAGTACTGGCGTCCGATCGCCTCCACCGCGGCCCGCGCCCGGAGTCCCCAGGGGAGCGGGCCCTCCACGTGCGCTCCCGCGGCGATCTCTGGCTGGTACTCGGCGCGAAGCGTTCCACTCTGAAGCTGGTCCGTGACGTCCACCCTCTGCCACGTCAGGTCGCCGCCCACGGAGACCCCGCCCCACCGCGCGTCGCCGAGAAGTTCGATCCCCGCCGCGTCCACCCGACGCCGGTTCTCCCGCCGGAACCTCCCGTCGCCGAGCCCCGTGCGCACGATCGCATCCGAGAAGCTCTGGACGAAGAGCACAGCCTGTGCCTCGACCTCCGCCCCGAACGCCTCCACCGTCCCGGTGACGCCGCCCTCCACCGCGCGCAGGACCTCCGGCGCGAGTTCGTGGTTGGGGACGAAGCGGCCGAGCGCACCCGAATACAGCTCCCGCAGCGAGGGGAAGCGGACGCGGCGGCTCGCCCCCATGTGGAGGCGAAGGCGGCGACCGATCTGCGCGGACCCGCCGGCGCGCGCGCCCCAGCCGTGGATCGCCTCGCGCGCCTCCCGGCCACCGGTCTCGGGCGTACTGCCGTAGTCCCAGCTCGCCCCGAGGCTGACGCGGGCACCGGACCAGAACCCCCCGCCGGAACCCGCGAGGGGCAGCTCGACCTCGCCGCCCAGACTGAACAGGCGCTGGCGAAAGGTGGACCCTCCGCCGGGCACGATCCGCTCCACGTGACGGGTCTCGGCCACCGTAAGCGCAGTCCGCGCGACCCCGTCGCCCAGCTCATGGTCGGACAGTCCGCGGAAGGTGAGCGTGCGGTCGTCCGCGAACTCCTGCCCCGCGATCTCCTCATAGGCCAGCGTCTCGAACTCGTCGATCTGCGCGTCGCCCGCGTCGATCCCGATGCTGACCTCGAAGTCTCCCGTGCCGAAGGGGGTACGGCCCCACCCCGTACCCGCCGAGACCGTGCCCACGATCCGCTTCGTCTCCGGCATCCTCCAACGCCGCGGGTTCATCACGTGGAGTTCCGGCGGCACCCCCTTCTCCGCGCGATACCCGAAGGTGGACATGGAAACCCAGGCACCCCCCTCGGATTCGATCCGGCCCGTGAAGAAGGCGCTCGCATGATCGAGATCGCTGTTCAGACGCCGGTTCGCCTCGGCCGGGGCCGGCTGTACGACGCCGCCCGGGAGGGGTACGCCGTCGCGCGTCCGGTAGGCGCCACCCGCCTGCACGGACACGCCGCCCTCCCCCGAACTCCACGTATGCCCGAGGCGCGCGCCGCCGAAGGCCGCGCCGGTCGCGTCCATGCCGCCCTGCATCCCGTTGAGCCGCCGCCCCGCCTCCACGCTCCCGTGTCCGATCTCGATCGAGACGACGCCGCCGAGAACGTTGGGGCCGTGCAGGACCGAGGAGATGCCCCGGAAGAGCTGGATCTCGCGCGCCGCATCGACTGGAATGAGCGAAAGGTCCGTGCGCGCGTCCCAGCCGAGAGTCAGCGGCACCCCGTCGACGAGCACGGAGAGCTGGCGAGACTCGGTCCCTCGCAGCGTCGGCTGGGCCTCTCCGCGCGAGTTCTCCCGCACCTGCAGGAAGGGGATCTCGCGCAGCGCCTCCTCGAGCAGGGGGACGGCGGCCACGCGCGGAGACTGAAGGCTGAGGCGTACCGCGCTCGCGCCCGAGACGCTGGCGACCGGCCGCAGCGCCTCGATGCGGAGTTCGCGAAGCCGGAAGGAGACCGTATCCCGGGACACGGTGTCCGGCACCTGCGCCGCGACGGCCTCCGCCCCCGCGAGCGACGCCAATGCGACGACCGGCAGCCACGCGCCGCGCCGACCCATCCGCCGCCGGGCATCACGCCCACCCAGCGGCCGCCAGCCGCCACACCGGCCGATCCGCCGCCACGCGCCGCGCCGGCCGACACGCCGCCCGGCTTCCCGTTTCATCCTCCGCGTCATGCGCTCCCGCTTGCCGGCTCCACCGTCTCTCCCGAAGTACCGCGCTGCACCCGGCCGCGCCGCCCCCGGCCGCGCCGGTTGCGATCCCTCAGAAAAGACGCGCCAAGGGCAAGAAGCGCTGCCAGCGCCGCCAACGTCCCCACGACGTCGCCGAAACGCACGTACACCGTCAATCCATCCGTCGTCGTCACGTCCGCCACGAAGGACGCGGGCTCGAAGAGTTCGGTGCGGTGCGACACCCGCCCCAACGGATCCACGATCTTGGAGATCCCGGTGTTGCCGGAGCGCGCCGCCCCCATCCGCGTCTCGATGGAACGCATGACGAGGTGCGCGGGATGCTGCCACAGGGCGCTCGAACGGCTCCACCACGCGTCGCGGCCGAACCAAGAGTCGTTCGTGATGTTGACGAGGAAGTCCGCGCCGTTTCGCCGGTAGTGCCGCGCCAGCGGGGAGAAGATCGACTCGTAACAGATCATCGTCCCGTACGCCGCGCCCCCGGCCTCCGTGACGATCTTGATCGGCGCCTGCCACTCGCCGACACCGAAGTTCCCCCCCGCATAGGGGATGGCTTGGAACCATTCGGGAGGCATGAACGGCACGCGCTCCACAAACGGCACGAGAAAGCGCTTGTCGTAGCGGTTGACGAAACCCTCTCCGGGGCGGAAGTGGAAGGCGGAGTTGAACGGCTCGTACTCCCGGTCCCCGAGATCGTCCGCCCCGCGTCCTCCGACCGCCACCTCGGCGTCGAGGGCCTCGGCCACCCCCTCCGCCCAGACGCGAGCCTCCGTCCACCCCGGATAGGGGTAGGAGGGAAGCGAATCCAAGATGCCGGCCCCAAGCATCGTTTCCGGGAAGAGCACCAGATCCATGCGCTCGCGACCCGGCCACGCGGAGGTCAGCGTCGCCGCCGAACGGAAGGCGCTGTCGGCCGAGGCGGCGCCATCGGTGTTGCGCAGGTGCTGTGGGACGTTGGGCTGAACGACGCCGACCCGGGCCACCGGCCGCACCTCCAGCGTCCGCCAGCGCGCCACCGAGTAGGCGACGGGGACGGCGAGCACGAGCAGGAGCCCGGCCGCCGGCCGCCCAAGCGCGCGCCAACCCCGGGCGCGGTAGGCGAGGAAGGCCGACGCGGCGAGAGCGTTCGCGAGCGCGAGCCAGAAGGAAAGCCCGCGGGAGCCCACGAGGTCGGCCGCGCCCACGAGGATGGGATAGGCCGAGAGCGTGTCGCCGAACTGCATCCAAGGGAAGGAGACATCGAGGAGATGGGCCCGCAGCACCTCCCCGGCGGTCCAGAAGACGGGGAACACGACGTACATCGGCCACCGGAGGCGGGCCCGCGCCAGGTGGATCGCTCCCGCCACCCACGACAGGAAGGTCGCGAGGATGAGGATCGGGGCGAGGAAGGCGAAGAACGCCCACCACGTGTAGAAAACGAGCGCCACGAGGAGCCAGTAGAGGACGAGCGCATAGTAGACAAGCCCGAAGAGGAATCCCCCCTTGCGGGCCTCCTTGCGGCCCTCCGCCGTCGCCGGGAGCCCCTCCAGCCACACGATGAAGGGGACAAGCGCGACGAAGGACGTCACAAGAAGATGGAAGGGAGGGTGGGCGAGCCCCATCAACGCTCCGCCGAGGAGGAGGGGGCCGGCCCGCTCGGGAACGATCCGCGCGCGCCAGTTCAAGCCGCGCCCTCCGGGGCGGCGTCCAGTGCCGTGTCCGGTGCCGCGTCCAGTGCCGCGTCCGGCCCCGCATCCAGTGCCGCGTCCGGCCCCGCGTCCAGTGCCGCGTCCAGCGCTTCCCCCACGACGGCGAGCGTTTCCGCCACGTCGGCGTCGGTGTGCGCGGTGGAGAGGAAACCCGCCTCGAAGGCGGAGGGGGCGAAGAAGACGCCGCGCTCGAAGCATGCCCTGTAGTAGCGGGCGAAGAAGTCCGCGTCCGCGCGCCGCGCGCCGTTGAAATCGGACACGGGACCCTCCGCGAAGAAGACGCCCCACATCGAGCCCAGCGCGGTTCCGCACGCCGGGATGCCCCGGGCGCGCGCCGCCGCCAGGATGCCGTCCACCAGCGTCGCGGCGTGCCGCTCCAGCTCGGCGAAGGGGTCTGTCCGCTCGAGTTCGTCGAGCTGAGCGATGCCCGCGGCCATGCCGAGCGGGTTCCCCGACAGCGTCCCGGCTTGGTACACGTCCCCCTCGGGCGCCATGCGCCGCATCAGCTCGCGGGGGCCGGCGTAGGCCGCGACCGGCAGCCCCGCGCCGAGCACCTTGCCGAGCGTGACGAGGTCGGCGGCGACTCCGAAGCGCTCCTGCGCGCCGCCCGGCGCCACGCGGAACCCGGTCATCACCTCGTCGAAGATCAGGAGCGCCCCCGCGCGGTCGCAGCGGTCGCGCAGGCCCTCCAGGAAGCCCTCGCGGGGCGGGATGAGGCCCGCGTTGCCCGCCACCGGCTCGACGATGACCGCCGCGAGCCGGTCGCCGTGTTCCGCGAACACCGCCGCCACCGCCTCTAGGTCGTTGTAGGGCGCCGTCAGCGTAAGGCCGGAGGTCGCCGCCGGCACGCCCGGCGAATCGGGGAGCGACAGCGTGGCGACGCCCGATCCCGCCACGACGAGAAAGGTGTCCGCGTGGCCGTGGTAGCAACCCTCGAACTTCAGGATCAGGTCACGGCCGGTCGCGGCGCGGGCGAGCCGCACGGCGGACATTGTGGCCTCGGTGCCGCTGTTTACGAAGCGCACCATCTCCACGCCGGGCACCCGCGCGGCGACGCGTTCCGCGAGTTCGACCTCGCGCGCCTGGCAGGCTCCGAAGCTCATGCCGTCGCGGGCCGCGCGCGCCACGGCCTCCACCACGGGCGGCGCGGCGTGGCCGAGGATGAGCGGGCCCCAGGAGAGGACGTAGTCAAGATAGCCGTGCCCGGCCTCGTCGAAGATCGTCGCGCCCTCGCCGCGGGCGGCGAACAGCGGCTCCATCCCGACGGCGCCGAACGACCTCACGGGCGAACTCACGCCGCCCGGCATCACGTCGCGCGCCCGCCGAATCCAGCCGGAGCCGGCGGACGGCTGGCGAGGCCCGCGGCTCACCGGCCCCAGGCGCTGTCGAGTCCCAGAACGGGGAGCCCGCGCCCCGGTGGGGGGGGCGGGGATGGCGCCGGCGCTGGCGCCGCCCCTCCGTGCCCGGGCGCTCGGCGCACGACCCCCGTGACGCGCCCCGCAAGGTCGAAGTCAGCGGCCCGCTCAATCTTGACCCGCACCAGCGATCCGGGGGCGAGACCGCTGCCGGGGGCGAGGCCGCTGCCGGGGGCGAGACCGTTGCCGGGGGCGAGGCCGTTGCCGGGGGTGTGACCGTTGCCGGGGGCGAGACCGCTGTCGGCCGCGAGGCCGTTGGGGGCGGCGAGGCCGTGTCCCCCTACGGGGCCGTTGCCGCCCACGAGCACGGTCACGCCGTCCACGTCGTCCGCTTGGCTCTCGATCCGCCCGAGGTGCGCCGCGCCCGGAGGGTTCCGATAGAGGAGTTCGAGCGTCGGCTCGTCCGAGGCCGCGGGCGCGTCCACGACGGCGACCCGTTCGCGGCCGATCTCCGCGGCGAGCCTCTCGCGGCTCACGGCGCGCTGGACTTCGAGCACCTCCTCGAGCCGGTCCCGCGCCAGATCCGCGGGCACGAAGCTCTCCTCCATGGCGGCCGCGCGCGTCCCCTCCTGCGGCGAGAACGCAAACGCTCCGAGTCGGTCGAACGCCACCTCGTCGAGGAAATCCACGAGTTCGCGAAACTCCGCGTCCGTCTCGCCCGGGAAGCCGACGAGCACCGTCGTCCTCAGCGTGAGTCCCGGGATCGTCTCCCGCAGCCACGCGACCTTCGAGCGCAGCGTCGCGGCCCGCTCCGGCCGGCGCATGCGGTGAAGCACCGCGTCGCTCGCGTGCTGGATCGGCATGTCAATGTACGGGAGGAGCCGCGGCTCGGACGCCATCAATTCGACGAGCGGTTCGCGCAGGCCGGCGGAGTAGATGTACAGGAGACGGAACCACGGGATCGACGTTTCCCGCAGCAGCGCCTCCACGAGCGTCGCGATGTCCGTCCCGTCCCGCCGCTCCCGGCCCCAATGCGCAAGGTCCTGCGCGACCAGGTTCACCTCCACGGCGCCCTGCGCCTCGAGGCGCTGCGCCTCGGCGACGAGACGCTCCAGGTCGAAGGAGCGGTGCCTTCCCCGCCAAAGGGGGATCGCGCAGAAGGCGCACCCGTGGCTGCATCCCTCGCTCACCTTCAGGTAGCGGACGTGGCGCGCCCCGACGGGGATCCGCTCCCCCGGGTGCGCGCCCCCCTCCGGCGCCGGTCCCCGGAGGAGTCCGCGCTCGCGCAGCTCCGGCACGAGGCGGTCGAGGTCTCGCAACCCAAGCAGGAGATCGACCTCGGGCAGCGAGGCCGCCATCTCCTCCCGATAGCGCTCCACCATGCACCCGACCGCCACCACGCCGCGGCACGCCCCCTCGCGCTTCAGCCGCTCCGCCTCGAGGATCGTCTCGATCGACTCTTCCTTCGCGGCGTCGATGAACCCGCACGTGTTGACGAGAATGACCTCGGCTTCCTCCACGTCGGTGCGCTCGGCCCCGTGGCCGACGAGTTCGGCGAGCATGCGCTCGGAGTCGACGGTGTTCTTGTCGCAACCGAGGCTGATGAGCCCTAGCCGCATCGCATGAGCCCTAGCCGCATCGCACGTCGTCGGGAAAGACCGGCACCCCTTCCGGCGGCGCGTACTCGAAGAGGGCGGGGTCGATGCGGGCCTGCGGTTCGAGCGCGGTCAGAGTCACCGTGCGCAGCGTCCGGTTCTCCTCGCGAACGTGAAAGCGGCGCACGTAGTGGTCGGAGACGCCGATCCACAGGCGGACCTCCACGTATCTCGCCGGGAGTTCCCGCGGCTTGAGCGACACGATGCGCGTCGCCACGCCATCGATCGCCCCGGTGCCCTCCTCGACCGCGTCGTAGCTCGTCCGCGCCTGCGAAAGCAGACGCCCGAGGATGTCGACCGAGCCGATCTCCACGCCCTCCTCGAGGCGGGAGACCACAACCTGATCGTGGAGCGAGGGCTCGTAGAGCCAGAGGCAGGAACCGTCCGCCACGTAGAGGTCGCCGGCCGGTTCGTCGAAGTCCATTCGAAACCGGTTCCGCCCCGCCTGAAGCCAGGTTCCGCGGCCCTCTCGGGTGCGGCCGAGGAGCGGGTTCTCGATGCGTTGGGCGAAGGCCGCCTTGAGCCGGTCCAGCGCGGCGTAGGCCGAATTCGCCAGCGCAAGGAGCGAGTCCACGTCCACCCGGCCGGGCTCGGCGTCCACGCGTGCGGGCTCGTCATCCCCTCGTCCGTGATCGTCACCCGCTCGTCCGGGATCGTCATCCCTGGGCTCGTCGTCCGCTCGTCGGGGCTCGGGTTCCACACGTACGGGCTCGTCGCCCGCCGACCGGGAACCGTCCGAATGGGGGGGATCCGGATCCGGTGTCCGCGCCGCTCCCCCCACGTCGTCCGCCGCTTCAAGGCGCGCCTCGCCCCGCCCGTCCGCGGGTTCCCCGGCAGCCACGGACGGCTCCGGGTCGTCGCGCGGGCCGAACTCCGCCTCGATCCGGGCTCGCGCCTCGGCGGTCTCCGTGGAATCCGCCTCCGAGCACGCCAGCGTGAGGGCACCCGTGACGGATCCGGCCGCGAGCAGGCCGATGCCCGCCAAACGAGACTGTCGCTGGCGGAAGCGCCTCGTGCTCATGGTTCGTCGACGTCCCCGCCGTCCAGATCGGCAAGCGTCGCGAGCACCTCGCGCGGCTTGGATCCGTCCGCGGGTCCCACGACCCCGGCCGCGTGCAGTTGATCGATGATGCGGGCCGCACGCCCGTACCCGATCTTGAGCCGGCGCTGGAGCAGGCTGGTCGAACCCGCCGCGTGCGAGATCACGATCTCGGCGGCCTGCCGGAACAGAGGGTCGCGATCCTCGGCGCCCTCGTCCGAGACCCCGGAGCCTGCCTCTTCCTCCTCCAGTTCACTTAGCAGGTCGAGGATGTCGCGCTCCGAAGCGGCCTCCTCCCCGGCCCTCTCGGCCTCGGCGCGCGCCTTCGCCTGCTCCCGATACCAGTCGAGGAGGCGTTCCGTCTCTTCCGAGGAGATGTAGGCGCCCTGGATGCGGACGGGGTCGGACTCACCGGGCGGCAGGAAGAGCATGTCCCCGTTCCCGAGCAGGCTCTCCGCCCCGTTCTGGTCGAGGATCGTGCGGCTGTCGATCTTCGACGCGACCCGGAAGGCGATGCGGCTCGGGATGTTCGCCTTGATGAGGCCGGTGAGGACGTTGACCGAGGGGCGCTGCGTGGCAAGCACGAGGTGGATCCCAACCGCCCGGGCCTTCTGGGCCAGCATGGCGAGCGGCGTCTCCACCTCGGACTGTACCGTCATCATGAGGTCCGCCAGCTCGTCGATGATGAGGACGATGTAGGGCAGCGGACCCTCATCGTAGAGCGCCGGCTCATCCATGACGCCGCGCTTGGGGAGGAAGACCTCGCGCCCACGCGCGATCCGGGCGTTGAACTCCGCGGTGTTCCGGCATCCGTTCGCCGAGAGTAGTCCGAAACGGCGCTTCATCTCGTAGACCGACCACTTCAGGACGGACGCGGCCTCCTCGTTGTCCGTGATGACGGGGTGGCGGAGGTGCGGGAGATCTCCGTAGACGGACAGCTCCACCATCTTCGGATCCACCATCAGGAGGCGGAGTTCGGCCGGCGTGTACCGGCACACCAGGCTCGTGATGAGGGCGTTGATGCACACCGACTTGCCCGACCCGGTCTGGCCCGCGATGAGGAGGTGCGGCATCCGGGTCAGGTCCGCCAACGTCGGCTTGCCGGAGAGGTCGCGTCCGAGCGCCAGGGGGAGCTTCTGGCGTCCCCGGCGATACGACGGACTCTCCAGTATCTCGCGCACGAGCACCATCTCCGAGGCCGGGTTGGGCACCTCGACGCCGACGGCGCCCTTGCCGGGAATCGGCGCCACGATCCGGACGGACGGCGCCTTGAGGGCGAGCGCGATGTCGTCCGCGCGGGCGGAAATCTGCCCCACCTTCACGCCCGGCGCCGGGACGACCTCGAACTGCGTCACCACCGGGCCGGTGGTCCAGCCGCCGATCTCGCCGGCCACGCGGAAGGTGGCGAGCTTCTCGATGAGGACCTCTCCGAGGCGGTCGAGATCGCGCACGCCGAGGCCGCTCCCCTGCCCCACCGGCGCATCGAACAGTTGCACGGGCGGGACCGCCGAGGAAGCGGGGTCGCCGGCCTCCTCAAGTTCCGGGACCGGCGGCGTCCCCTCCTCCGGCACCGCGGCCGGCTCCGGCGCCGCATCCGGCTCGGGCGGCGCGCTCGCCGGTTTGGCGCGCGTCCGCTTCTTCGTGGCGCGGCCACGTTTGGCCGCCGCCCTCGTCTTCGCCGCCCTCGTCTTCGCTTCGCTCGGGGGATCGGGTCGAGCGGGAGAGCCCGGGCGACGGGAGCGCCGCGCGGCGCCGGCGAGGGAGCGGCCGAGTCCGAGGACCGCACCCCCGGCGGCCCCGGCTCCGCGACCGAGCGAGCGTCCCCCCGCCGTCACGGCGCCGGCCAGCGACCACCTCATGGTGACGAACAGGGTGAGCAGGAGGACGCCCGCGGCGAGGAGCCCGCCGCCCAAGCGGCCGAATATCCGCGCGAGGCCGGCCCCCGCGGTCGCGCCCAGCCAGCCGATATCGCCCGTACCCCCGGATCCCGGCGCCGCGATGAGCCAGTACAGCGACGGGAGAACCCCGAGCAGCACCACCGAGAGGATGGACCAGCGGAGGGCGCGGGCCCGGTCGCCCCACCCGAGGCAGTGCAGGCCCCACATGAAGGCGGGGATCGCAAGGAGCGGCGAGAGGACTCCGACGGCCCTTCCGAGATGGTCGTGAAGCAGGGCCCCGGCCGGCCCGATCCAGTTGGACCCACCGGAGAATGCGGGAGAGAGGAGCGCGAACGCGACCAGGAGGCCGAGCAGGATCAGCGCGACGCCCAGCACCTCGCGCCGTTGCCGTTCATCCACCATCGCGCATCCTCCCCGCCCCGACCGCCACCGAGGGCGCCGTCTCGCCCGACCGGCACGACCTCGAGATCATCCAGCCCCGCGACAACCGCCGGATCCGCATCCCCCCAATCCTGCGCGGCACCCGGCCGACCGCCTTGCAAGATGGCCCGCGCACCCCGCGTCGTCCATGCTCACGCGCGCGTCAGGAACCGCTCGACGAATCCCGTGTCGATGTTCCCCGACACGAAATCGGGGTGGGCCAGCACCTTGCGGAGGAAGGGAACCGTCGTGTGAACCCCCTCGAGGATGAACTCCTCGAGCGCGTGGTAGGCGCGGACCCGGGCCTCTTCGCGCGTCCGGCCCCAGACGATGAGCTTGGCGAGCAGCGAATCGTAGAACGGGGGGACGACGTAGCCGGCGTAGATGTGCGTGTCGACGCGCACGCCGGGACCCCCGGGCGCGTGAAACGCCGTGACCGTGCCGGGCGAGGGACGGAAGTCCTGCTCGGGATCCTCCGCGTTGATGCGACACTCGATCGCGTGCCCCTGGAACTCCGCGGGCTGCGGGATGGCCAGCTTCTCCCCCGCCGCGATCCGGATCTGCTCCTTGATGAGGTCGACCGCGGTCACGAGTTCGGTCACGGGATGCTCGACCTGGATGCGCGTGTTCATCTCCATGAAATAGAACTCGCCGTCCGGCGCGAGCAGAAACTCCACGGTCCCGGTGCTCTGGTACCCGATGGCTCTCGCCCCCAGGATCGCCGCCGCTCCCATCGCCTCGCGAAGCTCCGGCGTGACGGCCGGACTCGGCGCCTCCTCGACGAGCTTCTGGTGCCGCCGCTGGCTCGAGCAGTCGCGTTCCCCGAGGTGCATCGCGCGTCCGTGACGGTCGCCGACGACCTGGACCTCGACGTGACGGGGCCGCTCGATGAGTTTCTCGAGGTACACGGTCGGATCGCCAAAGTTGGCCTCGGCTTCGTTGCGCGCCATGGCGAAGAGACTGCGGAACTCCCCCTCCTCGAAGGCGGCCCGCATGCCCTTCCCGCCACCGCCGGCGGACGCCTTGATCATGACGGGGAACCCGATGCGGCGCGCCTCCTCCAGCGCCTCCCGCTCGTCGTCGAGGGGCTCCGGCGAGCCCGGGACGACGGGGACGCCCGCCGCGATCATCGTCTTTCGCGCCTCCGCCTTGTCGCCCATGCGGCGGATCTGTTCCGGCGTGGGCCCGATGAACACGAGACCGCTCCGCCCGCAAATCTCCGCAAACTCGGCGTTCTCCGCCAAGAAGCCGTAGCCGGGGTGGATGGCGTCGGCGCCGGTGATCTCGGCCGCCGCGAGGATCTGCGGGATATTCAGATAGCTGTCGCGCCCCACCGGCGGCCCGATACAGATGTCTTCGTCGGAGAAGCGGACGTGGAGCGAGTCGTGGTCGGCCTCCGAGTACACGGCGACCGTGCGGATATCGAGTTCGCGGCACGCGCGCAGGATGCGGAGCGCGATCTCGCCGCGGTTGGCGATCAGGATCTTGCGGAACATGCGCCCGGCCGCGGCTTCAGTCGGGCTCGATACGGAAGAGCAGCGCGCCGTACTCCACCGGTTCGGCGTTCTCGACCGCGATCTCCCGCACGACCCCCGCGACGTCCGACTCAAGCTCGTTCATGAGCTTCATCGCTTCGAGGATGCAGAGCGTCTGGCCGGCTTCCACCCGGTCCCCCACGGATACGAAGGGGTCGGCGCCGGACGCCGGCGCCCGGTAGAAGGTGCCGACCATGGGCGAGAGCACCTCTAACAGCCCCGACGCGGGCTCCGCCTCCTCCGTCGGGGAGCCGGCCGGGGCGGGCGCCGGGGCCGGCGCGACCTCCACGCCGCCGAGCGCCGCCGCCGGCAGGGCTGCCGCGGGAAGGGCCGCCGCAGGCGCCACGCGTGGGGACTTCCGTATCCTGACCCGGGTCGGGTCTCCCGTGTCCGAGCCCACAAGCTCGATGTCGAGGCCGTCCACGCCGGAGTCCTCGACCAACTCGATGAGTCCCTTCAGCCAGTCCAAGTCCATGGTCAGGTCACCCGCGTGATGTACTTGTTTTCCGTCCTGTCGACGCGCACCACGTCGCCGGTCTCGACGAAGAGCGGCACCTGGATCACGGCGCCGGCGGCCAGCCGGGCCGGCTTCGTTCCGCCCTGCGCCGTGTCTCCCCGCACTCCGGGGTCCGTCTCGACGATCTCCAACTCGACGAACTGCGGCAGTTCGATCGCGAGCACGGCGCCGTCACGGTTGAGGCTCTGACACTCCATGTTCTCCTCCAGATACTGGAGCTGGTCCTCTCCGATCTGATCTCCCGACATCGGAATCTGCTCGAAGGTTTCCATACTCATGAAGTAGTACAGGTGGCCGTCCGTGTAGGTGTACTGGACTGGCCGCCGTTCGAGGCGCACCTCCCTCACCTTCTCGCCGGCGCGGAAGGTCTTGTCGATCACTCCCCCCTCCATCACGTCCTTGAGCTTCGTGCGCACGAAGGCTCCGCCCTTCCCCGGCTTGACGTGTTGAAAGTAGGTGATCGAGTAGAGGGTGCCGCCGAGTTCGATCACCATCCCCCGACGAAAATCCGAAGTATCTGCCATGGTACCCGTGAACTGCTAGAGCCGGACGAGGGCGCGTGGAATGCGGGTCAGCGTGCGGGCACCGGCCTCCCCTATCCGCACATCGTCCTCGATGCGCACGCCGCCGCGTCCGGGAAGATACAACCCCGGTTCCACCGTTACCACGTTTCCCCGCTCGAGGACATCGTCGGAGCGGGACGAGAGGCTGGGGCCCTCGTGCACGTCGAGTCCGATCCCGTGCCCCGTGCCGTGGCCGAAGAAGCCCTCCACGTCGTGCCGCGCGAACGTCTCTCGCACGGCCCGGTCCACGTCCCGGCACGCGATCCCGGGGCCGATCACCTCGCCCGCCCTCGTCTGCGCCTCGAGCACCTGCTCGTGAAGCGTCACCTGCCAGGGCGCGGGCACCCCCCGCACGAAGGTGCGCGTAAGGTCGCTGCAGTACCCGTCCACGCGGGCGCCGAAGTCGATGAGGAGGAAGTCGCCGGGCTCGGCACGGCGATCCGTGGGCGTCGCGTGGGGAAGCGCGGAGCGTTCTCCCGCCGCGACGATGGGGTCGAAGGGGAGCGGATCCGAACCTCCGAGGCGGAGTTCCATCTCGAGCGCGGCCGCGATCTCGCGTTCGCTCGGGGCGGCGGACCACTCCATGGTCGACAGCAACCGGTTCAACGCGCCCTCCGCCACGGCGACCGCCCGTTCGATGGCGTCCACTTCGTCGCGGGTCTTCACCCGCCGCAACGTCCGGACGAGATCGCGCAGCGGGACGAAGTCGACGTCGGGGAGCATGCCGCGCAGAGACTCGTAGTCGGCGACGGTGAGGCCCTCGGCCTCGAAAGCGATGGCCCCGCCGGGATCCGCCGCCACCTGGGCGACGCCGCGCATCCACCCCTCCCGGCTGATGTGGGTACGGATGGCGCTCGAAGACTGGGAAGTGGCCGCCGAATCGGCCACCTCGATGCCCGCCTGCTCCTCGTAGCGAAAGTCGGTGACGAGCACGGGCGGCCCTTCGAGGGGGATCCACAGCGCCCCGGCGGAACCCGTGAACCCGCTCACGTAGCGGACGCTGGAGCGGGCGGTGACGAGGACCGGCCGGCCCCCGGCGGCCTCCATCGTCGCTTCAAGCCGCTGGCGCAGCACGCCCGGCGGCGTCACTCCGCTCCCGCCTCGGCGCTCCCGCGAAGATGCCGTACGAGCGCCTCGAGACCGAACAGGTAGCTGGAGGCCCGAAATCCGGCGATGACGCCGATCGCGAGGTCGGAGAGGAGCGACGTGTGCCGGAACGGCTCGCGAGCGAACACGTTGGAAAGGTGGACCTCGACGAAGGGACGGCCGGAGCCCGCAAGGGCGTCGCGGAGCGCCACGCTCGTGTGGGTCAGGGCGGCGGCGTTGACGAGCCACGCCTGCACGCCGGCGGTGTTCGCCTGCACCCAGTCCACGATCTCGCCTTCGTCGTTGGACTGGAGGAAGACGAGCGAGACGCCGTCCGCGCCCGCCCGCTCGCGAAGGAGCGACTCGATCTCGGCCAGCGTCTGCGTGCCGTAATGGTGGGGTTCGCGGCGTCCCAGGAGGTTGAGGTTCGGACCGTTCAGGACGCCGATGCGGATGGGCTCACTCACCGCTCAGTCCGGTCTCGCGCGAGCTTCGCCATCGAGGATCCGGCGCAACTGTTCCCCGATCGACTCCTCGACGGCGCCCGAGCCCGCCGACGCCGTCCCGCCCGCCGGCTGCGTCTCGTCCGCCGACGCCGTCCCGCCCGCCGACTCCGCCCCGCCCGCCGCGGGCGGAACCTCCCCCGGCACTCGCGTCGAGGCGGCCCCGGCGCGCGCGGAGGGTGGTCCGTCCGCCTCCTCCGCGCGGCGACGCAACTCCGCGCGCGCGGCGAGGAGATCGGGGTTTTCCGGGTCGTGCGAAAGCATCTGTTCGTATACGCCGATGGCGCGCTCGAAGAGGCCCTGGCTCGCATACAGCTCTGCCAGCGTCGAGGTCTCGATGCCCTTCGACGGCACGGCCGGAGCGCCCGCCGCGCCGCCATCCGGAGCGGGCCGCGCCTCGGCTCCATCGCTGCGCCACCCTTCATCGAGCGCCTCCAGCCACTCGTCCGCCGACGCGGCGGCGGCGGAACCGCCCGTCTCCACGCGCTCGACGCCCAGCGCGATGCAGGCGAGAGGGTTCGCCGGATCAAGCGTCAGGATGTGCTCGAACTCGACCCGCGCAGCCTCCTCTCGGCCGAGTTCGAGCAGCACGCGGGCGTGGAGCAGGCGCGCGTCCAGATAGTACGGGTGGTCTCCCAGGCCCTCCCGGATCACGTCCAGGGCGCGTTCGTGCTCTCCCGCCCGCCGGTAGAGATCGGCGAGGCGCGCGAAGGTGTGGGTCCGAGGCTCCGCTTCGGCGCGGCGCAGGAGTTGTTCGATCTCCACGGTGTGGTCGTCGGCGGACACGGGCTTCGCAGGGAGAATGGGCGGCGGGTTCGGGCCTTCCGGCCCAGTCTCCGCCAACATACCGAGGGTTTTTTCGGGATGTCAACGAACGCCGCGGGGCGCCCGCCTTTCGTTGCCCGCAAGGCGGGGCCGGCGTACGTTTTCGACCGATTAGGGAACCTGCGGCGTCCGGCGGAGTCCTGCCCCGGCCTGCGAAGACGCTTGCGTTTCCGGCCCCGGCGCGGCCGCGTTCGGGCGACTCGATTCAAGACGACAGGTGGGTTCGGCGTCTCATGTTCATGCGGAAGATGCGCGGCAGCGCGAGCCTCGTGATGGGCATCATGGCCGCGGCCTTCGTGGGCTGGCTGGTGTTCGACGGGATCAACGCGATGCAGGGAGGGAACCTCGGCGGGCAGATCAACCCCGTCGTGGGACAGGTCGGAGGACGGGACATCCGCTACAACGAGTGGAATATCTTCCTCCAGAACCAGCTCGCGGTGAACCGCGCGGCCGACCGCGGCATGACGGACGAGGATGTACGCGTCGTGACCGAACGGGCTTGGGAAAGCCTCATCAGCGCGACGCTGATCCAAGCGGAGCTGGACCGGCTCGGCGTCAGCGTGTCCGACGCGGAGGTTCGGCAGGCATTCCTCACGCAGCCGCCGCAGGAAATGTTGACCTACCCCGGGTTCCAGACGGACGGGCAGTTCGACATCGACAAGTACCGCCGGTTTTTCACGGACCCGGCGACGGATGAGACACAACTGCTGCAGATCGAGGGCTACTACCGCTCCATCCTTCCGCGCGCAAAGCTGCAAACGCTCGTCCAAAGCGGCATCTACGTCTCCGAGGAGGAGGCGTGGCGGTTCTATCGGGACACGAACGAACAGGCCCGCGTCCGCTTCGTGCGCATCGACCCGGCGCTGACCGTGGCGGACTCCCAGGTCTCCGTTTCGGAGGATGAAATCCGGCAGGTCTACGACGAGCGCGTGGACGAACTCCTCCGGCCCGCCAGCGCCCGCGTGAACATGGTCAGCATCTCGCTCCGGCCCTCCGTCGCCGACTCCCTCGCCGCGCGCGAACGGGCCGCCGCCCTCGCCGACCGCGTACGGGGAGGCGAGGATTTCGCCGAGGTGGCGATGGCGGAGTCCGCCGACTCAATCTCCGGCGCGGAGGGCGGCTCCATGGGCAAGCGTCCGGCGAGCGCCTTCGACCCGCGACTCGCCGATGCGGCCGCGGACGCCCCGCTCGGGCAGGTCACGGATCCGGTCGAGACGCCGTTCGGACTGCACGTCCTGCAGGTCGACGAGCGGGTCGCGGACTCTCTGGCGCTGCGCCAGATCTACGTTCCGTTCGAGATCTCCGGCGCGACCGAGGATTCGGTGTTCACGCTCCTCGACGACGTGGAGGATCTTGCGCTACGCACGGATCTCACGACGGCCGCCGACTCGCTGGGCGTGACGGTTCGCACCGATGTGCAGCTTCTGGACGGGGTGGACTTCATCCCCGGCGCCGGCCAGCTCGGAGTGGCGAGGGAGTGGGCCCTCGGCCCCGAGAGCGAGATCGGAGACCTATCCGAATCGTTCGAGAACCCGGCGGGCTTTCATCTCGTCGAACTCCTGGGACGGCGGGATGAGAGCACGATTCCATTCGAGGAGGCCGGAGTCGGGATTCGTGCGGAACTGCTCGTGGAGAAGAAGAAGGAACGGGCCGCGGAGCTGGCCGGCGGCCTGCTCGATGAGGTCGCGGCCGGAAGTTCTTTCGACGAGGCGGCGGAGGAACTCGGTTGGCCGGTCGAAGAGACCGCGTTATTCCGGCGGGGCGATTTCGTCCCCGGACTCGGTCAGGGCACGGAGGCGGTCGGCTTCCCATTCGGGGCCGGCACCGGCGAACTCAGCGGCGCCCTCGATGCCGGGGATGCGGTGGTCGTCGTGGAGGTGCTGGAGCGCGAGGAGGCCACGCGGGAAGGGTTCGAGGAGGTCAGGGACGCCGTGGTGGGCCAGCTCGGCTTCGAGCGTTCCCAGCAGTACGTTCAGAAGTGGCTGGCCGCACTGCGCGAAGACACGGTCGTCGAGGATCACCGGGAGAGGCTCCTCGTGCAGCAGGATGTCCAGCCCATGATCCCGGGCTTCTGATCCCGAGCCGCCGACCCCGCGCTT
>JAAXHJ010000061.1:82070-100030 GCA_012270965.1 Candidatus Palauibacter poriticola
CCGATCCCGAGCCGCCGACCCCGCGCGGCTTCCGTCCCCCGAGATTCCCCGGACTACCGCTCAGGCAGCCCGTGGCTCTCGCCGATGGCTGCTAGCCTTCCGTGTTGGCGGGGCGGGCCTGCGCGGTCTCCTGGGGGGCGGAGGCGGTCGATGGGGGCGCGGTGTCCCCCGTGATCTCGGCCCGCACATCGCCCTCGACCTCCTTGATCGAGCCCTTGAACTCACGGATCCCCCGGCCCAGGGAACTCCCGATCTCGGGAAGCCGCTTCGCGCCGAAGAGGAGCAGGATGGCGAGGAATACGAGCAACAACTCCCATGGGCTCAGACCGAACATCTCAGACTCCTTGGTTGTGGCTCACCGCCGGCGTCACGGTCAGAGAAGCGACCGGGCGAACCAAGCGACGAGCACGACCCCGACGACGCTCAACACGTTCAGGCGCAGGACGATCGGCCCCAGCGTGAGGGCGAGCACCTTGAGATCGAATGCAAGCGGCTGCAGCGAAGCCGCGACCGTTGTGATGAAGAACTGACGCGCCGCCGACGGGGGTAACGTAACCGTCACGAGTTCGGTGAGCAGCCCCCCGAGCACGAAGCCCCCCGCAATGATGAGGACCAGCCGTATCGGCGAACGACTGCGTCTGCTTCCAAAGTTCACTCGCTACCGTACTCTCTCGACGACGTAATCCACCGCGAGGCTCAGCGCCTCGAGGCACGGACTCGCCGGTAAACGCCGGAGTTCGTCCCGTGCCCGGTCCGCCCGCGACCGCGCCTCCTCGCGAGCCGTCTCCACACCACCGTGCGCCTCGACGAGATCCACGATCTCCCGCACGGCTTCGGGGGAGGGCTCCGGGTCCGCGAAGAGCGCTTCGACGGCGCGCCGCTCCCCCCACTCCATCTTGGGCAGAGCGGCGATCAGGGGCAACGTCACCTTGTGTTCCTGCAGATCCTGTCCGCGCGGCTTGCCCATGACGCGAGTCGACGACGAATAGTCGAGCAGGTCGTCGACGATCTGGAACGCCATCCCCAGATGGTGGCCGTACGCGCGGAGGGCGTCCCGGTACTGCGGCGCTCCCGACAGGGTTCCGAGTTCGCACGCGGCGGACATCAGAGACGCCGTCTTGTGTTCGCACAGCCGCTCGTAGTCCTCGCGCGTGAAGTCGAGGCCATCGTGGAGGACGAGCTGCCGCATTTCCCCGATCGTCATGCGGTTCGCCGTGTGGGCGAGGAGGGCCACCTGCTCGAGCCTGCCGAGCGCGACGACCTCGATGACCGCGCGCGAGTAGAGGTAGTCTCCCGCGATGATCGCGACCTGGTGCGTCCAGCGGTGGTTGACCGTGGGCCGGCCCCGTCGCCGCGCGGAGTGATCGACCGCGTCATCGTGTACGAGGGTCGCGACGTGCAGCAGTTCGACGATGGCCCCCAGCTTCACGGCGTCCGGAGAGGGGCGCGCTCGCACGCCGTCGGCGAGGAGGAGAAGCGTGGGCCGAAGGAGCTTCCCGGACCGCGCGAACAGGTAGTCGCCCACCTCGTCGAGGGCCTCGAATCCCGACGGCGCCATCTCGCGGAGCTCGCGCTCGACGGCAAGGAGCCGGTCCGCGACGGGGAGGCGGACTTGTTCCAGATCGATGGCGGTGGTCGGGAGCATACCCTCCTCGGCGCGCGAACGGCGCATGAAGTGCACGGGAATGTCGGGAGCCCCGCGACGAATGTCAAAAACGCCCGGGGCCCAGCCCGCCGGAACCGAAACCGCGCTGGCCGTCCTGCGTCTGCTGGTCGTAGTCGAACTTCAGGTCGGGCGCGTCCTGGAGGCTGACGCTCATCTGGAAGATGAAGTTCCCGTTCGGCGAGCGGGCGAACATGAAGGTCGCGATCCAACGGTGCAGGGCGCGGTCGAGCGTGATGAGGTGCTCGCCGAACTCCTTGTTGGTGAGGTTGTACGTCGTTCGCCAGGCGAGACGCCAGTTCGGTGTCGGATTGAGTGAGAGGACCGCGTTGAGCGACTGCCGGTCCTGCGAACTCTGATCCTCCCGGCCGCGCTGAAGCGAATAGGTCAAGGCCAGCGTCCACGGGCCGCCGGCCCGCAGGCCGGGGTCCAACGGATCCGGATTCTCGTCGAAACTCTGCAGCCGGTATCGGGAGTCGGCCGCATTCCGCAGGCGATTCTGGGAAGCGGCTCCTCCTCCTCCTCCTCCTCCCAGCCCGAGCAGCCCGCCGAGACCGCTGGCCGAGCTGAAGGTGAAGCTGCCCGTCAGGCTCGACAGGATGGGGGCGAAGGTCCGGTCCTCCCCGCTGCCCTCGAACAGGTCCAGGGACATGTTCAGCGACAGTCCCCTCAGCAGATCCGAGTTGATGCGGTGCGACCAGCGGTCCGTCGTCAGCGGCGACTCGTTCTCGCGGGACCAGTCGAAGGTGAGGGGGCTCGAGTTGATTCCCAGGAGGACGACGTTGCGGCGCGGCTGCGCGCGGCGCGGCGCATCGGGATCCCCCGTGTCCCGTCCGGGGCCGGGCCCCGGCTCCTGTCCGACCGCCGCCAGCCCACGGACCGCTTCGGCCGGATCCTCTTCGGCCGGATCCCCCTCGGCCGCTTCCGTCGCCGGCGCCTGAACCCCCGCCGCATCGCCGGCGGCCGCGAGCGAATCCGCCTCGGGCGTGTCCGCCCCAAGCTCCAAGCCGGTCGAATCCGCTTCGAGCGAGCGGCCCTCCAGCAGGGCCTCCGCTTCGGGATCCAGCTCGACCTCTTCGCGCAGCTTGGCTTCGAAGGTCTGGTTCAGCGTGAGACGAAGCCGGTTCTCCTCCTTGGAATTCGACACCGGGAAGCCCGGGATCGCGAGCAGCGAATCGGAGGCTTCCACGGCCGGCGAATAGTCGTAGTGAAGGCGCGGCGAGACCTTGTGGCGGATGCGCTCGAACGGGCCGACTCCCGGGAAGAACCCGTAGATGTCGGTGGACACCGCGGCTCCGAAGCGGAGACGCGCCGGCGCGGTGATGAACTCTCCGTGCGTGTCGTCCGACTGAAACCGGCTCGCGTCCACGCTCAGCGTGGGCCGAAGCGTCGTGCTCCCGATGAGGTCGATCTGGTATTCCGCCTGCGCTCCGTAATCCAGTTTCGACACGCTCCCGGAGGCCTGCGTCGCCGTCGTGTCGGCGCCTGCCGGCGGCTGGAACGGAAGTGTGCTGTTCCGGCTGAAGTTCGTCCGCCCGCTGACCCCGAAGGAGCCGATGCGGATGGCGCTGTTCGCGGACGCGACTTCGGCTCTCTTGCCGTCCTTCTCCTCCTGGGTCCGGTCGAGGCGCGAGGCGGAAAAGGCGCCGTTGACGACGATATTGTTGAACGGACCGCTCCGGTTGCGGGGCGCGCGGAAGAGGGTCAGGGGGGAGAAGGTCATCTGGAGCTTGGGCAGCGTGAGGTCCGTCCGCCCCTTCTGCGCCCCCAGATCCTGGCGCCGGCTGCCGCTCACGTTGACGGACGCGAAGGGGAACCGGTGCTGGATTCCGACATCCGACGCGATTCGTTGCGTCTGCACCGTCGGATCGAAGGTCTGACGCTCGAAGACGGTGGTGTTCGAGATGAAGTTCGCGTTGACCCGTATGTCCGTGACGGGGGTCAGCTCGTGATTGTGGCGCATCTGGAACTGGAGGGTCTTCTCGTTCCCGAAGCTGTAGCTCGCGATGAGATTGCCGCGGAAGAACTTCTTGATCGAGCGGTATCTGAGGGCCCCGTTCAGGCGGGTGAAGCGCCCGCTGAACCAGTCGGCCGTCGCCTGCGCGTCCATGAAATCGTTGAACGCGAAGTAATACCCGAAGTCGGTGATACTCCGGCGCGCGTTGCTGGAGGATGCGACGACATCGTTGAACCCGAAGCGGGGCGGCAGGAAGCCGCTCCTCCGCTCCTCCCGAATGTCTTGGGCAAAGAAGGGAAGCCAGGCGACGGGCACGTTCTGGATGTAGAGGGTCACGGGCCACGCCACGACGATGTCGTTCGACACGACCTTGATCTGCCCGGCGCGGAAGTAGTAGTGCGGGACCTCGGCGTCGCAGGAGGTGAAGTTCCCGGTCTCGACGAAGGCGGTGCCGGAGCCCCGCATGGTCATGAGCCCCCTGATGAACCAATCGGCGCCCTGCTGGGCGAACGAGGTTCGCGCATCCGCGACCGTGCCCTTGGTGGCGGAGACGTCGTAGTTCAGACACTCGTCGGAGACGACGTTCTCCCCTTCCCCGGTGAGCGAGATGTTGCCGCAGCCGCGCACGAACTGGAGACCCGCCTCGTAGGTGATCGTGTCCGCATCGATCGTGGACTGCTCATACATCACCTGTGCCTCTCGATTGAGCTGCACTCGTTGCCGGTCGACGTCCAGCTCGACCCCGCGCCCCTGGTAGCGGACGACCTGATAGCCCGGCTCTCCGAGGAGCTGCCCGAAGATGTCGTCCTGTTGGGGGAAAGGCGGGTCCGGCGGGCCCGTATCCAGGGTGTCCCCAGCGGCCGAATCCGCGGGCGCGGCGGCGACGGCGCTCGAGTCGCCGAGCGCTACCGAGTCGCCAACGGCCGCCGCATCGCCGGCCACGGCTGAATCTCCAACCGCGGCGGAATCGCGGACCGCGGCGGAATCGCGGACCGCAGCCGTGTCGCCGGCCGCCACCGTGTCGCTCGGGGGGAGGTCGAGCGTATCCCGCCCGGTGGAGTCCCGCGGCACGGAGTCCGGCTCGGCGGCGGCGACGGTGTCGGTATCCGCCGCGGCGGTGAACTGAAGTGGCCGGACCCCCGCGGGCGCGGCGCGCGCCGTTTCGGTCGCGCCGAGGCCCCCGAGCAGTACCGCCAGCGCCAAGAGCGTGCGCAGTCTCAGGCGGAACTTCCTTCCCCCGCGGCCGTCCGCTCCGCCTCCCGCTCCTGCCGACGCCGCCGGAGTACGCGGGTCATGATCACGGACACCTCGTACAGCAGCATCATCGGGACCATCATCGCGAGCATCGTGTAGGGATCGGCCGGCGTGAGGAACGCCGAGACCACGGCCATCACGACGATCGCGTGCCGCCGGTACTTCGCGAGCCCCTCCGGCGTCACGATCCCGAGCAACGAGAGAAAGACGAGCACGACCGGAAGCTCGAAGATGATCCCGAACGCCAACATCAATCGGAGGGCGAAGGTCAGATACTCGTTGACCATGATCAGCGGAATGAGCTGGTCGTCGAAGAAGGTCAGGAGGATCCGGAGCCCGAGCGGGAGCACCAGGAAGTACGCCATCAGGATCCCGGCGACGAAGAGAAGCGTTCCCGCGGCGATCGCCGGGATGGCGAACTTGCGTTCGTTTTCGTACAGAGCCGGGGCGAGAAAGGCCCACGCCTGCCAAGCAAGATAGGGAAAGACCGCGACGAGGGCCACGATAAAGCTGAGTTTGAGAATGATGATGACTGGAGTGGTCGGATTCGAGAAGTTCAAGCTCCCGCCCGGGAGGAACTCGACGATCGGCCGTTGGACGATGCTGAGCACGTCCCACTGCGTGACGGCCACGAGCCCGACAACCATGCCGACGATGAGCGCGAGGAGCCCGCGAATCAGGCGAGTACGAAGCTCATCCAGGTGATCCAGGAAGGGCATCTCCGCCTGATCGGTCGCACCCTGGGTCTGCCGCCGCAGCTTCATCGGCCCCGGTTACCTCCCGGCGAGAACATTTCCACCTGCCCGGCCGCGCTGTGCCCGGCGCGTCGCAGCAGGTGCCGCACTTCCTCCATGAACTCCGTGGTGTCCTGGAAGTTCCGATACACGCTGGCGAAACGCACGTAAGCGACCTGATCCAAGGCGCGGAGCCGCTCCATGACGAGTTCTCCCAGCCGCAGGCTCGCGACATCCCGCTGGTCCGCGGCCGCCAGTTGTTCCTCGACTTCGTCCACGAGAGACTCGATGTCGCTGTTCGGTACGGGTCGCTTCGCGCAGGCCACGCGGATGGAGGCGAGAAGCTTGCCGCGATCATAGGTCTCCGAACCGCCGTCCCTCTTCATGACGAGCAGTGGCTCTTCCTCGACCTGTTCGTAGGTCGTGAAGCGTTCGCCGCAGGAGAGGCACTCGCGCCGGCGGCGGATGGCCCGTCCTCCGCGACTCGTGCGGGAGTCGACGACCCGCGCCTCCAAGTGGTTACAGCCGGGACACTGCACGGTAGCCCGCGGTCACCGGACGGCCGGTGCCGCCATTCCCTCGTCGGAGCACCTTGCGGAAGCCGTGGCCTCGGCACTCTCGGCAGCTCGCGGATTTCCGGGACGCGACACTAGCCGCTCAGCTTCTCGCGTTCCCGGCGGGCCTCCGGTGCCTCGGGGCTGTTCGGATAGCCACTCTCGATTTGGACGAACAACCGCCGCGCCACCGCCGTGTTGCCCCGCCCCGCCTCGATCATCGCCCGGCGAAAGAGCGCCGCCGGGGCCCGGCTCGAATCCGGATAAAGCTCCGTCAGCCGGCGGTACTCCTCGAGAGCGCCGCCGGGATCCTCCTCATCCTCGTAGGTGCGCGCCACCCAGTACTGGGCATCGGGGGCGAACTCGTGGCCGGGGTAGACGGCGAGGAAGTTGCGGAAGGCGTCGCGCGCGGTCTCGAGGTTGCCGCGTTGGTACATGTCGAGCGCCAACGCGTAGAACTGAGACGCCTCGCCGGACGCGGATCCGGCGGCGGGGTTCGATTCCGCGGTGGGCGGGCCCGCGTCGGCCGGTCCGGGAAAGCTCGTGGGCGAGGGGGAGGCCAAGCGGCTCTGATTCTCGTAGATGTCGTTGAGCAGCTGGTTGTTCTGGGCGGACATCTCGATGATCTGCTCGAAGAGACCCTCAATCCGACCGATGAGCCGATCGAGTTCGCCCCGGCCCGTCGTCTCGCGGCGCTGGCTCGAACTCTCGATCGATTCCAAGTCCGCCTGTACCGCCTCGGCCAGCCGGCGCTGTCCCTCGGCGAGACCTGCGATTTCCTCGCGCAGGGAGTCGCCCATCGTCTCGACATCGCCCCTGGACGCGCAGGCGGCGGCCGCAACGCCCACCAGCACGACGACCGCCGCCCTCTTCATCTAGATATCGCCGTCCGTGATGACGAACTCGCCGCGACGATTCTGCCGCCACGCCGACTCGTTGCTCCCCCGTGCCAGCGGCATCTCCTCCCCGAACGTCACGACATCGAAGCGGCCGGCGTCCAGCCCCAGGCTGGAGAGATAGTCGACCGCGGCCTGGGCCCTCCTCAGGCCGAGCGCCTGGTTGTACTCCAGCGAGCCTCTCTCGTCGCAGTGGCCCTCGACCCGGAGGCGGATACCGGACCGATTCCGCAGCGCGTCGGCCTTGCTCTGCAGAATCGCGGCGGCGGCGTCGGTGATGGCGGATTCGTTGTAGTCGAAGTGAATCCGCGCAACGATCGCCTCGCCGTCCATCGCGCGCTCGATGTCCGCAGGCGCCGACTCCGCGCACGTCGTGCCGGGATAGTCACTTACGGCCTGCTCGAGCAACCGGCGCGCGGTCGCGAAATCTCCCTCCTCCATGGCCGCCATCGCCTGATCGCAGAGGCGGGCCGCGGCGGCCTCGCGCTCCGCGCTGTCATCCACGACCGGGGGCGGAGGGGGCGGGGGCGGAGGGGGCACCGGCTCCGGTTCCGGGTTGCCGCTACACGCCGCCGCCAGAAGGGCAACGAGAAGAGTGGGAGCGAATCGGTGGCTCAGCCGCATCGAGGTCTCCTTGTTTACCAGTCGCGGGACGAAAATCCGGTGGGGACAGGGCCAACGACGACGCTCCAACGCCGGCCCGGTCCCGGTTTCAACACGGCTTCGTAACCTATCGAAGACCCGTCAAGTCGCAACCCGCGAGACGACTCCGTCATGATCCCGGCGGGATGGGGGGCGACCAGTCGGGAAGGCCGTCGAGCCGTCCCGACGTCAGGGGACGGGACCTCCCGGTGACGACATCGAGGATCCAGACGGTCGAGCCCTGAGCGTCGATCGACGAAAAGACGAGATGCCGGCCATCGGGCGCCCAACTGGGATCCTCGCTCTCACCGCGCCGAGTCAGCATGCGCCGGTCGGTGCCGTCGGGGTTCACCGTGAAGATTTGCCAGCGGCGGTCGCTCAGCGCGGAGTACGCGATCCGGTCCCCCGTGGGCGACCAGTCCGGCCCGGCCGCGTTCGTGTCCTCCCGCGGATGGTAGGTGCTGATGCGGCGGGCCGGGCCTCCCGAGACGCGACGGACATAAACCTGCTGCTCGTTGGCCGGATCGGCCTCGTACGCAATCGACTCGCCATCCGGCGAAAAGCTGGGGTTCAGCGACTGGACCCGCCCCTCGGTCAGCGGCCCGCCGCCCTCGACCACGACACGCGTCGTTCCGGCGACGCCCTCCGCGTACGCCAACCGCCCGTCCGGCGTCCAGCTCGGGGTCTGAAGGAGTCTCCCGGAACTCACCGTTCGGCGGCTCCCGGTGATGAGATTCAGCTCCACAAGCGAGAAGTACCCCGTCTCATCCTGGATCGTGTACGCGATGCGGGAGGCGTCCGGCGAGAAGGCGGGCGAGAACACGTTGCGCCCTCCGGTCTCGATCCGCCGCGGGTTCCGGCCATCGCTGTCGATGAGCAGCAGGTGGGACGACCCATCGCCGTCCCTCCGGCGCAGCGCGATCCGCGTCGCGGCGATGCCGCGCTCGCCCGTCACCCAGAAGACGATCCGGTCGGAGATGCGGTGGACCGACATCCGGAAGTCCGCCGCATCCATCGAGGGCAAGGTGAAGGCCTGGACGTTCTCGAGCTTTCCGAACACGAGGTCGTGCAGGCTGACTCTGAGGAGCGGGGTCTGCGTCCCCGGTGCGACGGAGATGTCGGAGGTAACGAGCCATACGGCCCCGAGCTGGTTCCAGAGGGCGTAGTTCGGGGGACCGCTCAGGGTGAGCGTGTCGGGGACCGGGAGGATGTCGAACCGGTCGGAATAGGTGAGGTCCGTGCGAAGAATCTCGCCGACCGCCGCGCCCAGATCCTCGAATCCGGCGCGCGCGGTGACGGGCGCGACGACCATGCCCGGCACGTAGCGGGCCTCGTAGGTGAGGCCCAGCCGGAGCGCGCCCCCCTCCTGCCCTCCCAGCGGCGCTCCCCCCGCGGCGGCGGCCAACGTGAGCCCCGCGGCCGCGACCCGGCATCGACGAAAGACCCTTGATGCGCCCATTCAGCGTACGCTCGGATCGAAGAAGAACGAGACGGCGAGCGCGTCGGCCGGGAAGTCGTCGGGAAGTGGGCCGAAGGCCCGGTCGCGGCCCGCCGATTCCACCGCCCCCATCGCCTGCGTGTCGAAGACCAGGCTCCCCGATCTCGCCACCCACTCGAAGCCCGTCACGCGCCCGTCCCGGTGGATGATGAAGTAGACCTCGGCCCGAAGATTGCGCGCGCCGACGGGGGGGCGCCAACGGCGCTGGATCTGGCGGATGATGTTCTCGCTGTATTCGGGCCACGCCGAGGCTTCGCCGGCGATGCGGATGCTGACGGCCTCCTCGCCGACTTCCTCGGCCCGCGCGGGTTCCGGCTCCGCCTCGCGTTCGATCTCAACCTCGGCCTCCACGGTCGGCGTCTCCACCTGAGGCACCGGATCGGGTGTCGGCTCGGGGGGAGGCGGACGGTTCTCCTCTTCCGCGACCTCGGGCGGCGAGGGATCGATGCGGATCGGCGCATCCTCCGGAGCGAACTCGACCATCTGGACCCGTACCGCCTTGGGCATTTCGGCCGGGCGCATCACCGCGTCGCCGAACACGGCGAGCGCCACGAGACCTCCGTGGAAGCAGAGGGAACCGTACACGGCCCGCCGGGGCGGACGCCCGTGACGCTGCGGTCCTCCCCGCCGCCACGCGCGCCACCGTCCGCGTCCGCTCCCGGCTTCCGCCCCTCCGTACGGCGTCATGGACGGCGACGGCCCGGGTCGGGGTCGGTGACGATGTTCAGCACGCCTCCGGCGTCGTGAATCCGGCCCATCACCCGGGTCGCCTCCCGCAGGGCGAGGTCGCCATCCGCCTTCAGGTAGACCTGATCCGTCTCGAAGCGATCGAGGGCCAGCGCGAGCGAGGCGTCGAACTCCTCGAGCGTCACCGGTACGTCATCCAGGTAGATCTGCCCTTCCGCGTCGATCGAGACCACGAGCGCGTCGGCGGCACTGAGAGGCGCGGACACGCCCTCGGGCAGGTCGATCTCGATGCCGCCTTGGAGAATGGGCGCCGTGATCATGAAGATGATGAGGAGGGTGAACGCGACGTCAACGAGACTCGTGACGTTGATCTCCGCCACGACGCCGATCCCGCCAGCCTGCTGCGTAAAGCGCCGTTTCATCCCGCGTTCCCCATCCCCTTCAGCCCGCGTTCCTCATCCTCCCGCCGCCCGAGACCCGGACACCTTGCCGGAATCCGCTCACCTCCCGGCTCACAGGCGGCCCTCGCGCGCGAGCGTCCCTACGAATTCGCTCGCGAATCCCTCCAGTTCTCCCACGAAGAGACGCAGGCGGGAGGCATAGTGGTTGTAGGCGATCACCGCGGGAATCGCGACGGCCAGCCCCGCGACCGTGGTCGTGAGCGCTTCCGCGATGCCCGGCGCGACGGCCGCGATGTTGGCGGACCCCTGCGATGTGATCCCGATGAACGAGTTCATCACGCCCACGACCGTCCCCATGAGGCCGAGGAGAGGACTCACGGAGCCGATGATCGCAAGCCAGGGCAGCCCGTGCGCGAGTTCATCCTTCTCCTCCGAGAGGCTCTTCTCGAGCACCAGCCACAGCGCTTCGAGTTGCGTCGGGCTCAACCCCTCCCCCACGTGTGCGGCGTCGAGCGCACCCGGACGCAGCTCGGAGAAGAAGGCGATCCCCTCGCGGAACACTCTCCTGAAGGGAGAATCATCGAGTTCCGCCAGCGCATCGTTGAGACGCACGAGGCCGTTCGCCCCGGCCATCGCAAACACGAAGTCGTCCGCCCGCGCGTTCACGGCGCGCAACTCGCGGAACTTCCAGATGATTAGGATCCAGGACACGAGCGAAAAGGCGGCGAGCACGGTGAGGATGATCTTCGTGGGCAGGGTCGCGCCCAAGATCATGTCGATGGGGGAATCAATCACGCGGGCGGAGAGATCCTGCAGAATCCCCACGCTCCCTGCGATCCCGGCCCCGGCCCCGGCTCCGGTCCCGATGCCGGCCCCGGCCCCAATGCCGGCCATCACGCGCGCGCCCCCTCCGCCTCGTCCGGCCTCATCCGCTCCCTCCTCACTTCCCCGGCCAACCATGGTTCCATCCGACGAAGACACGCCTCGCCGCCGGACCGTTCGGCGAGCCACCGGATGGCGCGTGTCGGCCCGTGCAAAACCTTGTTGAGCGCGGCTTGGCTCGCCAGCCGCCGGGCCTCATCCGCCTCGCCGGGAAGCGGGGCGCGGGCGGCGAGGGCATCGTCCACCAGCCGCCGAGCGGTGTTCCTCAGCGCCCGCACGGCCGGGTCGGCGCGACGACTTCGACGCCAAGCGCGGTACTTCGCCACGTGCCGCTCGATGATCGCCTCCGCACGCTCGCGCTCGACCTCGCGCGCCGCCCGGGCCCGATCCACGACGTGCCGCAGGTCGTCGATGTTGTACAGGAAGACGTCGGAGGTCTCGGCCACGCGCGGATCGACGTTGCGGGGCACGGCGATGTCGAGAATTACGAGCGGCGTCCGCTCCGTTCGCGGGCTCCGCACGTGCGCCGCCTGAAGGAAGGCCGCCTCCGACTCCGTGCAGGTGATGACGAGATCCACGCGATCCAGCGCTTCGAGCGCCGCGCCTCTTCGCATCGGGAGCGCCCCGAGAGGCCGGCTCACGCGCTCGGCACGGGCCGGACTGCGGCTCGCGAGGAACACCCGCCCCGCGCCCTCCCGTTGAAGACACTGCACCGTGAGTCTTCCCATCTCGCCGGTCCCGAGCACGAGCACGCCACGGCCGTCGAGCGAGCCGAACACCTTCCGGGCGAGACCGACCGCCGCGCCGGGGATCGAAGTCACGCCGCTCGCGATCGATGTGTCGGCGCGTACGCGCCCGCCGACCTCGAGGGCCGACTGGAACAGGCGATGCAGCACCGGCCCCACCGTGGGACGCCCGGTCCGGTAGGCTCCCCGGACCTGTCCCTGAATCTGCGGCTCGCCGACGATGAGCGACTCCAGTCCGCCGGTGACGCGGAACAGGTGGCGGACGGCGCCCGCCCCCTCCAGCGTGGCCAGGTAAGAGTCTCCCGCGGCCCCCATGCCCGACACCCCGCACAGCGCCTCGCGTCCCAGCCGGTCGAGCGCTTCCGCGTCGCTTCCCGCCAGGTAGCACTCCGTCCGGTTGCAGGTGGAAAGGACGACGCACTCGGAGACGCCCGCCTTGGCCGTCAGGTGGTCGACCCACTCCGCCCGCCGCCGCTCGCCGAGCGCGAAACGTTCCCGGATGTCGATCGGCGCCGTCCGGTGGCTGAGGCCGACCGCGACGAGCGCGTCGGCGGGGGCACGGGATACCGTCTCCGGCAGCGAGGGCCCCATGCCGCGGGTAGCGGACCGTGGCATGGACCCGGCGGTCGCCACGCCGGACCCCTCAGAAGGGGAGATCGTCCTCACCCGCGACGGACCGGTTGGAGAACTCCGAGAAGTCCGAACGCTCCCGCCGCGGTGCCATCGGCGAACGGCTCTCTCCGCCGCCGCCGCCGCTTCCGAGCATGATCATCTCGAGCGCGCGGATCTCCGTCGTATACCGCGTCTGGCCGTCCTGCCCCTCCCACTGCCGGTACTCGATCCGGCCCTCCACGTAGACGCGGTCGCCCTTGCTCAGATATTGCTCGCAGATCTCGGCCAGGCGGTCCCAGCAGATCACCCGATGCCACTCCGTTTTCTCCTGTTGGTCACCGGCGCGCGTCGTCCAGCGGCGGCTCGTGGCGACGGAGAGCGTCGCCACCCGCGTACCCGTGTTCGTCGACCGCACTTCCGGGTCCGCGCCCAGATTTCCGATGAGTGCCGCCTTGTTCAGACTGCGCGCCATTCCCGCCTCCCCGCTGGTCGACTCGAAGTTCCGTGGTGGTGATGATGAGGAGGATCAAGGTAACAGGAAACGATCAACGGACCAGCAAGCGCCGCATGACGAGAGCGTCTTCCGCGGGGCCCCCGTAGTAACCGCGACGCCGCCCGACGATCTCGAATCCCCGGCTGCGGTAGAGATCCTGTGCGCTTCGGTTCCCTTCCCTCACATCCAGGGAGATCCGGATGACGCCCCGGGTCCGCGCCGCTTCGAGAACCGCGTCCACCAGTTCGCCCCCGATGCCGCGCCGGCGGTCTTTCGGGGCCACGGCAAGGTCCCCCAGTTCCCCCTCCCGCCCGGCGAACCACACGGCGGCGTATCCCGCGACGCGCCGCTCCTCGTACACGGCGGAGAGGAGGACCGCGTCGGGGCGCCCAAGCAGGTTTCTGAACGTCCGTTCGGACCAGGGCTCGGCAAAACAGGCCTGCTCGATCGCCGTGACCTGCCCGAGATCCGACTCGACGAGCGGCCGGATCGTGAGCGTCGGCCTATCCGGATCCGCCACGGCGCCCCGCTTGGCGTTCGGCTCCGGAACTCCGCACATAACGGGGTTCCCACCCGTCGATGTCCACGACGCGGCCGGCCGGAATCCGCTCGGCCAGCCACAGGAGCGCGCCCGCGCGCGGCACGCCGAGAAACGGGGCGAGCACCCTTCCGCCGCAAGCCTCGATGGTGGCGCGGTGCCGGATCGCACCCTCACCGGCGAAGGACCATGACCGGCAGTCCTCCAGCCTCTCGACCCAGCGCTCGATGCCGCACGCCGCCGGCCCATGGAGCGGGGCCTCCAGCGGTCCGTGGGCGAAGGCGGCTCCGTACACTTCGCCCCGCCGGGCGTCGAACAGCGCGCAGACGCGTTCACGCCCCGCGGCGGCGGCGACGGCGCGAAGGCTCGAATACGCGAACAGCGGCACCCCTCTCGCGTGGCACCAGCCCTTCGCCAGCGCAGCCGAGATCCGCACGCCGGTGAAGGAGCCGGGCCCGGCCCCGACGACTAGGCGCTCGATCTCGCCGACGCCGATCCGGGCGCGCGAGAGCATGCGCTCCACCTCGTCGAGCACGGTCTCCGAGTGCGTGGCGCGGACGGCCAGCGCGCATTCGGCGATCAGGGCGTCGCCGCGGCCCAGCGCGATGCCGCCGAGTCCCGTGCTCGTCTCCAGCGCCAGACTCAGCACGCGGACGACTCCGCCCCCTCGGCGTACGGGCTCTGACCGGCGTACGGGCTCGGATCGGGCACCAGCGGGACGCGGCCCAGCCCGCGCACCGTCACGCGCCGCAACCCACCCGTGGCGGCACTGGCGGACCCGCGGGTGAAGTCGAGGCGAACTTCCCAGCGGTCTACCGGAAGCTCCTCCCCGGCCCGCTCCGCCCATTCGACGAAGACCGCGCCCGCGTGGGCCTCGAGTTCCTCCCACCCGAGGGCGAGGAGTTCGGATGGATCGCCCAGACGGTACAGGTCCGCGTGCCCCACCGGACCCCGGGCGCCGGCATACCAGTGGACGAGCGTGTAGGTCGGGCTCGTCACGGTCTCCCCCACGCCCGCTCCGGCACACGCCGCCTGCGTGAACCGCGTCTTTCCGGCGCCGAGCGGTCCGATGAGCGCGACGAAGACTCCCTCGCGGTCCGCGACCGCGCCGACCTCCCGCCCCCAGCGCGCGAGCCCCGCCTCGTCCAGCACGGCGCTCCTCACGCCGGATCCCCCGCGGAGACCGGCAACCCCGGCGGTCGCGCCCCCTTTCCGTCGCCGATCCGGGCACGGACCTCGAACAGCTCGTCCCGCAGCCGGGCCGCCCTCTCGAAGTCGAGCGCGGCCGCCGCGGCGCGCATGTCCTTCTCGATCGCCTCGGCCAACGCCTCCGGCGACAGTTCCTCGTACGGGCCTTCCCGTTCGCGCACGGCGGGCTGCGCCTCCCGCGCATCGGCCACCGCGGTCGAGAACCGGATCTCCCTCACCGACTTTACGATCGAGCGCGGCTCGATCCCGTGCTCCCGGTTGTATTCCGCCTGTACCTCGCGCCGTCGCGCCGTCTCCTCCATCGCGCGCCGCATCGAATCCGTCACCTTGTCCGCGTACAGGATCGCCTTCCCCGCGAGATTCCGGGCCGCGCGCCCGATCGTCTGCACGAGCGACCGGTCCGAACGAAGGAAGCCCTCCTTGTCCGCGTCGAGGATCGCGACCAGCGAGACCTCCGGCAGATCGAGGCCCTCGCGCAGCAGATTGATGCCGACCAGTACGTCGAACGTCCCCAGGCGCAGATCGCGGAGGATCTTCACGCGGTCGATCGCCGCAATGTCCGAGTGCATGTAGCGCACCCGCACGCCCCGCGCCGCGAGGAACTCCGACAGGTCCTCCGCCATCCGCTTCGTGAGCGTCGTCACGAGCACACGCTCCCGCCGTTCCGTCCGCCGTCGAATCTCGCCGAGCAGGTCGTCCACCTGTCCGCGGACCGGCCGCACCTCCACTTCCGGATCCAGCAATCCGGTCGGACGAATCAACTGTTCGACGACGACGCCCCCGCTCTTCCGCAACTCGTACTCGCCCGGCGTAGCGCTGACGAAGATCGCGCTCGGCACGAGGTCCTCCCATTCCCGGAACGACAGCGGCCGGTTGTCCAGCGCGGACGGGAGCCGAAAACCGAACTCGACCAGCGTCGTCTTTCGACTGCGGTCCCCCTCGTACATCCCCCCGATCTGCGGAATGGAGACGTGGGATTCGTCGACGACCACGACATAGTCGTCCGGGAAATAGTCGAGAAGGCAGTAGGGGCGGCTGCCGGGCGCCCGGCCGTCCAAGTGTCGGCTGTAGTTCTCGATCCCGGGGCAGAACCCCACTTCCGTCAGCATCTCGAGATCGAATCGGGTGCGCTGCTCCAGGCGCTGCGCCTCGAGGAGCCGGCCATCCTCGCGCAGGTGCAGCAGCCGCTCCTCCAGCTCCACGTAGATCGCGTGCCGGGCCTCCTCCAACCGGTGGCCGAGCGTCGCGTAGTGCGTGGCGGGAAAAATCAAGGTCTCGGGCAGGCGGGTGATGGTCGCCCCCGTCATGGGGTCGATCTTCGAGATGCGTTCGATCGCGTCGCCCCACATCTCGACCCTCACCCCCTGTTCCTCGTACGCGGGCAGAACCTCGATCACATCGCCCCGCACCCGGAAAGTGCCGCGCACAAAATCGAGATCGTTCCGCGAGTACTGGATCTGCACGAGGCCGGAGAGGATCTCCCGGCGGGATATTATCTGTCCCTCGCGCAGCGTGAGCATGAGTTCGCGGTAACCGGCCGGATCGCCGAGTCCGTAGATCGCGGACACGGAGGCGACGACAATCACGTCCCGCCGTTCCATGAGGGCGGTGGTGGCGCGGAGCCGCAGTCGATCTATGTCCTCGTTGACGGATGCATCTTTTTCTATGAAAGTATCCGTCGCGGGCACATAGGCCTCGGGCTGGTAATAGTCGTAGTAGGAGATGAAATACTCGACGGCATTGCGAGGGTAGAACTGCCGCAGTTCTCCATACAATTGAGCGGCGAGCGTCTTGTTGTGGCTCATGACCAGCGTCGGGCGATTGACTTCCGCAATCATCGCCGCCAGCGTCACGGTCTTGCCGCTGCCGGTCACGCCGAGCAGCGTCTGCCACTTGTCCCCGCGGTGTACGCCCTCGGCCAACTCGCGGATCGCGGCGGGCTGGTCGCCCATCGGGTCGAATGGAAGCTGAAGGTCAAAGCGGGGCATGGTCTCGAATCCGTCCGGTCACTCGATGGTAAGGCCGCTCTCCCCGAAGGACTCCTTCCGTTCGACGGAGATCACGCCCTTCACGCCCTGAACCTGGCGCATGACTTTCTGCAGGTGCGTCAGGTTCTCGACTTCCACGACGAACTGCCCGCGCATCCCTCCCTCGACCCCCTTGATGTCGGCCGACTGAATGTTCGTGCCGGTGTCGCTGACCGCGCGCGCGATGTCGGCGAACAGACCGTGGCGGTCCGTTCCCTCCATCACGATGCGGACCAGAAAGCGGCGCTCGCCGTGCGCCTGCCACTCGATTTCCACCCGGCGCTCGGGAGCGTCGGAAAGGTTCAGGACGTTCGGACAGTCCTGCCTGTGGATCGACACGCCGCGGCCCCGCGTGATATAGCCGATGACCCTGTCTCCGGGGACCGGCTGGCAGCATTGGGAATACCGGACCATCAGGTTCTCCATCCCCTGGATCCGGATCCCCTGGCCACCTCCGCCCCAGACCTTGTCCACGAGCTTGTGAAGCGGGCTCGGACTCCTCGGCGGGACTTCGGGGATGACCTCGGGGAGGATGGCGCGCATCACGCGCGTGAGCCCCACATCCCCGCGGCCGGTGGCCGCATGGAGCGCGTCCGGTCCATCGTAGCCCAACGTCTCGCACGCCGCCTTGAGGGCCGCCTCGTCCACCTTCCCCCGGCGGCGGCGCCGCCATTCGCGCTGAATGATGTCCTTCCCCAACTGGAGCGCGGACTCCTGCTCCTCATCGCGGATCCACTGCCGGATCTCGTGGCGGGCCTTGCTGCTCCGCACGAAGCCCAGCCAATCCCGGCTCGGCGTCTGCGAATCGGAGGTGAGGATATGCACGGTGTCCCCGTTCCGGAGCGGACGGCTGAGCGGGGCGATCCGCTCGTTCACCTTCGCGCCCTTGCAGCGCAGCCCGACCTCGGTGTGTACGGCGAACGCGAAGTCGATGGGCGTGGCCCCCTTCGGCAACTGCTTGACGTCTCCCGCCGGAGTGAAGACGAAGATCTCATCCTGGAACAAGTCGATGCGGAGGAACTCCATGAACTCCTCCGGCTCCCGCGTCTCCTGCTGCCACTCGAGCACCTGCCGGAACCACGCGAGTTCGTCGTCCACGTCATCTCCGGACCGGCCCTCCTTGTAGCGCCAGTGCGCCGCGATCCCGTACTCGGCCGTGCGGTGCAT
>JAAXHJ010000068.1 GCA_012270965.1 Candidatus Palauibacter poriticola
CGCTGCACGGCTTGCGCTCGCGCTGGACGACCCGGAGCTACGGCGGACAGTCGAGCGGCTCGCCGCCGACCGCGCGTACGCCGAGGCGTTGGTGTTGGACGCGTTCCCCGTCATCGTCGGGAGTCACGCCCAGGATACGGACAGCGTGCAGGAGTACGCGCGGCTGTTTCTCTCCGGCGGGGGGGCCGACATCGGGCCGAACCGCCGTCGGACCCCGCCCGGGTAGAGGGCACCGCGGGGAACTCCGTATTCGACCGCCCGGCACGCCCGATCCGGATGCGGAGTCGCTGGCCGCGGTGGCCGGGGCGGAGGTGTTCGTGCGGAGTGGAACGCCGTCCGCCGCAGCCGGCACACACCGTCTGTACGGCTTGCCGGGCCCTTACGGCCGCCGCGGCGGTGGCGCACCGATCATGCGTCAGTCGCGGCAAATGGCCTGGCCGGGGAGGCGGTATCGACGAGTTCCGCGCCGCGGACCACGAAGCTGCCTGCGACGAGCACGTGCTCGATCCCGGAGGACGGCTGCGTGGGCGACTCGAAGGTCGCGTTGTCGATGACCGCGGATGTGAACGAAGTTCGCCACGCCTTCTTCAGCCGCGAGTTGGAACATCCGGTGAATCTCCTCGCGCCGGGCTCCAGGCGTGTACTGGATGCCGTAGCCAATCCCGAGCAGCCCCGCGTCCCAGCTCCTCGCGCAGCCGGTCCTCCATCACCCGCGATCTGCGCCAAGTCGGCGGCCAGCCGGACCGCTTCCTCCCGTCCGCCGAGGGCGAGACGACGGGCCGCACCGTGCGAGGCCGTGGCTCCGTAGTGGATGACGGCCCTCCCTTCCCGGCTCGCATACCATTCCTCCACATCGCCGGTACCGCTCTCCAGCTCGAGCGCGGCCGTGACCCCGTCCCGCGCCTGCAGTCGGCTCGAGAAGAGGTCCTGCCCGTGGGCGTGGAGGTCGATGAACCCCGGCGCGACAACGAGACCGGACACGTCGACCACCGTCTCGCCATCCAGCGGAGACTCGGAAATCGCGGTGATCGTCCCGTTGCGGATCTCGACGTGTCGCACGGCATCGAGACCGGATTCGGGGTCCATCACGCGACCGCCCGCGAGGACCATGTCATGGCTCTGGGCCGCGGCCCGGGAGGAGGTCGAGGCGAGGGCCGAGACGACGGCGGTGGCGATGGCGATCAGCGTTCGGAACCGCATGAGAGGGATCCTTCCTTCATGGATCTGCTTCACCCGAGCAACCCCGGGAGCGCACGCGCGGCGAGGAGTCCGAGGAACGTCCCGATGGCGTTGCCGAGCGAGCCGATCAAGACGGCCGGGAGCACGAGATCGCCGCGACCCAGACTGCGCGCGAGCGCGAGCGCGGAGGTTCCGCCGCCGACGTTCGCCTGAGACGCCACCGCCGCGATATCCACGTCGAGCCGCAGGAGGCGTGCGGCACCGAACGTGATGAATCCGTGTACGACGATGATCGTGAGGGTGAATACGAGGAGCGCGGCACCGAGCGGGCCGACATCGGCCAGCGCCCGCACGTCGCAGTGGGCCCCGATCACGCACAGAAAAAGATAGACGGAGAACAGACCGAGCGTCCGGCTTCCGGCGAGGTCCGCGATGGCCCGAAACTGGGCGAGGATAAGGGCGATCACCGTGAGGGTCAGGATGTCGGGGACCGGGAACCCCATGGTGGCGGTCCAGGCCTCCAGCCGCCGCGAGGCCCACAGCGTCCCGAATCCGATCGCGAGGACGAGGGCCAGATCGACCGGATGCACGCGCTCGGTGTCCTCGGCGATCCCGAGGTCCGGGGTCCGGTCGGCGGAGTCCGGCCCCGCCGCCGTCCCGTCCGCTGCCGACCCACCCCGCCTCCAGCCGGACTTCGGCCAGTGCGGCCGCAACCAGCGCGGAATCGCGATCGTCGCGGCCATCCACACCGTCGTCATGATCGAGTCCACGGCCGACGCGCCGCCGAACAGCACGCCCTCGCTCATGACGTCGTACCTGAGCGCGACCGCGTTGAAGTTCACGCTGCCGCCCGTGTAGGTGCCCGTGAACATTCCCCCCAGCGGCCCGAACAGCGGACCGATCCGCTCCGGCCCGTCCACGAGCGCCATGCCCACGATCACGCCGGCAACGGTCCCCAGCGACCCGATAAGAAAGAGCGTGATGATCGGAAGCCCGGCGCGGAGAATGTCGCGCAGGTTAACCTTCAGGAGGAGCCACACGATCGCGAGCGGGGCGACCGTGCCGAAGATCGCATCGTAGGCCGGCACCGGGTTCAAATCGGTCGAGGAGGTCGGCAGGAGACCGAAGTTCGCGATGATCGCGGTGAGGATGATGACCATCAGCGCGGTGCCGCCGTGCCGCAGGAAGCTCCGCCGCACGAGCCATTCCGTCCCCGCGATGACGAGGCACAGGGCGGCGGCGATGTAGAGCGTCTGCGCCGTCACGGCGCGACCCGGTCAGTCACCGGCGTAGAGCGACTCCGCCTTCACGGCGGAGGTCGTGATCCCCTTGATGAAGGCCGAGGAAAAGCCCCGGTGCTCCATCTCGTTGAGGCCGGCGATCGTGCAGCCGCGCGGCGTGGTCACGCTGTCGATCTCGCGCTCGGGGTGACGGCCCTGATCCCGGACGAGGGCCGCGGCTCCAAGCGCGGTCTGCGCCGCCATCCGGAGCGCCTCCTCGGGGTGGAAGCCGATCTCGATGCCGCCCTGGCAGGCGGCGCGCACCGCCCGCAGGAAGAACGCCACGCCGCAGGCGCAGAGAGCGGTGGCGGGCACCATGTGCTCCTCCTCCACGACCAGCGTGGCACCGACGGCCCGAAACAGCTCCGCCACCCGGTCGAGGGCCCCGGCGTGGGCGGGCTCCGCCGCGAGACACGTCATCGACTCGCGCAGCGCGACCGCCGTGTTGGGCATGGCGCGCACGATCGCCACATCGGGGCCCACGTGTCGGCGAATCGCCGCGATCGACGCCCCCGAGACGACGGACACGAGGAGATGGCACCCGGCGTCCACATGCGGGGCGATTTCCATCAGCACCGCGTCCAAGGCCTGCGGCTGGACGGCGACGATCACCGTGTCGCAGGCGGCCACGGCTCCCGGATTGTCGGACGACACGCCGAATCCCCGTTCCGCGAGATCCGCTACCCGCTCCGGGTGGCGGCGCGTGACGTGGACCTCGCCCGGGGCGTGCGAGCCAGCGGCCACGAGCCCCTCGGCGATGGCGCGCCCGATGTTCCCCGCGCCCAGGATCGCGGTCGATTTCAAGTGGCGCATACCCAAACCTGTTCGCGTGTTACGGAAGGTGTGATCCGCGCGGAACCGATCATGGCGCGAGGCGCATTGTTGCCCGAGGGCCGCACCACCCGCAAGGCGTTGCCGCTTCAGCGGCGCGCCCGTCTCGGCGGACCCGGGGCGGCGTACCGATAATGGCCGGCCCGGGGCGGCGTACCGAAGACGGCCGGCCCGGGGCGGTGCTGCGACCGTGGCGGTATCCTCAAGCAAAAGCGGTATCCCCAAGAAACGGAGGACGGGAGATGGATCGTCGGATGGTGGAATACGAAGCGCAGAAGCAGACTCCGCTCGTGGCGTACATTCTTCTCGTGGTGTTCGGCGTGGTGGGGGCCCACAACTTCTACCTCGGACGACGCGGACAGGCGCTCGCCCAACTTCTGTTTTCCGTCTTCATGGCCGGCGCGATGCTCTGGCTCTTCGTGGGTTTCGCGTCGGCCGAGATGGGAGACGTGTCGGGGGGCTTCGACTCCTTCGTGCGGCGTGCGTGGACCTTCTACGCGATCGCCGTCATGTGGGGCATCGGCATCTTCGCCTGGCTCGTGCTGAACGCCATCCAAGTTCCGAAGCTGATTGCGGAGCACAACGTCCGACTCCACAGACGCATCTTCGGCGAGTAGCCGAACCCGCCACTCATCGGCGATCCCGCAACCGCTCCGGGATACGGGTCGTCAGGGCTCCAAGCTCTCGAGACAGCGGACGTGGAGGCCGCTGAAGCGTTCAAAGTCGCGGTCGTTGGTGAGAAGTGTGGAGATCCCGTGCTCCCGGCACAACGCGACGATCTGCGCATCGAACAGCAGGTTTCCCCGCGCGTCGGCCGCGCGGGACGTGGCAGTCAGAAGATCGAGGAAGCCGGCTCCGGGAAGAACGACCCGGCAGCTCGGCGAAGCGACGACGCCGTTGAGGAAATCCACGGCCCGCTCCAACGTTGACGGTGGTCTGAAGACCCGCCTGTGGGTAACGACCCGCAGGAATTCCGCCGCGCAGAAGATGGGCAGACCCCAATGAGCCGCGCCCTCGGCGAGCGCAATCAACTCCCGGGCAGCTTCCGCGTGAAGTTCGGTCTCCACCCGGTGCGCATAGACCAAGACGTTGGTGTCGACGGCGATCACGCGCGATCCAGGACGTCGTAGAGTGCCTCCCGATCGGAGATGTCAACCCTGGGAGGGGCGTCCCCCTGCACCGTCTTAAGTTCGAGTTTGAAGGCAGGGTCCTTCCGGCCATCGTCCATCAGCGTCGTTCGCAGCGCGTCCTCGACGAATCGGGTTAGCGAGATGCCCTCGCGTGCCGCCCTCGTTTTCGCTCTCCTCAGGATCTGATCGTTCAGGCTAAGCGTGGTCTTCATCGGACCTCTCAAATCGGGACTGCAAATCTGCGGTATGGTGGCACCATACGGCTGGTGCCATCCGTATGGCAAGGGAGGGGCGCTACTCGCCGTCCCAGCGGCGGATCGCCAGACAGGCGTTGTGCCCTCCGAAGGCGAACGAGTTCGACAAGGCGACTGAGACGGGGCGCTTGATCGCGCCGCCGTGCGCGTATTCGAGATCGCACTCCGGATCCGCCTCCTCGAAGTTGATCGTGGGCGGGATGACGCCGTTCCCGCAGACCAACGTGGAGATCACCGCCTCGATGGCCCCGGCGGCTCCCAGCGGGTGACCCGTCATCGACTTCGTCGAGCCCACCACGACGGATCGCGCGTGATCCCCCAGTACCTCCTTGATCGCCTTGGTCTCGGCCGCATCCCCCACCGGCGTCGCGGTTCCGTTCGCGTTGATGTAGCCGACTTCGACCGCCTGAAGCCCGGCATCCTCGATCGCCTGCCGCATGGCCAGGCGGGCGCCGACCCCATCCGGAGCGGGAGCCGTCATGTGATAGGCATCCGCGCTCTGGCCGAAACCCACGATCTCCGCGAGGATGCCCGCGCCGCGCGCCTTCGCGTGCTCCAGTTCCTCGAGAATCAGCATCCCCGAGCCCTCCCCGAGCACGAAGCCGTCTCGCCCAGCGTCGAAGGGGCGGCAGGCCCTCTCCGGATCGTCGTTGCGCCTCGACATCGACCCCATCGACGCGAAGCCGGCGACGGCGAGCGGAGTGATGGCGGACTCCGTGCCCCCCGCGATCATCACATCCGTCTCTCCCCTTCGGATCGAGCGGAAGGCGAGGCCGAGCGAGTGACCGCTCGAGGCGCATGCCGACACGGTCGCGTAGTTCGGGCCGCGCGCTCCGTACAGGATCGACAGGAGTCCGACCGTCATGTCGGGGATGAACATTGGTATGAGAAGGGGGGAGACGAACCGCGGTCCTTTCGACAGGAGCTTCCGGTGCTGCGACTCCAGCAGCGGGAGCCCGCCAACCGCGACGCCGACGACGACCCCCGTCCGATTCGGCGGCAGGTGGGCGAGCCCGTCGCCGAACCCCGCCTGTTCCATGGCCTGGGAGCCCGCGGCGATGGCGAGTTGCAGGAACCGGTCCGCGCGGCGCGCTCCCTTCCGATCCAGATACCGCAGCGGATCGAAGCCCTTCACCTCGCAGGCGAAGCGCACGGCCTGGCCGGAGGCGTCGAACAGGGTGATCGGACCCGCTCCGCTCACGCCCCGGAGGAGCGCGTCCCAGGTGGAGTCCACATCGAGACCGATGGGCGTGACCATCCCGACGCCCGTGATGACGACACGCCTCGTTGCATCGGTCCGGATCAAGCTGCTTCTCTCCTGGGATTGACCTCGTTCCGCTCCTCACCGCGTTGGGGGGAGATAATACGGCGAGGCGGAAGACCTGACATGGCCCTCCGGAGATACCGCGTCCGGACAGCGAGCGGAGGGGTTCCCGGTTTCCGGACGCGGAGCTGGGCGGTTATCGGGGTTGCCGGCCCCCGGGCTTCGACGCTTCCCACCGCGGCGGCAGCGCCTTCGCCACCTTAGCTGCCGAGAGGCCGGCGTACTTGGAGGTCCTTGCGGATCTTTCCGGCGAGATCCCGGTTGATCTCGCTGTGCCTGGAGCGGAGGGGGTGGGATTCGAACCCACGTGGGCGTAAGCCCGCCGGTTTTCAAGACCGGTGCATTCAGCCGCTCTGCCACCCCTCCGGGTGTGGCCCAAAACTGTCCCGGGGACCGGGCCCGATCAAGGCGACGGGTCGATCCGCGATGATGAACGACAGGCGAAGGGTCGAGCGTTTCAGGGGCCGGGTTCGAGCGTGATTCGGTAGCGGACCACGCGTTGGATGCCGAGGTCGTCCCGGCTGACCGCCCACACGTCATCGCCGTCGAACACCGGAGAGGGGTTGAAGGAGAAATCTTCGGGGGGATTCACGGCTCCCAGGTAGGTTCCGTCTGCCTCGAACACATCGAACCGGAGCGGAGACCTCCACACGAAGGGCGTGGAGAGCGGGTTGTCCGGGTCGTGGCCCTCATTTTCCACCTCCCGCGCCTCGGTCGAGACTCGCACCCGGATGCGGCCGTCCTGCCCCGGAAGGAGTGCCGTGAAGGGCGGCTTCGTCTCCGGGATGGACGGTCCGTCCCACGTCCAGCCGGGGACGGACATCCCGATGCCGCGCTCGGTACGGGCGCGCGCATGATCCGCCTCGCGGGGGAAGACGCGAGCGGGCGAGTACACGCGCTCGATTCGGAGGACGCCGTCCGGCACCTCCAGATCAATCGAATAGCGCGACGAGATTCCGCTCACGAAGCGTCCGTTGGGGTGTACCGCCCAGATCGCTTGCGGCGCGAACGGGACTCCGTACGTCACCCTGGCGCTCTCCCTTTCCGCCGTGACGGTCTCGGCCTCGAAGTTGCCGTGGGGCGGCACGATCGTGTCGCGGGGCGTTCCATCGGGGTCGAAGACGGCAAGCAGATCGCGACCGAAACCGCTCGAATCGGACAGGTCTCGCGCCGCCACGTATGTTCTCCCTTGATCGTCCGTCCACAGCGGGCGGTTCGAATAGAAGGCCGCGACATAGGGCCACTCCTCCAACGACTCCTCATCGGGGCCATAGACTTGCAGGCGCGCGTTGCCCGGATCGCGAACGACGACCCTGCGGCCGGGGAGCAGGGCCATCGCCTCCGGCCGTTGCAGCTCTCCGGGACCTTGTCCGGGTCCCCCCAGCGTCCGCAGGAAGCCGCCATCGGCGTCGAATGTGCGGACTTCCCGCGCCTGCTGGTCGAACACGTAGACGTTGCGGTCGTCATCCACCGCGATGGATCCGACGCGGCCGAAGAGATACTCCTCCGGGCCATCCATCTCGCCGATCGACAACTCCGGAACGAGCGTCGCGTCCCTGCCCCACACGCTCCCCGAGAGGGTGCGAACGATGATCGTATCGCCGACCGTGTCGGTAACCACTTGCGGTCCGCGGGAGACCTCCGCGCCGGTTCCGCATGCGACGAACGCCACCGAGAATACCGCGAATCGCGAATCTCTCATCAATGCCTCCTGAACCGGACGTCCGAGAGCGCCTCACGCGGAAGCTACGGTGCGAGGATCGGTTGTTCGAGGCCGCCCTAACCAGCACCTTCGAGCTTCGAATGCACGAAGGGCCTCAGATCGGCGGCACCGCTACGAGCGGTCGCGCGCAGGGAGAGACGTGATGGCGAGGATCGGACGCATCCGGGTTGCATTGGCGGGGTTCGTGGTGGTTGCGGCGCTGGCCGTCTCCCACGGCGCCGCGCAGGCTTAGGAAGCATGGCTCGCCGGGACGTGGGAGGCCACGGCGGAGACCACCAGCATGCCGTGCCCCACCATTTCCATGACTTGGACCGTCGAGGCGGGGGAAGATGGAACCTTCACGGGAAGCTGGACGGGCGACGCGGACGGGCAGAGTTACACCCGGGAAACGTCCGATATCTCGATCGACGGAGGCGTCTTCAGCTTCACGGTTCGCGTGGAGGAGCAGGGGCAGGCGGGTGAGTTCGTCTTCGAGGGGACGATGGCGGAGGACGAGGTCAGCGGCACCTTCGAAGTTCGCCCGGAAGGAATGCCGGCAACGATCACCGGAACCTTCTCCGGTGCCCGGGCCGAGGGAGACGGCACCGAGCGCTAGCAACCCGCGTGTTGGGCGGAAAGCGGGCGACCGGTCTCGAACCGGCGACCTTCAGCTTGGGAAGCTGACGCTCTACCAACTGAGCTACGCCCGCGCGCTGACGCGTTGCGATGGGGCGGGAGGGACTTGAACCCCCGACTTCTGCGATGTGAACGCAGCGCTCTGGCCAGCTGAGCTACCGCCCCCGGACCGGCGACGCTACGCCGCGCGCGGACCCGTGTCAAAGGCGGGCGGCGATCACGAACCGTCGGACGATACCTCGATCAGGTCATACATGTGTACGAACTCGATGCCCAGCTCGTCCCGCCACACGCCCAGCACGTAATCGGATCCGATGTCGTGCGGGCGAAAGCCGGGGGGCAGCACGACGAGGTTGGCACCCGAGTCGTCTATGCCCCTCATGTCGAACGCATCTTGAACGTGCCATCGCGAAGGTTCGTCCTCGCCAGCGGACGGATCGAACACCTCCAACCACACCTTGCCGCCCTCCTGCAGGGCGAGCGACCTGAACGCGGGCGCGGAAGCCGGGGTCGCGGACAGGAACTCCTCATACCGCAGGCGCCACTTTCGGCGTTCTCGACGGTCGGGGAAGTCGGAGATCCATGCGTCGACCCATGCTTGGCGGACACGGCTTGCGTCGGCCACGTCCTTCGAGGCCATATCGAGGGCGAACACGACTCGTGGCTCGCCGCGAGCATCGTAGACGGTGATCGGAGGCAACGACGCGACCGGAGATCCGGAAGCGAGAGGCGGAGCACCGGAAGTATGCCCGATGGCGATCCAGCCGTCACGCACGGCGACGGCCGCCGACTTGAGCAGGGGCATCGGCACCCGAGCCACGCCGCCGATGCGCACGCTTCCACCTCCGGAGCCCGATTCCATTTGGGATAGTCGTTCGTCTCCCACCATGGTTCTGGCGAACGGCACGGCCTGTCCCGCAGTGTCTATCAGCACGGGCTGGACGGCGGGGGCCCGAAACGTGAGCGCGCTGCCGGGATAGTCTCCGTAGTGCTGCCGCACGCCCTCGTCCGCGACCTCTTCGAGTCCCACCAGGGTTCCGTGGCGAGAAACCCGTACATGTGGATTCGTCTCCCCGTTCCCTGGATGCCCCGGGAGACGCGGTAGATGCGAACATGCGTACCGTCGGCCAAGAACACACTCACTCGCCCCAGCAGGATGTCCATAGCTGCGATCCGGGCGTCCTCGAGCGCTCCGATGAGGGACAGGGCCCCGAACTCGCCGGGGCCGTCTCCCTCTCCACCGACCGATGCCAATAGACCGCCGTCCGGATCGAAGAACATGAGTTCCCGCGACCCCGCGTTCGCCACGATAGGGAGTGGCTGTCCCGGTGACAGATCTCGCCTCCCCGAGCCGGTACAAGCCGCAGCACCCGGCGCCGTCGGCGGACGCCACCTGGGTCGAGCCGGACAAGACCCTTGCGCGACATAGGGCGTTGGCTTAGGCATCTTCAGCGTGAGTCCCGGGCGTGAGTCCCGGGCGTGAGTCCCGGGCGTGAGTCCTCTTCCAGACCCGGGAGGTGAACATGTTCCGCTTCAATCCCTTCCACGCTTTCAGGCTGTTGATCGCCCGCATTGTCACCGTGTGGGCACCATCCGTCACACCCACAACGTCGCGGATGCGCTGGCTGCGCCGAATCGTGGCCCTCGCGCTCGTGCTTTCCGCGGTCCCGGCGACGGCCCAGGAGGTGGTCGTCATCATCAACATGAACTCGTGTTGGAACGCCTGCTCTTCCGAGGCTTCCCGGACCTACAACGACTGGGTGGAAATACAAGGGGCCTCGCACGACGACGCCATGGCCGAGGCACTTGCCCACTTGGAAGAGTGCATGGAGGGCTGCGAGGGGCCGTATTAGTGGAAAACCCCCTTCGTCAGGCCGTGTTCGTCACGACGCTGGTCGCCGCGGCGTGTGGCGAGCGGGGCGACGTCAATCCCCCACCCGTCGAGATCGAGCCGTTTACCTCCGCGCCGGCACCCTTGAGCATATCCGGCGAGCTTGTCTTGGTGGCGGGCGCGGCGTGTGTCATCGATTCGTACCGGCACCGCGTGACCTGCATCGATCCTGGCGGCGAGTCCGTCGAGTTCGGTACGGAAGGCGAGGGCCCGGGCGAGTTCAAGTTTCCGGGCGACGTATTGCGCGGCCCGTCGGGTACGGTCGGCGTCGTTGATCGGCGACTGAACCGCCTTTCGCTGTTTTCCGCATCGGGGGAGTTTATTGCTTCCACGGGAGGGCTACCGAGCCGGTTCAGCGCCAGCCGCCGCAACGTGCTTGACGGGGCCGCGTTGGGTTGGTACAGGAGGCTCGACGTAGACGGTGACCGGCCAGCCGTGCAGGCGGAGGTCGATGTGGCGACAGGTCGCATCGAGTGGGAGCGGGCGTTCCCATTCGAAGCGGATGTCGTGAGTTGCTCGACGCCGTTGTGGAGGACCAACCGGCTTATAAACGGGGACGGAAGTGGCGATGTCCTGTTCCTGGCCTGCTACGGCGAGGTTCTGGTCTGGTACGCCAACCGGGACGCGGAGGAGCCGACCGCCATCGTACGGTCCCCGACGTACGTGGAGCGATACCCGACCGAGGACAACGTGTCGTCGGAGCTTCGGATGCTGCAGTCGTCTCCTCTGGGGTCGATCATCAGCGAGGAGGAGATCCGTGCGAGGCCGAAGGTCTGGTACGGGCCGAGGGTCGTGGATGACCGGCGGCGGTTCTGGGCAGTGTCGCATTGGAACGCAGGATCCGACGTGATCCCCCTCCTCAGCTATATTGACATGTTCCACCTCACGGCTGATGGCCCCAAGTACGCGCTGACGCTGCAGGTGGCGGACAAGGTCGTGGGGATGGACGTGCTCGGCGACACGCTCGCGGTTCTCGTCATGCGTGATGGGGGCGGGGTTGTACCGGGGCGCCGCGTGGACTGGTACGACCTTGCCGCCTTGGCAACCCCGTAGCGAGCGCGCGGCGAAGGGCCGCGCCAACCGCAGTCGGGATCAGTTGCGCCAAGGGGTGAGGAGCTTGAGGAAGGCGTCTGCGTTGTCCTGCACGAACTCCTTGAAGCTCTTCTCGGTGTTCGCGCGCGTGGAGATGTAGCACTGCTGGCACGTGTTCTGCTTCGTGAACTTCTCCAGCATGTCCTCCTGCCGGTCGAAGTACGCCATCACCATCGCGCAGGGTGTTAGCCGTCCGTCCGGGTTGATGACGAGGAAGCGGCGCCCCGCCTGGCAGCCCGGGATCCCTCCCTCGGTCAGAAACTTGTGGAACTTCCACAGCACGCGCGGCGTCGTGTAGACCGGATAGCCGGCGTTGCGGAGGTCGATGACCTCTTGGAGGCTCTCGGCCAGTCCGTCCAGCCCGTCCCCCTCGATGAGCCCGTCCCGATCCTGCACGCGCAGGTGCGTGTAAACGGAGAAGTTGATCGGCACGCCCCACTCCTTGGCGACGCGCACCATGTCTCCGATGTCCCGGTAGTTCCACGCGGTGATGCACACGTTGAGCAGGATGTCGTCGGTGTCCGTGCTCTGGCGGGCGATCTCGGGCACGACCTTTGACATGCGGTCGAAGAGCCGGGGGATGCGGCGAAACTCGTCGTGCCTCTCGTCGGGAAAGTCGAGCGAGGTGGACAGCTGGTGCATCCCGCTGTCCTTGAGGCGGAAGAAGCGCTCGGGCGTGAGGTTCGACGCGTTCGTGACCACGATCATCCAAGGCAGTCCGCCCTTGTTCGTCATCGCGTCGACGATGTCGTACACGTCTCCGCGCGCGAGCGGTTCCCCTCCGGAAGCGTGCGACACGACGGGCCGAAGCTCCCGGCAGATCGCCGCGTACTCCGCCGCCCCGAGGCGCTCCTCCTTGATCGGTCCGCCCCAGTTGCAGTGCCAGCAGTTCGCCGTGCAGGCGTGGGTGATCTCGAACGAGACGGAGAGCGGCTTGTTCTGAATCCGGTTCCGGATGCCCCGCGCGAGCATGCGGGCGGCCATGGCTCCGGAGATGTTCGGCATCCGTTCAACCCCTCCAACGCCTATACCCAGCGGGGATGGCCTTCACGAGGTACATCGCGAAGACCACGGCCACGCATGCGATCAGCGCCCAGTTCGGAATCGGAATCGTGGCTCCGAGGAAAGCGAGAAGGTAATAGCGCGGAAAACGGGCGACCACCAGCGCCGCGATCCACTTCCACATGGGGTACCGGACCGAGAACGCGAGGAATTTGAAGGGAAAGAAGGGGATGGGCGCGAAGCCGGTCGCCACGATGGTGGCGAAGGGCCACTTCATGAACCAGGAGATCGCCTTCCGGTAGAACCTGTTGCGCCTGTACGCCCGAATGTCCCGCAGGTTCAGGAGGGGGACGAAGACGAGGTGGTCCATGACTCCCGCGATGGCCGTACCCAACGTGGCCCACGCCGCGGCGAGCCACAGGTCCGCGACCTTGCCGAAGTAGATGAGAACCGGCTCGTGGGGGAAGAAGGAGATCGCCGTGTTGGCCGGGATGGAATAGAAGGCGAGGTACAGATAACTGTCGGATTCGAAGTCGCGCAGGAGGAGGATCGACGTCGCGAGGCCGATCGCGATCATCAACCCGCCGCAGATCCAGACCGCGGGCCCGAGGTGCGTCCGACCCTCCGCCTCGGGCGCGCCGCCGACCGCGTCGCCGACCCTTTCGATCTGGTCCTGCCCCAAACCCGCTCTCCACCGTAGCTTTGTGTCCCGCGGCATGGCCGGGTTCCGTGCAAGCTACCGTCTCCCGGCCCGCGGTGCTTCGGACGAGACGCGCGAAGAGGAAGGGGAGGATCCGATCGGCAAACAGCGCCACGGCACCCGGATGGACTGCCCGGATTGCGGCGTTCCCGTGGGGCTGTCCGATCAGACCTGCCAGAAGTGCGGTGAGCCGCTGTCGTTCGCGCCGAACGAGACGGGCGTGCACTGCGCGGTTTGCGGCGACGCGATCGGCGCCTACACCGAGACCTGCCCCGGCTGCGGTGAGACGGGCTATCCCGCCCTCCGTCCGCGCCGCGGCCGCAAGTGGAAGGGCTCGCGCCCGGAGGGTCCGACCCGGACGTGAGCGAGGGCCGCGCACCGTCGGGACGCGCGCCGCGAGCTGCACCGGGCGGCCCAGGGTCCGACCCGGAGGTGAGCGAGGGCCGCGCCCGGCTCGACCGGACATGCATCGTCCTCCACGAGCCGCAGGATGTCGTCAACGTCGCGCTCGTGATTCGCGCGATGAAGAACATGGGCCTCTCGCGTCTTCGGCTCGTAAACCCCGTAGAGTTCAATGCGTGGCGCATCACGGGGATCGCGCACGACACCGAGGACGTCGTAGAGCGCGTCCGTATCTTCGACGACCTCCCTTCGGCCCTCGCCGATGTGAGTTACGTGCTCGGCGCGACCGCCCGCCGCCGTTCCACCCGCCACGAGTGGTGGAGCCCCGAGGGCGCCGCGGCGGAGCTCACCGGTCCCGCCGGTGGGCGCGGGGGGATACTTGCCGTCGTGTTCGGCCGCGAGGACCGGGGTCTCTCCAACGAGGCGCTCGACCTCTGCCACGGACTCGTGTGCATCCCCACCAACCCCGGCCACACCTCGATGAACCTAGCCCACGCCGCCGTCATCATTCTGTACGAGCTGCGGAAGGCCGCGCTGGGCCCAGCCGATTGGGAGGCGCGCGACCTGGAGGGCAAGCGTCGCCGCCGCACCCCGCCGGCCCTGCACGGCGAACTGGAGGGGTTCTTCGACATCTGGGAGCGGGCGATGGAGGAGGTGGGCCTCTTCCACGGCATCGACCCGGCGCCGAAGATGCGGAGCTTCCGGAACATCTTTCAGCGCGCGGACCTCGACCGGCGCGAACTCGGCCTCATCCTCGCGGTGGCGTACGAAGTGCTGAATTTCGCCCGGAGAGAGAAGAAGCGCGCCCGCGAGCGCGCCGAGGCGGAGACGGCCGGCTAGATCGGAGCTAGGGCCAAGCTAGAGCCGCTGGCGCAGCTTCGAGACGAGTTCCTCGTTCGAGTCGGTCTGCCGCATGAGGCCGATGACTTCCTGCATGGCCTCGACGGGCGGATAAGTGCTGAGTTCGCGCCGCATCGCCTGTGCGACGAGGAGTTCGTCGTCGTTCATCAGGCGTTCCTCCCGTCGCGTCGCGCTCGAGTTGAGGTCGATCGCGGGAAAGATCCGGCGGTCCGAGAGGTCCCGGTCGAGGACGAGTTCGCTGTTCCCCGTCCCCTTGAACTCCTCGAAGATCACCTGGTCCATGCGGGAGCCGGTGTCGACGAGCGCCGTCGCGATGATCGTGAGCGATCCGCCGCCCTTGCTCTCCGGGACGCAGCGCGCGCTGCCGAAGAAGCGTTTCGGCTTCTCGAGGGAGTTCGCGTCGATGCCGCCCGTGAGCGTGCGCCCGCTTCCCTCCTCCGTCGTGTTGTACGCACGGGCCAGCCGCGTGATTGAATCGAGGATAAGGACGACGTCCTGCCCCAGCTCCGCGAGGCGCCGCGCGCGCTCGAGCGTGATCTCGGCGACCTGCACGTGGCGTTGGGCCCGGTGATCGAAGCTCGAGGCGGTGACCTCGCCGAGTCCCGTCGCCTCCATCTCCGTCACCTCCTCCGGACGCTCGTCGACGAGGAGGATGAGGATCTTGGAGTCGGGGTGGTTCTTCGAGATGCCCTCGCCGATCGCCTGCAGAACCATCGTCTTCCCGGCCTTGGCGGGCGCGACGATGAGAGAGCGCTGACCCATCCCCATGGGACAGATGAGATCGATGATCCGGTTGGTGTAGTCGGGCTGTCCGCGGCGCTCGAGCCCACACTCCAGCCGCAGGCGCCGGTCGGGGTGCATCGCGCTCAGGCGGCCGAACTGTCGGCGCCGTCCCAGTTGGTCCGGGGGATGGCCGTTGACGGTGTGAAGATGCCGGAGCGGGGGGCTCTTGCCGGGGCGGGGAGGGCGGCCGGCCTGGCCGCAGATCTCGTCTCCCGTCCGCAGATCGTAGCGGGAAACGATCTTGGGACTCACGTAGATGTCGTCGTCGCTCGGAGTATACGCCGCGTGCTGGCGGCGGATGAACCCCGTGCCGTTGCCGAGCCGCTCGATGAGTCCCAAGTAGCCGTCCTTCGGACCCTCCGGAACTTCGGCGGCCGGTTCCTGCCGGCCGGACCGCTGCTGGCGGGGCCCCTGTCCTCCCCGGTGGCGGCGTCCCCGCGAACGACGCCGCCGGTTGCGGCCCTTGCCGCCGCGGCCACCCGCTCCCTTGGCCCGGCCCTTGGGTGGTCCCTTGCCGCCGGGCTGCGCCCTGCCACCGGACTGCGCCCTGCCGCGGGGCTGGCCTCCGCCTCCGCGCCGGGAGCCGCCACGGGGCTGTGATGTGTTGTTCGCCAATGCGCCAGCTCTTGTTGTGTTCCGCGCAGCCGGACCGGATTCGCGACTTCGAGACTCCCCGGGGCCGAATCGACCGCGTCGGGAAACGGGGGTTGCCGGTCGGAGAACGGATCTCGCGCCTGCGGAACATCTGGTCTCGCGCCTGCGGAACATCTGGCCGGCGCAAGGGTCATGGCGGCCATCGAACGGGGATCCCCCCGGACTCGCCTGATGAGGCTAGTATGGGGCGCACGCGGGGTTCGCGCCAGTCTCCGGGCGCTTCCACGGGCGCGCCCGACCGTGGCCCGGGGATCGGAATCCTGTATATTCCCGGCGCTCCGCTCGGTACGAAAGCGGCAGGACTCGACGTGCCGGGGGACGCACCTCCGACGCATATCCTGCGAATCTCATTAGAAGAACTCTGGAGTGGAATAGAATGACGAAACGATCAACACTACCGACCTTGGGCGCATTCGTCCTCCTCGGATGCGGCGGCGGCGAGAGCGACCAGCCCTCGCCGGCTCCGGCTCCCGCCCCGGCTCCCGCCACGGAGGCGCCCGCAGCAGCTTCGGGCGCGGCAGCTTCGGGCGCGATGGCGGCGGACTGGATCTCGGTGGACGACGGCGCCCGCACCGTGACGATCGATCTCGTCGCGGGCTCGACGGACGCGAACAACCGCTGGAACTTCAACGGCTACGCAAACGGTGAGGCCACGGTCGTCGTGCCCGCGGGCTACACCGTCACGCTCAACTTCGAGAACCTGGATCCGGTCAACTATCACAGCGTCGGTGTCCTCGAGCGGGCGGCGAGCTACCCCGCGATCTTCGATGACGCGACGCCCGTATTCGATGGCGCGATCACCTCGAACGCGACATCGATGACGGAGGCCACGGCCCCCGGCGGCGGCACCGAGAGCATCAGCTTCACGGCCTCCACGGCCGGCGAGTACGCGCTCGTGTGCCCCGTTCCGGCTCACGCGGTCACGGGGATGTGGATCGGGTTCGACGTCTCCGAATCGGGCGAGGCCGGGTTGCGGAGCTAGCCCGGCCAAGCGGGCCGTCGGCCGGGATATGGAGACGATGCGGAAGGCGCTGCTGTGGGCTTCCACGAACCGGTGGCTCTCGCAGCGCCTTCCCGAGCGTCGCTTCGTGCGGCGCGCGGTTCGCAAGTTCATGCCGGGCGAGACGCTGGAGGACGCGCTCGCCGAGGCGGCCCGTCTACGGGAGGAGGGCGTTCCCACCCTCGTCACCACGCTGGGCGAGAACGTCGAGACCGCGGAGGAGACCCGCGAATCCGTTGATGAGTACGTGCGGGCGATGGATCTGGCGGAGGAGATGGGGCTCGATCTGGAGGTGTCGATTAAACCCACCCACCTTGGACTCGACCAGGATCCGGGACTCGCGGTCGAGAACGTGGCGGAAATCGCGGCGCGCGCCGAGGGTCGCGGCGCGCTGTGGATCGACATGGAGGGATCGACCTACACGGAGGCGACCCTTTCCCTCTACCGCGCGGTCCGGCGCCGGCACGTGAACGTAGGACTCTGCATCCAGTCCTACCTTAGGAGGACGGCGGACGACCTCGAATCGCTCATGGCGTTCGGCCCCCGTATCCGGCTCGTGAAGGGGGCGTACGCGGAACCGGCCGAGATCGCCTTTCCGGACAAGCGTGACGTGGACGAGAGCTACCTCGCCCTCGCGCGGCGCCTCGTGGACCACCTCGCCGACGGAGGGGATGGATTCCTCGGGCTCGGGACGCACGATCCGGCGATGATCAAGCCGCTCGCCGAGTACGCGCGGGCGGCGGGTCTCGATGGCGGCAGCTTCGAGATCGAAATGCTGTACGGGATCGGACGGCGCGAGCAAAGGAGGCTCGTGCGCAACGGGACCCCGCTGCGGGTGCTGATCAGCTACGGAGGGGCGTGGTTCCCCTGGTACATGCGCCGTCTCGCCGAGCGACCCGCGAACGTGTGGTTCGTCGCCCGCAGCATGTTTCGCTAGGACGGAGAGAATGGACGGGAAGCCGGAAGCAGGCGCGCTCTTCGCGCCGGATGTCCTCGCGGGCCGGACCGCGTTGATTACGGGCGGCGGGAGCGGCATCGGATACGGGATCGCCGAGTGCCTCGCGGCGGCGGGCGCCTCCGTGGGCGTGTTCAGCCGCAACGAGGAGCGGGTCGTGGGGGCGGCGGCGCACCTCGCCTCAACCCACGGAGTGCGGACGCTCCCGACGGTCGGCGACGTGCGCGAACCGGCGGCGCTCGAACGCGCGGTGCGCGAGACGCGGGACGCGCTCGGCTCCATCGACATCCTCGTGAACAACGCGGCGGGCAACTTCTACGCGCCGACGGCCGATCTGTCGCCGAACGGCTGGCGCGCCGTGGTGGAGATCGACCTGTTCGGCACCTTCCACGCCTGTCGCGCGGTCTACCCCGTCATGGCCGATCAGGGGTACGGGCGCATCGTGTCGATCTCGATGACGCTGCACCACCGGGGCTGGCCCCTCATGGCCCACGCGACGGCGGCCAAGGCGGGGGTGGAGGCGCTCACCCGCACGCTCGCCATCGAGTGGGCGCGGGACGGGATCAACGTGAACGCCGTGGCGCCGGGTCCGATCCCGACGGAGGGCGTGAAGAAGGCGTTCGAGGCTCCCCCGAGCGAGGAGGTCGACATGTTCGGTGTGCGCTCCGGCGGCGGGTTCGCCGAGCGTTTCATTCCCGCCGGGCGGCTGGGGCACCCGCACGACATCGGGCAGACGATCGCCTTCCTGTGCTCGCCGGCCGGAGACTGGATCACGGGCACGGTGATCGTCGTCGACGGCGGGGAGTCGCTCGTGAGCCCGCGCACCATTCCCGCCGGAAGGTCGGGGAGGTGAGGCGCCGACCTCAGACCGCCGTCGCGGCCGGCGGATGGGCCGGCACTTGGGCCGGCGGGTGGGCCGGCGCTTGGGCCGGCACTTGGGCCGTCAGCCCCCCACCGCGCCCCCGCAGGCGCGCGGAGAAGCGATCACCGGGGGCCGCGCGGCCGAGGAGTTCGACCCGCAGGTAATCGCCCGTCACGCCGACGACGCGGTCGTCCCGGCCCTCCACTACGAGGTCGGCCACGGTGCCCGCGCGCGTTTCCGCATAGGCCTGGCCCTTGCGGAGGCCGAGGTCCCGCAGCGTCCGGGAGCGGGCCGCGGCCACGTTGCCGGGCACCCGGTGCGGAAGGCTCGCCGCCACGGTTCCGTCGCGCACCGAATAGGGGAACACGTGCAGGTAGGTGTAGGGCAACTCCTCCACGAGCGCCCGCGTCTCCTCGAAGTCCTCCTCCCGCTCTCCCGGGAATCCGACGATGATGTCCGCGCCGAGACCGAACGCGCCGGAACCGGCCGCGCCAAGGCGCCCGGCGATGGCGAGCACGCGGGCGCGATACGCCTCCCGCGTGTGCCAGCGGCGCATGAGGCGAAGCACCCGGTCGGATCCGCTCTGCAGCGGCACGTGCAGGTGGGGCGCCAAGTGTCCATCCGATGCCGCGAGCAAATCCACGAGCCGGTCGTCGATTTCCGTCGCCTCGATGGAGGACAGGCGCAAGCGGACGGGAACCTCCTCGAGCAGCCGCTCGCACAGAGTCGCGAGGCTGGCGGGGGCACCGGGGCCATCCGGCCGGGTGTTGGTACGAAGATCCTTCCCGTAGTGGCCGATGTGGATCCCCGTGATCACGAGTTCCGGGTGCGCGCGCGCGAGGGTCGCGGCCTCCGCCACGACTTCGTTGACGGGGCGCGAGACCGAGGCGCCGCGTGCGATCCGCGTCGCGCAGAACGAACACTTCCGGTCGCACCCGTCCTGGATCTTGAGCCACCCGCGGGTGCCGCGCGCATTCCGCTGCAAGGGGACGGCCGAAACGCCCGCAACGGCCGCAGTGACCGGATTGGCCACGGCGACGGGATCGGCCGCGGTGACCGGACCGGCCGCGGCCACGTCTCCCAGTTGCGGCACGAGTCGCGCGATCGCGGATGGGTCGTGTCCGGGCACGACGCCGTCCACCTGTTCCAGCGCGCGATACCCGGCTTCACGAAAGGAGGCTGAACAGCCGGCGACGACGATGCGGAGATCCGGATGCCGGCGGCGCAGCCGGCGCACGAGTCGTCTCGCCTTCGCGTCCGCCTGGTTCGTCACGGTGCACGTGTTGATCACGGCGACGTCCGCCGCGTCCGCGCGGAGCGCCGTCTCCGCGCCGCGGAGTTCCAGCTCCTGGCGGATCCGTTCGGTATCGTACTGGTTCGCCTTGCACCCGAAGGTGTGGAACCAGACGGAGGGCTTGTCGCTCACGTTATGCACGTCGCCGGGCCCTGTCGCTCACGAGGGGGTTTGAACGTTCTCTCATGTAAGATCGGTGCGGCTCGAATGAGACGCTACGCGCCGGGTGGACGGCACCCGGCTCCGATGTATCTTTCCCAGAGTTTCTTGTCCGGCCGAACGCGGGTGCGGGTCGTACGCGGACCCGGCAGCCGCCGCGCGGCCCGGCACAACGGCCATGGAGGAATACAAGATGTGGTGCGTGAGACAGAAGCGGTACGCCATCGTCGCCATCGTGGCGATCGGGTTGTCCATCGCGGCCTGCGGTGACGGTGACCCCGTAATCCCGGAGCCCGTGTTCGACAGTCCGTCCACGGTGCGCGTAGTGAACCGGCTGTTCGGCCCCATCATCTATTTTTTCGCACGACCGTGCGGGACGTCGGACTGGGGTTCGGATCTCCTCGGTACGGACCATCCCGTCGAGGGGACGATCCAGCCCGGCGCAGCGAGGGACTTTATCGTCGAGGCGGGCTGTTACGACCTGCGAGCCGATTATCTGGAGACGACCGAGCCGGGTCCGCTGCTGTCCAAGATGATCTTCAATCAGTCGGCGACCCCGGTCACGCCGGTGGTCTGGACGCTCGAGGACGACCCGGTGGATCCGACCTGATTTACAGCTCCGCTCCGTTCCGGTTCGGCGTCCAGGGGCGTCGCGGGGACAGCCCCGTTGACGCCCCTTCGCGTGCCCCGGAATATCCCACTACGGATCGCGTCCAACACTGAAATCCGGCCCGGAATGAGGGCGGAGAGACCATGATGAAGCAGCAGCTCGTTCAGGTGGCGGAGGACATGGGGACCAAGGGCAAGGGGATCTTGGCCGCCGACGAAAGCTCGGGAACGATCCGGAAGAGGTTCGACGGCATCGGCGTCGATTCGACCGAGGAGAACCGGCGCGACTACCGGGAGCTGCTCTTCCGGACGAGCGATGCGCTGAGCGAGTGCATCTCCGGCGTCATCCTGTTCGACGAAACCCTACGCCAATCGGCGGGCGACGGCACGCCGCTGGTACAACTCATTTCCGATGCCGGCTCCATTCCGGGGATCAAGATCGACAGGGGGGCGCATGCCCTCGCGGGGACGCCGGGCGAGAAGGTGACCGAAGGACTCGATGGGCTGCGCGAGCGGTTGGCGGAGTACCACGACCTCGGGGCCCGCTTTACGAAGTGGCGCGCCGTCATCGACATCGGACGGGGCGGAGACCGGTCGATCCCGAGCGCCTACTGCATCGGCGCCAACGCCCACGCGCTCGCCCGCATGGCGGCGCTCAGCCAGGAGCAGGGGCTCGTGCCGATCGTGGAGCCGGAAGTGCTGATGGACGGCGACCACGATATCGACCGCTGCTTCGAGGCCACGGAGGCGACGCTCAAGCAGGTCTACATGGCTCTCTTCCACCAGCGGGTGTTGCTGGAGGGTTCCGTGCTCAAGCCCAACATGGTTCTCTCGGGCAAGCTCTGCGCCGATCAGGCGGGGGCCCACGAAGTGGCGGAGAAAACCGTGCGCTGCCTGAAGCGCGCGGTTCCCTCGTCGGTTCCGAGCATCGTCTTTCTGTCGGGAGGGCAGTCGGACATCGAGGCCACGGCCCACCTGAACGCGATGAACGCGGGGTTCGATACGCCGTGGAATCTGAGCTTCTCGTATGGCCGGGCGCTGCAGGGCGCGCCGCTGCGAGCATGGGGCGGAGCCGCCGAGAACGGGCCGGCGGCGCAGGCGGCGTTTGCGCACCGCGCGCGCATGAACGGTCTCGCGACGCGCGGCAAGTGGTCGATGGAGCTGGAGCAGGCGGCCGCCTAAACGCGGAGCGGGCAGCCGCCTGAACTAAACGCGGAGCCCCCCGGCACCCGCTCGGAGCGAGACGGGGGAGCGGTCGGCCCGGGCACGGAGCCGGGGTCAGATCGCCCGCCAGATCTCTCGCATCGCCTTCCCGAACGCGGCTCGGATCTCGGCCTCATCCGCCATCAAGCCACGCTCGACGCGTCGTTCCCCTCCGACGTACACGGCCTCGATGTCCCGTTCATCGCCCCCCACGAGCCACGCGTCCATGAGGGTCTCCCAGTCGTGTCCCAAGGTGTGCGGACCCTCCCGGTCCAAGACGACGAAGTCGGCGCGGTAGCCGGGTTCGATCCGCCCCAGCCGCGGCCGGGCGCCGGCACCACCCCCCGGGTCGCCACCGGCTCCCGGACCGCCACCGACTCCCAGACCGCCACGGACTCCTAGGCCGCCACGGACAGCCGGGCCGCCGCCGACCGCCGGGCCGGCCCGAGCCGCCACCGCCTCGCCGCCGCCCTCCGCAAGCCACGACCAGACAACGGACCCGGCACCCGCTTCGGTAGCCAGACGGGCCCTGCGCCGGTCCCGCAGGCGCTGCCCGTATTCGAGCTGCCGCGCCTCCTCGATGGCGGAGATGCGGACGTTCGCATCCGTACCCGGCGCCGCACCGCCCCCCGCGAGAAAGTGCTCGCGGGCGGGAAAGATCCCGTCGCCCAAGTAAGCTTCGGTGAGAGGGCAGAGGACGACCCTCGCCCCCACGCGGGGGAGCCGGGCGCGCTCCGCCTCGGTGGCGTGCGTCGCATGCACGAGACTCCAGCGCGGACCCAGTTCGACCGTGTCCGCAAGGAGGTCGATCGGCGTGCGGGCCCGCGCCCCGAGACACTCCTCCACCTCGAGTTCCTGCTCGCTGATGTGGATGTGCAGCGGCGCTTCCGGACCCAGCGTCGCATCGACTCCCGCCACGAGTTCGGCGAGATCAGCCGTGGGCACCGCCCGAAGGGAGTGCGGTGCCACGCCGGCCACCGCCGGGCCCAACGCCTCGACCATGGCCATGAATTCGTCCACCGAGCCGTGCGCGAAGCGGCGCTGTCCCGCGTGAGGGGCGGCCCCGTCGAAGCCGGCGGTCCGGTAGTAGACGGGCAAGAGGCTGATGGGAAGGCCGACCTCCGTCGCCGCCGCGAGCACGGCCTGCGTCGTTTCGGGCCCGCGCGCGCCCTTTGGACCGTGATGCAGGTAGTGAAACTCCGCCACTTGGGTGAAGCCCGCGCGCAGCATGCGGGCGTACCCGTACCGGGCAATGTCGAACAGCTGCTCCGGGGTGATGGAGTCGGCCAGCCGGTACATGGCTCGGCGCCAACTCCAGAAGGAATCGTCCCCTCGCGCCTCTTCGCCGAAACCGGCCAGCGCGCACTGGAAGATGTGCGAGTGGGCGTTCGGCATGCCGGGGACCGCGAGTCCCCCGTCGTAGGGGGCGCCGCCGGCGCGAACCGCCCGGACCGCCCGGATTGTCCCGTCCGGAGCGATCTCGATCGACCGGTCCCGCTCGAGGCCTCGGGGGGCCAGGATCGCGCGAAACCTCAGCGTGCGGCTCTCGGTGCTCACGGCTCCGACAATACGCGGCGGGCCCTCGGCGCGGGTAGCCCACCGATACAACATCCACCCTCCGCGCGTTATCTTTTTGGGGTCTTCGGAGACGCTCACGATCTCTAGGGAGTTGTCCTGGCGGGCCGTGCGCCGGACATGCCCACGGCATTGAGGAGAATCACCTTGAGTCGCCTTGCTGGCGTTGTGTTGACCGGCCTTCTCACGGGCCTCGCGGTCCAGCCCCCGGCCGTTTCCGCCCAGGGGGTCACGACCGCCGGCGTGGCGGGGCGCGTGATCGACGCCGACGGAGCCCCCGTGGCCGGGGCCCGGGTCGAGTTCCGCCACACGCGGACCGGCGCCACCCACACCGTCCTGAGCGACGATCTCGGCCGTTTCAGCCTCGCCAATCTTCGGCCCGGCGGGCCGTACACCCTGGAGGTCGCGCGCATCGGGCTCAGCCCGGCGACGCGGGAGGGCCTGACGCTCATCGCCGGTCAGCGGCTGCGGCTCGAGGTTCGACTCTCCGAGACGGCGGTTCCCCTGCCCGAACTCTCCGTCCGGGTCGAGACGGATCCGGAGTTCGATCCCACCCGCATGGGCTCGACAACCGTCGTCGACCGCGAGACTATCGAGGCGCTCCCCACGATCTCGAGGGACTTCACGGGATTCGCCCGACTCTCTCCGCTCGTGGCGGCGGACGAGATGGGCACCTCCGTGGCGGGATCGAACATCCGCTTCAACAACATCCAGGTGGACGGCGCCCTCAATCAGGACGTCTTCGGCCTCTCGCCCACCGGAGTGGCCGGCGGACAGGCGCGGGGGCGCGTCATCCCGCTCGCGGCGATCGAGGAGCTGCAGGTTCTCACGGCGCCCTACGATGTGCGCCAGTCCGGGTTCACCGGAGGCGTTCTCAACGCGGTCACGCAGGCGGGCGGCAACGACTTCCGGGGCTCCGCGTTCGGCTTCTTCCGCAACGACGCGCTCGTCGGCGACGCGGTCATCGGCGGCATCCCGCGCGCGCCGGGCGATCTGGAGAACGCCTTCGCGGGCTTCGATCTCGGAGGGCCGATCCTGCGCGACCGCCTGCACTTCCTCGTCGCGGGCGAACTCGAGCGCCGGACGCGTCCACCCGATGGGTTTACCGTCGGCATCGACGAGATCGTGCGCACGAAGCTGGACCCCGACTCGGTCAGCCGCGTGTCGAGGATCCTCCGGAGTTACGGGGCGGACGCGGGCGAGGGTGGCCTCTACACGCTGGAGAACGGCCTCGCCAACCTGTTCGCGCGCGTCGACGCCCGCCCCAACGCGGACCACTCCCTCATGTTCCGCTACAACCTCGCCTACGCCGCGGACGATCCGGCCACGAACCGACTCCCCGGCGATGCCTACGAGATGTCGTCCGCCGGACGGGAGATCGAGTCGCGGAACCAGTCGTTCGGGGCGCAGTGGCTCGCGACCTTCAGCCCAAGGCTCTCGAACGATTTCATGGTGAACGTGCAGTTCCTGCGCGACCGCGAGACCGCGAACTCTCTCTACCCCCGGGTCGAGGTCGATCTGCAGGCGGGCGTGCCGGGGGCGGGGTTCCGGCGCGAGCTGCGCGCCGGGTCCAACTATTCCGGGCCGGACGGCGAACTCGATCAGGACATCCTGCAGCTGACGAACGCGCTGACGCTTTCGCTCGGAGACCACCATCTCACGCTGGGGGCCGGATTCGAACGCTTTTCCATCCGGCGCGATTATCTCCCGGGCAGCCTCGGCAGCTACCACTTCCGCTCGCTGGCGGACCTGGAGGCGAACGCCCCCGCGGAATACGTCGTCCAGGTACCGCTCTCGGAGGACGCCGGCACGTCGGACTTCGACGTACACCAACTTTCGGCCTTCGTGCAGGAGGAGGCGCGGATCGGGGAGCGGCTGAACGTTCGGCTCGGTCTACGCATGGACGTGCCGTTGATGCCGGACGCGCCGGCGCACAACCCGGAGGTGGAGAGTTCGTTCGGCTTCAGCACGAGCGACCTGCCGGGCGGGACCGTCCTCCTCTCCCCGCGGGCGGGCTTCAACCTCGGTCTCGGCGGCGACCGCACGACGCAGATCCGCGGCGGGGTGGGGCTGTTCACGGGCCGGCCCCCCTTCGCGTGGCTCGCGAGCGCCTATCAGAACACGGGGCTCTCGTCCGTCTTTCTGACCTGCCGGCGCCGGAATCTCGGCGTTCCGGACCCCGAGATCGTCCCCGCGTTCGATCCTCTCGCGCCTCCCCCGACCCTCTGCGTGGACGGCACGGGCGGCGAGGCCGCGGTTCCCATCGTCACGGTGTTTGACCCCGACTTCCGCTTTCCGCGCGACTTCAAGGGCTCGATTGCCGTCGACCAGCGCCTGCCGGGAGGACTTGTCCTCTCGCTCGAGGGCATCTACACCCGTGCCGTAAACCAGATCGCGTTCCAAGATCTGAACATCGGTCCCGCCCTCTCCGCCGACGAGCGGACCGAGGCGAACGGGTTCACCTACGGCTTCGGCTACGGGTGGCGCGAGACTTTTGCCGACCCCGGCGCCGGGAGCGAGTTCGTCGATCCCCCGCCGGGCGAGCCGCCGGGCGAGCGGGAGCCGATCTTTCTCCCCCGCCGCGTCGACCCCCGCTTCGGACAGGTCATTAAGATCGGCGACCGGCCCCGGAACTTCTCGTACGCCCTGAGCGCGCGGCTGCGGAAGCAGTTCGGCGACCGGCTCTCCGCGGACGTGGGCTATGCCTTCAACCGTTCCGCCGACGTGCGCAGCCTCTCCTCGCTCGATGCGATCGCGAACTTCGGCTACACCGCGGTCGAGGGTGACCCGAACGATCCCAAGCGGCAGGCCTCGCTCTTCGACCGGCCGCACCGCGTGGTGGCGAGCGCGACGGCCGCCCTGCCGGAGGTCATCGGGGGCGGCCGCCTGTCCGTGCTCTACGTGGGACAATCGGGGCGACCCTACTCCTACGTGTATGCGGACGACATTAACGGGGACGCCTATCCCGGATACGGGCGGGCGCTCGATCTGGCGAACGATCTCATCTTCGTGACCGAGGGGGCGTTCGACTTCCCCGGCGGAGGACGAACGCCGGTCAGCGGCATCCTCTTCGAGCAGCTCGTCGCGCAGGAGCCCTGCCTGCAGGCGAACCGCCTGCGGATTCTGCACCGAAACGCGTGCCGGACGCCGTGGTCGCACCAACTGGATTTCCGCTTTAGCCAGCCCATCCCGCTGGGCGGCGCGGAGGTCACGGTGACGCTTGACGTGCTCAACGTCCTCAACCTCGTGAACCGCGACTGGGGGCACGTCCAGACCGTGAATCCCGTCGTGCAGTTGCTGACCGTCGAAGACCGGATCGAAGACGACTTCGATCTGGCGAACATGCTGCCCGAGCCGGGCGACCCGCTCCGCGCCCGCTACGCCGGGCCGCTGCAGACGAGCGACACGGGCGGCGTCCGCGCCTCGGTGCCCTACCTGCCGCAGATCGGCGCCTCACAGTGGCAGGCCCAGTTCGGCATCGGCATCCGCTTCCGCTAGGCAAGCCGTGGCGAAACCCCGCGCCAGCGCCGCTCGAACGCCGCGTAGCCCTTGCCTCAGGCTGCATGGCTTGGGCGACGGCGATGCGTTTCGCCGCTCGATCCTCTGAACCCCCTGGAGTCGGTACCATGCGACCACGCGACCTCGCTCTTCTCGTTTCCCTCGTCCCCCTCGTCGCCGCGGTGGCGGTGCCGGCGGCGGTGCAGACTCATGCCGGCAGCCTGAACCACGCCGCCGCCGCCCCGATCATCGGCTTCGGGGCGGCGACCGCGGTCTCCGGAGACGAGATCTTCGTCTCGCGACCGGGCGAGTTCGCGATGTTCCCCATGCCGGGCTCCGAACCCGGCAGCGTGCACGTATTCCGGCGCGGCGCGGAAGGCTGGAGGGAGGTCGCCGCCATACCGGCGCCGAGCGGCGCGTACGGAGACGGTTTCGGGGCGGCGCTCGCCGTCGAGGGCGACATTCTCGTGGTGGGCGCTCCGCAGGAGAACGAGAGCCGGGGCGCCGCATATGTCTTCGTCCGCGAGGGCGAGATGTGGAGCTTCGTGGAGCGGCTGGAGCCCCCGGACGCGATGCCGGGGGATGCCTTCGGTTCCTCCGTGGCCGTGGGGACCGGCGGGCAGTTCGGCGTCATCGGCGCGCCGGGACGCGGCGCCAGCGGTTCGGTGTTCGCCTACGTCCAGTCGGATATGGGCCTGACGTCCGTCGAACTCACCGGGTCCGGCGCCCCCGCCGACGCCCGGTTCGGGGCGGCCGTCGCCGTGGAGGGCGACCTGGCCCTCGTGGGCGCACCCGGGCCGTTCGCGCTCAGCCAGTTCGCGGCGCCGGCCCAGCCCCAGGCGGGGACCGGCTACGTGTTCCGCCGCAGCGGGACCGACTGGACCGAGATCGCTCATCTGACGCCGGCCGGCGGCCTCGTGGCCGGCCTGTCCGCGGTACTCGAGGGGGGAGAGGCGTTCCTCGGGTCTCCCCTCGCCAACCAGGCGCAGGGCGCCGTCTTCCGCTTCGCGGCGGACGCCGTCGGGGCGTGGTCCCAGACCGGCACGATCAGGGCCGCGTCGCCGTCTCCGGAGGCCTTCTTCGGCTATGCCCTCGCCGCGGCGGGAGGGCGCCTCGTGGTCGGGGCACCGGGCACGAACGCTTTCGCGGGCGCCGCGCACGTCCTCCGTGCGGAGGGCGACGGCGAGTGGAGCGAGGAGACCGTCCTGCGCGGCGAGACCCGGGGGCTCATGGGCTTCATGGGCAACGCGGTCGCCGGAAGCGACGGCTTGGCCGTGGTCGGAGCACCCGGATCGGAGTTCTTCGAGGGCATCGGCTTCGTGTTCGAGCGGGACGCGGACGGCGCGTGGAGCGAGGCCGCTCCCATCCACGAGACCGAGTTCGGTCTGGCCGCCGTCAGGGGCGAAGAGATGCGTTGCTCGGACGAGGGCTCGGCCGCCGGCTTCGACTGCTCGGAGGTCGACCTCGTCTCCTTCCTTCCGGCCCGGGACGTCGGGGGCGCGCGCGGGATCATGGTCAGCGACATCTGGGGCTGGGTGGATCCGCGGACGGGCCGCGAGTACGCGATTCTGGGGCGGTTCGACGGAACTTCCTTCATCGACGTGACGGATGCCGGGAACCCGGTCTATCTCGGGAATCTCCCCCTCACCGATGGGGCGGCCCCGAACCTGTGGCGCGACATGAAGGTGTATGCCGACCACACCTTCATCGTGGCGGACAACGCGGGCGAGCACGGAATGCAGGTCTTTGACCTCACGCGACTGCGGGATGTGACGAATCCGCCGGTGGATTTCGACGAGGACGCGCACTACGCCGAGTTCGCCTCCGCACACAACATCGTCATCAACGAGGAGTCGGGCTTCGCCTATGTGGTGGGCGGGAGCGGCGGGGGCGAGACCTGCGGCGGCGCGCTGCACATGGTGGACATCCGCGACCCCCGCAACCCGACCTTCGCCGGCTGTTTCGCGGACCCCGCGACGGGGAACGACGGATCGGGCGGCTATACGCACGATGCGCAGTGCGTCATCTACCGGGGCCCCGACGAGGATCACGCGGGCAGGGAGGTGTGCTTCAACGCGAGCGCAACCAAGCTCGGCATCGGAGATGTGACCGACAAGGACAACCCGACGCCGATCTCGAACGCGGCCTATCCGAACGTGGCCTACTCCCACCAGGGGTGGCTGTCGGAGGACCAGCGCTACTTCTACTTGAACGACGAACTAGACGAGCTGTCGGGCGGCACGGCCGGGACCCGGACGCTCGTGTGGGACGTGGCGGATCTGGACGATCCGGTGCTCGTGCGCGAGTTCATGCAGGACAACGCGGCGTCGGACCACAACCTCTACATCCGCGGCGACCTCATGTACCAGTCGAACTACGTGAGCGGGCTTCGGATCTTCGACATCTCCGACCCCGAGAACCCCGTGTCGGCCGGCTTCTTCGACACGGTACCGGGGAGTCCGGACGCGCCGGGCTTCGCGGGGTCGTGGAGCAACTACCCGTTCTTCCCCTCGGGCAACATCATCGTGTCGAGCATGCGCGAGGGACTGTTCGTGCTCAGGAAGCGGGAGACCGCCCTCGTGCCGTAACCGCCCGGGGCCTTCGCGCCCCCGCCTTCGTGTCAAATCAGCGCCGTCATCGCCGAGGTTCTCCCAGCGATCGCCGGGAACGGCGGGGTCGGCGCTGTCGCCGACGACGGTTACCGTGCCCCTCAGTTCCCCCTGCGGCTACTCGGCGCGGGTGACGCGGCGGAAGGCGAGCGCGGCGAGGAGGCCGATGGCACCGAAGCCGGCGACGGCCGCGAACACGTGCTGGTGTCCGGGGAGGCCGGGTGAGTTGTCGAGTAGGACGCCCATCAGCGGTCCCATGAAGACGTCGGGGGTGAAGCCGAGGACGGAGACGACGCCCGCCGCGCTCCCGGTGTGGGCGAGCGGCACGGCCCCCTCGGCCAGGAGGGCGAAATAGACGCCGCGCAGCGCGTAGATGCCGACGCTGGCGGTGACGATGGTGGCGATGAGCATCCAAGCCGGTCCGGGCACGAGAACCCCGGAGGCGATGAGTAGGCAGCCGCCGATGAGGATTGCAAAGCCGCCGGCGATGACGCGCGAGGCGTCGAGGCGGTCGCCGAGGAAGCCCGCCGCCACGGCCGCGGCGGCACGAATCCAGAACGCAAGCGTGCCGATCCCGGAGGCTTGGACGTCGTCGAAGCCGAGCGCGTCCCGCGACAGGAGCGCAAAATCGTCCGTCGCCTTGTATCCGGCGTAGGCGCAGATGACGATGACGGCCTGAAGCCACACGGCCGGCATGCGGCAGGCGGCCCTCACACCGCTCAGCGACAGCTTCTCCGGGTCGTGCGGGTCGCCCGCCTCTCCGCCGGGCGTGCTGTCGGGCACGAGGATCCACACGAGGACGGCGATGCCCAGCGTGATCCCGGTGAAGACCCAGATGACGCCGCGGAAGGCGGCGGCCCGCTCCTCCGGCGTGGCGGAGGAGGCTTCGCCCGGGAGGAGCGCGGCGAAGACGGCCACGGAGACGGACGCCACAAGGGCGGCGAGCAGTCCGCGTCCTCCGTCGAGCAGCCCGTAGGCGCGTCCCTGCTGCGACCGCCCGCCCCACTCGCGCGTCGCCCGGATCATCGCCGCCCAGAAGAGGAGGATCGTCGTCATCCCCCAGAAGGCCCACAGGACGTTCATCGTCCGCGGCGGCGGGAAGCCGGCGAGCACGATTCCGCCGAGGCCGGTGGCGAGAAGCGCCAAGGCCATCAGCCGGCGAGCCGAGAACCGGTCCGCGAGCGGGCCGCCCGCGAAGTACGCGACCATCGCCACGATGCCGTACAGCGAGAAGGCGGTCCCCAACTCGAGATTCGTGATCCCGAACACGTCGAGCAGCGTCGGCCGGAAGACGCGCGCGAGGACGAAGGGGAGGAAGAAGACGGCCTCCCCGGCCGCGATGAGCGCGAGGAGGATCAGCCCCCTCCGCGTGGGACTCTCTCCGGTGCCGACGCCGGTGCGGTGGGTCAGCGCACGGTGCCGTTCGGTCAGCGCACGGGCCGGCGGGTCAGCCAGTCGGGGCGGCGGGTCAGCGGTCGGGCCTACGGGTCGGCCAGGGGCGCCGCTCGACGCGTCCGAGGGGCGCCAGGGTTCGAGCCGGACGGTAGGCCTGCCGCTCCGCCAAGTCGTACTGGTCGCCCGGCGCAAGGAAGTAGAAGCGCCCGCCCACGTCGAGCATGCTCTCGTTGTCGTAGATGACGACGTACGACTCTCCGATGACTTCGAAGCGGTCACCCTGCACGACGATGGCGGTGTTCTCGTCGATCCCGATGCCGAGGAGTTCCGGCCGGGCTTCGATGATCTCCAGCAGGTCGAAGTGCCGGTTCCTGTACAGGAGGTGCTGGTCGATCGCGGTGTTGCGGAGGAAGCCGAACCCCTCCTCGTGACTCCCCATCATGATCGTGTTCGTCGCCGTGTCCCCGCGGGCCAGGTACGACCCCTGGATCGTCGCGCCGGCCGACGAGCCGCCGATCACGCCGCCGCGCTCGAGGAGCGCCCACAACTCCTCCTCCGTCCGCGTCCCCGCGTAGGAATCGACCAGGCGCCACTGCCGCCCGCCCGTGAACCAGACGCCGGTCGCCTCCCGGATCGCGGCCACGAAGGCGTCGCTGTTCGCCTCGTCCCGGTCGTTCGTGTGGCGAACCGTGAGGTGCTCGACCCCCGCCGCCTGAAACGGCCTCACGCCCCCGAACGATGGACCGTAGGACTCGGCCCCGCCCGCCGTCGGGATGACGACGATCCGGGCGTCCGTCCCGCCGGCCAGTTGCGCGAAGCGGTTCGCAATCTCCGGGCTCCGCATGGCGCCACCCACAATCACGAGCGACCCGTTCGGCGGGCCGACTTCCTGGGCCTCGACCTCGGCCGGAGCCACCAGCGCGGCCCCGTGCGCCGCCACCGCCACGGCCAGGAGTGCAAAGGCCACCCTCCACGTTCGCCGCTCTGTTCGCATCGCTCGACCCTCCCGTTTCGGTTGCGCCTCCGCTCCTCCGGCGGACGATCTCACGGTACGGGGATCGCGATGGCCGGGCGACCCCGGGCGTCCGCGGGGGGCCGAGCGACCCCGCCCTCGTTCGTGGGGGCCGGGCGACCCCGGGCGTCCGTGGCGGCCGGGCCGACGCTTGTGGGCAACCGCTTGTCGCACGCCGCGGGCCGCGTCACGTTGCGGGGCGAACGATCCCCGGCGACCCGGAGACGCAGCGTATGTCCACACCGCCCCTCGGCCTCCTCGGCTCCCACGGCAACTCGAGACCCCTCACTTGCGGTTCGATTTGCTGCCCATGACCGGAGCCGGTGCCGGAGATGATCGCTACGGCCTGATGGACCGCAGGGCGTGGCTCCGTCTCGGGGCGACCGGCGCCGCGGCCCTCGGCCTCCCCGCCTGCGCCGCTTGGGAGGGGGATGCGCCGTCGCCACAACTCCCGCCGCTCCGGACCCCGGCCGGGACGGGCGACGCGGACTGGGCCGACGCGCGCGCGCACTTCCTCGTCGAGCCCGGCACGGCCTACCTGAACAACGCGAGCATCGGCATGCCGCCGAGGCAGGTCGTGGATGCGGTCGCCGCAGGGTATCGCGCCATGGCCGAACTTCCCGCTCGCGGCCGCTCGGATCTCAGTGCCCGGATCGCGGAGCACGTCGTACCCGGGCTCGCGGACCTGTTCTCGGTGCGGCCGGACGAACTCGCGCTCACGCGAAACGCGTCGGAGGCGCTCCATCTCCAGAGCATCGGGATCGGGCTGAGCCCCGGCGATGAGGTTCTGATCACAAGCCAAGAGCACCCGGCGGGGCGTCGTCCGTGGGAGTTCCGGCAGGTGCGGGAGGGGGTTCGGGTGAACGAGGTCTTCATCCCCAGCCCGCTACCCCCGGAGGAGGAGACCCTCTCCCGCTTCGAGGACGCGATCACGCCCCGGACGCGGGCGGTGGCCTTCTGTCACGTCACTCGCGGAGGGCATCTCTACCCCGTGGAGGCGATCTGCGGGCTCGCGCGCGAGCGGGGGCTCGTGAGCCTCGTGGATGGCGCGCAGGCGGCGGGTCAGTTCCCCATCGATCTGGCCTCCCTGGGCTGCGACGCGTACAGCGTGAGCCTGCACAAGTGGATGTTGGCCCCGGCGGGGACCGGTTTCCTCTTCGTGCGGCGCGATGCGCGCCACCGCATCCGGACGGCCTTCGCACCCGATGCCACGCCCGAGGAGCCGCAGTTCGGCCCGCCGGGTACCGCGGCGTTTCCCGTGCGCGCCGCGATCGGGACGGCGGTCGATTTCGTCGCGGCGCTCGGACTCGAGGCCGTGGAGGCCCGCTGCCGCCATCTCTCCGACCACCTCAAGTCGCGCCTCGCGGAGGTGGACGGCGTCACACTCCTCAGCGGCCACCGCGACCGGAGCGCGCCCGGATCGACGATCTTCGAGAAGGAGGGTCTCGACGCGGTGGCCGCGGTGGGTGCGATCGAGGCGAGCATCTCATCCCACATCGACGAACACCAGCGAGACGGCCACAACGCGATCCGCATCTCCACGCACATCTACAACACGACGGAGCAGATCGACCGCTTCGTCGACACTCTGGCCCATACGACGGGCTGATCGGAGGCACGAATGACCGGTTCCGGACGAACCCCGCCCACCCTCGCACTCGCCGCGCTCGGCGCAATCCTCCTCATCGGTGTCGTCGGCGCGGGGTCGAAGGCCGGCGGCGCGGGATCGAAGGCCGCCGCCGCGGGGTCGAAGGCCGGCGGCGCGGGGTCGAAGGCCGCCGCCGCGCAGGACGGCGCATTCTACGAAATCCGCAACTATCACTTCGATCCGGCGCGGTTCGATGAATACTCGGAGGTCGCGAAGGGAGAATACATCCGCTACCTGCGCGAACATCTGGACATCGTCGGCTTCTGGATCGAATCGGGCATCCCGGCGGAGGTCCGGGGCGCGGAGCAGGACGCACTCGGTCCCGCGAACGTCACGTGGGTCATTCGCTGGGCGTCGAAGGAGGAGCGGGACGAAAAGCTCCCCGAGGTTCTCGGTACGCCGGAGTGGCGTGAGATCTTCGCCGAAGTTCCCGGAGGCGGCGCGAGCTACCTGAGAATCGAGTCGCGCTTCATGTCGTCGCTCGACTGACGGACGGCGATCAAGCGCCCGTCCGTATCCGGGGTAGGCGTCCCGTCGATGTCGTCCGATCCACGCAGGAATAGGGTCGCCCCGCTCCGTCAGCAGCGCCCCTGTCTGAAGTCGGCGGGGCGGCAGGCGAACCCCCACTCCGCCCACAGCCCCCGCCCCTCCGCCGACGCGGCGGCTTCCGCGGCCTCGATCCTGTCCGCGTATCGGCGGTTGGGCGGGATGATGAACGCGAGAGCGTACCCGCTCGCCACCATGTGTTCGTTCAGCATGTCCCCGTCCGGGAGGAAGAGGTAGGCGAGGTCCCGGTCGAAGGAATCCACGCGAACCGCGTCGTACTCGACGCCGAGGGCCGTGTTCACCGGCGCCACCCGCAGCAACTCGTCGCGCGCGTGATCTCCCCACGGTTCCTGCGCGATCTCCGGCGCGTCGATGGAGAGAAGCCGGATCTCCCGGCCATCGGCGCAGCGGACGGAATCCCCGTCGATCACGAAAGAGAGGACGCAGTCCCCGCTTGGCATGGGGGGCGGCGGGGCCGGGGGCGGAATCGACTCCGAGCACCGCACCGCCGCGAGGGCGGCGAGGAGGACGGCAGCCGCGCGGCGCGAGCGACGACCCCCCCGGCGCGGCCCCCCGATCCCGGGCGCGGTCCGGGCGCGGGCCGAAAACCGCGGCGAGGAGGGCCGACTCTGCGGGCGGGAGCGGATCACGGACCGACGCGGATCACGGGCCGACGCGGATCGTCCCCACCGCATCGGTGCCTAGATGACGGCCGTCGGCGTTCACGTACCAGCCCCGCAGCCGCGGCAGGCGCAGTCCGCCGCCCTCGGCCAAGCCTTCGAAGGTGATGTACTCGCCATCGTTCGCGCTCTCGTCGTGGTAGAAGCGGCAACCCACGAGCTGGGCGGTCCCGGGGTCGAAGTAGAAGTACCACGTGTCGCCGCCGGTATCGGGGTCGTAGGTGACCCGGACGGCGTGGACCTCCCGGTCCATGAAGACGGTCCCGATGATGTCGGGGTCGAGGTGGGAGCCGGGGTCGGAGATCTTCATCGGAAGGCCCGCCAGGAACCCGTAGTAGCTGCGCCAGAACATCCCGTCTTCGCGGTGGAGGCGCATGCGCTCGCGATCCGCGCCCGGGAGGTCCGCCTGTGCGACCCCGTCCACGGTCGCGGACCACCCATCGGCCGCGGTCTCGTACTCGATCGAGGACCCCCGATAGCGGCCCGCCAAGGCGAAGTTGCGTTCGTCCGCGCCGAACTCCAAGTCGACGGCGACGCGTTCCCCGCCTTCTCCGTCGGTTCCGGTCCACGACATCGAGATCGGCCGGCTTCCCCAGACCCCGTCCGGATCGTGAAAGGCCACCGATCGCGCCACGAGTTCCTGCGCAGGGGTGGGCTCGGCTTCCTCGGCCGAGGAGGAGGCGTCCTCGTCCGCCGGGGGACGAGGGCCGCAGGCGGCGGCGAGGGGGACGAGCCAGAGCCAGGATCCGGCGCGCAAGGCGGGTCGGAACGCCGGTCGGAACATCCGGAGAGTCTTCATTCCTGATACTAGCAACCCGCGTTGAAACGCCGCTACATTCGGGCGATTCGTCACTTTCCACTTTCGGAGGTTTTCATGCGGCGTGATACGACATCGAACAGGTTTCGGACCGCGGCGATCTGGCTGCTGGCGCCGCTCGCCATCGCATGCGCGGGCGACGCGGGAGAGGACGCGGAGGACGCGGAGAGCGGCGGGGAGGGCGCGCCCGAGGCACTGGCGGCGACCGAGGCGACCGGCCCGCCCGAGGGCGTGATCACGGATCCCCGGGAGATGACTTACGCCGATGAACTCGCGGTGGACCTCGATGCGATGGAGGAGACCGAGAGCGGTCTCTTCATTCAGGTATTGCGGGAAGGGAGCGGACCACCGGCCGGCTACGGCGACGAGATGGGCGTGCACTATACCGTCTGGCTTCCCAACGGGAGCAAGGTGGACTCAAGCCACGATCACGACCCTCCGGAGCCGCTCGACATGGTGCTCGGGTCGACCTCTCTGATCGACGGCTGGGTGGAGGGGGTCACGGGCATGCGGATGGGCGAGCGCCGCAAGCTCGTGCTGCCGTACGATCTCGCGTATGGGACCGAGGGTCGGCCGCCGGCGATTCCGCCCTATTCGCCGCTCGTGTTCGAGGTCGAACTCGCGGAGCACATTCCCACCGGGGAAAGCGGATCGTGATCCGAACGACCGGGGCGATCGGGTCTAGGCGGTGACCGCGTACGTCCGTTATGTCGCGCCGGACGCCCTTCGGCGGACCTCGGCCGCGCTCCCGCGGCGCACGGTCGCGACCGGCCTCGACGGCGACGCCCGCTGGGGAGTCGTGGAGGATGAGGTCCTCGCGGACGGAATCATCGAGGATACCATGGTGGAGGAACTGGCGCTGCCTCCCTTCGGCGGGGAAGTCCGCACCGGGAAGCGGATGCCGCTCTCTGAGCTTCACCTGCTCGCGCCGGCGACTCCGTCGAAGGTCATCGCGGTAGGTTTGAACTACGGGAGCCACCTCGACAACAGCCCGATCGGGACACGCCCGCAGCCCACCGAACCCGGCCTGTTCGCCAAACTGCCGAGTTCGATCGTCGGGCCCGGCGCCGCGATCGAGATCCCCCGGGACGCGGAAGTCGTCCACGCGGAGGGAGAAGTCGTCGTCGTCATCGGCCACATGGCGCGTCACGTCAGCCGGGAAGAGGCTTGCGACCGCATTTTCGGCGTGACCGCGGGCAACGACGTGAGCGAGCGGACCTGGCAGCGCGACGACCTGCAATGGGTCCGGGCCAAGGGCAGCGATTCGTTCGGGCCGCTCGGACCGCGGCTCGTGACCGGCGCGGCGTGGGAGGACCTGCGCCTGCGCACGCGCCTCAACGGCGAGGTCGTGCAGGACGCGCGCACCTCGGATCTCATCTTCTCCATCCCCGAGATCATCGCCTACGCAAGCCGCTACTTCACGCTCCTTCCCGGCGACGTGATCTACACGGGAACACCCGGAAGGACGTCGACGCTCTCTCCCGGCGACCGGGTCGAGGTGGAGGTGGAGGGCGTCGGCGTCCTGGCAAACCCGGTGGAGGCCGGTAAGTGAAGACCAAAACCCGACGCATTGAAGACTGGCGAGGGCCCGCACGCCCATAAGTGAGGGTATAGTTCCAATGAAGGCAACCGGCAGACGGTTTCTCCCGGTGGTTCCGACGCTGGCGGCCGCGCTCGCCATCCCGGCCGCCGCCGCGTCCCAGCAGACGCCGGATCTCGCCACGCTGTTCGAATTGGGGACGCTCGTGCTCGATACGAACGGCGACAGCGTGCCCGATCTCGTCAACGCGGCGCTCGTTCTCGGGGAAGATCCGTCGCCGGGCGTTCTCGCGGCGGCGGCTGAGATCGCCGCTCGGCTGGGATTCGAGACGATGGCAATGGAGCTGCCGCTGTTCAGGGATCTCGAGGGGGGACAGGTCGGAGTCGTCGTGGGACGGAGCGGGCTCGCGGCGGCCGGCCTCCGCACGCCGGGCATCGACCCGGCGTCGCTCGATGCCGGAGAGGGAGCCGTCGCGGTGCGGGAGGAGGGCGGGCGCACTTGGGTGCTCGTCGTCGGCGGAGACGAGGAGGGGCTGCACGTCGCGGCCCGCCTCTTCGCGGGCGTCCTGCCGCATACGCGGACGCTCTCGACGACGAAGCTGGATCGCGTCCGCGATGATCTCGCCGAGACGCTCGAGGCCGGAGGCGTGGCGGGTGCCACGGTGCGCCTCGTTCAGGCGCGGGTCGAAGCGGGGCAGGCCGGGGTGGGACGCGTGATCGCCGAGATCGAGGTGGATGAGGCGGAGCGGAGCACCGCTGCGGAGCTCCTGCGCAGACTCGCCGCGGGCGACGTGGCCCCCGATCCCACCGAGCCGGAAGCGCCGGAAGTGCCGGAAGAGCCGCAGGAGCCGGGATCCGAGGCCCGGGGCGCGTCGGCCGGAGCGGAGACTCCCCGCGCACGTCTGGCGTATCCCGGTCTGGAATCGGTGGAGGCGCGGCTGGCGGGCGGCCCCACGATCCGGATCGCCGGGCGCGCGGCACCGGATGCCCCGGGGCCGGTCGCGGGCCGGCCGGGGAGCGGCGGCAAGAACGACATGGACCTTTCCAACGTCTACACCTCCGATGGGCTGCTCGGCGGAGGGGTGCTCCCGAACCGCGTGGACGCGATGCTCGCGCCCGGCGAGGGAGGCATCGACGGCCTGCCCGATCTGGCCGGGCGGCTCGGACTCGAATCGACCGGGATCACCGTGCCGCTCGTCGCTCCGGCCTCGTCGATCGAAGCGGCCGCCGCCCGGCCCACGCTCGTCTTGGCCGGGGTGGACAACGCCCTGACCCGGCAGCTCGCCGACAGCGCGAAGGTCGATCCGGGTTCGCTCGCCCCCGGCGAGGGGCTCATCCAGGTGGTCCCGGCGGCCTTCGGGTCCAAACCGGCCCTCGTCGTCTCCGGCGCTGACGCCGCCGGGGCCGAGCGCGCGCTCGACCAGCTGGCTCTGACGTTCCCGCACCTCGCGGAGCGCGGCGACGACCGCCCCACCGTCGACGACGTCGAGCGCGGGCTGTGGGACGCGCTGTCCGGCCACTCGCCCGTGGGCCAGGCGGCGATCGGCCTCTACAAGCTCGGCCGCATCGCCGACAAGCTCGCGGATCGGCAGATCGCCCGCGCGGACGTGCTGCTCTCCGTCGAGAAGGCCGACCCGGGCCTTCGGGCCTACGTACAGGCGCGGGCGGCGGAGACGCTGGGCCTCTCCGATGCCGCCGCCGTCGACGTCACGGTCGACGATCGCGATGTCCTGCGGGCCGCCACCATCTTTGCCGACACACTCTCGCTGCCCTCGGAAGTCGACCGCTTCCGTGGCCTGTTCCGCACCCGGGTGCTCCCGGCCGCCGCAGCCGCCGGCACCGACGGTCCCATCCGGGTGGAGGCCCGCCTCAGCGAGCCGCCGGAGATCCGCCGCCAACTGGAGCGGGAGGCGCGGAACGCCCTGATCGAGGCGGGGGCCCCGGCCGACGCGGTCGAAGTCCGCATCCTCTCCGCCTTCAAGCAGGGGTACTCGTGGCTCGAGGAGGTCGTGCTCCCACGACTGGAAGGACGCGATGTCGGGGAGATCGTCATCCGCTTCCGCCGCAACGATCCGCCGGTGGAGTGGCCCCAGCAGGCGATCCACACCGCCGTCCGCTGGCTACACGAGATCTTCCCGATCGACGAGGTGTTCGCCCGCGAGCTTGGCATCGGGCTGGAGCGGATCCGCTTCGAGCAAACGACCGACGGACCGATCTACGAGGTGACCGTCACGGACTCGGGCGGCACCGAGATTCTGTCCGGCGATTTCGAGCCCCGCCGGGTGATGCGTCCGTACTTCGACCGCTTCCGGGACTACGAGCACGTCCGCGTGACGACCGGCTGGATCCGTGCGGCGGCGGGAGGCCGCACGCTCGTCGACGAACGCATCGTCACCGACCCGGAGGCCTTCTGGGACCATTACCAGAGCGTCGTGCTCCCCGCCATCTACGATTACGTGATGGACCGGCACGACGGGATCCCGGAGGGCGGGAACTCGGACGCGCCCTACTTCGGCGAACTGACGGTCGAACTCGAGATGAGCGAGCCCAACTACCGGCTCGAGATCGACAACGAGATTCACGCCCCGATGGACGCCCTGCATGAAGAAATCTACTTCGGCACGATCGAGTTCTTCGACATGCTGGGCCGGAACTCGCGCGGGCGGGGGCTGACCTTCCCCGGCCGCATCCTCCCGGTCATGCGGCCGCGCGCCGACGGACGGGCAGGGGTGCTCCGGGTGAGCTTCACGGGGTTCGCCACCCCCCGGCCCGCGGTCTCCGTCGCCTTCGAGGACGCGGCGGGCACGGCGGACACGATACGGCTCGACATCCCGAAGACGGGCATTGAGCGCCCATCCGCTAGGCTGGCCATTGTGCGCGCCGGCGAGCCGGGGGTCGCGCACCTCGCGCTGCGCGTCCGCGTCGACACGGACGCCGACATGCGCGACAGCCTCCTCAACTACGCCCCGCCGCGGCAGGTCGACCGGAACATGGTCTCCGCCGAGCAGGTCGAGGCCATGGTACGCGAAATCGAGGCGCTGCGGGCGGGCGGCCTCTACGCCTCCTCGCTGGCCTGGCGCGGGCTCGGTTCCCTCGAGGTCTGGGCCGAATGGACGCACGAACAGGACCCGGAGTCCCGCCGCACCGCGCGACTCGCGGCGAACGGGACGCCGGCGGCACCGCCCGATTGGCGCGGCCTTCTGCCCGACGGCTGGAGCTACGGGGGCGAACGTCTCGTCCAGTGGGAGACGCCCATGCCGCCCCCCGAAGGCCACGGGATCCTGGCCAAGATGGCCGAGGCCTTCGAGGAAGTGACGATGTACAAGGTCGGCGAATCCTATCTGGGCAGGGACATCTGGGCGGCGGATCTCATGCCTCCGATCACGGCCTCGCACTGGTCCCGCGTGAAGGCGACGACCTTCAAGCCCACGGTCATCAACTCCGCGCGGCAGCACGCGAACGAAGTCTCCTCGACCAGCCACGTCCTCCGGCACGCCGAACTTCTCCTCACGGACCCCGAGCAGCGGGCCAAGCTCGACGACGTGAACGTCGTCATCCACCCGTTCACGAACCCCGACGGGGCCCAGCTCGCCTACGACCTGTACCGGATCACGCCGGACTTCATCCTGCACGCGGGCTATCTCGGGTCGCTGGGAATCGACGCCACCACGGGGTCGCGGGACGACCACCCCATCTACCCCGAGGCACCCGTTCGGAACCGGCTGTGGGGCCGCTGGCTGCCCGACATATTCCTAAATCCGCACGGATACCCGTCCCACCAAGTCGTGCAGTTGTTCAGCGAGTACTCGGGTCTCGTGCGGCGGGGACGCGTGACCGAGCGCAACTGGGGCCTCAACAAGGGCTGGTTCATACCGGGCTTCGGCTACGTCGACAGCCCCGAATACCCCCGGCACCGCGACGCGGCGTTCCAGATCCGCGGCTACATCACGCGCGGGATCAATTCCAATCGCGACGTGTTCGAGATGAACCAGCGGAATTACGACCGCTATCGCCGCTATGGGGCCGAATACGATCCCGACGTGTTCTACCTGCCGATGACGGACAGCGTGCTGATCCAGATGCCGCTCAAGGGATCGAGCGGTGAGTCCCGGTTCGGGTTCGATTCCCGCATCACGATCTGGTCGGGAACGACCGAGGCTCCGGACGAGACCGCCCACGGACCCTGGATGGAGTTGGTCGCCAAGGCCGGGCTGTCGTGGAACCAGGCGATTCTCGACTACCTGTACGAGGGAGAACACGAGGTGAAACGCTCCGGCTCGTCCTTCTTCGGCGGCGTGTCGCTGCGCATGCACCGTCCCCGGCCTCCCGAGGACGAGGAGGAGTCGGAAGCGGAAGCCGTCACGACGGACGGCGGAGGCTCGTAGAAGCGCATACTTGCTCCGGCCCGGCACCTGAATTCAGGTTGGGGCGTTCTCGCGCCGTTCAACGCAGGGGAATCCCGATGCACATATCGAAGAACATGCCGCACCGCCTTCCGAACGCCGCCTCTCGGAACGCCGCTTCTCGGAACGCTGCCCCATGGAGGGGGGTTCGCCCGAACGCTTCCGCACGGAGGGGGATCGGCGGGTCGGTCTGGCTGGCGGCGGTCGCGGTCATCCTCGGCGTCTCGAACCTCGCGGGCCAGGAGGAGGGCGGCGATGCGGGGGAGGCCGCGGCGGCGGTCAACACGACCCATGGCGTGTTCAGCGAGGAACAGGCGACGCGCGGCGAGGATGTTTTCTACAACATCTGCGCGGAATGCCACTTCGAGGAGGATTTCGGGGGACCGTTCATCCAATCTTGGGTCGGGGCCTCCGTGAAGGACCTTCTCGACGAGATCGTGGCCACGATGCCGGAGGACAACCCGGGCGGGCTTCCGAGCGAGCAGTACGTTGACGTGATCACGTACATGTTCAAGATCAACGGCCTGCCGACCGGCGAAGACGAACTGACCGCGGAGGATCTGGAAGCGGTGGAGATCGAGGTCGACCTCGACCCCTGACGCCGGGCCGTACACGACGCGCGACTCCGTGGCCGGGGTCCGGTCCGGGATCGACCGCTGCCTGTCGCGGGTCCGCGACGAGGCCCGCCTCTCCCTTGCCGTGCCGGAAGTCTCCGCTTGGAGCATCGGTGAGCACCTCGAACACCTGCTCTACTCCGACCGGACGGTGTTGGACTGGATCGTGGAGGCCCTGTCCCGCCCGACCCCGGAGATCAGGACCACGGAGCACTTCCCGCACGAGATCGGCGTCGCGCTGCTGAAGCGCGGGTCCATTCCGCGCGGCCGCGGGCCCGCCCCGGACTTCACCATACCCGACGGTCTGACACCTCCCGAGGTCCAAGCGGGGTTCGAGGCCTTGCGCGGGCTGGCCGCGGCCCTTGCGCCGAGGCTGGCGGAACTGGACGCGTGCCAACGCACGCTCCCGCATCACGTCCTGGGCCACTTCACCGCAGCCGAGTGGCTACGCTTCCTCCACCTCCACCACCACCATCACGAAGCAATCATCCGGGACATCTTGCAGACCTGCCCCGTAGGCGGACCACCAGAGGCCTGAATCACGGCACGAGATCACGTCAGTCACACCGGGTCGCACGATCTCCCAACGGGTCCATCAGCCGTCTCCAGTCCAATCGAATTGAATATGCAGCGCACGAAGCATGGCGAACGTGTTGTCGCGCCGGACTCCGAACTGACCGCACGGATCGGGCAGCTTGACCTCCTTCCCGGACTGCGGCGCGCTCTGCTCGTTGGTCACGACGATCACGCCGCGGACCCGCGCGTACGCCACCAGCCAGCCGTCCGCGCCCGTTGCGACCTTCGCCTTCGCGTGGTCGAAAACCTCGCTTGGCGCTGAACCCACATCATCACAGGTCCAGCTGGCTTTCTGCATCCCGTCGACGATGCTGTGGTTGTTATTCCTTCGCCTCGATCACCGCGACCGGGATGTTCCGAAAGGCTCCGCTTGTCCATCCGGCTCAGCCTCCATGCAATTCCTCCGGCGGGCGGCAATCACTAAGTCTTGGCCAATTCGGCCGATCCGCGCGGGCCGGACGGTAACTCCTACAACTAGAGCAGACGCGTCAACCGTTCGCCGCGCGGACGCGGCGGATCGCGGCGGCACCCTCGAGCAGGAGCCAGATCTCGAGGATGAAGATCGCGGCGCCGATCACGAGCAGCATCCAGTCGTTCGTTCCGAAGTAGCCGCCGAGGTTGATGATCATGGCCCACGTCGTCATCAGGAGCAGGAATGCCATCGGGACCATCGTCACCCAGTAGGGGCGTCCCTTCCGCATTAGGTAGAGCGACACGATGAGCAGGGTGAGGCCGGCCAGCAGCTGGTTCGTCGTCCCGAACAGCGGCCAGATCATCATGCCGCCGGCGCCCCGGTCGACGGACAGGGCCAGGGTGGCGCAGCTGGCGACGGCGATCGCGGTCGCAACCCAGCGGTTCTGGATCGCCTTCACCTTGTACTCGACGCCGAGTTCGCTGATGATGTAGCGCTGCAGCCGGATCGCCGTGTCGAGCGTCGTAGCCGCGAAGCTGATCACGACGACGGAGGCGAAGATCACGGCGACGCTTTCGGGGATCCCGAGCCCGCCCGCGAGCACGCCCACGCCGTTGACAAAGGCGGTTGTGGCACCGTCGATCGCGCCCTGCCAGCTGCCATAGTGCTCCTGCCAGAGGGCAAGCCCCTGAGCCGCCCCCACATCTCGGCTGAGGTAGATGGCGAACCCCGCCGTACACGCGATGATCGAGGTGACGGCAAGCGTGCCCTCCCCGATCGCGCCCCCGTAGCCCACGTAGCGGGCGTCCGTTTCCTTCGCCAACTGCTTGGATGAGGTTCCCGATCCGACGAGACCGTGGAAGCCGCTGATCGCGCCGCACGCGATGGTGATGAAGAGGATCGGCAGCCAGTTCGGCGTATCCGCGGACAGGTTCGCGTTGACCGTCGGCGCCACGACCTCCGGGTTCGCGACGAGCACGCCGAGGCTGATGAGCCCGAGCGCCACGAAGAGCTGGTGCCCGTTCACGTAGTCGCGCGGCTGCAGGAGGAGCCACACCGGCAGCACGGAGGCGACGAAGGTGTAGGCGAAGAGGATGACGATCCACCCCACCCGCCGCCCGTCGGCGGTCGCCGCCTCTCCCGCCGCGGCCGCATCGCCTCCCGCCGCCGCGAGTTGCGCCTCGGTCGGGCCGAACCCGATGAGGTCGGGCAGCGTGAACGGCATGTCCTGCCCGAACCAGATGAGCACGTACAGCGTGGCCAGCGCCCCCAGCGACGGGATGAGGATCCCCGTCCCCGTCCGGTAGATGAGGAAGCCGACGATGAGCGCCACGACGAGCGAGCCCCACACCGGAACGACGGCACCCGGGTTCGCCATGAACAGGTTCGCGATTATGACGGCGAAGACCGCGTTCACCATCAGGAGCAGGAAGAAGATGATGAGCAGGAAGAGGACGCGGGCGCGCTGTCCGAGGATCGACTCCGTAAGCGTCCCGATCGAGCGGCCCTTGTGGCGATTCGAGATCCACAGGGCGCTGAAGTCGTGTACCGCCCCCGCGAACACGGTCCCGAGCACGACCCACAGGAACGCCGGCAGCCAGCCCCAGATCACCGCGATCGCCGGCCCCACGATCGGCGCCGCCCCCGCCACGGAGGTGAAGTGGTGCCCGAACAGCACGTGCTTGTTCGTCGGCACGTAGTCGACCCCGTCCCGGAACTCGTGCGCCGGAGTGACGAAGTCGGGGTCGAGCTTGAAGACCTTGCCCGCGATGAAGCGCGAGTAGATGAGGATTCCGGTAAGGAAGGCCGAAAGGCCAATCACCAGCAGGACGATCGCGCTCATCGGACAACCTCCTCCGTGATGTCGAGTACGGGAATCCGCCCAAGTGCGTCCACGCCCACGGGATCGGAGTCCTGGAGGGCGACGCGAAGGACGGGCCAATCTCCGAGAGTTTGTGAGATCCTCGCAAGGTAGACGGCTTGACGCTCGCGTCTGGCGGCGAGAAACGGGTCCTCGCCCGCGCCGCCGTCGCGCCCCGGCAGAACCAGGTTCACGACGATGGCTCCCACCGGGACGCCGTGCTTCGAGAGGGCCTCGACCGCCTTCTCCGTCTCCCAGATCGGCAGACGCTCGGGGATTACGACGAACACGAACGCCGTCCGCCGGGGGTCGGTGAGGATGCGGCGCGCCGCGCGGAAGCGGTCCCGGCGTTCCTCGAGCGCCCCCAACAGCGGATCATGCTCGAGATCGGTCGCCTCGGACCCGGCCACGTTCTTCCACATCCGGGACAGGGCCCCCACCTTGCGCCGCCGCTTGATGAGCCCGCCGATCCACGTCGTCATCAGCTCCGGCAGGGAGAGCAGGCGCAGCGTCTGGCCGGTGGGTGCCGTGTCGAAGACGATGCGGTCGTAATCTTCTCCCTCCTCCTCGAGGATGCGGGTGAAGCGGTCGAAGAGGGCCGACTCCACGGCCCCGGGGGAGACGCGCGCGATGTCGATCTGACGGTAGACCTCGCCCAGAAGCCGCGGGGGCGCGGCCGACTCCACGCGCGACTTGACGGCTTCGATGTAGCGGTCCGCCTCCCGCTCCGGATCGACCTCCATGGCCCAGCAACCCCCGGCCACCCTGCGCGGCCGGTCCCCCAGCGCCGCCTGGAGCACGTCGCCGGTGGAGTGCGCCGGATCCGTGGACACGAGCAGGGTCCGGCGCCCGCGCGCGGCCATGTCGAGCGCGGCCACGGCGGCCATGGTCGTTTTCCCCACCCCGCCCTTGCCGCCGAAGAAGAGGACCGGCCGGTCAGGGAACGGCAGAGGGGCTCGCGTGCGTCCACCCCGTGACGCCCCGGACGGCGTCGCGGTTCGCCGCGAACCCTCGTCGCTCAGCAGCAGCGGAAGCCGCCTTCGGGCCCGCGCTCCATCCCGACCCGGACATGCCACTCGTGAAACTCCTCGATGAGCGACGGATACAGCTCGAGCATGTAGAACTGCACCGGGTTCGGCACGCCGAGGAGGTCGGAGAATCCCATCAGCATGAACGCGTCGTGCTGCCGCAGGTACTCGCGATGGATCGTCGCGCGGTAGGGGGCGATGTACAGCCCCTCGTAGATCTCGCGCGCCTCCCGAAGCCAGCGCCGCCAGCGGACCGCTCTCGTCACAGCCACGCCAACGGCGCTTGGTCCGGCACGAGCCGGCGGAGGAAGTCGTCGACCGGCAGGCACCAGATCCCGCCCGCGTTCAGGCGTTCCCGACCCCGGTAGAGGGCCGCCTCCGCCTCCGGGTAGTCCTGCCGGAAGGTCCTCAGGCCGCGCAGGTCCGCCGAGTCGATCCGGCCCGTGTTCTTCACCTCGAACGCATGCAATCCACTGTCTCCGTAGACGACGAAATCGACCTCCGATCCGCCCCGTGTCCGCCAGAACATGATGCGGACGTCGAATCCGGAGTAGTCCGCCCGCGCGCGCAGATGATGGGCGACGAGACCCTCCAGCGCCTAGCCGTCGATCTCCTCGGGCCGGTCAAGGGGTCCCCGGGGTCGCAGCGACCGGAAGACGCCCGCATCGAACAGGTAGAGCTTCTCCCGCACCACGGTCGCCCGTTTGGCACGCTTCCGAAACACGGGAAGCCGGAGCGCGAGCAGCAGACCCTCATGTTACGGTCCGAGCGCCCCGATCGGGATCACGGAGACGCCACCACGCCGCTTGTACCCATATCCGTTCCCGACGATAACCCCCAGCGCGGCCGGTTCGCCGCAGTGTTCCGTGTCGACGCGGTCGGCGAACTTGAGCAGGCTACGGGCGGCGTCGTCGATCCGGCCCGTCCCCAGCTTGATCTCGAACGCGGCCCACCGATCCGTCCCGGCGTCCACGATCGCATCGACCTCAAGCTCCGTTTCATCGCGGTAGTGGAACACGTCCGCTTCCATGGCTTGGGGCGTACACGCGGAGAGCCCGTACGACCATGGACTCAAAAAGGAAACCGAACCACTCGAAGTCCCGAAGGAGGTGTCCGGGGGTTGCCCGCGGCGCGGCGACCGCGAGGGAGGGATCCACAAAATGCCGCTTGGGCCAAGTCGCAGGCGCGACCGCGACCTGAGCCTGGGGGACCACGGCGGCTGGTCCTCTACAACCATGAGGCGCTCTAGATTAGTAAGGAGTCACGCGCCGTCCGGTTCGTCATCGCCCCATCCGGGCCGACGACATCGCGTCTGATGGTGGCGAGCGATGCGCACGTAGCGACGTTCCGAGCCAGCGAGCGGAGGAAACGGCGAATCCGATCCGGATCCCGCCGGACTCCGTCCACTCCTCGCAGATCGCTCCGGCGGATGTTCTCCAAGTAATCCCGACAGGCGCTCAGCGCCTGCTCCTCCGGAGAGCGGTGGTGTTCCGGCCACCCGCCGGCGCACACCAGTCCGGCAAGCCGGGCGGCGGACAACTCCACTTTCGGGCTGCGGACGGCGCCGCCGTGGAGCACGTCCCGGAGCGAGACACCGCCGGTCGAACGGCCAAGTTCGAATAGGGACATGGGACGAAGCAAGGCCTCGTTTGCGGCGCGTCTAGGGTCTCGTTTGCGGCGCGCTCAGGGCCTCGTTTGCGGCGTTCGGCCGACTCAACGTCCGGTGTCGCCTGCCAGTCGGCGCGCTTCCCAAGCGCGAACCCGGGGGATGGCCGCGTCGAAGATGCGCTCGTAGTTGAGCCGTTCGACCTGTGCTCTGACAGCGGGATCGAGCCGTTCCCACAGCGGGTCGTATACCGTGTAATTCGCGACGTAGGCGTCCCAGTCGGCGGGGGCCACGGCGTCGGTGCCGAACAGGAAGCGCGTCGGATGGCGGTCGATGAGCGCGACCCACGCGTCAAGGCTTGCTTCGTCCCGGACGACGTACTTCGCGACCTCATCCCACGAGATATCGAGCGCGATGTGGTCGTAGCGCGGGTCGGAGAGCATCCGGTCAAGCCAGGCGACGTGCCCTTCGGCGGGGGCGATGAAGCGACCCAGGCCGGTGTGCGCCCAGATGATCGTCGCCTTCGAGTGGTCGGCGAACAGTTCCAGCAGCTCGGCGGCGAAGTCCGGCGGATCCCCCGGGCGGACGTTGTCGACATCGCAGTGCAGGATGACGACGAGGCCGATGTCCGCAGCGAAGTCGAGGATGCGGCCGAGGGCCGGGTTGCGCAGGCTCGCCGCGTGGCCGGACACCTTCGACGACACGAACTCCTTGTGGATACTGAACTCGCCGATGCCCGCGAACACGCCGGGGAAGGTGAGCAGGACCCGTTCGATGTGGTTCGCGGCGTACATGTCCGTCGGGTTGAAGCCGGTAATCATGGGATCGACCCGGCCGCGTTCCGCCTCGGAGAGCGACAGGTACTCGCGGGCGATGACCGCGTCCACGAACGAGTAGTAATAGAGGTCCGCGTTCGACCGCAGGTAGTAGTCGGGCGCCCGGTCCCCCGACACGAAGTAGTCCCATTTCTGCTGCAGCGGGATTCCGAACATGGCCACGCGCCCCACCCGCCCGGCGGTCATGTCCAGGAACTCGCGCGCCGTCGGGCCCCGCTGGATGTAGTTCAGGAGATGGAAGTGGGAATCGTTGAACAGCACCGTTCCGGACGCCGCAGCGGAAGGTGTCGCGCCCGCAGCGGCGGATGCGGCTCGGATCGCCGGGGTCGCCACCCGAGCCGGGGCCGTCGCGCACGCGGTGAGCAGGATGGCCATTGCGAGCCCTCCCGCCGGCCAAACCCTCCGGCAAGGGTTCAACACGCCACCGCAGTGCTGTTGTTGCGGTTGCGGGACGCCAGCCGCGGCGGGAATCCCGGCGCGGACGAAGGCGGCGGCGAAGCGCATCGAGCGACTCTCCCGGACGAGACCGACTGGAGGAACACGAGCCGCCAGCAAGGTAAACCCCGACAGCGGGCGGCGGCACGGTCGTCCGGCTCTTGTTCACACCGCAACGGCTCGCGATTCGGCGGACGACTACGCTCGCCTTGGGGCCCGCTGCGGCGAAACCGGACAGCTTCGCTTGCTCCCCTACGCACCGATCCGCACGTCTTGCGCGACGCACGAACCTGTGTTAATCAGATTTTGAGCGAGCCCGGGAGCGAGCCCGGGAGCGAGCCCGGGACATTGTGAAAGTCGCTGTCTGGACTGGACCCGGGAGGATGGATGCTCAGATGTTCGCGCGCCGTTCCCGTCTTGTGGTTTCGCCGTCGGCCTTCCCGCCTCACCGAATCGCCGAACCTTCCGCCATCATCGAAGCCGTCGTCCGGCATCCGGCCGCGCCGGTCGGGGCCGGTCGCCCTGGCCGCCGTTTCGGCGGCGGCGCTCTCGGCGTGCGCCGACTCGGTGTGGGAGCCTTCCGGCCCCGTAGACGCGCCGGCACCCGCCATCGCCCAAGTTCTGTCGGAGTCGGCGGCGGCGGACGCGCCCTCCCTCCCGCCGTGGCTGGACGCGATCCGAAGCATGGAGTCGGAGGGGTGCGTGATCCACTTGCGGCACGCCGACGGGAGCTACGCCTCCAAGATCTACCGGCTGCGCTACGGCCGCGAGGCGCGGAAGGCGGACGGACGCTGGCGGGCGCTGGTGTACAACGTGCGCGGAATCGTGACGCGTCCGGCCGAGGGGGGCGGAACGGAGGCGCTTCCCGAGCGGCTGGGCGCGCGGGCGGCGTGCCTCCTGCCGGACACCGGGCGGGGACTGGAGGAGGCGCGGGGCATGGTGGAGGCCATCCTCGCCGCGCGGGGGCTCGCGGGCTTTGGCCGGACCTCGGCGGACGCGGGGATGCGTGGTTCCGGCTGGGCGGCGGCGTGGGCGGCGATCGGGCCGCTCGCGGAGCGGTTGGCACCCCGGCCGCTCGCGGCGGCCCAGCAGCGCTGCTACGTGTATCCTCCGTCGATGTTCGGGGTCGGCTGCCCCGAGTCGCCGCCGGTCAGCAACGTCAATCCGAGCCCGATCACCGTCACCTGCCCGGCGGGCTTCGACTTCGAGTACTCCTCGGGCAACTGCGTCCGCACCGGGTTCGACCCGGTGCCACCCATCTCGCCGGGCAACGCTCCGGGCAGCGGCGGCGGCGGGACATCACCGCCCCCACCTCCGCCCCCGGAGCCGGAGGACTGCGGCGATGCGAGGGA
>JAAXHJ010000065.1 GCA_012270965.1 Candidatus Palauibacter poriticola
ACGACGGCGACTGCCTGGAGATCGCGTTGCGCGAGCGCGACGGTCACTGGGAGCTGACCGACGAGGGTACGACCTACATGCGGCTCACCTACGACATGGACGAGGCCGCTCTTCGTCGCGGAACGCGACAGAAGATCATCGCCAAGGCCCTTGCGATGTTCCGCGTGGAGGATCGCGACGGCGAGCTCGTGCTCCCGGTGCCGGAGGATCGCTTCGGAGATGCCCTCTTCTCGTTCATCCAGGCGATTCTCAAGATCACCGACGTGTCGTACCTGAACCGCGAACGCGTCCGCTCGGCGTTCCGCGAGGACCTCCGCACGCTTCTCACCGACATCGTACCAGGAGACAAGCTGATTCCCGGGTGGAACCACAGGGAACGTGATCCTCGGGGACACTATTCGGCCGACTACCTGATCGAACACCCGGCAAGGCCCGTGGTCGTCTTCGGCCTCTTGGGGGATGCCGGGACCCGGGACGCCACCATCTCTCTTCTGCACTACGAGAAGTGGGAGCTTGGCGTAAGATCGCTCGTGGTATTCGAGAACCAAGAAGCGATCGGTGGACGGGTGCTCGCGCGGCTCACCGACGTGGCGGACCGCCAGTACTCCAGTCTGGCAGGCAACAAGGACCGGATCCGTCGGCACCTCGCTGGCGCGCATGTTGCATCTGGAGCAGCGCCCCCGCCGCCGAATCTCCCATGACTCCCCGTACCCGCCGCGCGAAGATGAAGCTCCCCTTCGCGCGCAAGCTGGTGCCGAACCAGTGGGTGCTCGGGGAATTCGGCATCGAGACCTTCGCCGACCTTTCCAAATCGCTCGGCGCCGACCCCCGCGAGGGCCTCGACGAAAGCAACGTCCACTGGTTCCACCACGATCTCTGTCGGATTCCGCCGGAGCAGCGCCCCGAACTGCCGGACGACGCGCTGCTCGCCCACGATCAAGCCATCGTGTCCGTCACGCGGCGCCTCAACGAGAGCCGTCTGCGGCACGGCAAGCGTCCCATCCAGTGGAAGTACTTTCAGTACCTGTCGCTGCTCTTCACCGAGATCTATCTGGCGCGGTACTTCACGGCCCCCGAGGCACTGCGGGCCTCGCTCAACGGCGTCATCCGCAGCTACAGCGACGCGCTCCCCGCCGGCCACGCATCCGACCGGCTGGAACCGCTACCAATCGGTCCAGACCCCCGCAGCCAACTCAACAAGCTCGCCTTCTGGATGGCGACGGGCAGCGGCAAGACCTTGCTCATGCACGCCCACATCCTCCGATTCGCGGAGCTGGCTCGCAAACACGGGCCGGCGCTCCACCTCAACCGCATCCTCCTCCTCACCCCCAACGAAGGACTCTCGCGCCAGCACCTCGAAGAGTTCGAGATCGCAGGAATCGGCGCCGGCATCTTCTCCAAGGACGGAGGCGATCTCTTCCAACGGGGATCGGTCGAGATTCTTGACGTCCACAAGCTTGCCGACGACATGGGCGACAAGACCGTCGCGGTTTCCGCCCTCGAGGGACCGAACCTGGTCCTGATCGACGAAGGGCACCGGGGTGCGTCGTCCGGTCAAGCGGGCGCGTGGATGGGCTACCGCAACCAGCTTTGCGAGGGCGGCTTCTCCTTCGAGTACTCCGCCACCTTCGGACAGGCGATCAAGGGCGACCGTGAGCTGACGGCCGAGTATGCGCGCAGCACGCTCGTGGACTACTCCTACCGCTGGTTCCACGGCGACGGCTTCGGCAAGGACTACCGCATCGCCAACATCAACGAGGACGCCGGCGAATGGCGCACCCGCTACTTGACAGCCGCCCTGCTAACTTTCTTCCAGCAGCAGTGGATCTACGGGAGGCACGGCAGCGCCTTTCGCCCCTTCAACGTCGAACCCCCGCTCTGGGTGTTCGTGGGAAGCAAAGTGACGAAGAATCTGTCCGTGAAGGACGCGTCGGACGTCGTGGAGATCCTCCGGTTCCTGGGCCGCTACCTGTCCGAAGGGGACGCCAGCATTGAGCGCATTCATCGCATATTGCAAGACGACACGCCTGTTCAGCACGACCAGCTGCGACTGCCCGGGGACTTCAACCCTTTGCTCGATGCGGGACTGGGCGCCGAACAGGTCTATCACGAGACCCTCGCCACGACCTTCAACGCCCCGTCAGGCGGCACGCTCCTCGTCGAACGCCTCAAGGGGTCCGGCGGCGAGCTGGCGCTGCGGGTGGGCGAGACCAACGAGCCGTTCGGCGTTGTGAACGTGGGCGATCCCGCCAAGCTCGCGAAGAAGTGCGAAGAAGCCGGACTGATCGTGCGCGAGCGGGAGTTCGCCGATTCGGTGTTCCACAGCGTCAACGAACCGGACTCCCGGATCAACGTGCTGGTCGGCGCGAAGAAGTTCACCGAGGGCTGGAACAGCTGGCGCGTGAGCTCGATGGGACTGATGAACGTCGGCCAGAGCGAAGGCTCGCAGATCATCCAGCTCTTCGGCCGCGGTGTGCGCCTAAGAGGGCGGGACATGAGCTTGAAGCGCAGCGCGGCGGATCGGCTGGCGGGCGCAGAGCGTCGGCCGACCCACCTTGACCGCCTCGAAACACTCCACGTCTTCGGAGTCAGGGCCGGCTACATGGCGCAGTTCAGGGACTTCCTCAAGGAGGAGGGATTAGCCGTCGATCCCGTCGAGGAGTTCGTTCCGATTCGAGTACCGGATCTACCGTCGGATCTCAAGGTGATACGGTTGGCGAAATCGGTGGCGGGAGATGATCCGGCGGAGGCCTTCCGACGGGCGGGACCCCGTTTCGCGCTGCGGACGTGCTGGGACGAAGCGCTGGACGAATCGGTGCGGCACCGGCTGACCACGCCGAAGGTGGCGCTGGACTGGCGCCCGCGGGTGCAAACCATCGAATCGGAGGCGCTGGATGCTTGGGGCGACGAAGACTCAAGCGAGCACGAGGCAACGCTCCTTCCTCATCACCTGGCCCTCGTGGACCGAGATGCACTCTGTCTGTCGCTCCAGCGGTTCAAGAGGGAGCGGGGGTGGCACGGCCTCGCCATCTCCAAGTCGGCGGTGCGCGAACTCCTGGAGGATGACGGCTGGTACAGGCTGCGCATCCCGGCGGGCGAGATGCGCTTTGACGGCATGCAGAAACTGCGCATGTGGCAGGACATCGCGACCACCCTGCTGAAGAAGTACGTCACCCGCTACTATGGGGCGCGCCGGCAGGCCTGGGAGGCCGAGAACCTAGAGTACCGGACCCTCGAGGCCACCGACGCGAACTTTCCCATGGTGCTTCGAGAGACGGGCGAGGAAACGGGCTACCGGGTCAGGTCGGAAGAGGCGGACCTAGACAAACTCAGGACTCTCATTGAAGGTATGCACCTCAACGCGGAGCATCACCTCTACACGCCGCTGCTCGTCACGGTGCATGCGCAGTCGATGATTGTGTCGCCCCCCGCGCTGAACCAAGGTGAACAAGGTTTTGTGACGGACTTCGAGGCGTACTGCAGCCACTCGCCGCCTGCGAGATTCCGCCTGCACCTTCTTCGCAACATGAGCCGCGGACACGGCATTGGATTCTTTGAGGCCAACAACTTCCACCCGGACTTCATCCTGTGGGCGGTGTCCGGCAACCGCCAGCACGTCGCGTTCGTAGATCCGAAGGGAATGGTCCGCGTCGGTCCCAACGACCCGAAGGTGCGGCTCGCCGAAAGCATCAAGGAAATTCAGAAGCAGCTTGGCGACCCAACGGTGAACTTGGACTCCTTTCTCCTCTCCGTCACGCCATTTGATCAGGTGCGTGCACGATGGACGTTATCGAAGGAAGAATGGGAGAACCGCCACGTATTGTTCATGGAGGGGGATGCCTACATCGGCGAGATGCTGCGGCGCATGGGCGTGCGATAACGCGTGCAAGATACAGGCGTAGGGGGCCGCGACCCGAGGCTTGAGTGCCGCCTGGCGGCGCTTCCGGCCCGGCACCGCGCCTTTCTCGAGCGCACGGTTGAGGCTGTCCCCGGGGTCGAGGGCATTGCTGGCCTGGCGGCGGGCGGTTCGTTCATCGCGGGCGAGATCGACGAGTTCTCGGACCTCGACCTCCTGCTGGCGGTGGAACCAGGGGCCTGGCCGGAGATCCTCGACCGTCGTCAGGCGGTAGCCGCCGAACTCGATGCCTCGTTTCTGACGGGCTTCACCGGGGAACACGTGGGAGAGCCGCGCCTGCTCGTGTGCCTCTACGGTCCTCCTCTCCTCCACGTGGACCTGAAGTTCGTCTCGCTCGACGACGCGCACGAGCGGATCGAGGACCCGGTCATCCTGTGGGAACGCGATGGCCGGCTCAGCGCCGCGCTCGCCCGGGCGGACGCCCGTTATCCGCATGCGGACCCGGCATGGATCGAGGAGCGATTCTGGATCTGGGCGCACTATGTCGCGGACAAGATCGAGCGAGGAGAGATCTTCGAGGCGCTGGACGGACTGACATTTTTGCGGGCCGTGGCGCTGGCGCCGCTGGCGTTCCTGGGAGCTGGCGTCGAGGCCACGGGCGTGCGCCGGATCGAATCGCAGCTTCCGGACGTTGCCCGCGCTCTCGGTCGTGTTGTCGGAGGTCTCGATGCCGCCTCGTGCGCGCAAGCGCTCAACGAAGCGATCAAGCTCTACACCGAACTACGGACGGCTGCCGGAACGCAGAGCAATGTCGAGGCGAGGCCCGTCGAACGCGAGGTGCGGGCGTACATCGCGGGACTTCGCACCCGGCTGCGGACACCTGGCCGAGAGCGGCAGATCCCCAGTCGAGACGCGTAGGGTGTCTGGTGCGCCCGGACATCCCGGCGGGTCGAAGGTGCGGGATGCGGTCAAAAGGGGGGTCGGTATCCGCTCGACGTGGATCTGGCCCGCATTCTTCATGGCCTGTGCAAGGTCGTAGGCCGACTGGAGACGATACCACGTCTCCGCACCGCCTCCAAACGCCTTGTCCAAGCGGATCGCCATTTCGGGAGAGATGCCCGAGCGGCCGTTGACGAGTTCCGAAAGCTGCTTTCGGCTGACGCCCAACCTCCGCGCCGCCTCCGTCACGGTAAGCCCCAGCGGCTCCAGACAATCGTGGCGCACGGACCGGCCCGGGTGTGGCGGGTTCTTCATCGGCACGTCGCGGCCCCCCAAGATCAAATCCACATCCCTGACATCGTTCGCACCTAACGGGTCGAGACGCGTAGGGCGCGTTTGAGCGGCGGTCGGCCGACGTGGTATGATCGAAGGCAACGTTGACCCCGACGATCAGACGGGAGGTATCCGGTGCGGAGCAGACGCGTGATTCAGAGTGCGGTTCAGACCGGCATCCTCGCGACGGCGTGGCTCTGCGGCGGCTGCGCTCCGGCGGATCCCGGGAGCGACGGAGGAGCGGACTCCGGGGCGGGCGGCCCGCCGTCGGCCGAAGCCGTCCACTTCGAGTTCACGGAGGTCGTGCCCGGCGTCTACCACGCGCGCGGCGCCAGCGACCTCGTCGTCGGATCCAACGCCGGCGTGGTCGTGAACGAAGAGGACGTGCTCCTCGTCGATTCCCACATTTCTCCCGCGGCGGCGAACGCCCTCATCGAGGATCTGCGCTCGATCACCGACAACCCCGTACGCTACGCCGCCAACACGCACTGGCACTTCGATCACGCGCACGGCAACCAGGTGTATCCGCCGGAGGTCGAGATCATCAGCCACGAGGCGACCCGGGCGGCGATCGCGGGGGGGCGCTCGAATTCGGGCCGCTCCTACGAACTCTTCGTAGGATCGATTCCCGGGCGGATCGAGCGGATGGAGGCGACGCTCGACACGATGACGGACGCGGCGGCGCGCGCGGAATTGGAGGCCACGCTCGAACGTCAGCGGACCTACTACGCTCAGTTGCGGGAGGTCGTCCCCACGCCACCCAACACGACGCTCTCGGAGCGGCTCACGCTCTACCGGGGCGGGCGCGAGATCCAGTTCCATTTCTTCGGGCGCGCCCACACGGAAGGCGACGTCATCGTCTACCTGCCGAACGACCGCGTCATAATCACCGGGGACATGCTCACGGCCGGTCTCCCCTACATGGGCGACGGGTACGTCAACGAGTGGGTGGAGACGCTCGACCGCGTGAAGGCACTCGATTTCGACTGGATCATCCCGGGACACGGCGAGCCGTACCAGGAGCGAGAGCGGATCGACCACCTGCAGGCGTACCTGCGGGATCTGTGGGACCAGTCCGTCGCGCTCCACGGTCAGGGCGTGAGCGCCGAGGACGCGGCGATGCGCATCGACCTTACGGCACACGCCGACAACTTCGGCGGCATCGCCAGTCCGGGGGCGAACCCGGTCGCGGTGCTGCGAATCTTCGAGTTGCTGGACGGAACCGCGAACTGAGACAAGCCGCGCACACGAAATCGAGCAGACGAAACCAAGAACAGGAAGAGGAGTTCACGATGTCCACCGATTCGAACCGGCGCGATTTTCTGAAGGTCACGGCCGCGGCGGGCGCCGCCCTTGGGCTCGGCGTTCCCGTCGGGGCGTGTGCGAGCCCCGCGGCCACACCCCAAGCCTCGGGCAACGGCGGAAGGCTGCTCATCCTCGGCGGGACCGGGTTCATCGGCCCCTACCAGGTGCGGTCGGCGCTCGCGCAGGGGTTGGAGGTGACGATCTTCAACCGCGGCAACCGCCCCGGCATGTTCGACGGCGTCGAGGAACTCGTGGGCGACCGGAACGGAGACTTCGAATCGTTGCGGGGCCGGACGTGGGACGTCGTCATCGACAACTCCACGGCGCGTCCCGACTGGGTGACGAGCATCGGGGAGTTCCTGCGCGACTCGGTCGAGTACTTCTATTACGTCTCATCGCGCTCGGCGTACGCGGACCACTCCACCGTGCCGATGACGGCCGCCGTCCCGTCGTACACCTACGAGACGGCCGGCGTGGACCGCGCGACCGCAGACATCACGCAGCTCCCCTACGGCCTCGCGAAGGCGGAGTCCGAGCGCGAGGCGATGCGGATCTTCCCCGACCGCTGCGGGATCTTCCGCCCGGGCCTCATCATCGGACCCGACGACCCCACCGACCGCTTCACATACTGGCCGGTGCGGATCCACCGGGGCGGCGAGGTGCTGTCTCCCGGCGACGGGACCGACCCGGTGCAGATCATCGACGTGCGCGATCTCGGAGACTTCATGGCGCTGTCCTCGGACCGCGGACACACGGGCATCTTCAACCTTGTGGGCCCCGCGACGCCCCGGCCGATGGCCGAACTCCTGTACGGGATCCGCGCCGTCACGACGGCCGAGACGACGTTCACCTGGGTGCCGCGCGAGTTCCTCGCCGAGCGCGGCGTGCGGCCCTACGCCGAGATGCCGGTGTGGCGGCCCCCGACGCCGGGCTCGGAGGGTTTTGCGCGCTTCGATCTCTCAAACGAGGTCGCGCACGGGCTCACGTTTCGGTCGCTGGCCGACACGACGCGGGCGACGCTGGACTTCCACCTCTCCCGCACGCCCGAGCGCCAGGCGGAGATGCGGCCGGGACTCTCGGCGGAGCGGGAGGCGGAGATCCTGCGGGAGTGGCACGCGTCGCGCTGACGGCTGGGGCCGCTCGGGGACCGCCCTTGCTGGCCGCCGTGAACGCGGCAACTGTGGTCGGCGCACACATATGAGATTGTGCGTGAGTCGGGGGTGGAAGGCGGGTACGAGACCGACGGAAACGGAGGCGACGTGGACGACCGGGAAGAAGGTTCGGGCCTCACGCGGCGGGCGCTGATCGCCGGAGCCGCCGCAGCGGCCGGGGGTGCCATCACGGCTGGTGCCACGCGCGGCCTAGTCCAAGAGGCTCCCGATCCGACGAAGGTGCCGGGCGCGCGTCCCGTCGTGGTCGGATCCCGTTCTCCGCACGAGACGCCCGAGAAGCTGCTGTCCGGGTCGATGGGCGGCTCCTCGCGCACGCCGCTCCAAGAGCTGCACGGAATCATGACCCCGGCGGACCTTCACTTCGAGCGGCACCACCACGGGATTCCGCAGATCGATCCCGCAACCTACCGCCTCCTCATCCACGGCATGGTCGAGCGGCCCACGCTGTTCACGCTCGACGACCTGAAGCGCTTCCCCCAGGTCTCGAAGCTGCTCTTCCTCGAGTGCTCGGGAAACGGCGGCGGCGCGTACACCTCCTCGCCGAGCCCGGAGCACACGCCGCAGTCCGTCGACGGCCTTCTAAGCACGAGCGAGTGGTCCGGGGTCGCGCTCTCGACGCTGTTCGAGGAGGTGGGGGCGCACGCGGAGGCAACATGGTTTCTCGCCGAGGGATCGGACGCCGCGGTGATGGGCCGCAGCATCCCGATGGAGAAGGCGTGGGACGACGCGATGATCGCCTACGCCCAGAACGGCGAGGCGATCCGGCCCGAGCAGGGCTACCCCGCGCGGGTCTTCCTGCCCGGGTGGGAGGGCAATGCGAGCGTGAAATGGGTCCGGCGCATCGAACTCGCCGACCGGCCCTCGATGTTCCGCGATGAGACGTCCAAGTACACGGATCCGCTGCCGGACGGGACGGCGCGGCAGTTCTCCTTCGTGATGGATGCGAAGTCGATCATCACCTACCCCACCTACCCGCGGCGGCTGCCGGGGCCCGGCTTCGTCGAGATTTCGGGCTACGCGTGGACGGGGCGGGGCCTGATCGAGCGGGTGGAGGTGAGCACGGACGGCGGCGACTCGTGGCACGACGCGGTGCTCCAGGAACCGGTGCTGCCCAAGTGCACGACGCGGTTCCGCCACGGCTGGGAGTGGGACGGCGGACCGGCGCACCTGCTGAGCCGGGCGACCGACGAGACGGGCTACGCGCAGCCCATCCGGCAGCAGGTCCTCGACGCGCGCGGGCCCGGCACGCGCTACCACTCCAACGCGATCCGGGGGTGGCGCGTGGCGCGCGACGGGTTCATCGCGTTCGCGCCGGTATGAGCGGGGGAGCGGGTGTGAGCCAACGCGCCGTGCTGGCGGCGGTCGCGCTGGCGGTGGCACTGCCGATGGTCACGGCCTGCGGGGCGGATGACGTCGGGCGGGCCACCGAGTCCGGCACCGGCGCCATGACCGCGACCGTGGTCTCCGGCGACGAACGGCCAGCCGCGGCCCGTGCCGGCGCGGCCGAGCCCGTGTACGGCTTCGGGACGCCCGCGACGGCGGCGCAGATCGCCGCCTGGGACATCGACATCGGCCCCGACGGGGCGGGCCTCCCGCCCGGGCGGGGCACCGTGGCGGAGGGGCTGGAGGTCTGGGAGCGGCACCGCTGCATTCTCTGCCACGGTCCCACCGGACGCGAGGGTCCGAACGACGTCCTCACGGGCCGCGTCCCCGGAGACGAGTTTCCGTTCGCGAACGACCGCAGCCTGCGCTCGACCGTCGGCAACTACTGGCCCTACGCGACGACGCTGTTCGACTACACTCGCCGCGCCATGCCCTTCGACCTGCCGGGCACGATGACGGACGAAGAGGTCTACGCGGTGGTCGGCGCCATGCTCTACTTCAACGATCTGCTGCCGGCGGACGCGGTCGTCGATTCCGCCACCGTCGTCGACACCCACATGCCGGCCCGCAACCGCTTCGTCCCCGACAACCGAACCGGCGGCCCCACCATCCGCTGACCGACCGGGACGCGGGAGGCGCTGCGCATCCTTGAGCGCTACGCGGTCCGATCCAACGCGTGTTCTTGTGCGATCTGACTACTACGATTCACAATGACTCAATCTTTGCTCACTCCCGTCCTCAATTCTGTCGGCTCCAGTCTGATTGGCGGTGTGCCCGCGTACATGTGCGCACTGAGATTTCCGGTGGTTGATGAACTCCGACCAGTTGTCGGAGTGGAAGGCCGGGACGCGGAAGGGGAACGCGCCGACGAGCGCCCCGAGCACGGGAACCATGAACTGCTCGGTGATCCGTCGAACCGACGCAAGTTGGGGGTACTGCGTCACTTCGTCGACCATGTTGATCACGTAGGCCCCCTTCTCGCCGTCGCGGTCGCCGCTGTGCACGGCGTCAACGCGCACGAAGCCCGGACGCCCCTACGGCCGGGGCCTGCGTGGCTGCCGATCAGCGACGGCGATCCCCGCGTCTTTCGGAATGTGGGTCCGGGCGCGCAGGTACGCGCGGCGGACGCGCAGGTTGTAGACGTGCCCGTTCGAGATCTCCGCCAAGCGCTCGAAGCGCTTGTCGCGGAAAATGTGGAACATGCCCCACAGGATCCTTTTCGTCGCCGGTCCCGAGAGCCGGCCGAAGGGCCTCGTCCATCTCGGCCGGCAGCAGCGCGTCGGCGGTCGTGTAGACCGTGACGAAGGGCCGCGCCGTAGGACGCAGCCGGTGGTCGCGGATACGGCCCGCACGCCGCTGCTACGCGGTCAGGCGGGTTAGCTCGGCACCCGAGTAGCCGCTGACCTTGCCGAGATACCGCCTGACCGGGCCCTTCCCGCCCCTCGACAGGCCGAAGTGGTAGCGGAACCGGACCCCCGTCCGCTCGACGAACCCGTCGGCCTCCTCGCGATCCTGCGGCGCGATGTCCCCCCTCGCTCCCGCAGAGGATGGCGCCGATGTCGCCGAGGGGGCAAATCCGTTCGGTGCGGAGTGTCACGATCATGCTCCCATGATCCGCTCGCATACCCGCTCATGCTCACCTCTCATTGGACAACGCTGCGGCTGGCGGTTTCGGTGCTTCTTTCGTATCTTGATGCGCACCGTTCGTTCGGGTCGAATTACTCGTGATCAGGAGTGATCGTCATACATGGCATACGGTTTCGTCGAGTCGTTTTGTGGTCCAGGTGGAATGAGTTTGGGTCTGGAACGCGCCGGCTTTCAGCCGCTTCTAGCATTCGACATCGACGAGCGTGCCGTTGAGACGCACTCTGCAAACTTAAGCGGACCGTGCATCGTCGCCGACGCCGCAACACTGACCGGACAGGAGATCCTGAGCGCGATTGGAAAGCAGGGAGGTGAACTCTCACTTCTTTCCGGCGGGCCGCCCTGTCAGGGCTTTTCAAAGCAGAAGCGTGGAGCTCACAAGGGAGATGATCGCAATCGGCTAGTGTTGGAGTTCGCTCGACTAGCGCGAGAAATCCAGCCACGCACATTGCTCTTCGAGAACGTTGCGATCTTCGGGAAGAAACGCGGACGCGGATACCTGGATTTGATGCAGTGGGAATTATCAGATTACCGTCTGTTTCCACATTTCTACAACTGTGCCGACTACGGGCTTGCTCAAACCCGCGAGCGATTCGTCATGGTTGGAGTGAGGCGTGATCACCCAATTGCGTTTTCGGTACCTGAATCCCGCGACGGGAAATGGAAAACGGTCGGCGAGGTTCTCGAAGGGCTCCCAGAGCCTCCCATCGACTATTCCGAGCATCCAGAGTATCCGAACCACCAGCGAGCTCGTGTCACAGCCCTCAATGTTCAGCGATTTTCGTACGTGCCGCAAGGGGGAGGGTGGCAAGACATACCGGAGCACCTACGACTAGACTGCCATCGCGGAGTTGATGTCTCCAGCGGTGGCTGGCCGGACGTTTATGGACGGCTGCGGTGGGATGGTCAATGTCCGACGATCACCGGCGGCTTCGATAGCTTTACGCGCGGCCGCTATGGGCACCCGCACCAAGATCGTCCGCTTACGCCACGGGAAGCAGCGAGATTGCAAGGATTTCCAGACGATTTCGCGTTTCGTGGCACCCGGGCGGATGTTCGATCTCAGATCGGGAACGGCGTGCCGCCCCCGTTGGCGTATGCGATAGGCCGGGAGATCAAGCGAGTGCTGCGGCTCGCCGATGGACGGGCGGAAGCAACCCGGGCCCTCCGGCGGACGAACACGGAGCTGTCGCCGCAACTGGCGATGATTTAGGGTTCCTCGCTGTTTCAGGTGGGTAGTTTGAAGTCGAGTTTGCCGCACACGAGATAGGCGATGGTGATGAAGTTCTCGGTCGTCCGGTAGCCGCGGGCCCGGGCTTTGGCGGCCTGGACGAGGGAGTTGATGCCCTCGATCATGCCGTTTGTGATCCTCGACCGGAACCAGAGGAGGATGCCGTCCCAGTGCTTCCGGATCGTGCCCACCGCGTCGATGACGGGTTGGAGACCGCTTTCGGCGGCCCACGAGCACCAGCTATCGAGGTAGACCTCCGCCGGCCGGGGCGGGAGATTCCAGAAGTCTTCAAAGGCGAGCTTGATCCGATAGGCGAGGGCCGTCTTCAGGCTCCGGCCCGCCGGATCGAGGAGTTCGTCGAGGCGCTCGCGCTGGGAGGCGGTGAGTTTGCCGCGTCTCTTGAGCCACAGGTAGCGGGTGCGGTTCAGCTCGGGGCGCTCCCCGCGCTCGGCGCGCCTCACCTCGTCCACGGCCCGGTTCATGAGGCGCTGAAAGTGGAAGCGGTCGAAGGTGACGCCGGCCTCCGGGAACGCCTCCCGCGCCCCTTTCACGTACGCGGCGGACATGTCCATGCAGATGTCCCGGACGCCCTCCACCCGGCCTCCGTGAAGCTCCAGGTCTTCCCGGCAACAGGCACACGACCGAGGCGTCGCGCCCCGGCCTCGCGTACAGGAGTCGCGAACGGTCCCGGTCGGCGAACAGCGTGATGTGGTCGTGGCCCCGCCGGCACGCGGTCTCGTCCGCCGCCACGGCGCGCACCGACGAGAAGTCCGCCTCCGCCCGCGCCTCCTCCACGCGGCGCTTCAGCAGCCGCCGCAGCCGCGTGTCGTGCTCGCCCACCGAGGCGGGCCACCGCCCTCACCGGCATCTTCCGCGCCAGCCCCACGACCCGCGCCTCGAACCACAGCGTGAAGCCCGAGCCCGGCTCGGCCCACGGCACCCTCGCCCGCCTCACCCCGCCGCCGGACGCCTCACCCGCAGCACCCGGGCGTGCGGATAGGCCCGGTGCTGGAAGAAGTCCAAATGGCGCCAGCGCGTCCGGCTCGCGTCGTGCGCCTCGCAGCCACCGCGCCCGCTCGGGGGACAGTCGAACGTCCCGCCCGGCTCGAAGTCCAGATGGAGATCCAGGCGCCGCTCCGCCGCGTCGAACTCCGTCCGCCCCACCCGCCACGGCCACCGAAGCCCCAGCGCCCGCTCGAACAGTTCCCGCTCCGCCATGCCGGCGTCCCGCCCGGCCGCTCCGGGTCCCCTCCCCCCCGGCGCCCGAAACCGCCGGGCAAATCACGGACCGCACGGGCAACCGCGACCACCACTCCCGGCCCCACCACCCTACCGAACCTCATCCACCCCGAACAGCGAGGAGCCTGATTTAGTCCACCAAAGTCGGCAGGTCGCGGACGAGAAGGGCACCGAGGCTGTCTACGTTGAGGCACTCGACTACATCGTCTTGCATGTATCGTGCGGGAGGATCAATGTAGTAAAGGCCGCTCAACGGAGCAAGGTGTTGCTGGTACAGTCGGACGGCACCGGGAACACAAATCGCGTTAGCTCCCGCATGACCCTGTCGCTGCATCTCGCTGACGCATACCAGTACAGATCGAAAGCGACCCTCGCCGAAAACGGAATCGAGAATCCGCTGATGTGCGAACGGCTGAACGATTCTTTCCCGCGTCGTGATCTTCGCCGGAACAACGAGTCCCCCCTGAGATCCCGGCTTCGAGAACACGATGTCCGTTGCGAGTCTCTCGATCTGACCAGGAAGAACGATCTGCGCCGTCCGGGACAAGCCCGGCAGCACCTCTTCAAGCACAACTCCCAAGAGAACTTCGAAGAAAGTTCCTGGCGTCTTGCGACTCCCGGGCTTCCAAATATCGTAGCATGTTCCAAAGGCAGTCGAGGCAGTGTAGAGAACTCTGTTGATTGCGTCAGGTGGGTAACGGTATCGCCGCTCGTCGGGGCGTGCCGATTCATGTAGGGCGGTCCATGCCGAGGCGAAGGACGCCGCGTCGTTGATCAGTAGGGGTAAATGCACGGGTCTGGAGAGGTTCGCCTCTCCGCTAAACACATGATAGGCCTTGGTGCCGCACATGCCTAACGGCGTCAGGTCGGCTCGCGCAAGGAGAGCTAGGCAGTGTTCAACGATTTGTCCAATACTATTCTTGACGCACCGGCCGTCTTGATAAGCGGAGACCGTGTTGGACTGAAGGTTATGCAGCTCATCCATATCGCTATACCCGTCGCAAAGAGTGGAACCCGCGTCTCGATCCCCGTCGAAGCCCCCGCATAAGCCCCACGTGGACTCGTGGCTTGCTCGCCACGCCAGAACGTGCTGGAGCGCGATGGTGGTTCGTTTCCGTCGAGGTTCCCTGCTCTCGCAGGCAGCCTCCGAAGGACGACCCAACATACGCCCTTGTCTCAACCATACCCTAAGCTCTCCCCGACGACAGTTCGGTCGTGAGGTGGGCGCGGTATTTCTGGAGTGCGGCGCGTTCGTCTTCGGGTAGCGCGGGATGTGTGAGGTCGAGGGTGGCGAGTTGGTCGCGCACCAGCCGGGCGACGGTCAGCCGCATCCAAGGTTTGGAATCGGCGGGGATCGCGTACCACGGTGCCCACGGGCGGGCGGTCGCGTTGATCGCGTCCTCGTACGCGGCCATGTAGTCGTCCCAGTGTTGCCGCTCCTCGATGTCGCCGCGGCTGAACTTCCAGTTCTTGTCGGGACGGTCGATGCGGCGCAGGAAACGGCGCGCCTGTTCGTCCTTCGAGATGTTGAGCCAGAACTTGAGGATCACGGTCCCGTTGCGAGCCAAGTGCAACTCGTGATCCCGGATCGACTCGTAGCGTTCCTCGCACCGCGCCATGATCGGCAGTTTCCGCGGGAGCTTCTGCCGGTCGAGGAACTCGGGATGGACCCGTACGATGAGCACTTCCTCGTAATAGCTCCGGTTGAAGATCCCGATCCGGCCCTTCTCCGGGAGCCGACGCGTCGTGCGCCACAGGAAGTCGTGCCGCGCTTCTTCGTTGGACGGCGCCTCGAAGGAATTGATCCGGAAACCGGCGGGGTTTACACCCGTCATGACGGCCCGCAGCGTCGAATCCTTCCCGGCCGCATCCATCGCCTGGAAGACCAGGAGCACGGCATGGTGGCGGTGCGCGTGGAGATGCCGCTGGAGCCGCGAGATCTCGCGCACGGCGCGCTTCAACTCCTTCTTGATCGCGGCCTCTGGCGGCGCGTCGGGCGGTGGCGCCGTCACCGCCCGGGAGATGTCGAAGCCGCCCCCGTAGCTGACCCTGAACGGACTCTCGGGCGGCGAGAAGTCGATCATGGGCGGTCGGCCCGATCCCGCGCGGAAGCCATTCGCGGCCACGTCAGAATCTCGAACGGCGCAGCCAGGTGTCGGCGCGGACCCAGTAGCGGTCAAACTCTCGCCGGGCCTCCTGCGTCTGCGCCGTCTTCTTCTGCGCATCGAGCGCCTGCATGAGACCGAACCAGGCCCAGCCCTGATTGGGCAGATCCTCGAGCGCGTCGCGGTACACCTGCTCCGCCTCCGCCGCCCGGTCGTTTTCGAGAAGGATCGCGCCCAGCGTATGACGAACCGGCATGTGCCACGCCCGCGGCTCCGAGTAGATGAGCCCGTCCTCCTTCTCGATTCCCCGCCTGAGCGTCGCCACGGCCTCCTCCGCCCTCCCCCGCGCGTTCAGGATCTCGCCGGCGAGGATCGAGCGCGGCAGCGCGACGACGTCCGCGAGCGGGCTGTAGCGGAAGGTGGCGGAGGGGTCGGCGTCCGCGAGCGCCCCATCGATCTCCTCCAAGTAGTCGCGTGCAACATCGAGGTGCCCCATCCGGAGGTAGGCCAGACCGCGCGAAAAACTCCACGCGACGAGTTCCATGGGCTCGTCCGACTTCGGACCGTCGCTCGCCAGAATCTCGCTCCAGCGGCCGAAGGCGGCGTAGGTGAGCGGGATGTAGGCCCCCCACGGCCCGCGGTGTCCCGCCAGATCCCTCGCCGCCTGGATCGCGACCGCGCTCTGCCCGTCCATCACGGCGGCGTTGAGGAGCATGTGCAGGTTGTGCGAGGGATAGACGCCTGGAGGACCACCGTACGCGGCCTTCTGGTCCGCGTGCCACGCCTGCTGGTTGCCGCGCACGGCGTCGCCCCAGCGGCCGATGTTCATGTAGATGTGCGTCGGCATGTGGTGGATGTGGCTCACGGCGATCTGGCTTCCGAGGTGGTCCGAACAGGCCTCGGCCAGACCCGGATCCCGCGACGCCTCCACGAGGTGGATGTATAGGTGGCACGCGCCCGGGTGGCGGATGTCGCGCGCGAGGACGGTCTCGAGGATGGGACGGATCTTCTTCACATCCGCCGCCTCGAGATCCACGTCGCCGCGCCGGGGCCGCAGCAGCATCCAAGCTTCGGCCTGCAGCGTGAGCACATCCAAGTCGTCCGGGTAGCGCGCCGCGACCTTGTCCATTTCCCGCGCGTACAGCGTGTCGAGCATGCGGCGGCGGGAGCGCTCCGGGTCGGCCTCGAAGCGCACGGCGAAGGCGTTGATCAGCGCCTGCTCGACCCCCGTCGCACCCGACTTGTGCTCCTGCGCCTTCTGCATGGCGGCGTGGGCGGAACGTTCATTGCCGGGCGACATGCCGCCGTTCAGGTACGGCGCCAGCGACCACGCCTCGCCCCAGTAGCAGGAGGCGCAATCCGGATCCTCGAGCTGTGCAGCGCGGAAGGACTTCTCCGCGACCGAGGTGCCGAAGGCGTACATGAAGAGCAGGCCCTCGTCGAAGTAGGCCTGCGCCTTCTCCGACTGCGTGCTGATGGGCCGCTTGTGCGGGCCGAGATTGCCGTAGAGCGGCGTGGAGTTCCCGTCGCCGTTGCCCGCCTGCGCGCCGCCGGCCACGGAGGCGCCCGCCATCCGTGGCGCGTCGCCCCGCGCGCCCGTACACCCGGCGACCATCGCCGCCAGACCCACCGCCAAGATCAGATCACGTCGCCTCATCGGGCATCCTCCTCATGTTCGCCGCCCGTGGCCGGAGTCGAACCGCGGAGTCGAACCGCGGAGTCGAACCGCGGAGTCGAACCACGGGTCAGACCACGGGGGCCGCCGCGCACACCTCCGGCGGACAGTCGTCCTCGTATTCCCTGAAGTTCTCCTTGAAGAGCCGAGCCAAGTGCGCGGCCTTCTCGTCGTACGCCGCGGGATCCGGCCACGTCGCGCGCGGCCGCAGAATCTCGCGGGGCACGCCGGGCACGTCCGTCACGACGTGGATCCCGAACACCGGATCCGGCTCCGTCGGCGCACCGGCGAGTTCGCCCGCGTGGATGGCGTCGACCATCCGGCGCGTGTACGGCAGGTCGATGCGCGCACCGACGCCGAACGGCCCGCCGCTCCAGCCCGTATTCACGAGCCACACCTTCACGCCGTGCCTATGCATTCGGTCCGCGAGCAGGCGAGCGTACTTCGCCGGATGCCACGCGAGAAAGGGGCCCCCGAAGCAGGGCGAGAACGTCGCCACCGGGTCGGTGACGCCGACCTCCGTGCCCGCGACCTTCGCCGTGTACCCGCTGATGAAGTGGTACATGGCCTGCTCCGGCGTCAACCGGCTCACCGGCGGCAGCACGCCGAACGCGTCCGCCGTCAGGAAGATCACGTCCGTCGGGTGACCCGCCACGCACGGCACCTTCGCATTCTCGATGAACTCGATCGGGTAGCTGCCGCGCGTGTTCTGCGTGATCGACGCATCAGACCAGTCCACGCTCCCATCGTCCCGCAACACAACGTTCTCCAGCACCGCGCCGTAGCGGAGCGCCCGGTAGATGTCGGGTTCCTTCTCCTCGGAGAGGTCGATCGTCTTCGCGTAGCAGCCGCCCTCGATGTTGAAGATCCCCGAGTCGGTCCAGCAGTGCTCGTCGTCGCCGATGAGTCGCCGGTTCGGATCGGCCGAGAGCGTCGTCTTCCCCGTCCCCGAGAGACCGAAGAGGAGCGACGATGCCCCCGAGGCCGGGTCCGTCGTCGCCGAGCAGTGCATCGAGAGCGCGCCCCGCTTCGGCATGAGGTAGTTCATGATCGTGAACACGCCCTTCTTCATCTCCCCCGCGTATTCGGTCCCCAGGATGCAGGCCTCGTTGTCGGCGAAGGAGAGATCGACGCTCGTCGGGGAAGTGACGCCCTGCACCGACGGGTCTGCCCACTCCTGGCCCGCGTTGTAGACGACGAAGTCGGGCTCGCCGAATGCCGCCAGCTCCGCGGGCGTGGGACGGATGAGCATGTTGCGCATGAAGAGGGCGTGGTACGGGCGGTTGCAGATAATCCGGACGTTGAGGCGGTACGCCGGATCCCAGCCCGCGAAACCGTCGATGACGTAGAGGAGATCCTGCGCGTTCAAGAAAGCCCGCGCGCGTTCACGATTCCGGCGGAAGCTCGCGCGAGCGAGCGGCGAATTGACCGGACCCCACCAGACATCCCGCTCGGTCTCCGGATCGCACACCACGTGCTTGTCGTTCGGCGAGCGACCGGTCTTGGCCCCGGAGAAGGCCACGAGGGCTCCGTTCGCCGCCCTGACCGCCCCGGGTTCGCGTCCGCTCAGGGCATCGGCGTGGATATCCCCTACGGAGGGATTACGTTTGATGCGGGTGACGGTGATCCCGTGCGCACCGAGGTCCATGGTGCCGATTTCGGCTATCGTAGTCGTCATGTGTCGTCGTCGCCATCATCAGGGGAGGGTCGGACACCACGGCGACGAGTCCACGAATCGGGGACAGCTCTCAGCGCCGGACGGAATCGGCGCCGACCGTCCGATTCACGAGCAATCTGATAAAATAAGCCTTCAGAGTTGAGATGACTACCGAAACGGGGGAATCCTCATGACAGCGTCGCGACCAGGAAGAGCCAGGGCCAGCGGCCGGAACCGATCTTCGATCTCACGCGGACTCGCCGTTGTCCTGGGCGGCTTGGCGGCGGGCACCGCGATCCCACGCTCGGCAGGCGCGGTTCAGGAAGCGGACGATCCGCCGTGGCGCTGGTCCGAGGAACGCGTGTTCGAGGCCGTCAACCAGGTTCGCGCCGGACGCGACCTCAACCCGGACTCGTGGCCGGACGGCGGCCGGGTGGCGGTGCTGCTCTCCTTCGACGTCGACAACGAGACGGTGTGGCTGAGGAACGGCGACACCAACGTGGGCGGCCTCTCGCAGGGGGAATACGGCTCGCGCGTCGCCCTCGGCCGCATCATCGACCTGCTCGACGAGTACGGGATCGCCGCCTCGTTCTTCGGGCCCGCCCTCAGCTTCAGCCTGGCGCCGCACCAGATCGACATGATCCAAGCGTCCGGCGGCCACGAGATCGGCGTTCACGGCTGGATCCACGAGCGGAACGCCACGCTCCCGCGCGAGGAGGAGGAACGCCTGCTGCGCATGGCCGTGGAGCGGCTGACCGAACTCATGGGGGAGCGACCGGTCGGTTACCGTGCGCCGTCGTGGAACTTCAGCGATTCCACCCTCGATCTCCTGCTGGAGATGGGTTTCCTGTACGACTCCTCGCTCATGGCGGACGACCGGCCCTACGAGATCAACGCGAACGGCCAGCCGACCGGCCTCGTCGAACTCCCCGTGGACTGGATTTTGGACGACGCCCCGCTCTTCAACCCGCTCGGCGACCGCTACGCGAACCCGCGCGAGGTGCTGGAGGTGTACAAGGACGAGTTCGACGTGGCCTACGAGGAGGGGACGATGTTCCTCCTCACGATGCACCCGCACTATATCGGGCACCGCTCGCGGATCGTGATCCTGCGCGAACTCATCGAGCACATGCGGTCGAAGCCCGGCGTCTGGTTCGGCACCCACCGCGCCGCCGCCGAATGGGTGAGAGCCCAGGCGCGAATGCCGTAGTTGGGGCGAGTCGCCTGACATATTGGCGCCAATAGCATACACATATGTGTCATGCGCACGACAATTCGGTTGGACGATGACCTCATGCGGGCAGTGAAGCGTCACGCACTCGAGTCGGGGATGACCGTGACGGCGGTGATCGCACAGTCCCTGCGGGAACGGCTTCAGCGGCAAAGGGACCGGATCGCGAACCCGCCCACGCCGCTTTCCCTCGTTACCACGGGGGAGGGTGGCCTGCTGCCCGGCGTCGACCTCGACGATTCCGCGCGGCTCTCATCGAGCTCATGGAAGACGGCGTTTGATCCTTCCCGACGTCAAATCCTCGTCTACGCCCAGCGCCGGGATGCTCCGGATCATCGCCGATATCTCGAATGGCTGATCTCCGAGGTCGACTCTAACGCGGCGTTCGGGCTGAGCCCGCTGGTTCTCAGCGGATTCATCCGCGTGGTCACGCACCCGAAGATCTTCAAGACTCCGAGTACGCTGTCCGAGGCAACCGCGTTCGCGGAGCAACTCCGTGAGCGGCCCAACTCCGTGAGCGGCCCAACTGCATCGAAGTGACGCCCGGCTCCCGCCATTGGGCCATCTTCGCGCAGCTGTGCCATCAGACCGGGGTTAGGGGCGACCTGATCCCGGATGCGTATCTGGCCGCCTTGGCGATCGAGAGCGGGTGCGAGTGGGCGACGACCGACCGCGACTGCAGCCGATTCGAGGGGCTGAAGTGGCGCCATCCCCTCAGATAGGATCAGGCATAGTTGTCGTTCGCCTTCCGAGCGACCGCGCCGCGGCGAGCCGGGGCTACCGGCGCGGCGCGGACTCCTCGAGCAGGTCGAGGATGAAGGCGTATTCGAAGGCGAGCTCATCGTACTGGCGGTCCCGGCCCGAGCCGCCGCCGTGACCGGCGTCCATGTGCGTCTTGAGGAGCAGGCGGTTCTCGTCGGTCTTCGTCGCGCGCAGCTTGGCGACCCACTTCGCGGGCTCCCAGTACTGGACCTGCGAGTCGTGTAGCCCCGTCGTGACCAGCAGGTTGGGGTAGTCCTTCGCCTCCACCTGGTCGTAGGGCGAGTAGGAGAGCATGTAGCGGTAGGATTCGAGTTCGCTCGGGTTGCCCCACTCATCCCACTCGAAGCTCGTGAGCGGGATCGATTCGTCCAGCATCGTCGTCACGACATCGACGAACGGGACGTGCGCGACGACGCCTCGGAACAGCTCCGGCCGCATGTTCACCACCGCCCCCATGAGGAGGCCCCCGGCGCTCCCGCCGCGCGCGAAGAGCTTCTCTGGATTCGTGTAGCCCTCCGCGATCAGGAAGTCCGCCGCGTCCACGTAGTCGGTGAAGGTGTTCTTCTTGTTGAACATCTTCCCATCCTCGTACCACGCCCGGCCCAGTTCCTGCCCGCCCCGGATGTGGGCGATCGCGTACACGAACCCACGGTCGATGAGGCTCAGGCGGGTGGACGAGAAGGTGGGCTCCGTGCTCGACCCGTAGGAGCCGTAGGCGTAGAGGAGGAGCGGGTTGTTGCCCTCCCTCTCGAGACCGCGCCGGTAGACGACGGATACCGGGATCTCCACCGCGCCATCGCGGGCGGGGGCGTGAAGGCGCTCCACCACGTAGTCCGATCGGTCGTAGCCGCCGAGCACTTCGTCCTCCTTGAGCAGCGTGCGCTCGCGGGTGGACATGTCGTAGTCGTAGAGCGCGCGCGGCGCGGAGAGCGACGTGTATGAGAAGCGGAGGATATTCGTGTCCAGCTCGGGGTTCGCCGACAGGGAGGCGAGGTAGGCCGGCTCGTCGAACGCGATCGGGTGTTCGTCTCCCTCCCACGCGCGGACGTTCAGGCGGGTGAGCCCGCCGGCGCGTTCTGAGAGGACGAGGTGGTCCCGGAACAACGCGAACCCCTGCAGGAACACGTCCTCGCGGTGCGGGACGACCGTCTCCCACTGGTCCGTGGCGGTCCGGCTCACCGGCGTCCGCATGAGCTTGAAGTTCTCGGCGCCGTCGAGGTTCGTGCGGATGAAGAAATGATCGCCAAGGTGGTCGATCCGATGCTCGTGTCCACGCTCGCGGGGAAGGAAGAGGGTGAACTCGCCCTCGGGCTCCGCCGCGTCGAGGAAGCGATGCTCGTCCGCCAGGGTGTGGGAGGAGGAGATGATGAGGTACCGCTTCGACTTCGTCTTCCGGACGCCGGAACTGAACTCCTCGTCGTCCTCCTGGTAGACGAGCACGTCGTCCGCGGGGTCCGCGCCGAGCCGGTGCCGGTAGATCTGGTACGAACGCAGCGTTCCGGGATCCCGCCGCGCATAGAAGAGCGTCCGGTTGTCCTCGGCCCACACCATGTTGCCGGACGCGCCCTCGATCGCCTCCGGGTAGTCCTCACCCGTGTCGAGATTACGGATCCGAATGGTGTAGATGCGGCGTCCGCGGGTGTCCTCGGCCCACGCCATCAGGTCGCCGTCGGAGCTGACTTCGGGAAAGGCGGCGTAGAAGTCGTGGCCCTCGGCGAGTGGATTCACGTCGAGGATGACTTGTTCGTCCGCGTCGAGAGACCCGCGCTTCCGAGCGTAGATCGGGTAGTCCCGCCCCTCTTCGGTGCGCGTGTAGTAGAAGAAATCGCCCTCTCTCACCGGCACGGAGAGGTCCGTCTGCCGGATCCGGCCCTTGATCTCCTCGAACAGCTCGGCCTGGAGATCCTCGGTGTGGGCCATCAGGGCGTCGGTGTAGCCGTTCTCCGCCTCGAGGTACGAGATGACCTCGGGGTTGTCGCGCTGGTTCAGCCAGTAGTAGTTGTCGATCCGCGTGTGCCCGTGCGTCTCCAGTTGCTCCGGGATCACGCGCGCGACGGGGGGCTCGATCCCGGCGTCGGCCGGGGATTCGCGCGCGGGGTCGGCACCGTCCCCGGCGCAGCCGGCGGTCTGGACGCTCACGGCGAGCAGCGCCGCAATGAGGGAGAGACGGTCATGGCATGTTACCTTCGCTATCGGCATCGACGACTCCTCTTCAGGACGAAGATCGGAACATGATGATCGTGAGACATGGGAATCGCGTCAAAGGGTGCGTCGCGCTGGCGGCGCTGGTGCTGGTGCTCGCAACGGGGTTCGCCTGTTCTCCGGCACCGGTCGCGGAGCGTGCGGCCGAGACGGTCTATCCGGGCGCGTCGTGGGAGCGGATTGCGGATCCGGCCGGCATCGGGTTCTCCGCCGAGGCGCTGGACGCGATCCATCCCTATGTCGAGGGGATCAACACGTCCGCCTTGATGGCCACCGTTGGCGGGCGCGTGCTGTTCGAGCACGGCCCCGTCGACTCGCTGAGCTACCTCGCCTCGGTGCGGAAGAGCATCCTCGCCATGCTGTACGGCAACTACGTGGAGGACGGCACGATCAACCTCCATCTCACGCTCGAAGACCTCGCCATGGACGACGTGCAGGGTCTCCTCCCGATCGAGAAGCGCGCCCGCGTCTTCGACCTCGTCACCGCTCGCTCCGGCGTCTACCACCCCGCCTCGAACGCGGGAGACAATCTTGCGGACGCGCCGCCCCGCGGCTCGCAGGAACCCGGCACCTACTACCTGTACAGCAACTGGGACTTCAACGCGGCGGGGGCCGTCTTCGAACAGCTCACGGGCCACAACATCTATGACGCGCTGGAGACGGACCTCGCCCTGCCCCTCGGCTTCGAGGATTGGGATCGTTCGATCCACCGCAAGACGGGGGATGCGACGCGCTCCCGGAATCTCGCCTACCACATGGTCCTCTCCACGCGGGACATGGCCCGGATCGGATACGTCATGCTGCGGGGCGGGATGTGGGCTGGAGAGCGGATCCTTCCCGATGGGTGGGCCGAACGCATCGCCGGCGTCGTCACGCCCTCCGGGGAGATGAACCCCGAGGGACTGCGAGGCGGCGAGTTCGGGTACGGGTACATGTGGTGGGTGTGGGATGGCCCCGCCGTGCCGGAGGGATTCGAGGGGGCGTACACCGGCCGCGGCGCGTACGGCCAGTTCATCACCGTCATCCCGTCGTTGGACATGGTCGTCGCGCACAAGACGGTACCTCCGAACAGCACGCCGTGGAGCGACTACATGGGCATCCTCACCCGTCTCGCGGCCGCCCACTGCGGCACGAGCTGTTGATGGTCGGATTCGGGCAGGAGTGCTCGGCCCGAGACTCCAGGGCCCATCCCGCCGGTGGGTGTCAGTCCGTGCGTCCGTGGCGGATGAACACGATGCGCGCGGCCCAGTGCGTCCCGTTCGGTAGGCGCGTCTCCCGCGTCTCGCCCTCGCGGGCCCCCATGAGCACGCGGCCGATGGGCGATTCCGCCGTCACCTCGTTGCGCTCGAAGTCGGGATCCGCCGCCACCAGGTAGTAGCAGTCGAGATCGCCCGCCGCCAAGTCGTACACCCACACCCTGTCGCCCAACCCCACCCGGCGCGACGGCACCGGATCCGGGGGGTTCGGCGTGCGCGGCAGTCCCTCCACGTATCCGCGCACGAACTCCGCGGCCTCCTCCGGGTCCGGGGAGACGCCGGTCGCAGCTTCGATCTCGGCCGCGAACCGGTCCATGATCTCGTCGCCGGCGAGGGCCCGCCGCCACGCCTCCTGGGCATGGACCGGGAAGGAGCGGTCTCGGTATTCCAACTCGGCCCGGCGCAGCGCCCACCCGTTTCGGAGCGCGAAGTGGCTCGCGTAGGTGTCGAGCACGTCCGCCGCCCGCACGGCCCCATCCCGCGTCAGGTGCGCACGCGCGAACTCCCGGTTATGGAGGCGTCCGCGCCCGGCCGGGAAGTAGAAGCGCCACTCGCCGCCGTCCTCCGAGATCCCGACTTGGAGCGCGCGTAACGAAAGATCGTTGAACGGGTGCCCAGCCTTCTCTCGGGCGCTCCGGCGCTCCGGCGGGGGCCCGATTCCGGCCAGTAGACGCGGATTCCCCTCGGGATGACAGAGGGCGAAATCCACCGCGCCACGCCGGGTTCCGAAGCCCCGCGCGACGACGACCGGGTCCTCGATGTCCCAGCCAAGCTGTTCGAAGATGGGGAGCACCACTTGGGCACCGACTTCGTCCCGGGAGGCGGGAGCGCCGTCCCCGATGTGGTCCGCCGCAGCGTGGATCGTATCCGCCAGCGCGTCCAGACGCAGGGCCGGCCGAAAGAGCGGCAGGTCGAAGTCCGCAAAGTCCGCGTCGCTTTCGTACATGTCTCCGCCCTCGTCAGGTTGCCAAGGCGGGCGGGCGCACGTCGCCCCTCATCCAGACGTTGATCGCGTCCACGCGGCTCAGGGATTCTTCGCGGTTCATGCGGCGCGCCTTCTCGTCGCGAGCTTCTTCCGGCTCCGTTTCGTGATCCTTCTCGTATTCGGAAGCTTCCCGCGCCGCAACCCCCGGCTCCGGTTTCGGTTCGACCGCCCGCCGCCCGGTGTCGGTCGGATGGGCGCGACTCAGGCCATCCCGGGCCGGGCATCCCACTCCACCCACACCGTCGGCGGCTTCCGGAACTCGTAGCCGTACGGCGCTCCGGGGCGCGCCGGGTCGAGACGGAGGCCGGGGCAGCGGGCCCACAGCGTCTCGAAGACGACGCGCGTCTCGAGACGGGCGAGCGAGGCGCCGAGGCAGAAGTGCCGCCCCACCGCGAAGGCCAGGTGGTCGCCCGCGTTCGGGCGCGTCACGTCGAAGCGGTCCGGGTCCTCGAAGTACGCCGGATCCCGGTTCGCCGCACCTAGCATGCAGTGGACGACCTCGCCGTTCGCGATGCGGACGCCGCGGATCTCGGTGTCGCGAGTCGCGTGGCGGGCCGCGGATTGCACGGCGGGTTCCCAGCGCAGCGTCTCCTCGATCGCGAGATCCAAGGCGGCCTCGTTCGCCCGCGCCGCAGTGAGTTGCGCGGGGTGGGAGAGCAAAGCCCACACCGCATTCGCGATCATCGACTCCGTCGTCTCGATGCCGCCGAAGAGGATGATGAGCGCGTTCGAGCGGATCTCGTCCGCGGTGAGGGGATCGACGCGGTCGCACACCAGGTCGGAGAGCAGGCTCCCGTCCGGCGCGCGCGCCAAGTACTCAAGAATCGGCTGGAGCGCGCGGGCGAAGGCGTCCGCCGCCCCCTTCCCGGCCGCGCGGAGGTCCGGATCGCCGCGGAAGTTCGCCAGCGCACGGGCGAAGTGCTCGTACCATTCGTTCACGCGGGCGGTTTCGGTCAGCGGAATGCCGAGGACGGAGAGCACGGAATGGAGGGCGACCGGCCGCGCCACGCCGGTTCGCACCTCCCCGGCCTGCCGCCCCCCCGACCCCAGCGCCGCCACGAGCCGCTCGACTTCGGCCGTCAGCCGGGCCAGCGACGCGGACGCGAGGCGGGAGGCGTGGAACGGCGGGAGACACTTTCGCTTGTAGCGGATCTGCGCCGGGCCCTCCGTCGTCATCATGTGGGCCCCGAACATGTCGCGGATCGTGGATGGCGCGTCCGTGGTGAAGAGGCCGGGATCGCGGAGCACGGCAAGGATGTCGTCGTGGCGCGTGAGGAACCAGCGCTCGATCTCCGGCACCCACGTCACCGGTTCCGCCGCGCGCAGCTCCGCGAAGATCGGATAGGGGGCCACGGCGAGATCCGCGAGACGGACCTGCGAGCCAAGCGGAAACCGGCCGCTGCGACAGGCAGTGGACGCTTCCCTCCCGGCCCCCCCGGCAAGAGTCGGGCGAGACGTCACGGACCGAATCGCGTCGACGGCCCGGACGGCATCGACGGCCCGGACCACCTCGACGCCCCGCAGCCGATGCAACCGCGCGGCCTACGGCCGCCCGTATGCGGGTTCACGGAAGACTTCCTCCCGGTGCCACGTCACATATTCCGGGGCCGGCGACTGTTCGGCGCTCTGGGGCGCGCGCAGGGGGGCGCCGCGGTAGTCGAGAAGCTGCCGCATCGCGGCGCTCTGGCCGTGCACCTCGCTGGAGATGAGCACGGCCAGGCCGCCACCGCCCTCCGGCGCCAAGCCCAGCGCACCGACATCGAGCGCCTTGTGGTGGAACGAACACAGTGCAAGGCCGTTCGGTTCCGTGTCCGGTCCCCCGGCGGCGTGCCACTTGATGTGTGCCGCCTCGAGCCCCAAGAGCTGCTCCTCCACGCGTACGTCGAACCCGCACACGGCGCAGCGGCGCCCGTATGCGCGCAACACGCGGTGGCGAAAGCGTGGATCGCGCGGGGCGGCCGCGACCGGGTGCCGTGAGCGCGGCGGTTCCCGCAACACCTCCCGCGGGACCTCCCGCGGGACCTCCCACGGCACCTCCCGTGACACCTCCCGCACCGCGAGATCCTCGGCCGACCACTCATCACCGTCTGCGAGCGGCGGGTAAGCGGAGTCGTGCAGGCCCACCGCCTCCCGGATGTCCTCGTGCAGCGAGGGCGGGAAGTGCGCGTCAAGGATCGCCTGCACCGCATCCTCGACCAGCGATGGATCCCCGCGCAACAACGCGTACAGAGAATGCGGGAAGCCGCCGCTCGTCCCGCGTAGGACCCTCAGAGATGGAATGCCGGAAGCTCCCGCCGACAGAGTCTCCAGACCCGGAACCTCCCAGAGACCATCCTTCGATAGACGTGCGTACGGCTGAGCCGGATGGTGTGTCCGACGCGGACGACCGAAGCGTTTCAGCAGTCTCTTGAGGTCGCCCTCGATCACGGATCCATAGCTCGTCAGGCGGCTCTTCCCACCCGCTACGCGCCCCAACGCAAGCAGGAGCAGGAGCGGCTTGTGGGGAGCCCGCGAGTCGCCGCGCCGCCAGACGTTGATCGCCGCAATCCGGTTCAGAAACTCGTCACGGTGCACTGGCCACGACCTATCCGAGGGGGTCGGAGGTCGGCGTCTCGCCATTACCAGATTCGCCGGACGCCGAAGTCGTCGAACAACGCCTCGATCGACACGAGCGGGAGGTCATGCGTGAGCGCTTGGGCGATCAACATGCGGTCGAACGGATCCCGGTGGCGTCCCGGAAGCCTGCCGGCTCGTTCAGCGTCGGCCACGCCGATGGCCAAGGGCAGGAACCCCTGGCTGTCGATGGCCCCCGCGACGTCGTTCGCGACCACGCTCGCACCGGGAAGCCGCCCCAACCGGTGCTTGGTGGCGACCTCCCAAGCCGATGCCGCGCTCACGATAATCGTGTTGACGGGGTCGGCGATGGCACTGCGGGCCGGGCCGGAAAGCTTTGGGCTACCGGCGAGCCACCAGAGGAACGCATGCGTATCGAGCAGGATTCGCACCGCGCCTCACGACTCCCAAGCGGCCAGCTCGGCGTCCGGGAGTGGCTCGAAGAACGCGTCGTCAACGACGAGACGACCCTGCAGCGCGCCGAAGCGGCGGTCGCCCCGATGCCGGTCATGTTCGACGAGCCGCGCCACCGGCCGTCCGTTGCGGGCGATGACGATCTCCTCACCCGCCTCCACTCTCGCCAGCAGACGGGAGAGGTGCGTCTTCGCCTCGTGGACGTTCACGATGGCCCCTGGCTTTCTCGCCGAACTCACTGACCGACCTCGCCTTTGCGCATGGAGGGTTCTCGCCGAGAGTCCCCGCGCCGAGTCCCCGCGCCGAGAGTCCCCGCGCCGAGCGCCCCCGCCATATTAGTCAAGAGTATGACTAATGCACTCCGCCCGGCCCCGTCAACCGTTGCGGGCAGCAACAATCGTCTCGAGGAGCCGCGCGCGTCATGCGGGAGTGCGCCTGAGGCGGTGGAGGTGCTGACGGCGGAACTTCGCCACCTTCGGGGCGACGACGGCCTGGCAGTAGGGTTGATCCGGGTTGCGGCGCAGGTAGTCGTCGTGGTACGCCTCGGCCGGATAGAAGGTCTCCAGCGGCGTGATCTCGGTCACGATCGGGTCGGGCCACACCCCCGCCGCCGTGACCTCCGCCACCTTTCGTTCCGACGCGGCCCGCTGCGCCTCGCTCTCGTGGAAGATCGCGGAGCGATACTGGGTTCCCACGTCCCCGCCCTGCCGGTTCAGCGTCGTCGGATCGTGGATCGTGAAGAAGACATCCAGCAGATCGTCAAACGAGACGACATCCGGATCGAAGGTGATCCGCACGACCTCCGCGTGCCCGGTGCGGCCCGTGCAAACCTGCTGGTAGGTTGGATGCTCGGCGTGCCCCCCGGCGTACCCGGACTTCACGCCGTGTACGCCCTCCAGGAGCCGATACACGGCCTCGAGGCACCAGAAGCACCCACCGGCCAGCGTCGCCGCCTCCGTTCGATAACTCATGAATGTTCCCCTTCGGAAAACACTTCCGGGCTGTTGGTCTTATACGCCTGCTCGGGATGCGTGGGATTGTCCGGGTAGCGTCGGACGAGCCGCCGCGATTCCACCATGGGCGCCAGGTGGCGACTACCCAGATTTCAGTGGGAGAGGCGGAGGAATCGGGCGATTTCTTCCGATGTCGTCCAATCTCTGACGGCGCAAATCGATTCAATGACCGAACGGAGCCGCTCCTTGCGCGGCCGCGATCCGAAGCCGTCAATAGCTCGTTGTACGTGCGCGGGCAGCTCCCCTCGATCCGCGGGCAGCTCCCCTCGATCCGTGCGAGCACCTTCCCCCGATCCGTCCGATAGCTCCCCTCGATCCGCTTCCCGCAGACTCTCCCGCCGACACGCTCACGCACAGCCCGGGGCAGCGTGTAGAGGCTGTCGCCGCCACGGGCATGCAGCGCAAGAAGCTCCCGGTCGCTGAGACCACGCAGCAAACGGCTGGCACGCAGCGTGTCGAGCCCCGTAACCGAGCGCAGGGCGGCGTTGTCCACGCGTCCCCGTCGGTGGGCCAGCATTTGCCATCCCGCACGGATCTGTTGTGATCATTGAAGTTAGGGGATTCGTGCGTCGATTTCCCGCCGTTCGGTTCCCGCCGCCCGGATTTCAGCCCCGCGGCCTCCGGCGGCTCCGTATCGCCTGCTTGAGTTGAGCCTCGTCGGGCTGTTGATAGCAGCGCAGCACCGTCTTGGCCGCCTTCCAGCCTCCGAGGTCGCAGAGCACCTTGAGCGGGAGGTCCATCAGGTCGCTCGCGAACTTCCGCCTCAGCGAATGCCACCCCCTTCCGCACTTCGGCTCCAGTCCGGCGAGCCGTTCGGCCCGCTTCCACCAGAAACGCGTCTGCGGGAAGCCCACGCACTCCGAGGGATTCCGGGTCGCGGGCAGCACCGGCCCGTCCCCGATCCCGTCGCTCATCGCTCGCGCCTCCTCCAAGGCGGCCAGCGCCTCCTCGGTCAGTGGCGTTGTGTGCTCGTAAGCCCGTCTTCTCGTGCTGTGCGCGCCAGCGGACGGTCTCGCCATCGAAGTCCACGTCGGACCACAGCAGGTTGCGAATCGCGCCGATCCGGTGCCCGGTTTCGTGCGCCAGCACGAGGGCGACATGGAAGCGCCAGTCCAACCCCCGCGAGACCCCCAGCAGCGCTTGGTATTCCGCTTCGGTGAGAACAACCCGGTTGGGGTTCTTCTCGGTGGGCTTCCGGAGTCCCTTGAGCGGGTTCTTGTCCAACAGCAGGCGACCGTTCTCGTCCCTCGACCTCGCGGCCCAGTTCAGCACCGCCATGAGGAACGTCAGGTCCGCTTCGATCATCCGGTTGCCCACGGGCCTGCCACTGGGACCGACCGTGCCCGCGCGGCGCTCCCGGATGAAGCGGTCGCAATCGCGCTGGGATAGGGTCTCCGGCCTTCGGTCTCCGCCGAAGAACTTGAGGAACATCGCCATCGCGGCTCTGTCCCGTTGCCAGGACTTCCGCCCCTTGGAGGGCGTCACCTCTTCACCGTAGATTTCAAAGAGCGTCTCCAAGGTGAGCGGCTCGGGCTCGGCTTCCGCCTTGCCGTTCAGGTCCGGAGCGGCGAACCCGGCAGCGAACTCGTCCGCCTGCCGCTTCGCCCTCGCCCAATCGCGGTGCCCCAGCGACCGGGTGAGCCTTAGCCCGTTCTCTCTCCACTCCACCTGGAACAGGCCGGTCTTCGGGTCGGGAAAGACCCTGACCCGGTTCCGGCCCCATTCGCCGGCGCCGTAGCTCCGGTGGCTTCTTCTCGTGCGTGCCATCGTTCGATTCGATGGACTGCACGATCTGCACGAATGAAACCTCGCGACGACGGGGCGCGTCGTCCAGAGTTGGGCGCCCCGGCCGGCGTTGGCGCGGGCGCGCCACGGGGGCGCTGGTTTCTGCGGTTTGTGGGGGAGCCAGATGTGTAAACGCTTCACGTTTACTCTGGCCGGGGGATGCCCCCGAGCCCCCGAACGACACTTTCGCGCGCCACCAGAGGAGGCCGCCCTACCATGGCCCGTCCCCGGAAGCCCGAGGCCGAACTTCGGAGCCGTACGATCGGCGGGCGCGTCAACACCGCGGAGGCCGCGGAGATCGCCGAGCGGGCCGGAGCGGCCCGCATGACGAAGGGCGGCTACAGGCGCCGCAGGGCGCTGGGGCAGCCGATCCGCGAGGCGGTCGTTCTCCGTCTCGGCGCGGCGGAGCGGGTCGAGCTTCACCGGATCGGGGTGAATCTAAACCAGATTGCCCGCGCCCTGAACTCCGGTGCTTCCGCTCCTTCCGGTACGCTGGAGGCGGTCGAGCGGGTGGGCGAGCTTGCGGCCGGTCTCCTGAGCGGCGAGGCGCTGGACCGGTGATCCCGAAGATCAACGGGCTGGGGCGTTCGTTCGCCGGGGTCGCGGCGTATTGCCTCCACGATGCTCCGGAGCCGGACGACCGCCGACCGGGCACATCGGAGCGGGTCGGGTGGGCCGACACCCGGAACCTTGCGACGTTCCGGCCGGAGCGGGCCGCACGGCTGATGGCCGCGACGGCCAGGGCGGCCCCCGACCTCAAGCGGCTTAGGCGCATCCGTGGTGTGCCAAGTGCCGCAGCAAGCCGCAGCAAGTCCCGGCGCTTCACGCCGTGACGGTGATGGGCTCTCTGATGACCGTACCGCCGTCGGCGTCTTCGCGGATCATTTCCCGGTTGGCTTCGATCACCAACGCGACGGCCTCGCGAAGGTTCGACCGGGCTTCTTCGAGGGAAGCGCCCTGGGTGTTGGCACCGGGAAACTCCTCGATGAAGGCGATGTAGCCTTCCGGGACTTTCCGGAACACCGCCATGCATTGCAGGTCCACAACTGAACTCCTTGTGACGCCGATGAATGCTCTGACGCTAGCAGTCACCTGGCGCTAGCGCCATCCTCGGCCCGACCGTTCGCGACGAAACCGTCGAAGCTGAGGCCCGCGAAGATAACGACTAGTGCCCGCAAGGCATCGGCTCGAAAGCGCCCGGCGCTCTGTCTATCTCCCGCCGCGGGTGCGGCGCAACTTCATCGGGAGAGATCGAACGGAGACTCGGAGGTGCGAAGACCTCCGCAATGGAGCTATCGTTGGGATCGGGGGCGATGCGGCCTCTTGTGATCAGCATCATCCGAACCCCATACCGGCGAGCACGCACCCTCATGGATGAGCAGATAGGTCTCGATCTCGCGGGACAGCCGACCGGTGGCGAAGTCTTGGAGCGCATCCGCGGGAAGAGCCGGGACGAGTCGGAAAAGGGCCGCTGGTTCGAGCAACTGTTCATGCGGATCGCGCGGCAGGAGCCCGAATTCGAGATCGACGGGATCTGGCGCTGGGCCGACTGGCCGGAGCGCGAGGAGTTGACCGGCCTCGACGGTCGGGACATCGGGATCGACCTCATAGCTCGGAGGACGAGCGGCGAATGGGTGGTGATCCAGCATGACTTCGAAACGGTCGAGGAACGGACCACTGACGTGCTGTCAGATGGCCGGAAGGAGATCAGATGAGCTTCACCCTCGGTAGGCCGCGATTGCGGTCGGTTCCGTCCCGCGGCCTCGCAGCAGCGCCGCTCCTGTTGGCGGCGGCGTGCGGAAGCGACGTCGAAGATGTCCCCCCGGACGTCGTGCTCGCACGACACGTCCACACGGACCTGTACGACGCCTACCCGGGCATTCCGTCGCCCTACGGCGATCGGGTCGTATTCGCCGACTATGCTGCGGACAGGAGATCCCTGACGGTCTACGACGTAGCAACCGGGGATCGCGTGGTGACGAGCACGCAGGGAGGACGGTCGCGGGTGACCTGGTCGCCCGACGGTTCGCGCGTCGTCTACGTCGACCGCCATTCCGACCGTCACGGGGTCTGGACCCTGGACCCGACCACCGGCCGGGAGTCCCGCATCGTGGATCCCGGGGACGCACGCATCGACTATCCGCGATTGCTGACCGACGGGACCGTTACCGCGCTTCGATACGCGGGTGCCGATACCGCGTGGGTAGCGTATGCGCCGGGACCCGACCGCGCGGCATCCGTGGTCGTCGGCCGCGCCGGGGGATGGATCGCGCCTGTGCGATCTTCCGACGGGCGCTCGGTCGCGTACCTTCGCGCCACGGGCGGACGCGCGGACCTGGCCGTGACGGAGATCGCGTCGGGCGAGACGCGCACGCTGGCCGCCGGCCTCCAGCTCGGATGGGACCGCCGCGTGGAGTGGTCCCCCACAGGCGGGGCGCTCCATCTGGCGGCAGCGGGGATCGACGACTCGCTCTTTGTCGCCTGGCGCGTGCCAGTGGACAGAGCCCCGGCCGAACGGCTGGAGCACAGCGGTCGTGACGTGCTCGCGGTCACGCCGCTCGCCGACGGGCGGGTCGCGCTCAGCGTGTACCACACGCGTACCGCGGTGGGCCTGGTTCCGGTGACCGGAGGGGAACCCGCCGATGTGACAACGGCCGGTTCCACGAGCGCCTTCCTGCCTTCTTGGCACCCCGCCGGGGGCGGGCTGGGTTTCATCACTTTCTCCTGGCGACGCGTCCGCATGCCCATCGACTTCGACCTGGGCGTCCTCGACCTCGATGCGGAGGGTGCCCCGGCCGGCACGGTCCGGACGCTCCTCTCGGAGGAGGGCGAAGACTACGGCGCCGCGTGGTCGCCTGACGGCCGGTGGCTCGCCTTCCACTCACACATGGTGCAGAGCGACGACATATGGCTCGTCCCGGTCGGCGGGAGCGAGCGACCCGCACGACTTACACACTTCGGACCTGGCGCGGACACTGGCGAGCCGGATTGGAGCCCGGACGGGCGGACGCTTGCTTTCAGCAGTCACGGCCCGCCTCTCGAGGAGAACCCGGGGTCCGTGTACACAGTCGCTGTCGATCCCCCTACGGGGTTCGCGGTCGGCGACCCCGTGCGGGTCCCGCTCGACGGGTTCGAGGGCTATGCCATGGGAGCCCGTTTCTCGCCGGACGGCGAGCGGCTGGCCTTCTACGGACGTTCGTTCGAGGACGGACGCGTCACCGTCTACACGGTACCCGCAGCGGGTGGAACCCCCACGGCCGTTGTCTCCTTTGCCAATGGCGAACCCTACAGCGCGCCCGAGTGGAGCGTCGACGGCACGGCGCTCTTCTACTCGCGCAACGACGGCTTCGGGCCCTTCCAGGTGTGGCGGGTGGACATCCCCACCGGCGCGACGGAACAGGTTACGACCGGCGTGCTCGGCGCACTCCAGCCGAGTGTGAGCCCCGACGGCCGCACGCTGGCGGTGACGATGCGTGAGGCTGCCATCGAGGTCGTCGCGCTCGCCACCGGGAGCACAGTCGCCGAAGATGGGTCCGGCGGTTGGTGAAGTACAGCGGACTATAGTGCCCCCTGGTTTCCTTGGACAGGCTGATTGGACGGAGTCTTGGACATACCGGGGGATACGCCCCACAAAGGGCATACGACCGCTTTGGGAGTCCCGCCATTCATGGCCGGTTTTCCCGCTTTCGAGGCACGGTCCAGTAGTGTCCGATCCGACGGCAGGAAACGCAGATCGTGCAGCCCTGTAAGTGGTTAGCCGATTTCCTGCCGGAATTAATTCCAGCCTCTGGCGATCCTGGGCCATCAAGAGCGCGCGAAACTCGTGACCGCTTAGGTCGGCGTTTCCCAAGCCCGCCACGAACCGGCGATCCGAAGCCGTGAGAGTTGAAGTATTCCGCAGCGTCACGATCACCCGCTCGCCACCAACTGGTGTAGTGACGCTTAAGTCATGTGGGCATGACGCGGAAGGATCGCTATCTTCCATGCATGCCTACACTGCGAAGGATTCGATTGCGACCCGGGGACCGCAAGGAGCTCGAGGGCTGGGTTCGAGCCCGCACGACCCCGCAACGGCGCGTGGAGCGCGCCCGGATCGTCCTGGGCTCGGCCGCCGGTTCGTCGGGGCGGGCTCTGGCCCGCGAGATCGGCGTCTCGCTCCCCACGGTGCAGCGATGGCTGGACCGCTATGACGAGGAGGGTCTCGCGGGACTTGAGGACCGACCCCGCCCCGGTCGGCCGCGGAGCCGAATCACGCCCGAACTCGAGGCCGAGATCGTCCGCCGCGCGCTTCGGGAGAAGCCGCCCAGCGGGACGCGCTGGAGCACGCGGCTAATGGCCGAGCGCATGGGGCTGCATCACAGCCAGGTGGGGCGGATCTGGAAGGCCCACGGGCTGAAGCCCCACAGGGTGGCTACTTCAAGCTCTCCACCGATCCCCGCTTCGTCGAGAAGCTCCGCGACGTGGTGGGGCTCTACGTGGCGCCGCCGGAGCGGGCCATCGTCTTCTCATTCGACGAGAAGAGCCGGATCCGGGCGCTGGACCGGACCCGGCCGGGGCTGCCGCTCAAGAAGGGGCGGGCGGGCACGATGACGCACGACTACAAGCGGCACGGGACCACGATGCTGTTCGCGGCACTCGACGTCGCCACCGGAGAGGTCATTCACCAGTGTCCGCCCCGTCACCGTCACCAGGAGTTCCTCCGCTTCCCGCGCACCGTCGAGAGACAGTGCGACCCGGAACTCGAGTTGCACTTCATCCTCGACAACTACGCCACCCACAAGCATGCCGGAGTGAAGGCCTGGCTGGACCGGCACCCCCGCGTACACTTCCACTTCGTGCCCACCTCGGCATCGTGGCTGAACCTCGTCGTGCGCTTCTTCTCCGAACTCACCCAGCGCCAACTCAAGCGCCTCACGGTCCACAGCGTCGGCCAGCTCGTGCACGCGATCACCACCTACATCGACGACCGCAACCGTGCCCCGAAACCATTCGTCTGGACCGCCACCGTCCAGGACATACTCGCCAAGGTCAACCGTGCCAACACCGCTTTTGCGGCACTACACTAGCAGGTATTCCTCGTCCGACAATGCCGACAACCCTGCGCCAGAGCGTGCCCGGCGTGACGTCGAACGACCGATTCGTCAATGGATCGAGTTGTCGGTGGCGGTGGTCGTGGCGCGCTTCTGCTCTTCGACCATATCGGCCACGTCGGCCAGTAGCCGCTTCGCGTCGTAAACGATGCCGTCCTTGATCGTGTAGAGGATGCCGCCGACCGTCTCCACCTCTCCGGTCTCGTCGTTCAGGCGCCGCGCGCCCGTTCCGTATAGGACCTTGAGGTTCTGGATCGGGTTCTCCTTCACGATCACGAGGTCCGCGAGGAGTCCGCGTCGCACGACGCCGAACTCGATCGGGCGGCCGATCGGCTTGAACAGCGTCTCGGCCGCGTGCAGGGTCGCGGCGCGGATCACCTCCAGCGGATGGAACCCGGCGTGCTGCAGAAGTTCCATCTCCTGGATCGTGGAGAAGCCCATGAGGTTGTAGATGTAGCCCGCGTCCGAACTCGCCGTGACGCGCCCGCCCATGTTCTTGTAGTCGTTGAGCAGGTCGTGCCACACCTCGAGGAAGTCGCGCCACGCCACCTCCTCCCACGTCGTCCAGTCGAAGTAGTAGGATCCGTGGTCCTCCCGGTTCGCCTCGTAGAACTCCCACAGCGTCGGCAGCGTGTAGGTCTCGTGCCACGGCGCGTACATCTGATCGTCCACGTCCCAGCTCGCCTGATAGGCGGTCATCGTGGGATCGAGCGTGACATCGTACGACAGCATCTCTTCGAGGAAGGCGTTCCACTCGGGGCTGCCGCGCTCGTGGATCAGGTTCCGCTGCCGGGGCACTTGGCCGAAGCGGTGCTGCTCGTCGTTGTAGTTCATCTCCGGAGGCCACGGCTGCACGTCGTGGTCCTTGTAGAGCGCCTCAAACAGTCCGTAGAAATGCGTGACCGTGCCGAGGCCGAGGCGGGCGGCGTCGAGCGCGTTCATCTGGGCGACGCCCATCTGTCCGAGGTGGGCGGTGCTCCCGAGGCCGTGCTGCGCGGCCTCGTCGAGGAGCGCCTCCATGATCTCCGGGCGGAACGAGTTGAGCTTGAGCCCGTCGCCGCCCGACTCCTTCACGTACCGGACCCAGGCGCGCGCGTCATCAGGCGTGTCGATCCGGCGGTCCCCCCATCCCTCGCCCCCGACGCCGGTGAAGGGGTACACCCACATGCGCGGAGCCACGATCTCGTTCGCCGCGCTGCGCGCCTTCTCGCGGATCGACCAGTCGTGGGGGCCGAATGCCACGCCCCGGCCGGTCGTAATCCCGTGCGCCATCCAGAGCTTGTACGCGTACTCCGCCTCCGGCGCCTTGGGGACGCCGCCCGTGTGCAGGTGGAGGTCCACGAAGCCCGGCAGAACGTACATCCCGGTGGCGTCGATCTCGCGCACGGTGGCGCCGGGGTTGCCCTCGATCGTGAGCCCGGGGCGCCTCGCTTCGTCGATGGGCCGCTGCGGGACGCCGACGCCGATCACCTCGACGATGCGGTTCCCCTCGATCACGATGTCCATGGGCCCGATGGGGGGGGCGCCGGTGCCGTCGATCACGGTCGCGCCACGGATGATGAGACGGTCGTACGGCCCCCCTCCCTCGTCCGGACCCCGGTCGGGCGCCCCGACCATCTGGGTCGGCTGCAGGGCTTCCGCCGCCGCGGCCAGAGGGACCAGCGCCGAAAGGGCCATCAGGGCGCTGCGCATGACTGGGCCGGTTGTCTTCATGAGTCGTTCTCCATGTCGAAGTGGCGGGGTCGCGCCGCCCGGCGGCGGGATCGGTAGCCGGTCGTCTGCGGCGTTCGTCCGGCTGCTGGCCGTCCTGCGGCGTTCGTCCGGCCGCGGACCCCTACGGTCCGAGGGCCGCGACGGGGATGACGGCGACACCATCCTCGCGTTCGTATGCGTAGCCATCGTGGACGATAATGCAAAGGGCAGCCGGCTCGCCGCACCGGTCCGTATCCACTCGCCGCGCGAACTTGAGCAGAACCTTGGCGGCGTCGTCGACCCGATGCGTGCCCAGCTTGACTTCGAAGGCGGCCCAGCGGCCGGGTCCCGCGTCGACGATGGCGTCCACTTCCAGACCTGTGTTGTCGCGATAGTGGCACACGCGGGCATCCATGGCTTGGGCGTAGACGCGCAGGTCCCGCACGACCAGCGACTCGAACAACAACCCGAACCACGCGATGTCGCTCATCAGATGCCGGGCATCCGCGCGGAGGGCGGCGGTGGCTACCGATGGATCCGCGAAGTGCCGTTTGGGGGTCGACCGCAGTCGTGAGCGCGAGCGGAGGTGGGGCCCCCAGGGAGGCTGCGGCTCGATGAGCATGAGGCGCTGCAGCGTCGCCAGGTAGAGGCGCGCCGTCCCTTCGCTCAGCGGTGGACCCGGCCCACCCACGTCCGCCGCCAACGTCGAGATCGACGCGGTCGTCGATACGTTGCGCGCGTACGATTGCAGCAGACGGTCCACGCGTTCCGGATCGTGTCGCGTTCCGCCGAGGTTGGGGACATCTGTCCGGCAGACCTCACCGACGTAATCCCGGTTCGCCCGCAGAACCGCGCGCGGCGACCGTCCAAGGTTGGCCGGCCAGCCGCCTGAACAGACGAGTTCGGCGAGCGCCCTCGCGCCGAGCCGAGCCTTCGTACCCGGCACGCGTTCGCCGTCCAAGACGGCCCGAAGCGACACGGATCCGGTGGACCGGCCCAGTTCGAACAAGGACATGGGCCGCAGGCGAAGGCGGCTCACGCGACCCGCACCGGAATGACGCGTGATGTCGTCCCGCGGCACGGCGGAGCCCGTGAGGATGAACTGCCCCGCCGCTTGGCGGTCGTCCACCGCCCGCCGCATGTGATTCCAAAGTCCGGGCTCCAGCTGCCACTCGTCGAGAAGACGCGGTGTGGGGCCCGCCAATAGCTCGCCAGGATCCAGCCGGGCGAGCCGACGCGCCGTCTCGTCCACATCGAGGAGTACCTGGCTGCGCGCAAGGCGCTGCGCCGTCCACGTCTTGCCGGAGGCGCGAGGGCCTTCGATGAGAACGGTGCCCGCCGCCGCTAGGCGCTCCTCCAGCTCGGCGTCCGCGACCCGTGGGCGGTACTCCCGTGTGGGTGCCATCATCGCAGATTACGTCGGCGCAAGCGGATTTGCAACGAGTGTGCGAGTGGTATCGCAATGATGTGATGATCGGTCTTGCGGCACCCGTGATCACGGTATCGCAAGAACAGCGCGAATTGATTTGCAACGTATCCGTGGCCGGACTCGCGATTCTACGAAGGTTGTCGGTTCGTCTCGTCGTTTAGGCGCCACGCGCCCGTCCGTACGGGACCTGAGGTGTGGATCCCGGGGAGCCCCATGAGGTTGCGACGGCGGGCCGTGCGTGACTCTGCTCCACCGCACGCCGGAACCACTTCTTGAACAAAGGAGCTTGTACACACACGCGGGGCTCCGTCAACGCGAGCAACTTGCACCGTGGTTACAGATGGTACAGGCGGCGGTTGTTCTCGTGCAGGATCATGCGGGCGGCCGCCACGGCCTCGTCCCGGGTCAGGATCCCGGCGTCGACGTAGATCCCGAGCGCCTGCGCGAGGAAGCGCCGACCCCATTTGGCCGCGAGCCAGAAGAACTCCGGCAGGTGATAGGCATCGCTCCCGAACAGGATCTTCGAGAGGGGGACAACCTCCATCGCCTCGAGGAACATGCGCAGCATGCCGTGGTGGATGAGGGGCGCGGCGAGAGACAACTCGAAGTGGCAGTTCGCGTAGAGGTGGGTCAGCCACGCCGCGCGGCCGATGAGCGGGTACCCGGCGTGGATCAGAATCACCTGCGGCATGCGCATCACCCCGCCCCGCTCGAAGCGGACCATCTCCTCCATGAGGAACGGGTCCTGGTTGCGCATGATCCCGCGCGGAGCCTCTCCGTCGCCGGCGTGGAACTGCATCGGCATGTCCCGCTCCAGACACGCCTCGAGCGCCAGCGAGTGCAGGTAGCGCAGCGCCTCGCTCTGCATCTGCCAGTAGTCGTCGCGGTCCTGGGTATCCGGCGCCGGAACCTCGCCGCGCGCGCGCCGCGACCGGAAGGCGTCCCACGAGCGGCGGGCCGCGGCCCGGTCGAAGAGCGGCTTGAGCAGCCCAAGGCGCGGGAGCAGGTACGACTTCATCCCATACGACGGGGCTCCGAGGTTGCCGTCGCCGTCGAGTCCCGCCTCGATCTCGGCCATCATCCCGACCTCGATCTCGTCGATCCCGAGGTCGTCGCCCATGAGGCCCCCGACGATCGTGTCCACCCGCAGGATGTGGCGACCCCGGGTGGGGGCGATCGCGTCCTTGAAGCGGTCCACGCCCGCTTGGTCCATCCCCTCGCGGTAGCCCATGTCGAGCATCGCGTTCTCGATGTTCGCGTCGGCGAACAGGGCCCCGAGGTAGCTTGCGTAGTCCCGCCCCCGTTCGTTGCGGGCCTCGATCACGGCGTCGAAGGTCGGGTCGCAGTCGAGGAAGGCGGCGAGTTCCTTCACCAGATACCGGAGGAACACGGTCTCGCCCGCCTGTTCGAGCACGCGGGCTCGGGTCGTGGCAACGTCGAACTCGGCGTCGAGGGCGGCGCGTTCCGCCGCGTCGCCCGCCTGCCAACGCTCGTAGACGCCCGCCGGGAAGTAGCGGTCCATCGGGAAGGCGGAGAGCGCGAGCCGTTCGATGAACCGCTCGGGGTCCGTCTCCGCATCGTCGAACGTGACCGGGTGACAGTGCGTGTCGTCAACCGGGATCTCGCGTAACTCCCCGAGAAGCGCACGAGCCGTCGGGTCCAGCCCATCGTCGTCAGCCACGGCTCCGACGAACGGGGCACCCCCGGCGCAGGCACCGAGCAGCGCGCTCCCGCCTCCAACCCCGGCCAAGCTCAGAAACTCCCTACGATCCGGCATCCCTCAACCCTTCGCGCGGCGGCTGTACGGGCTGCGCGCCCGGGGCGGCGTGATCAACGTCAGCGGACTTCGGTGTCTACCCCCTCCTCCCCTTCGGAGCGGGCGATGATCGCGGCGCCGCACGAATCGCTGAACACGTTGACCGCTGTGCGGTACATGTCGAGCGGACGGTCGATGGCGAGCATCGCACCCACGATCGTGATCGCCTCCGGGTTGTCGCCGAGGCCGATCGCGTTCAACACGATGAAGATCACGACGACGCCCGCCGAGGGCACCGCGGCCGCCCCGATCGAGGCGAGCAGCGCGGTCAGGACGACGATCGCCTGCTGCCCGATGCTGAGGTCGACCCCAAGCACCTGTGCGATGAAGAGGGCGCCGGCGCACTCGAAGATCGCCGTGCCGTCCATGTTCACCGTGGCACCCATCGGGAGCACGAACGAGGAGACCTTGTTCGACACGCCGACCTTCTCGCGCAACGTCTTGATCGTGACCGGGAGCGTCGCACCCGACGAACTCGTCGAGAACGCGGTCAGGAGCGGCTCGCGCAGGTTTGCGAAGTGGGTCAGCGGCTTGATGCGCCCTAGGACGATGAGCAGGAGCGGCATCGTGATGAAGAGGTGGATCGTGAGCCCGGACCCGATCGTCGCGAAGTACTTGGCGAGCGCGGCGAAGCGGTCGAAGCCGGTCTCCCCCACCATCCTCGTGATGAGCGCGAAGACGCCGATGGGGAGGAACTTTATGATCCCCGACGTGAGCGCCATCATCGCTTGGAAGAAAGCGTTGAAGATGTCGGTCACCGCCGTGCGCGGCTTCTCCGGCAGCCCCGTGATCGCGGCCCCGAACACGATGCAGAAAAAGATGATCGCCAGCATGTCGCCCGCGGAGGCGGCGGCGAAGAAGTTGTTCGGGACGATGTCGAGGATGAGATCGACGGCAGAGTCCGGCGTGTCCAGCTCGGGCACCGCCTGCTGCGCCGCGGCGCCCATGTCCGCGTTCCGGCCGGGCCGGATGAGGTTCACCATCAACAGACCGGTCAGCGCCGCCAGCATGCTGGAGACGACGTAGTAGCCCATCGTCTTCCCGAACAGGCGGCCGATCGCCCTTCCCCCTCCCACCGAGGCCACCCCGGACACGATCGAGGTGAGCACGAGCGGCACGATGATCATCCGGAGCAGCTTCATGAACAGCTCGCCGATCCAGCCGATCGCATTCGCCGCGGGCAGCCCGAAGGCCCAGCCCGTGACGAGGCCCAGGATCATGGCGGACAGCACCTGCCAGTGAAGGCGTCGGTACCAGGGAAGTGTGGGATCGTATTCCATTGGCGTCTCCGGTGTGGCGCCGTCGCGCGCGGCGCATGTCGAGCGTCGGGGGCGGCCGGACATCAAGGCGATCCGGCCGCGCTTCGAGCGAGCGATCCAACGGGGGTTGATCGTGGCGTCCGAACGGCGAGCCGGCAATGGGCATCATCCACGTCCTCGCGTTGAGCCCCTCCTGCGGCGGCCGTAGTGTGGTGGGACTCCAGCCCGCTTCCCGCGACATGGGCGGCATCGCCCGAGAGGTTCCCGTGCCCACGATCATGCTTGCGGACAACCTTGATGCGCTCCGGGGGATGCCGGACAGCCACGCCGATCTCATCTACATCGACCCGCCCTTCAACACCGGCCGCACGCAGCGACGGACGCGGATCAAGACCCGTCGCGCGTCACGCGGCGGAGGCGGCGACCGGACGGGCTTTCAGGGCCAACGCTACGAGACGACCGTCCTTGGCACTCAGCGGTTCGCGGATCGGTTCGACGACTATCTCGCGTTCCTCGGGCCCCGACTCGTCGAGGCGCATCGCGTTCTCGCCCCCCACGGGTCGTTCTATCTCCACGTCGACTACCGGGAGGTGCATCACTGCCGGCTGTTCCTGGATGACCTGTTCGGACCCGACCACCTCCTGAACGAGATCATCTGGGCGTACGACTACGGCGCCCGTCCCCGGACACGCTGGCCGGCGAAGCACGACAACATCCTCTTCTACGTGAAGGACTTGTCGAACTACGTCTTCAACGTGGACGAGATCGAACGGATCCCCTACATGGCGCCGGGGCTCGTCGGGCCCGAAAAGGCCGCGCGCGGCAAGCTGCCCACGGACACGTGGTGGCACACGATCGTCTCCACGAACGGCACCGAACGGACAGGCTATCCGACCCAGAAGCCGCTCGGCATCCTGCGCCGCATCATCACGGCGTCATCGAACCCCGGCGATATCGTGCTGGATTTCTTCGCGGGCAGCGGCACGACCGGCATGGCCGCCCACGAACTGGGACGTGACTTCATCCTCGTGGACGACAACCCCGAAGCCCTGGAAGTGATGGCGAAACGATTCGAGTCCGTACCCGGCGTCCGCTGGCAGGGATTCCGTCCGTAGCGCTTTGCAGCGAGAGGGGCTCACGATGAGAGGATCATGATGGCCTTGAACGTGAACGACGTCATCGAGGGACTCGACACGGAGCGGCGGCGACGGGTGCTGGAGCGCGCTGCCGAACTCATCGCGGAGGAACTCACGCTGCGCAGGCACGTCGAGACCTATGGGAGACACGGTCTCCCTGGGCGCGAGATTCTCCGACCGACCGTCCGTGGAGTTGTCCGGCATCGCCGATGCGGATTAGAAAACCCGGATCCAATCGCCGGATTGCGGATGACGGTTTCGCGCAAACGGGGACGAAGCACATCTCGGCGATTCGCCGAGCAACCGTCATTGCGGAGGGCGTAAACCCTCTTGGGGGCGGGCGTCGATACCCGAATAACTCGCGAGCAGGTTGTCGGCGACCCGAGAGTGTAGCGTCGCTTGAACTCGCCAAGGAACCAATAGGGCCAGCGGGCATGGAAGTGCGTTCGTCGTAGAACCCGGCGATACAGGTTTGGCCGAGGTGATGGGTTTCGAAGTCGTCGCGGTGGACGTGGAGGGTTTCCAGCACCTTGCCGTAAGCGGCGTCGGGATGCATTCACATGCCTGCGTCCGCCAGACCTCGCACGACCTCCGCCACGCTTCGCACCGTCGCGGCGTCGCCCGCGCCGGCGGCGTCACTGGATACGGCGTCGGCCAGCGACCGCAGCGCGCCGGCGCGCGCCGACCCCGTCATCTCCTCGGCTCCGGCCAACTCGTCCCGGATCGCGCCGATCCTGGCGGCGGAGAGACCGCCGTGCCGCTCCAACTGGTCGAGGTAGGCCCTCGCCAGCGCGAACGTGGCCCGCCATTCGAAGATGGGCTGTCCCTGGGAGTTCAGGTGCGTCAACTGCACGGAGTTGGCGGCGTCGATCTCGTTCTGCGTCAGCGCCTCGTTCGGAACCAGTTCGAGGATGTCGAGGCCGCGGGCGATCTCGGAGTTGACGATGACGCCGTTGTACCAGTACACGGACCAGCTGCCGCCCATCTGCATGCGGTCGGGGTTCACCGGGCCGCGGTCGAAGTAGGCGATCTCAACCGGATTCACGGGGTCGGTCCAGTCGATGAGCGAGATCCCGCCCTGGTACCAGCCCTGGATCATGATGTCGCGGCCCGGGACGGGGATCAGCGACCCGTTGTGGGCCACGCAGTTCTCCTCCGGCGTCTGCGGGGCGGGGAGCTTGAAGTAGCTCTGGAACTCCAACTCCGTGCCCTCGATGGTGAAGATCGCGTTCGCGCCCCACTCCATCGGATCCGAGGCTCGGCACTTCGGCGCGCCGCCGCCGCCCCATTCATCCGTGAACAGGATGGCCGTGCCGTCGTTGTTGAAGGTGGCGGAGTGCCAGTAGGAGAAGTTGGAGTCCGCCACGGCGGAGAGCCGCCGGGGATTCGCCGGATCGGAGATGTCGAGCAGCATGCCGTAGCCCTCGCACGCTCCGCCGGCGAGGCCGATGGCCGGATACACGGTGATGTCGTGGCACTGCGTGGGGCCGGGTTCCGGGCCGTCTCCCTCGCCGCCCTGCGCTCCCATCATCTGCGCTATGATCGAAGGCAGCGCCTCGCGCAGCGCCGCGCTGTCGGCCGCGGTGGGCGGGCCCTCGCCTCCGCGCTGGGCCACCATCTGCCCGAGCATTTGCTGGGCGGCCGGTTCGGGCAGCACCATCTCCTGCCCCATCACCTCGATGATGAAGGCGCCGCGCTCCCGGGCCGCCTCGATCACCGCAAGGTCGTCGGGCGCCGGGCCGTGCGTCGGCGGCGCCACCAGGTCTTCGAAGATGCGGGGCGAACTCACGATCTCGGCGCTTGCCGGATCGGCCACGGGCACCCTGATGACCTCGATGCGGAAGAGAGCGGTATTGGAGTCCTCCTCGGGAGGCGCGCCGGAGCAGCCCGCAAGCTCCTCGGCAGGCCGCACCGGGGCTGCGCCGGAGACGTAGATGTAGACGTTGTCTTCATCCCCGGGGTGTTCGAGCACGGTGTGCGTGTGGGAGCCGCGGCAGGTCTGCACGTTCGCCACGTATTCCGGCGCGGTGATATCGGAGATGTCGAAGATGCGGATGCCGCGCAGCCGGTCGTGGCTGACGGCCTCCTCGACGCCCTGCTCGCCACAGTCCAGCCGCCCGCCGAACCCCTCGCCGGACACGAAGAGAAGGTGCTCGTAGACGGAGACGTCGCTCTGCGAGGCGGGGCAGACGTAGGTCACGACCGACTCCGGATTCGCCGGGTCGGAGATGTCCCAGATCTGAATGCCGTCGTAGTTGCCCTGGATCGCGTAGGGGCCCGTGAAGGCGAGATCGGAGTTCGAGGTGCCCACGAACGGGTCCGGCGGCGGCGTGGCGGACAGGAGGTTGAGGTTCCAGATCGCCTCGCCCGCATCGAACATGCCCGCCGCGAGCCCGACGCGCGGGTCCGGCGTGGGCGGATCGACCTGAAGCCCGGTGGGCGCGGCCGCCGGGCGGACGGGAGCGGTGGCCATCCCGGCCTGCGTCGACTGGTACGCGCAACCGGCCGCTCCGAGTACCGCGTACGCACCGACGAACAGCGTCGCGAGGGGAACGGAGGATTGAGCGTGGTCTCGAACCTTGTTGACGATAATCATTTCGGACCCTTCGTTTGGAGTGAACTGTATGAATCAGCCGCCCGGCTCCGGCGCGGCGAGCGCCTCGAGCATCAACTCCATGCGGGCGATTTCCGTGGCCTGGTCGACGTGGATGTCGGAGGCCAGCTTGAAGATGAAGTCGTCCTGCGCCGCGCCGTCGGTGGCGAACAACTCCCGCACCATCGTGACGGCGCCGTTGTGGTGCTGGATCATATATCGGAGGAAGAGGCGGTCGAAGTCGGTGCCGCGCGCGGCCTCCAGCTCCGCAAGTTGCTCTGCGGTCAGCATCCCGGCCATGAGCATGGCTCCGTCTCCGTGACCCCGCATGTCCCTGGTCTCCGGTACGGGCAGGCCGCGGTCGGAGAGCCAGCGGCTCATGACGACGATCTCATCGGTCTGCGCGTTGATGATCCTCGCGCACAGCGTCCGGATCGAGACGCTGGCGCCGGCGTCCGGAGCGAAGCCCGCCATCACCAGAGCCTGCGCGTGATGCGGAATCATATGGGTCATGAAACGGATGTCCGCCTCGTGCGCGCCCTCGAGGGCGGCTTCCGCGCGCGCCCGGTAGATCGCTTCAAGTTCGGCTACGCGCGCGGAATCCGGCCGGACGGCCGTGTCCGGCGGACTACTGCCCGAGCTGGCGCACGCCACCGCGCCCGTGAGCAGTCCAATGAGCACGCCGGTGAACCAAATGGGCTGGATCTTCATTTCGTCGCCGGCGACCTCGTTCGTTCGGCGGAGAATCCCGCAGGTCGTTCTCGCCGCGTCATTCTCGCGCCAATAGTGCCGAACAGGCATACCGAATCGGCCGTACGAAGACAATCCTGAACGGTTTCGCGGCGGGGTGCAGCGGAGTGTGGGCCGAGCCGCGTCTGCCGCGACGTTTGCGCGGAGCGGGCGGCTCGGCAGGGGGCAATCGTTCGCGGGGCAGCCAGCCCAGGGCGGGGTTCCGCCGGGGTTCTACCGGTAGCGGTACAGCCTGACTTCCTGCTCGTCGAGGGCGTCGCGCTCGAGCAGGACGAAGCGGCCGGCATCGACCGCCAGGACGCTCGCCTCGGCGGGGAGATCCAGCCACCCCCGCGGCTGTCCGTCGGGGCCGTTGACGAGCCAGCGTCTCGTGTCCTCTCCCAACCGCGTCGCAAGCCCGATCCAGACCATCTCCTCAGGCCCCAGAACCGCCGAGTGGAAAGCCGGGTGGGTCTCCCGGTAGGGGGCGTTCGCGGCGAACTCCACGTACCAGTCCGGGACTTCCGGACCTCTGCGAGCGATTCGTTCCGCCCTCCATGCCTCGATTTCCGCGTCTGTGACCGTCCATCCCCCACCCGAACCCCGAATCAGACGCGTCAGACGCCCGTCCGCCGCGTAGACGGAGAGGCTCAGCATCTCCTGGTCACCGATCAGGGCCCGGTCGCGGAAGCCGCCGGCCACGATGTCCCGCCCGACCGCCGGTTCGGTGCGCGTTGCGCCGCCACCGGGCAAGCCACCGTAGACCCATGCTTTGGCGGGCAGCATGCCGAGCGTGTCCGGCTCGGTCTCCAGATCCGCGAATGAGAGCAGCGGAGTGGTATCTCTCTTCATCCCCTCGGGGAGGAAGAACCGCTGTTCTCCAAGGATCGCCAGCAGGTTCCCGGCCGCATCTCTCGCGAGCGGCCTCAGGTCCACGATGGCGCTCTGGGCGGAAAGCAGGGACGACGTGAGGAACTCGCCGCTCGCCGAAAACTGGGTGAGGCGAGTCAGCCGCGCGTCGTATGCCAGGAACCCCTCATCCGTGGCGAGGAGGGTCGTGATGTCGCTGAACTCCCCGGGCCCTTCGCCCTGCCCTCCCACCCGAGCCGTGATCGAACCGTCACCGGCGAAGAGGAACACCTCGCTCGAGCCCGTGTTGGCGAGCGCGAGGCCGTCGTTTCCGAGCAGCACCGCGTCACCGACCGAGAACAACTCGATCCCGAGATCGCGGGTGGAGAAGACGAGGTTCGCGTCCAGGAGGGGCATCGACAGTTCCTCCACCCGGCCCAGAGCTATGTTGGTGATGCCCGCTGAATCGGAGACCACGACCACGTTCGGGGGTTGGTCTTCGGGTTCGGAGTGAGCGCCGCCGCAGGCGATGGCCGCGCAACTGAGGACCCCGGCGGCAAGGAAGCCTCCGCGAGCGCCCATGGTTCCCTCCCGGTATTAGATATCGGTGATGTTGACCGCTGTCCGCAGCATGGCGGCCTCATTCCGTGAGAGGCACCATGTTGACCGAGCGTTGCCTAGGCCGCGCGCTAGTCGGAGGCGGGGACGCCCAGCGCGCGCCGCAGGGCCGCGCTACCTCCCACGACGGGCAGCGCGATGCGGGTCTCCCCCAAGTCGATGGTCAGGGTCGTGCCCGGGTCGGGGTGAAGCGTGAAGAACTTATCGCTGGAAAAGATCATCAATCCGATGCGGGCTCCGGCCGGGATCATCTGGTCGTCGGGCTGAAGCGCGAACTCCAAATCGACGAACTCTCCCGGCGTGAGCGGCGAGCCGGTGCGGGGCGACGCCATGTCCTCGGCACCCGCGTTGGCGGGGTCGGCCCATCCCTTGGTGATGATGTTGTCGTTGATTCGGGGGCTCTCGGCCCACGGCAGCGACACCAGCCAGACGGAGAGATTGGCCGCGGGCGCGTCCGCCGACATCCGCACGCGGACCGTCGCCACGCCCGACAGATGGACATCCTCGCGCAGTTCCGGCGTCGCGTACAGCAGGCGGTGGTTCGACCACTCGGCGGCGGCCAACTGATCGCCGGTGAAGGCGAAGTTGTCGATGATCGCACCGGTCTCGGCACGCGCGCCGCCGCCACCCAAGCTGCGATCGGCTCCCGTTACGCCGAAGCCCGCTCCCGAATCGTCGAGGGAGAGCGATCCGGTCCAGTGCCCGTCGCCATTCGGACGGAGCGTCACGGCGTCGGCCTCGGGGTGCGGATAGCTCGCGTAGGGCGTGGGCTGCTCGCGCTCGTCTCCCTCCCGAACGATCCACGCCGCCGGATCGCCCTCCACGCCGTTCTCTACACCGGCCACGTAGCGGGTGAACCAGCGGTTCATGAGTTCCAGCGGCGGCGGCCCGCCGTGTCCGCCTTGGTGGTAGTAGATCTGCAGCGGCACGCCCCGCTCCCTGAGCGCCATCGCAATGCGGTAGCTGTGCTCGGGCATGACGTTCCAGTCGTTGAAGGCGTGACTCATGAGCGTGGCCGCCCGCACGCCGTCGACGTGATTCAGGTAGTCCCGGCCCGCCCAGAAATCGCTGTAGTCCCCCGTCCTCCGGTCCAGCCTGGCGGTCATCTCGTCGCGCACGTTCGCGAGGCAGTAGTCGCGGACCTCGGGAAAGCCGCTGAAGATGAAATCGAAGAGGACGTCGATGTCCTCGCCCGGGTATCCGCCTGGTGATCGCACGAGCCCGTTGGATCGGTAGTAGTGGTAGTAGGACGTGTTCGGCGCGACGGGGATGATTGCCTCCAGCCCCTCGACGCCCGTCATCGCGGCGGCCAGGGGGAGCGTCCCATTGTAGGAGGTGCCCGTCATCCCGACCTTCCCCGTCGCCCACGAGGCCCGCACCTCTTCGTCTCCGTCCACACTCGTGAAGCCCCGCGTCCGGCCGTTGAGCCAGTCGATCACGGCCTTGGGCGCCAGCGACTCGTTCGCGCCGCCCACGGTCGGGCAGCCCTGCGACTGGCCCGTCCCGGGCGACTGCGAGTGGACGACCGCGAATCCTCTCGGCACCCAGGTCGCCACGTGCGAGTTCGAGATCCTCGGCTGGCTCGCGATGTGACCAATCGTCGCCGGGAACGGATCGCGCGGCGGGGCTTCGCCGCCCACCTCCTGGCGCAGGTCCCAGAAGTGCGCAAAGTCGATGCCGGCGACGCCCGAGTAGTAGGGGCTGGTCTCGTAGATGACCGGGACCCTCAACCCCTCGACGCCGGTCTGCGCCGGACGGGTCACATCCAGGTGCACGCGGTCCGGGAGGCCGTCGCCGTCGGAGTCGAACTCGGTCTCCACCCATACCTCATGGCGGATCCAGGTGGACGAATCCGCGAAGGCGGGGACGATCTGCGCCTGTCCATCCTCGATCACGAGCCCCGCCTGCGCGGCGATCGCCGCCGGAAGGAGGATGAACGCGAGCAAGGCCGCCGCCGACGTCGCGATGCGCGATGAACCCATGGAACGCTCCCAGTCGGTCAGTTCGTGGCCGTCGTCGCGGCCCTGGTCGTACCCGTGGTCACGGCCGTCAAGGCTCCGCGCTTCGGCGACCACCGCAAACAGTTCAATTCAAGGCCGCCGCAGGGGACGGCCGGCGAGTTCGCCGGTCACCTCGTCGTCGCGGATCGCGAAGCGGCCGTTGACGAGCAGGTGCGCGACCCCCTCGGACAACTGATGCGGATCGTCGTACGTCGCCCGGTCCGTGAACCGCTCCGGGTCGATCACCGCGATGTCGGCGACGAGCCCCTCCCGGATGTAGCCGCGGTCGTCCAGCCGCAGGAAGTCCGCGGCGAGGCCCGACATACTCCGAATCGCGAAGGGGAGTCCGATCGCGCCGTCCCTGTCCACGAAGTCCCTGATCTTCTTGGGGAAACCCCCGTACACGCGAGGATGCACGATCTCCGCGCCCGGCGCGGGCGTGGCCCCGTCCGTGCACGTCATCATCCACGGCATCGTCGCGAGGTAGCGCGTGTTCTCGACGTCGTAGAGATCGCGGTTCATCACCCACGGGTTCGACTCGGACATGATCTCCCGCACCGCCTCGGGGACGGGCAGCCCGCGCTCTGCCGCCACGTCGGCCAGCGTCTTGCCGTTGAACTCGGGCCTCGCGTCGGCGAACACGATCTTCTCCGGCCCGCCGCGGATGTCGAGCATCTCCATCGTCTGCACATCGAGGATCCGTGCCGTGTCGGGATGCTGGAAGCGGCGCACCATCTGCTCCGGTCCGCCGGCCTGCGCCCAGCGCGGGATCGTGTAGGCTCGCAGGCTCGACATCGTGGACGTGTAGACGTGCTGCGCGCCCGCCACCTCGAGGCCCTCCGCCCGCGCCGAATCGATGATTGCCGCGCCTTCCGAGGCCCGTCCGTACAACGCCGCCCCCTGTGCGTTGAAGTGGCTGAAGATGGTGCGGAGGCCCGATTCGGCCCCGATGTGGATCGCCTCCCGGATCGATTCGTGGTAGCCGATCCCCTGGTAGGCCGCGCCGAGATCCCGGTCGTGCGTATCGTAGACCGGGGCGTGCTCGCCGCCGATCAGGTACTCCGCCGCCACCCGGCCGAGTTCGATGACCTCGTCGGCCTCCGCATAGTAGCCGGGCGTATAGAAGAGACCGGTGGAGAGCCCGAAGGCGCCGTCCTCCATCCCCCCCCGGACGAGCGCCTTCATCTCGTCGAGTTCTCCCGCGGTCGGGTCGCGGTCGTCCATGCCCATGACGGCCGCGCGGACCGAACCGTGTCCAATGTAGGAGATGAGGTTCTTTCCGATGCCGGCGTCCTCGAGGTCCGCGTACAGGGCCGCGAGATCGGTGCTGCTCGCGCCGTCCACGCCGATGACGCCGGTCGTGATCCCCTGGGTGAGGAACTCGACCGCCGCGAGCCCGTACGCCTCGCCGACGCTGATGACGCTGATGTGGCTGTGCATGTCGATGAAGCCGGGCGTGAGCAGCAAGCCGTCGAGCGCGATGGTGTCCCGCAGCGCGACCCCCGTAGCCGAGGCATCGCCGACGAAGGTGATCCGGTCACCCTCCACCGCCACATCGGCCACGAACGACGGTTCGCCCGACCCGTCGATGACCGTCGCCCCCGTGAACAGCACGCTTGTCGAGACGACCTCCGCCTCCGCTTCGGGGGAGTCGCCCGGCGCGCAGGCCGCCGTCGCACCCGCCAGCGCCAGGCACGTTGCGGGGACCCTCCATCGCAGCGGGATCGCGGCCCGCATACTCTCAACGCGTTCGATGTTCATCGCTTCTCCCCTTCGACCTTCGACCGAGGCTGCCCGATGCCGGCACGTCCACACGGGCGCGCGCTGGACGCCCTGCGACCGACGACCCTGGAGACGGGAACGGCCCCCTTCGCCGAGGGATCGTGCACGATCACGATGGGGATGACGCGCGTGCTTTGCACGGCCTCGGTCGAGGAGAGGATCCCGCCGTGGCGCGAGGGCCGGGGCGGCTGGGTGACGGGGGAGTACGCCATGCTGCCCCGGGCCACGGCCGAGCGCATCCGCCGTGAGCGCCGTGGCGCGAGGGGTCGCACGCAGGAGATTCAGCGTCTCATTGGCCGCTCGCTGCGGGCGGCCGTCGATCTCAAGGCGCTCGGCGGGCGGACCGTGACGGTGGACTGCGACGTCCTCGTTGCCGACGGCGGCACCCGGACCGCCTCCATCACGGGGGCGTGCGTAGCGCTCGAGATGGCCTTCCAACGGCTGGTGGCGGACGGTGCGCTAAGCGCGGGCCCGCTCCGCCAATCGGTCGCCGCGATCAGCGCCGGGATGGTGGACGGCGAGGCGAGGCTCGATTTGGAGTACGCGGAGGACGCCGCAGCTGATGTCGACTTCAACTTCGTCTACCTCGAGGACGGCCGCCTCGTCGAGGTACAGGGGACGGCGGAGGGTGCGCCCTTCACGCGCGCCGAACTCGACGAACTCCTCCGCCTGGGCGCGTCGGGAGCCGAAGCACTAATCCGAATGCAGGGGCTGGCCATCAGTCACCTCCGATGACGGCCAACACCCGAATCCTCGGCGGTTCCGGCTCCCGTGCCGCCACCCGAATTCGATGCGCCGACGGAGCCGACGGAGCTGCTGTTCCAACACAAGACGAACGAAAGGCGGCCGCGACAGGTCACCCTTACGCTGGCCAATTGCGCTCCATTCGCCACAAAACTAGTGTCCCGTATCGGTAATCCGTTCGCAGTAACTCTTGGGGGATTCCAGGATATCGTCCGCCGACTTCGTCCAGACGAAGGGCTTGGGATCCTCGTTGTAGACCTCCAGGTAGTCCTCGATGGCTTGCTTGAGTTCCCGGGTGCTTCGGTAGCTTCCGCGCCGTATCTGCTTGTTCGCGATCTCGGCGAACCAGCGTTCGACCTGGTTGAGCCATGACGCGCTGGTCGGGGTGAAGTGCAGGTGGAAGCGGGGGTGTCCGAGAAGCCACTTGTGGATCATCGCGGTCCTGTGGGTGCCGTAGTTGTCGAGGACCAGATGGACCTCCAGCTCCTTCGGCACCGCCTTCTCGACGACCGTGAGGAACTTCCCGAACTCCACGGACCGGTGGCGCGGATGGCATCTCCCGACGACTTCGCCCGTGGCGATGTCGAGGGCGGCGAAGAGCGAAGTGGTGCCGTTGCGCTTGTAGTCGTGGGTCCGGCGGGCCGGGGTCCCCGGACGCAGCGGAAGCATCGGCCGGGCTCGGTCGGGCGCCCGGATCCGCGACTTCTCGTCCACGCAGAGCACCACCGCCCGCTCCGGCGGGGCCATGTACAGGCCGGCGACGTCGCGGACCTTCTCGGCGAAGAACGGATCGGTCGAGAGCTTGAAGGTCTCCGCGCGGTGCGGCTGCAGGCCGAAGGCCCGCCAGATCCGGTTCACCGTCGCGGAACTCATGCCGCACGCCTTCGCCATCGAGCGCGTGCTCCACTGCGCGGCGTCCCGCGGCATCGACTCCAGCGTCATCGTCACCACCCGTTCGACGTCCGCGTCGCCGACCTTGCGCGGGGCGCCCGGCCTCGGCTCGTCCAGAAGGCCGTCGCATCCCTTCCCGATGAACCGCCGGCGCCACTTGCCGACCGTCTCGCGCGTCGTGCCCAGCCGGGCCGCCACGCCCACGTCGCTCTCTCCCTCGGCCGACGCCAGCACGATCCGCGCGCGCATCGCAAGCGCCTGTCCGGTCGTGGGCCGCCGCGGCCAGCGTTCCAGCTCCTCCCGTTGTCCGTCGTCGACCTCCGGTACCGCCCGCGTGTGGTGATTCGCCATGGTGCCGCATTCTCCCGACG